>CAKSWY010000005.1 GCA_934513685.1 uncultured Oscillospiraceae bacterium | reverse complement strand
GCTCCTTGGCCACGTTGTTGATCAGCTCCATGATGAGCACGGTCTTGCCCACGCCGGCGCCGCCGAACAGGCCGATTTTGCCGCCCTTGGCGTAGGGGCAGATCAGGTCCACGACCTTGATGCCGGTTTCCAGAATCTCCGTCTCGGACTGCTGCTCGTCAAAGGCGGGCGGGTCGCGGTGAATGGGCCAGCGCTCGGTCACTTCCGGGGCGGGCTTGTCGTCCACCGGTTCACCCAGCAGGTTGAACACGCGGCCAAGGCAGCCCTCGCCCACGGGCACGGTGATGGGGCCGCCGGTATCCACGGCCTTGGCACCGCGCACCAGGCCGTCGGTGCTGCTCATGGCAATGCAGCGGGCCACATTGTCGCCGATCAGCTGGGCCACCTCGACCACCAGCTTTTTGCCCTGGTTGTCGATCTCAATGGCGTTCAGCAGATTCGGCAGCTGCCCGTCCGCAAAGCGGATATCCAGCACGGGGCCAGTAACCTGGATGACCGTGCCGATGTTTTGCTTGGACATGGACTTCACTCCTTACTGCGGGGCCGTGACCGGCCCCCGGTCCGGCGCAGAAACTGCGCCGTTCAACTTCAATTATTGCTCTGCGCCGGCCACGATCTCGGTGATCTCCTGCGTGATGGCGGCCTGACGGGCGCGGTTGTAGCGCAGGTTCAGGTTCTCGATCATCTCGCCGGCGTTCTTGCTGGCCGCATCCATGGCGGTGCGGCGGGCCGCCTGCTCACTGGCTTCCGATTCGCACACGGCGCCCCAGATCAGGCCCGCAAAGTACTCGGGCACAATGGCGTCGTACACCGCCTCGCTGGAAGGCTCATACAGCATCAGGCTGCGGGGGCGCTTGTCCTCCCGGGGCTTGGGGGCAGCCATGGGCAGCATCTGCACCGTTTTGGCGGTCTGGGTCAGCATGGACTCAAACCGGGTGTAGCACAGGTGGATCTCATCGAACTCGCCCTTCAAAAAGCCCTGGGCTACCAGGCGGGACATGGAGAAGCAGTCGCTCACGGTCACGTCCTCCACCGGGCTGAACTCCTCGGTGAGGATGCTCATGCCCCGGTGCTGGAAGTGCTCCAGCGCCTTTTTGCCCACGGGCAGCACACAGCACTCCTTGCCCTCGGCGGCCTGGGCCACCAGCTTGAACAGGTTGGCGTTGTAGCCGCCGGCCAGGCCGCGGTCGCCTGCAATCACGATATAGCAGGTCTTTTTCACCGGGCGGCGGGCCAGATACGGCGAGGTAAACTCGGTGTTGGCGGCGGCAATGTCCGCCAGGGTGGCCTGCAGCGTCTCAAAATAGGGACGCGCCTGCTCCATCCGCTCGCGGGCATGGCGCAGCTTGGAGGAGGCCACCAGTTCCATGGCCTTGGTGATCTGCATGGTGCTCTGCACACTGCGGATGCGCAGCTTAATGTCCTTCATGGAACCAGCCATGGCTCGTCACCTCCTCAATGGGTCTTTAAGAAATCGGCGCGGCAGTCGGCAATGGCGGCTTTCAGCACCTCTTCGGTCTCGCCCTCCAGCTTGCCGGTGGTGCGCACCGCTTCCAGATACTGGGGCGCATGGGCATCCAGCCAGCTGTACAGGGCCTGCTCAAACGCGCCCACCTGCTCCACGGCAATGTCCTTCAGCTCGCCGTGAACCACCGCGTACAGAATGGCCACCTGCTTTTCCACGGGCACGGGGGCGCTGCGGTTCTGCTTCAGCACCTCCACAATGCGCTCGCCCTGGGCCAGCCGGGCCTTGGTGTCCGCGTCCAGGTCGCTGCCGAACTGGGCGAAGGACTGCAGTTCGCGGTACTGACTGTAAATCAGCTTCAGGGTGCCGGCCACCTTCTTCATAGCCTTGATCTGGGCGTTGCCGCCCACGCGGGACACCGAGATGCCCGGGTTCACCGCAGGCCGCACGCCGGAGTGGAACAGCTCCGTCTCCAGGAAGATCTGGCCGTCGGTGATGGAGATCACGTTGGTGGGGATGTAGGCGGATACGTCGCCCGCCTGGGTCTCGATGATGGGCAGGGCGGTCATGCTGCCGCCGCCCAGCTTGTCGCTGAGCTTGGCAGCCCGCTCCAGCAGGCGGCTGTGCAGGTAGAACACATCGCCGGGGTAAGCCTCACGTCCCGGGGGACGGCGGATCAGCAGCGACAGGGCACGGTAGGCCACCGCGTGCTTGGACAGGTCGTCGTAAATGATCAGCACATGGCGGCCCTTGTACATGAAGTACTCGCCCATGGCGCAGCCTGCGTAGGGGGCGATGTACTGCAGGGGCGACAGCTCCGAGGCCGTGGCGGCCACCACGGTGGTGTATTCCATGGCGCCGGCCTGCTCCAGCGTTTCCACCAGCTGGGCCACGGTGCTGCGCTTCTGGCCGATGGCCACGTAGATGCACAGCACGTCCTTGCCCTTCTGGTTCAGGATGGTGTCGGTGGCAATGACGGTTTTACCGGTCTGGCGGTCGCCGATGATCAGCTCACGCTGGCCGCGGCCGATGGGGATCATGCTGTCGATGGCCTTGATGCCGGTCTGCAGCGGCTCCTTCACGGGCTGCCGCTGAATGATGCCGGGGGCGGGGCACTCGATGGGCCGCCACTCGCTGGCGGTGATGGGGCCTTTGCCGTCAATGGGCTGGCCCAGGGCGTTCACCACGCGGCCGATCATTCCCTCGCCCACGGGCACGCTCACCACCTTGCCGGTGCGCTTGACCAGGCTGCCCTCTTTCAGGCCCTGGTCGCTGCCCAGCAGCACGATGGACACGGTGTTCTCTTCCAGGTTCTGCGCCAGGCCGAACGCACCGTTCTCAAACTCCACCAGTTCGCCGGCCATACAGTTGTCCAGGCCGGAGGCCCGGGCAATGCCGTCGCCCACCAGGATGACGGTGCCGGTCTCACTGCGCTGAATGGTGTTCTCGTAGTGCTTGATCTGGGACCGGATGATCTTGGAGATCTCTTCGGGTTTCAGTTGCATGGCAGTAATTTCACCACAACTTTCTCTTTTGGTCTGTCAGCGCCGCCCGCCTGCCAAAGCGCAGAGGGCGCGCTGTTTTGAATGGTTCAAACAGGTTCCGGGGCTGCCGCCTCAGTCGGCGGGGGCCGCCAGGGTCTGGCGCAGCGTGTCCAGACGGCTCTTCAGGGTGCCGTCCAGCCGCACGCCCTCCACATCCAGCCGCACGCCACCCAGGCAGCTCTCGTCCACCCGGGTTTCCAGATGGATGGTTTTGCCGGTGACGGCCGCCAGCTTTTCGGTCAGGCGGGCCTTCTGCTCCTCGGTCATGGGCACCGCGGCGGTGGCCACGGCGGTGAGAATGCCGTGGGCCTTGTTGTAGCGGCGGCGGTACTCCTTAAAGCAGGCGGGCAGCTCCCCGATGGACTCCCGTTCGCAGAGGATCTTGGAAAAATTCACAAGATACGGGTGCACCCCGGCCAGCGCCTCGTCCAGCAGGGCGGTGCGCTCGGGCTTCGGGATGCTGGGAATCGCCAGCAGCCGCAGCCACTGAGGCTCGGCGGCCAGCACCTGGGCCAGGGTCTGCTGCTGGGTCAGCAGCTCGTCCTCCAGCCCTTCCTCGGCGGCCAGGTCATACAGCGCGCCGCCGTAAACCTTTGCAACGTCGGTCGTCATGAGGCGTCACCCACATTCTGAATAAACTCGTCGATGAGCTTGGCGTGGTCCTCCGGGCGAACTTCCCGTTCCACCACCTTGCTGGCGATGTCCACGGCAATGCCGCCCAGCTCGTCCTTCACCTCGTTCACCGCCTTCTTGCGCTGCTGGGCGATGTCTGCTTCGGCCTTGGCCAGCATGGCCTGGGCCTGGCGGCGGGCATCCTCCAGAATTTCCTCGCTGTGGGCGGCGGCGGTGCGGTCGGCAGCTTTCACAATCTCACCGGCCTCGGCCTTGGCCTGCGCCAGAGCCTCTTCGTACTGGGCCTGGGCCTGCTCGGCCTTTTCCCGGGCCGAGGCAGCTTCTTCCAGCTGGGCGTTGCACAGTGCCTGGCGCTGGTCCAGGATCTTCTGCACCCGCTGGAACAGGAATTTTTTGACGAGGAGCATGGTGATCAGCAGGTTCGCGATCTGGGCCACAAAGTTCCAGGGAACGATGGTCACCAGTGCCTGAAATCCCTCCATAAGGGTTCCTTCCTCCTTCCGTATCAATTGGCCGGGGCGGGCCGCTTACAGCATCCCCAGGAACATACCGGGCGCCACAAAGATCAGCAGCAGGCCGGTAACAAAGCCGTAAATACCGGTGGTCTCGGCAATGGCGCAGCCCAGCAGCATGGTGCTGGTCACATCGCCCTTGCACTCGGGCTGGCGGCCGATGGCGGACAGAGCCTGGCCCACGGCGTAACCTTCGCCGATACCAGGGCCGATGCCTGCGATCAGGGCGAGACCTGCGCCGATGGCGCAGCCGGCCAATACGATTGCACTTTCCATAAGTTCATTCTCCTTCTTGTGTTTTCTGGTTTATGCAGGGCAAACGCCCTGCGGGATGGGTTCGGGTTGCGGGTTCAGTCCGCCTCGGCGGCGTTGGCGATATACATGGTGGTCAGCATACAGAAGATGAATGCCTGCATCGCACCGCTGAACCAGTCGAAATAGATCGAGGTGATGGCCGGCAGGCCCACATCCAGGAAGGGGATCTGGCTCAGCACATCGCCCAGCAGGCCCGGCAGCAGGCCGAACAGCGCGTGGCTGGCCAGCGCCAGCGCCCCGTAGATCAGGGCGTTGATGACCGTACCGGACAGGATGTTGCCGAAATGACGGCAGGCCATGCTGATGGGGGTGGCGATCTCCGACAGGATGTTGAAGGGGGTCAGCACCGGAATGGGCTGGGTAAAGCCCTTCAGATAGCCGCCGAAGCCGTTCGCCTTGATCTTGTGGTAGGTGATGAGGGCAAACACCAGCACCGCCCAGGCCGCCTCGGTGGAAAGATCCGCCGTGGGGCTGTACAGGCCCACCAGGCTGATCAGGTTCGACAGCAGCGACAGGGTGAACAGGGCCGCCACAAACGGCGTGAAGTAGGCGAATTTCTCGCCCATGTTCCCCACCGTAAAGTTGCGGGCCGTCTCCACCAGGAATTCCGCCACCGCCTGCCGCTTGCTCACGTTGGACACCTTCATGTCGTGGGTGAGCCACAGGCACAGGCCGGTGACGATGGCCATGATGAGCCAGGTGACCACCAGCGTGGCCGAGATGGGAATGCCGCCGAAGATGGGAATGGTGAAATAGATCGGTGCGCCTTGAACGCTAATGTTCATACTTCGTGTTCCCCCCCTTCATCGCCGGAGGCCCCGGTGGTTTTTTCCGGCTTATAGCGGCCGGTAAGCTGCATAAACGCAATGGTCAGCCGGGGGAAGAACAGCGGCAGCACCACGGCCACCCAGTGGAAGCAGGGTGCCACGAACCCCACGATCACCCCCAGCGCACACATCAGGTTGCGCATGGTGTAGGAGGTCTGCATCATGGCCTTGGCGCGGCTCTCGCTCTCCCCGGCCGCTTTTTGAACCGACAGGCCCAAAAGCAGGAAGTTTGCCACCGCCAGGCACCAGCCCAGCCCTGCGCCCAGGGCCACGGTGTAATCCAGGCGGCCCAACGCCGCGAACACCGCCAGCATCACGGCGCACCCCACGGCGCACCCGGCGGCAATGTGGATGGTCTCCTGCCGAACGGCAGGCTGCAATTTCATATGCGTCCCTCCCCTGTGGCTGCGGCGTGGGGCCGCAGCGGCGTTTTTGTTCGGCGGTGTCACCGGTGCTCGTTGAAGCCCGGCGGCGCCTGGCTGCGCTTGGCCCGATTCAGCATCAGGCGGGCAAACCCCGCCACGCCGCTGGCCGCGCCGCCCAGCCCCAGCACAATGGCCGCTGCCATCACCCAGGGGCCGAAGCCGAACCGGTGCTGCAGCTGCCAGCCGCCCCAGATGCAAAGAAGCAGGGGCGACACCATGCTGAACCCAAGCTGGGTCAGCCAGACGATGTCCCGCCAAAGACGGAATCGTTCGTTTTGCTTCATGGTGTCCTCCCCTGCGGCAGGTCGCATAGATATTCAGCTGTGGGCCTGCCGTGCATCGTTTTCGGCCGGTCCGTGACCTTTTTGGTCAAATCCGGCCCCGTTGCCGATTTGTTTTCAGTATATCAAAACTGCGCAAACTGTGCAACCGATTCTGTACACCTTTCACAGCCATAAATTTCGACGCAAATTTGTGCATCTTTGCCTTTTTTGTACCAACTCAACGGTTTTGTGTTATTCTTTTCCAATTTTGGTGGTCTGTGGCATAGGGCAGCCGCATGCTGGACTTTTCGGACCGTTTTTGCACTTTTGTACTCACAGCGCAAGATTTCAAAGGGGATTTTGGCGGGCATTCATGCAAAAAGAATTCCGCCCTCTCCCGACGGACACAGCCGGCGGAGAGGGCGGAATTCCTTTGTAAAATTTTCAGTTCACAGGCAAAGGCTTACAGGGCCATGGGGGTCTTTTCCATGCGGGCAATGTCCCACATGGCCAGAATGCCCAGCACCAGCAGGGGCAGGCCCGCCACCAGGCCGGACGGGCTGGGCCCGTACAGGAAGTTTGCCCCGTCGGCAGGCAGCCAGTAGTTGCCCACCGCCGCAATGGCGTTGATGGCACCATGGGCCAGCGCCGCGGGCAGAATGCTCTTGCAGCGCAGGCTCAGCCAATACAGGCAGGCACCGGCGCTGATGCAGAAGATCACCATGGCCACCACACCCAGCACAGGCCAGCCGGGGTAATCGGTGCCGTAGTTGTGGCCACTCACGGTCAGGGGCAGGTGCCACAGGCCCCAGATCACACCGCCGGCCACCATGCCCTTCACCGCGCCCAGACGGGAGCACAGGGTGGGGTACAGCCAGCCGCGCCAGCCAGCCTCTTCGCCAAAGCCCGCGATGGCGTTGAAGAAAGGGGCCACCGTCACCGCCTGGATGATCTGCAGCTTGGCCATCGCCTTGATGATGGACAGGCCGCCCTGGGCCTGGTAGGCCTCCTCGCCGTACATGGCGATAACGCTGGACTCCATGTAGCCCATGTTCGCATCATAGTTGCGGAACACCGCGAAATACACCGCCACACCTGCAAAGGTGATGAGCGCAGGCCCCCACAGGGCCACCGCATAGAACATCCAGCCGCGCTTGAAGTTCAGGTTCAGCCGGAAGCCCACGTTGGCCTCCGGGCAGCTCCGCTTGAGCATCACGGTGGACAGCAGCGGCGCAAACATACCAATGGTGGTGAGCCACTGCGCCGAGCTTGCCGGCAGTTTGCCGGACAGCGCAACGGCCCACACCAGCCACGCTATGCCGAAGCTGCCCGCCAGATAGTGCAGCATGCTTTTATATTCTTTCATACGTTCTTTCCCTCCCCCGCCCCGTTTGGGCGGCTGTTGCTTTGCGGCACGCCGGACACACGAAAACAGCCCGCCGCCGCCTTTTCCCTGAGGCGGAAACGGACTGTAAGACGGCCACTCCCAGCCTGTTCCGGGCGTTTTACCGCTTGGTTTTGGTTACTGGTCGCTCCACAGCGCCTTCATCACCTTCGGGTAATTCTCGTCGATGATGTTCACGCCGCGCTGCACCAGCTCATAGGCAATGGCGCCGATGGTGTCGGCCGTGATCACCGCATCCACCGCCGCGGTGACCTCGCGGTCATCGTCCAGGTACCAGCGGTACCAGCGGTAGTTGTTGTTCAGGTCGTTCAGCACCAGAGACACCGCCGCCACCTGACGGGTGTTGGTGGTTTTGGCAATGGTCCACACGCGGATGGCCACATTGTCCTCATCCGGGTCCACGAAGATCTTGAAGCGGATGGTGTCCTTGTTGTCACCGGTGTAAGTAACCGTCACCACGTCCTTACCGGCCTTGGTGGTGTCAATGTCCGGCGAATATTTCATGCCCTTGCGCTCGAAGAAGTCCAGCATATTACGGGTAGCACGGATCATAATGATTTCCTCCTGTTTGCTTCACCGGGAACATTTGGTTGCCGCGGCGGTGATTTCTTTTTTATCTTACACCATAACTCTCGCCGGCACCAGCCTTTTGTCGGTCACCGCAGGCAAATTATTTTTGCCCTGCCTTAAAAGTAGGCCCGGATGTTGAACCGGTCTCCCTGCTCCACCTTTTCCTCCACCAGCTTTTCGTGGTTGAAATCGAAGTGGACGGGTGTGGCCTGGTTGCGGGTCAGGCGCAGAAGCTCCGCCACCCGCTTTTCCTCGTCCGGGGTGTACATCAGGTAGCTCACGCCCTGGCGGCGGGCACGGCCGGTGCGGCCGATGCGGTGGGTGTAATACTCGTTGGAGTCCGGCACGTCGTAGTTGATCACCGCGTCCACGTTTTCCACGTCAATGCCGCGGGCCGCCACGTCGGTGGCCACCAGCACCTTCAGCTTGCCCTCCCGGAAGGCGGTCATGATCTTGTTCCGCTCCGCCTGTGACAGGTCGCCGTGCAGGCAGTCCACCTGGAAGTTCAGCCGGGCCAGCTGGTTGCACAGGGTGGCGGTGGTGAACTTGGTGTTGCAGAACACCATCACCCGGCCGTAGCCGCCGCTGAGGATGATCTGCGCCAGGTCGGCCAGCTTGTCCCGCCCGGTGGTTTTCAGCTTGTACTGGGTGATTTTGGGCAGGCTCTCCTGCACCGGCTGCACCGTGATCTCGGCGGCGTCCTTCTGGTACAGCCAACCGATGTCCATCACCTCGCGGCTGATGGTGGCGCTGAACATGGAGAGGTGCTTGCGGGCCTTCATCAGGTCAATGATGTGGCGCACATCCTTATAAAAGCCCATGTTCAGCATCTCGTCGGCCTCGTCCAGCACCACGGTGGTCACCGCGCCCAGGTCAATGGTGCGGTGGCGCACATGGTCCATCAGGCGGCCCGGGGTGGCCACCACGATCTGGCAGCCCTTTTTCAGCCGGTCGATCTGCCCCTGCATGTTGGCGCCGCCGTACACGCAGGCAATGCGCACCGCCGGCATAAAGTGGGCCAGGTCCTCCAGGTCTCCGGCGATCTGCTGGGCCAGCTCCCGGGTGGGGGCCAGAACCACCGTCTGAGGGCGGGCCAGTTCCTGGTTCAGGCTCTCGATCACCGGAATGCCGAAGGCACAGGTTTTGCCGGTGCCGGTGGGGGCCTTGGCGATCACGTCCCGCCCGGCCATCATCACCGGAATGACCTTTTCCTGAATTTCGGTCATCTCGGTAAAGCCCATGCGCTCCACGGCCTGGTGCAGCTGCGGGCTGACGTTCAGTTCACTATAAAGCATGGTGGTTGTTTCCTTTCAAGGCCCCGTCGGACCGGATTTTTGTAAGAAGCGCGGCGGCCTTTTTTGCAGAATGGGCGGGCGCATCGGCCGCTGCCGCCCGAAGCGCTGCCCGGCGGCAGGCCCGGCTGGATGTTCCCGTGGGGATCCGCCCTCCTGGCCGCAATCTGTCATCATTATACCATGCCGGCCTGCGCCGCGCCACCCAAACAAAAACCGGCGTTCCGGTCTCCTTGAAATAATGGAGAACCCGGAACGCCGAAAACGAATCGTTTACTTGCTCAGGCGCTCTTTCAGCCGCCCGCTGGCCTTAAAGCCAGGAATGGTGGTGGGGGCCAGCTGGCTGGCCACCTTGGTTTTGGGGTTGGTGAAGGACTTGGTCTTGCGCTCGCGCATCTCGAAGCGGCCAAAGCCCGCGATGGTGACCTTTTCACCCTGCTGCAACTTTTCTACGATGGTGTCGAACACGCTGTCCATTACATTTTCCACAACTGCTTCCGTCATGCCAGTGGCGGCTGCCACGTAGGCAATCAACTGCGATCTCGTCATTGAGAACTTCCTTTCACCCAAAAAACCTTCCCGCCCTTCCGGCTGCCGCCAACAACGCCAGCCGGGTCCCTCTGGGCGGTGTGCCCGGCCTCCGCCGAGCGGAGGCCGGGCACAAACACTGTCGTTATCTGCCGCCGAGCATCATTCTCGGCGGTTGTCCGTCAATATGTTACCATCTTTTTGTGTTTACACAAGGGCTTGCACACAAAACGGCAGGTTTTGCACATCAACTTTTATCATTGATATGCACATTTTGGGCACTCCTACCGCCAGACCGCTGCTTACAGCTTGGAAATATCCACCAGGGGCACATTTTTCATGGAGTGATCGCCCAGAAGCGCGTTCACCAGCACCTTGGCGGTGTCGATGGCGGTAATGCAGGGGATGGACAGCTCCACCGCCTTGCGGCGCATCTTCACGCTGTCGCGCTGGGGGTCACGGCCATGGGCGCTGGTGCTGAACACATAGTCCACCAGGCCGCTCTCCAGCAGGTCGATCACGTTGGGGCGTTCGCCGCTCATGCCGCGCACCTCGTTGCAGGCCACCATTTCCTTGTTGAAGTAATGGCAGGTGCCGCTGGTACCGTACAGCTTGTAGCCCATCTGCTTGAGCTTGTAGGCCACTTCCACCCACTCGGCCTTCTCGCTGTCCTTCACCGAGAAGATGCAGCAGCTGCCGGGGCCGGGGTGCTTGAACTCGTAGCCGGCGCCCACCAGGCCCTTCAGCAGGGCGTCGTGGAAGTTGGGGGCAATGCCCAGCACCTCGCCGGTGCTCTTCATCTCGGGGCCAAGCTGGGTGTCCACGCCGTGCAGCTTCTCAAAGCTGAACACAGGCACCTTGCAGGCCACATAGGGGGCGTTGGGGTGCAGGCCGATGCCGTGGCCCATATCCCGCAGCTTCTCGCCCAGGCAGCAGCGCACGGCCAGATCCACCATAGGCACGCCGGTCACCTTGCTGATGTAGGGCACGGTACGGCTGGAGCGGGGGTTCACCTCAATGACGTACACCTTGTCGTTCTTCACGGCGTACTGCACGTTCACCAGGCCCACCACATGCAGCTCACGGGCGAAGCGGCCGGTGTAATCCACCAGGGTCTCAATGACCTTGGGGCTGAGGGTCTGGGGCGGATACACGCTGATGGAGTCGCCGGAGTGCACGCCGGTGCGCTCAATGTGCTCCATGATGCCGGGAATGAGGAAGTCCTCGCCGTCGCAGATGGCGTCCACCTCACACTCGGTGCCCTGGATGTACTGGTCCACCAGCACGGGGTTGCTCATATCCACATGGCTGGTGATAACGCCCATGTACTCCTTCACGTCGCCGGAGTTGTAGGCCACGATCATGTTCTGGCCGCCCAGCACGTAGCTGGGGCGCAGCAGCACGGGGTAGCCCAGGGTCTTGCAGGCGTCCAGCGCCTCCTCGGTGGTAAACACCGTGGTGCCCTGGGGCCGGGGGATCTGGCAGCGCTCCAGCAGCTCATCGAAGCGCTCGCGGTCCTCGGCCTCGTCAATGGCGTCTGCGGGGGTACCCAGAATGGGCACGCCTTTTTCCGCCAGGTGCTTGGCCAGCTTGATGGCCGTCTGGCCGCCGAACTGCACCACACAGCCATCCGGCTTTTCGGTGGCGATGATGTGGTCCACGCTTTCGGGGTTCAGGGGGTCGAAGTACAGGCGGTCGCCGGTGTCAAAGTCGGTGGAGACGGTCTCGGGGTTGTTGTTGACCAGCACCGCCTCACAGCCGTGCTCCTTCAGGGTCCACACGCAGTGCACGGAGCAGTAGTCGAACTCGATGCCCTGGCCGATGCGGATGGGGCCGGAACCGAACACCAGCACCTTCTTCTTGTTGGGGTCGGAGCGCTGGGCGATGAACTCAGCGGCCTCGTTGTCCTCCTCGAAGCTGGAGTAGAAATAGGGGGTCTTGGCCGCAAACTCGGCGGCGCAGGTATCCACCATCTTGAAGCCGGCGTTCAGCTGGCAGGGCAGCTCCTGGCCGGACAGGCGGCGGATGGTCTTATCCAAAAAGCCGTACTTCTTGGCGTTCTTGTAGGCTTCCACGGTGAGGGGCTGGGTCTTCAGGCCGTTCTCAATGTCCGCCAGATGCTGCATCTTATCCAGGAACCACCAGTCGATCTTGGTCACGTCGTAGATGACCTTGTGGTCCACACCGCGCTTCAGGCACTCGTACACCACAAAGGCACGCTCGGAGTCCTGCCGGGGCAGCCGGGCGATGACCTCTTCGGTGGTCAGGTTCTCCAGCTCGGGCAGGGTCATGGTGTCCAGGCCCAGCTCGGTGGAGGAAACGGCCTTCATCAGGGCGTGCTCAAAGCTGCCCGCAATGGCCATCACCTCGCCGGTGGCCATCATCTGGGTGCCCAGGCTCTTGTCGGCGTACACGAACTTGTCAAAGGGCCACTTGGGGTACTTGACCACACAGTAGTCCAGGGCAGGCTCGAAGCAGGCGCAGGTCTCGCCGGTCACGTCGTTGGTGATCTCGTCCAGGGTGTAGCCCAGGGCGATCTTGGTGGCCACCTTGGCGATGGGGTAGCCGGTGGCCTTACTGGCCAGTGCGGAGGAGCGGCTCACACGGGGGTTGACCTCGATGACCGCATACTCGAAGCTGTCGGGCTTCAGGGCAAACTGGCAGTTGCAGCCGCCCTCGATGCCCAGCTCGGTGATGATGTCCAGCGCGGCGGTGCGCAGCATCTGGTATTCATGGTCGGAAAGGGTCTGGCTGGGGGCCACCACGATGGAGTCGCCGGTGTGAACGCCCACGGGGTCCATGTTTTCCATGTTGCAGACGGTGATCACGTTGCCCTTGGAGTCACGCATCACCTCATACTCGATCTCTTTCCAGCCGGCGATGCACTTTTCCACCAGGATCTGGTGAATGGGGGAAAGCCGCAGGCCGTTGGTGGCGATCTCATGCAGCTTCTCCCGGTCCTCGCAGATGCCGCCGCCGGTGCCGCCCATGGTGAAGGCGGGGCGCACGATGACGGGGTAGCCGATCACCTCGGCGAAGTCCAGCGCGTCGTCCAGGTCCTCCACGACCTTACTGGGAATGACCGGCTGGCCCAGCTTCTCCATGGTGTCCTTGAACAGCTGACGGTCCTCGGCACGGTCAATGGTGTCGGGGCGGCAGCCCAGCAGGCGCACATGGTTGCGGTCCAGCGCGCCGTTGCGGGCCAGCGCCATGGACAGGTTCAGGCCGGTCTGGCCGCCCAGGTTGGGCAGAATGGCGTCGGGCTTTTCGATCTTGATGATCCGCTCCACCACCTGGGTGTTCAGCGGCTCAATGTAAACCCGGTCGGCAATGTCCGGGTCGGTCATGATGGTGGCGGGGTTGGAGTTGACCAGCACCACCTCGATGCCCTCGCTCTTCAGCGCGCGGCAGGCCTGGGTGCCGGAGTAGTCGAACTCGGCCGCCTGGCCGATGATGATGGGGCCGGAGCCGATCACCAGAACTTTTTTAATCGAAGGATCCTTAGGCATGGCTCAGCACTCCCCTTTCTTGGCCGCCTTGATGCGGTCGATGAAGCGGTCGAACAGGAACTCGGTGTCCTTGGGGCCGCCGTTGGCTTCCGGATGGAACTGCACGGTGAAGCAGTTCCAGGCCGTGTAATCCACGCCCTCGCAGGTGTGGTCGTTGGCGTTGACGGCACTCACCTTGCCCATCTCGGCGGGCAGGGTGTCGCCCTTCACCGCGTAGCCGTGGTTCTGGCTGGTGATGAAGGTGCGGCCGGTGGCAAAGTCGGTCACAGGCTGGTTGGCGCCGCGGTGGCCGTACTTCATCTTCACGGTGGAAGCGCCCGCCGCCAGGGCGGTGACCTGATGGCCCATGCAGATGCCGAAGGCGGGAATGCCGGTGCCCAGCATCTTCTTCAGCTCGGCAATGACCTCCACGTTCTCCTCCGGGTCGCCGGGGCCGTTGGACAGCATCAGGCCGTCCGGGTTCAGCTCTGCCAGCTGCTCAGCGGTGGTAAAGCTGGGCACCACCGTCACCTTGCAGCCGCGCTTGACCAGGCAGCGCACAATGTTCTCCTTGCAGCCCAGGTCCAGCAGGGCCACATGGATGTCGCCCTCGGGGTTGTACACCCGGGGCTCCTTGCAGGTGGTGGTCTTGACCGCGTCCACGATCGTGTAGGCCTTGATCTCTTCCATCAGTTCGGCCACGGCGGCCTTGTCCTCCGGCTGGATCTCGGTGGAGATCGCGCCGTTCATCACGCCGCTTTCCCGGATGGTGCGGGTCAAAAAGCGGGTGTCCACGCCCTGAATGCCGATCACGTTCTGATCCTTCAGGAACTGGTCCAGGGTGGTCTCACAGCGCCAGTTGCTGGGATGGGCACAGGCCTCCCGCACGATGTAGCCGCGGCACCACACCCGGTCGCTCTCGTAATCCTGGCTGTTCATGCCGTAGTTGCCGATGAGGGGGTAGGTCTGGGTGATGATCTGGCCGTAGTAGCTGGGGTCAGTCAGGGTCTCCTGAAAGCCCACCATGCCGGTGGTAAACACCACCTCGCCGATGGTGGTACCGGCGGCGCCCACGCTCTGGCCCGTCAGCACCATGCCGTTGGCCAAATACAAATATGCGTTCATTTCGTTACCTCGCTTTCGCCGGCTGTTGGGGTTCAGCCGTTGATGCTCTGCACAGCCTTTTCCTTCATCTTGCGGCTGCCCAGGTGAACCAAAGGCAGCTTGCCCTCGGCGCAGATGGGGCATTCTTCCGGCAGATAGTTGGGCAGGTCCAGCTTCACAGCGCTGGCCAGAATGGGAATGGGCGAGGGGGCCTCAGGCTTGGTGCGGTCCACCACGCAGGTGATGCCCAGGCACACGCCGCCGGCCTCTTCGATGACCCGCTTGGTCTCCAGGCTGGAAACACCGGTGGTCACCACGTCCTCGGCGATGATGCACTTCTCGCCCGGACGGATGGAGAAGCGCTTCAGGGTCATCACATTGTCCACGCGCTCGGTAAAGATGGCCCGCTTGCCCAGCTGGCGGCCCAGCTCATACGCATACACAATGCCGCCCATGGCCGGGCCGACGATCACGTCAATGTCCATTTCCTTCAGCTGCTCCGCCACCAGGCTCATCACCTGGGCGCACTTGTCGGGGTACTGCTGCAGGTAAGCCATCTGGCAGTAGGCGCTGGAATGGCGGCCGCTGCTCAGCAGAAAATGGCCCTCCAGGAAGGCCTGGCAATCCTTCAAAACTTCAATGGCGTTCACGTTACTCATGATCTGCTCCTTCTATCCGTCCCCGGCGGGCAGGGTTCCCTCCGGGCTGTTCGTCAGTGTATATTTTATCGCAAAATGCAGGTTTTTCAAGGTTTTCTTGCATATATCCTCATAAAATCCGCATTTTATGCAATGTGCATGATTTTCGCAGCGGCAAAGGCCGCTTTTTTGCCGGCCTTTAGCCGCGGGCGCAGCCCCGGATCTCATCCAGGCTGTTCACGCCGTGGGCGTCCATCCACTGGTCGATCTCCCGGGTGATGCGCTGGCAGGCGTGCGGGTCCGCAAAGTTTGCGGTTCCCACCTGCACGGCCGCCGCGCCCGCCATAATGAACTGCAGGGCGTCCTCGCCGCTGGCAATGCCGCCCAGGCCGATGACCGGCACCGCGCCGTCCACCGCACCCACGGCCTGCCACACCATGCGCAGGGCAATGGGCCGCACCGCCGGGCCGGACAGGCCCGCAAAGATGTTGTTGAACACCGGGCGGCGCTTCTCCAGATCAATGGCGCAGGCCTGGAAGGTGTTCACCAGGCTCAGGGCATCGGCCCCGGCCTCCACGCAGGCAACCGCCATGCGGCCGATGTCCTCGGCCTGGGGGCTCATCTTTACGATCAGGGGGCGGCTGCACACCCGACGCACCCGGCTGACCACCTCTTTGGCCGACTCGGGCTTTACGCCGTAGGCAATGCCGCCGTGCTTCACGTTGGGGCAGCTGATGTTCAGCTCCACAAAGTCCACCCCGGCCTGGCACAGCAGCTCGCAGCCCTCTTCGTAGTCCTCAATGCAGCCGCCGCCCAGGTTGGCCAGAATGGCCGTGCCGGTGCCCGCCAGGGCTTGGCGCATGGCGGGCAGCTCGTTGTCAATAAAATGCCGCACGCCGGGGTTCTGCAGGCCGATGGAGTTGATGAGGCCGGAGGGGGTCTCCAGCAGGCGCTCGCCCTCGTTGCCGTACTTGGGGTTCAGGGTCAGGCCCTTGCTGCACACGCCGCCCAGCACACCCAGGTCCACGATCTCGCCGTATTCCACGCCGTAGCCGAAGGTACCGGAGGCCGCGATCACGGGGCCGGGCAGGGTTTTTCCCAGCAGAGAAACATGCAGGTTGCTCATTCAAACACCTCCTTTGCGTCAAACACCGGGCCGTGCTTGCACACGCTCTTGCCCTCGCCGGACGCCGTCTTGCAGGTGCAGCCCAGGCACGCGCCGATGCCGCAGGCCATCTTCTTTTCCAGGCTTACCAGGCAGCGGGTGTTCTGCTGGGCGCACATGGCGGCCACCCGGCGCATCATCACCTCGGGGCCGCAGCACACCACCAGGTCATACTGCTCGGGCTTGAGCATCTGGGTCACAAAGCCGTGGAAGCCTACCCGGCCGCTGTCCGTTGCCACCCGCACCACACCGGCGGTGTGGCGGTAAGGCTCCATCTCATAGGGTTCATCCCGGAAGCCGTAGTATACGTCCGCCCGGATGCCCATGGCGGCCAGCTCCCGCGCGGCCTGATACAGGGGCGCGGTGCCGATGCCGCCGCCCACCAGGGCCACCCGGGTGCCCTCAGCCAGGCCGGAGAAGTCAAACCCGTTGCCGGCGGGGCCGGTGATCTGCAGGGTGTCGCCCGCCTCCAGCTTGGCCAGACAGTCGGTGCCCCGGCCCTTCACCTCAAACAGGAAGGTAACCAGCTGCAGGGGCTGCCCGTTTTCGCAGATGGGCTCGTCGCCCGAAATGGGATAGGCCTCGTGTACGCTGATGGGGCGGCTGAGCAGCGGGGCTTCGTCCCGCCCCCAGGCCCGCAGCATGCAAAACTGGCCCGCATGGGGCATGGGCACGGTCTCGGGCCAGCGAACGGTCAGCCGATGGATGGCCGGGGCCACCTGGGTGCGGCTGAACACCTGAGCATCAAAGCATCTGGCAGGCATGGGCAATGGCCTCCTTCATGTTCACGCATTCGTTGTAGGCGGCCTCGTCAAAGGCAACGCCGGGCTGCTTTTTGCGGGCCAGCAGCACGCCGCGGCTGGAGTTCACCACGCCGCCGTTGCCGCGGGTCAGGTACTGGGCAATGTCCTCGGCCTTGCCGCCCTGGGCGCCGTAGCCGGGAATGAGGAAGAAGCTGTCGCCGTATTTGGCGCGGATCTCGGTGGCCTCCTCAATGTGGGTGCCGCCGATGACCAGGCCGATGCTGGAATAGCCGTGCTCGCCCATGCATTCCTTGCCCAGGGCGTTCATCTTGTCGCCCACCAGGTCGTACACATGGCGGCCGTCCGCCAGCTTTTCGTACTCAAAGTCCTTCGCGCCGGGGTTGGAGGTGCGGCACAGCACGAACAGGCCTTTGCCCTTCTCCTGCACATAGGGCAGATAGGGGGCGATGGAATCCATGCCCATGTAGGGGGCCAGGGTCACAAAGTCGGCCTCGAAGTCCCCCTCAAAGTGGCCCTTGGCGTACATTTCGGCAGTTTTTGCAATGTCGCCCCGCTTGATGTCCGCAATAACGGGCACGCCCGCGGCGCGCACAGCCTTCAGGGTTTCAGCGTAGGCACGCATACCGTCCAGGCCCAGGCTCTCATAGTAGGCCACCTGCACCTTGTAGCAGCCGCTGACGGCCTTGGTCGCCTCGATGATGGCCTGATTGAAGCGCAGGATGTTCTCACCGGCGGTCAGCTCCGGGCGCACAAACTCCTCCGGCAGATAGGAAAAATCGGTGTCCAGGCCCACGCACACAGGGCCGCGGGCTTCCACCGCTTCGTACAGCTTGTCCATATTGGTCATCGTGCAATTCTCCTTTTATAATAATGAAACGAATGTATTTTGTCGCTGCGTTTGGTTACTGCGCCTGATAGGTGATCCTGCCGCCCTTGATGGTGGTGCACACCCGGCCGTACAGGCGGGTGCCCTCAAAGGGGGTGTTGCGGCTCTTGCTGTGCAGGTTCTCCGCCTTTACCTCCCAGGGAGTGTCCAGATCCACCAGAACCAGGTCGGCGTCCATACCCGGGGCAATGCGGCCCTTGGTGCTCAGACCCAGAATGGCGGCGGGGTTGCGGCTCATCAGCTCACTCAAGTTGGCCAGGGGCAGGCCGCACTGGCGGCACAGCTTGGTGTAGCACACGCCGAAGGCCGTTTCCAGACCCACCATGCCGGCCGCGCCCTTTTCCTTATCCTCGGCGGAGTGGGGCGCATGGTCGGTGCCGATGGTGTCCACCATGCCCATCTGGATGGCCTGCACCAGCGCCTGCACATCCTCGCTCTGACGGATGGGCGGGTTCACCCGGTAATTGCACTCATCCTGGCTGAACCAGATGTGGTGGGGGGTCACCTCGCAGGTGACGGGCACGCCCTTCCACTTGCTGGCCTGAATGGCCGCAATGGCCTCTTTGGTGGAGACATGGCACAGATGCAGCCGGGTGCCGTAGTATTCGCACAGGTGCAGGTTGCGGATGGTCTCGATGTTCTCGGCCAGGCGGTAATCCCAGGGGGAGATGTCCATATCCTCGGCGTGGGACATGATGGTAATGCCCTTTTTGGCGCAGATGGCAAAGGCCTTGGCCATTACCTCGTTGGACTGCACGCCGTGGCCGTCCTCGGTGATGAAGCGGATGGTGTCCGGCAGGGTTTTCAGGTGGTCCAGTGTGTGGCCGTCAAAGTCCTTGGTGATGGACACGGTCTGGTTGGCATCGCACAGGCCGATGCGCCTGGCCTCCTGCTCCACCTGAAACACGATCTCGGGGGAGGAGCACACCGGCTTGGTGTTGGGCATCAGATTTACAAAGGTATAGCCGCCCGCCGCAGCCGCCGCGCTGCCGGTGGCAATGTCCTCTTTGTACTCAAAGCCGGGGGTGCGCCAGTGGCAGTGGGTGTCAATGAAGGACGGCAGCAGGGTGCGCCCCTCAGCGTCCAGCACCTGCTCGCCCTCTTCCGGCGAAAAGTCCAACCCAACGGCGGCAATGACCCCGTCTTTCACAAGCAGTTCAATGGGCTTGCCCTCCACATCGCGGGCATGTTTGATCAGCATGGCACGTACCTCCTTGGTCCACAGCGCTCCTGTGCAACAGGGCAAAAAAAAACTTTTCCCCGAAAGGAAAAGTCAAAAACAAAAAATGAAAGCCACAGCCCCGGAGCACTGACCGAAGCGGCTGAACAGCTGCATATTCTTATGTGCAAAGCTCATCTGTTCAGGCATCCGCCCCGGCCCTCCTAAAGCACAAACTTCCGATTGATTTCTTTAGATTCTACCATATTCCGGCGCGGCGTGTCAATTGGTACCATTCACAGAAAAAGCTTGTCCCTGTCCTTAGAATTATGGTACAATATTCCCGTTCGCAAATTGTGCACTCTGCCAAACCGTTCGGCAGCAGTGCTCGGGAATCAAAAGGAGACAACCATGGGTTTGCTTGAAGACGCACGCAACATCCAGCGGCTGGACCCTGCCGCCAAAAGTCTGGTGGAGGTCGTCCTGCTCTATCCGGGGTTTCATGTGCTGCTCTTTCATCGGGCGGCGCATTGGCTGTACTGTCATAAGCGTTTTTTCCTGGCCCGCATGGTCAGCCAGTGGGGCCGCGGCTTTACCGGCATTGAAATTCACCCCGGCGCCAAAATCGGGCGCTGCCTGTTCATTGACCACGGCATGGGCATCGTGTTCGGCGAAACCGCCGAGATCGGCGACAACTGCACGATTTACCACCAGGTGACCCTGGGCGGCACCGGCAAAGACACCGGCAAACGTCACCCCACCATCGGCAACAACGTGCTGATCGGCGCCGGTGCGAAGATTCTCGGCCCGGTGTACATTGGCGACAACAGCCGCATTGCCGCGGGCAGCGTGGTGCTGCAGAACCTGCCCGCCAACTGCACCGCCGCCGGCGTGCCCGCCAACGTGGTGCGCATCAACGGCGAAAAGGTGAACCCGGCCGACGACCTGAACCAGCAGGACGTGCCCAACGTGCTGCCCACCAAGCTGGCCGAGCTGGAAAGCCGCATCGGCCGTCTGGAAGTGGCCGATCAGGATCTGCCGCCCGTGCCGAAAAAGAACGCGCCGTAAGCTGTTTGCTGTACGGTACAATCATTTTCATCCAGGTACAACCAATCTGTTGTAAATATGCCCCCGGCGAGGTGATTCCCGCCGGGGGCATTTCTGTTGTTTTTTGTCACGATTTGTGAGAGAGGGCGTGCAGAGCCGCCTCCATATCCAGCTGCGGACACAAGATGCCACCTCATCCGCCTCACTTCGTTCGGCACCTTCCCCTCAAGGGAAAGGCTTTTTGCGCCGTTGCCGCTTTCTGCCGCGGTCATTGGCTCCCCCTCGAGGGGAAGCTGGCGGCGTCAGCCGACTGATGAGGTGGCATCGTTTCTTTGCGGTCAGGCCATGGCAGCCGCACAGCCACGCCAACCTCTCGTTCTTATTATAAGGTTGCAGCAGTGATTCGCGCCCCGCCTCACATCCGCGCAATCAGCCAAAATTCCACCCGGCGGCCATCATGGCCAGCCCTGCGGCTGCCAGAGCCAGCAGCACTGCAAGGCCCCGGCCGGGGTGTTCGTTGGGCCACCAGCCCTCCGGGTCCTCCTGTTTGGCCCGATTCATCACATGGGTCTGGGCCAGCGCCAGATACGCCCCGTACAGCCCGCACCCCAGCACCGCCGCGCCGAGCGCCGTCAGCAGGCTGCGGGCACCCAGCAGGTAGTACAGCGCTGCGCCCGTCCAGATGCCGCCCAGCAGCGCGCGGCTCAGGCCGTTCCATGCGGTGACGGTCTTGCCGGTCAGCAGAAAGCTTCCCCCGTGCAGGGCACGCCAGTCCAGCACCGCCCGCAGGGCCACTGCGCACAGATCCACCAGGGCCATCCCCCGCAAAGCCCCCTCATCCCGAAGGGGCCAGAGCAGAAGCACCAGCAGGGCCGCCGTCCAAATCAGGCTGATCTTCCGGTCCTTCTCCGCTTCCTGTTCGGTACGCTCGTCCTGCACCAGATTCATCCGATTGAACTCGAACACCAGATTCCAGCGAATGTCCGCTCGTTTCATAGCGATCCCTCCGTTTCGTCAGGTCCCGGCATCGGGCAGGGTCTGCCAGACGGGAAGCAGGTTCTCGCTGTACCAATCCGGCACAAACGGCGCCTCGATCTGGCGGGCCAACTCCTCCGCTGTGCCCTCATTCCGCTGCACCCAGGCATTGCTGCCGTTGCCGTCCGCGCTCAGGCGTTGGTAGGCAATGTTCCGCCCGGCGTCGTCCAGAGTATAGAAATAGTGGTTCTGCTCCTCTTCGGGCAGATTGCTCAATGCAGTTTGTTTTTCCGCGCCGGTGGTCAGCATCGCCCAGTCGCACCGGTCCAGCCGGTAGCGGCCGTTCTCCGCCTGCCAGCCCAGCAGCTGGCCGTCGGTCAGGTTCGGGGCGTTCCAGCCGGCCCTGATGTGCTGCTCCGCCCAGCTGCGCTGGGCAAGGTTCAGGTCGAGGGCGTTCTGCCAGCGGCCATCCTGCCAGCGTTCGTCGGACCAGTCGCTCCAAGCGGCACCCTGCGCATCCCGAACCGAGCGGCGCAGACAGGCCGCCGCCACCTGGCCGTTCTCAATGGCCAGCGACACACGGTACCGGGTGTTGTCGATCTGCCCCAGCCAGACAAGGCCCTGGGTCTCGCCGGCGATGACGCCGGGCACGTCCGGAACCTGCACCCGGCAGGCCGCCGTCCACACCTGTCCTTCCTCGGGCACCGTCCAGGTGGGGTCGGTGAGGTTCTCCAGCGGCCTCAGCTCCTCCGGAACCGCCGCCTGCTGAACGCTCCGCACACCCAGCACGGTGAGCGCCACGCTCGCCGCCAGCAGCAGGGCCCACGCCAGTTTGGCAAGGCCCTCGCGGCGGGAGGGCGGAGGCACCTCTTCCCCTTCCTGCTGTGCTTTCCACAGGCAGTGGCCATGGGCCATGGCCGCCAGCGCCCAGTACAGGCAGGTGCACCCCGCCGCCGGGGCCAGCGCCAAGAGCATCTCCCATCCCCACCGGGACGGCGTCGACCCCTGCAACAGCAGATTGAAGAAGTACCAAAAGACGAAGTAGGGCCTCACCAGAAGGTCGATTTTTGCGCCGATGCGGCTGGACTGCGCGCCCTCATGGTCCTCGTCGGTGCAGAGGGTGCCGTCCCGCAGGGACAGAAGCGTGTTGCAAAGCACCGGCAAAAACAGCGCCAGCAGAAGCAGGGGCCGTATGCCACCGTCCCACCCAGCAAACATACCTGCAAACAGATAGATGACCAGCAGCAGCCACGGATAGGTCCTCAGAAGCCATTTGTTCCGGCGGGCTTCCAGACGGGCGGTGCGTTCGTCCGCCACCGTCTCCATGTGCTGAATCTCGTAAAACAGATCCCATCGCAGTGTTTTCATAGTGTTTCCTCCTCCCAAAACAGCGCATCCAGAGTGGTGCCCAAGGCGTGACAGAGCTGGATGCAGAGCTTCAGCGTAGGGTTGTAGTCCCCTCGCTCGATCATGTTGATGGTTTGGCGGCTGACGCCGATTTTCCGGGCCAGCTCTTCCTGACTGAGGCCAAGCTCTTTGCGCGCCCGCTTCATGCGCTCGTTCTGCGCCATGTGTACCATCTCCTCTCTGACGGGCTTTCCTTTTGTCAACTATAGTTTACATCTTCTTCGGTGTAAATGTCAATTATCCACGATATTTTCATCGAGTGCCACAGCATTTCGCGCCGTTGTTTGTGCACAGTCACGAGAATTTCCCGCCAGCCGGCGCGCAAGCATCCCCGGCATACCCGGCTTTACGCCAAAATCGCAGCGCCGCGTTGCTGCCGGCACAAAAAAAGCGGGCGGGCCCGCACTGCCGGGTCCGCCCGCTGCTCTCTGATGGGAGCCGCTTGCGCTTATTGTTTGCCCTCGAACTTGTCGCGCAGGTTCTTGAAAAAGCTCTTGCGCTGCACGTAGTTCTCGTCCTTCATGCACTCGTCAAAGGCATTCAGGGCTTCCTTCTGGGCCTTGTTCAGTTTTTTGGGGATTTCCACGCTGACCTTGACGTACTGATCGCCACGGCCGCGGCCGCCCACATAGGGGATGCCCTTGCCCCGCAGCCGGAAGGTGGTACCGCTCTGGGTGCCCTCGGGCACCGTGTACTCCACCTTGCCGTCCACCGTGGGCACCACCACTTCATCGCCCAGCACCGCCTGCTTGAAGGTGATGGGCACATTTACGTACACATCGTAGCCGTCCCGCTGGAACATGGGATCGGGCTTCACGTTCAGCAGCACGATCACATCGCCGTTGGGGCCGCCGTTCAGGCCGGCATCGCCCTGGCCGCGCAGTGCCACGCTCTGGTCGTCGTCCACACCCGCGGGGATGCGCACCTCCAGGCTCTTCTTCACGCCCACCTTGCCGGTGCCATGGCAGTGGGTGCAGGGGTTCTTCACGAATTTGCCCTTGCCGCCGCAGCGCTGGCAGGGCTGCTGGCTCTGCATCACGCCGAAGGGGGTGCGCATCTGGCGCATCACATAGCCGCGGCCGCCGCAGTCAGGGCAGGTCTCGGGGCTGGTGCCCCTGGCCGCGCCGCTGCCATTGCAATCGGGGCAGGTTTCACGCCGAGTAATGCTGATGGTCTTGGTGCAGCCGTGCACCGCCTCCATAAAGCTCAGGGTCAGGGGCACACGCACGTCCGCGCCCTTTCGGGGGCCATTGGGGTTGCTGCGGCTGCTGGAACCGCCGAACCCGCCAAAACCGCCGCCGAAGATGTCGCCGAAGATATCGCCCAGATCCACGCCGCCGCCAAAACCGCCGCCGAACCCGCCGCCCTGGCCTGCGCCATAGTTGGGGTCCACACCGGCAAAGCCAAACTGGTCGTACTTGGCCTTCTTTTCGGGGTTGGAGAGCACTTCATAGGCCTCGTTGGCCTCCTTGAACTTCTCCTCTGCCTCTTTGTTGCCCGGATTCAGATCCGGGTGGTACTTTTTGGCTACCTTGCGGTAAGCCTTTTTGATCTCATCCTCCGAGGCGCCCTTGGCAATGCCTAGCACCTCGTAGTAATCGCGCTTATCTGCCATACAATCTCACCCTCATGCCGCGTAGATACGCAGTTTTTTATCCAGGTCATAAACCCACAACGCCGCCCGGCCCTGCTTTCGGGCCGGGCGGCGTTTCAGAGCGTCGCGGTCATCCAGCCGCTCTGTGGGTCATCCGGTTATCGGTTTTATTACACTTCCTTGAAGTCTGCGTCCACCACGCCGTCGTCGCCGGTGCTGCCGCCGTTGCCGGCTGCGCCTGCGCCGGGCTGCTGGCCCGCGGCCTGCTGAGCTTCGGCAGCCTGCTTATAAACCTTCTCGCTGATGGCGTAGAAGGCCTTCTGCAGCTCTTCCTGTTTTGCCTTGATGGCCTCGATGTCGGTGCCCTTCAGGGCTTCCTTCAGGGCGTTCAGCTTGGCTTCCACATCGGCCTTCTCGCCGGCGTCCACCTTGTCGCCCAGCTCGCCCAGAGCCTTCTCGGTCTGGAACACCATCTGGTCGGCGCCGTTGCGGATGTCGATCTCCTCGCGCTTCTTCTTATCTTCCTCGGCAAAACGCTCGGCGTCCTTCACGGCCTTGTCGATGTCGTCCTTGCTCATGTTGGTGGAAGCGGTGATGGTGATGCTCTGCTCCTTGCCGGTACCCAGGTCCTTGGCGCTTACGTGCACAATGCCGTTGGCATCAATGTCGAAGGTAACCTCGATCTGAGGCACGCCGCGGGGCGCGGGAGCGATGCCGTCCAGATGGAAGGTACCCAGGCTCTTGTTGTCGCGGGCAAACTCACGCTCGCCCTGCAGCACGTTCACCTCAACGCTGGGCTGGTTGTCGGCCGCAGTGGAGAAGATCTGGCTCTTCTTGGTGGGAATGGTGGTGTTGCGGTCAATGATCTTGGTGCACACGCCGCCCAGGGTCTCAATGCCCAGGCTCAGGGGGGTAACATCCAGCAGCAGCAGGCCCTTCACATCGCCCTGCAGCACGCCGCCCTGAATGGCAGCACCCACGGCCACGCACTCATCGGGGTTGATGCCCTTGAAGGGCTCCATGCCCATTTCCTTCTTCACGGCCTCCTGCACGGCGGGGATACGGGTAGAACCGCCCACCAGCAGAACCTTCTTCAGGTCGCTGGCCTTCAGGCCGGCATCGGCCAAGGCCTTGCGAACGGGGCTCATGGTGCGCTCCACCAGGTCGGCGGTCAGCGCGTCAAACTGAGCACGGCTCAGGGTCATATCCAGGTGCTTGGGGCCGGTGGCGTCGGCGGTGATGAAGGGCAGGTTGATGTTGCTCTGCATCGCGCTGGACAGCTCGATCTTCGCCTTCTCGGCGGCTTCCTTCAGGCGCTGCGCAGCCATCTTGTCCTGACGCAGGTCAATGCCGTTCTCCTTCTGGAAGGCATCAGCCATCCAGTCGATAACGCGCTGGTCGAAGTCATCGCCGCCCAGGTGGGTATCACCGTTGGTGGCCAGAACTTCGGTCACGCCGTCGCCCATCTCAATGATGGACACATCGAAGGTGCCGCCGCCCAGGTCGTACACCATGATCTTCTGGTCGGTCTCCTTATCCACACCGTAGGCCAGGCTGGCGGCGGTGGGCTCGTTGATGATACGCTTCACGTTCAGGCCGGCGATGGTGCCTGCGTCCTTAGTGGCCTGACGCTGGCTGTCGTTGAAGTAAGCGGGAACGGTGATGACGGCCTCGGTAACCGGCTCGCCCAGGTAAGCCTCGGCATCCGCCTTCAGCTTGGCCAGGATCATCGCGCTGATCTCCTGCGGGGTGTAGGCCTTGCCGTCGATGGTGACCTTCTCATTGGTGCCCATCTTCCGCTTGATGGAAGAAATGGTGCGATCGGGGTTGGTGATGGCCTGGCGCTTTGCGACCTGGCCCACCAGACGGTCGCCGGTCTTGGTGAAGCCCACAACGGAAGGGGTGGTGCGGGCGCCTTCGGCGTTCGCGATAACAACGGGCTCGCCGCCCTCGATAACGGCAACACAGCTGTTGGTGGTGCCAAGGTCAATGCCAATGATCTTACTCATAATCTATTCGCTCCTTTAATTTGCAATTTCGGGAATGTCGTTGTTTGGGTGGTGCCTTCTTTGGGGCACCGGGGTGGTACTTGCTGTTTCGCTCAGGGGTTTTATATTGTCGGGCGGTCATGCCGCCCGGAGCAGCCATTTATTCGGCCACAACCACGGTGGCGTGGCGGATGATCCGGTCGCCGATCTTGTAGCCCTTCTGGAACACCTGCACCACCGTGCCGCTCTTCTGCCCGTCCTCGGCGGGCTTCTGCATCACGGCGTTGTGCAGGTTGGGGTCAAAGGGCTGGCCCTCGGCAGGGATCTCTTCTACCTTCAGGGCGGTGAGGGCGGCGGAGGCTTTGTCCAGCGTCATCACCACGCCCTTCTTGTAATTCTCATCGGTGCAGGCGGCGTTCGCTGCCATTTCCAATGTATCCAGAATGGTGAGGATCTGATTCACCGCGAAGCCCACGCCGTTGTTGAAGGCGGCGTCCTGCTCCTTGGCGGAGCGGCGGCGGAAGTTGTCATATTCGGCAGCCGTGCGCAGCAGCTGATCCTTTGCCTGGGCCGCAGCCTTTTCGGCGGCGTCTGCCCGGGCCTTCTCAGCGGCCAGCTCCTTGGCGGCCTTCTTGCCGAACCACTCCTTCTTGGCCTTGGGGTCCTGGGGAACGTCCTGCTCCTCAGCGGCCGGGGTCTCGGCGGTCTGGGCCTCTTTCACGGGTTCGGCGGCAGGCGCCGTTTCCGGTTCCTGCGGCTGAGGGGCCGTGTTCTTTGTTTCTTCACTCATACGTCATCCTCCTGTGTCCGTCCGGACATACACTGCCCGAGCTTGCGGGCGAAGTACTCCAGGCGGGGCATCAACTGTTCAAAAGGCATCCGGTTGGTGCCGATGATGGCCAGATTGCCGGTGAGGCCGCCGCCTGCCAGGTAGCGGCTGCTCATAATGCACAGCCCCGGCATGGGGGTCTCCAGGTCCTCACCCAACTTTACCGCCGTGCGCCGTTTGGCGGGCGAAAGCAGCTTGCGGGCACTTTCGCCATCGTCAAAGGCTTGCAGCAGCTTGCCCACCGAGGGGGCCAGCTCCGGCCATTCCAGCAGGGCCTGCTGGCCCTCCAGATACGCCTTGGGCAGCACCGCTTCCCGCAGCAGGGCGGCCGCTGCCAGCAGCACCGGGCTGAGCGGCATCCCGTCCGCCCCAAGGGCCGCGCCCATACCGGCCAGCAGCCGGGGCGTCAGGTCCGCCGGGGAAACAAAGGTCAGGTTCTGGTTCAGCACCGCAGCCACATTGGCGGCCTGCTGGCGGGTCAGGCCTTCGGCCACCCGGGCCACCCGGGTGCACACACCGCCTGCGCTGGTCACGCCCAGCACAGCGGCGGAGTAGCGGCCCACCTGCACCACCTCAAAGTGGGCGATGCACAGATCGTCCGCCCGGGGGGTGGTGACGGCGGCGGTGAAGCCGGTGTGGCGGCTCAGCGCCCGCGCCGCGCCCTGGGCCAGATGCTCGGGCTCATAGTCCAGATCATCGAAGATGTCATCAATGGCCTGGCGCTCGGCGGCGGGCAGCTGCTCATCGGCATCCAGCAGGTTATCCAGGTAATACCGGTACCCCTTGGTGCTGGGCACCCGGCCCGCGCTGGTGTGGGGCTGCTCCAGCAGGCCCAGTTTGGTGAGGGCCGCCATTTCATTGCGGAGGGTGGCGCTGGACACCGAAAGGTCCAGATAATTGCTCAGCAGGCCGCTGCCCACCGGCTCACCCTCCATGGCATACAGGGCCACGATGGCCTGAAGCACGCGCTGCTTGCGAGGGTCCATTGTCATAAGCCCTGCACCTCTTTTCTTTCATTCTTTAGCACTCCGTTCTCTCGAGTGCTAAGTTCATTTTACTCCATAAATTCAGGTTGTCAAGGGGTGTCGCAAAAAATTCATAATCCCTTCAAAAAAACTTCCACTTTTTCTGCTTTTGCCCATATTTTGGCCGTTTGTCCCCCGTATTCCCGGGGTTTTCCGCCCCGGTTTCGGGCCAAACGGGTGCAAAAAGGCCCCGGGCAGCTGCGCCGCCGGGGGCCGGAGTGCAAACGGGATTCAACTGCCAACGCGGCGCGCCGTCCGCCGCGCTTTTGACGTTGGGGCTTACGCCTTTTCGCCCCACAGGGCTTTCATCAGAACGGGGTAGCCCTCGTCCACCGCGTCCACCCCGCGCAGGATCAGCTCCATCCCCACCGGGCCGGCGGTTCCGGGGGCCACCACCGCGTCGCAGGCGGCCACCACGCCGCCCTCCTCGTCGATGTAAAAGTGGTACCACCGGCGGCGGCGGTTCAGCTCGTTCAGGCAGTGCTCCATGCGGGCCTGTCGGTCCTTCGGCACCCGGCACACGTCAAAGCAGCGCAGGGCCAGGTTGGTGTTCTCCAGGTCGGCCAGGATGTGCAGCTCCACCACATCCAGGTTGTGGGCGCGGAAGCGCACCCGCACTGCGCCGCAGCCGCTCACGGTCTCGGTGCGGTCGTATTTGTAGTTGTTTTTGTCCAGATGGCTGCACAGCCGGTCCAGAATCTGTTCCATGGCGTTCCTCCCCAGGCATGGCGCGCCTGCTTTTATTTATTTTATATACTACATTATAAATGCCGGGTTCGTGCCGGGCAAGCAGGGCCGGGCCAGTCTCTCCCCCGGCCGCGCAGCGCTGCAGCCCCGGCGTTTCCATTTGTTTTATTGTAGCATATTTTCGTCCGCAAGGCGAATTCTGACGTGGCCGTTTCTGCCCGGGTGAATTTCATGAAAGCTTAACATTTTTCACATTGACTTTGCCCGGCCGCGCCGTTATAATAGTTCGCATGCTACATATTAGCATGCTACATATTCGTTATGTCGCTTCGAATTTTTACCGGAAAGGAGGCCATTTCATGCCCGATTACCCGTTGGGCGTTCTCATCAAACACATTCAGATTCAAATTAGCAAGTCGCTGAATCATCGGCTGGAGCAGATGAACCTCACCGGCTCACAGGCCCATGTGCTCGTCTTTCTAATGCACCGCACTGGCCAGCGCACCACCCTGCGTGACCTGGAGGAATATCTCCACCAGAGCCATGTGACCGTCACCGGCCTGGTGCAGCGCCTGGTGCAGAAAGGCTTTGTGACCGCCCAAGTGGACGAAACCGACCGCCGCTGCCGCCTGCTGACCCTGACCCCCAAGGCCACCGGCACGCTGGAGGCGATCCACTCGCACCTGAAGCGCACGGAAGAGCAGCTGCTGCAGGATTTCACCCCGGAAGAGCAGGAACTGCTTCAGCAGCTTCTGGTCAAGGCGGCCAAGAACATTGAGGCCACCCTGCCGCCCACCCGCAATGGGCATCCGGTGGAGCCTCCGCCCATCGACCACTGCTGACCGGTTCGCCATTTTTCTTCTGATTCCTTTTATAAAAGGAGGTAAACCCGTTTGATTAAGAAACTATCCCCCTACATCGGGGAGTTCAAGCTTCCCTCTCTGCTCACCCCTCTGTGCATGATCGTTGAGGTGGTGTGCGAGATGGTCATTCCCCTGATGATCGCCTCCCTGGTGGATAAGGGTGTCACCGTGGGCAGCCTGAAGCACGTTGTGGTGATGGGCCTGGCCATGGCCGCCGTTTCGCTGCTGGGCCTGCTGTTCGGCTCTCTGGGCGCCATCTGGGGTGCCAAAGCCTCCACCGGCTTTGCCCGCAACCTGCGCCAGGGTATGTTTGAGCACATTCAGACCTTCAGCTTCGCCAACATCGACCACTTCAGCACCGCCGGCCTGGTCACCCGTCTGACCACCGACGTGACCAACATCCAGAACGCCTACCAGATGATTCTGCGTATGTGCTTCCGCGCCCCCATCTCGCTGATCTGCGCCATTTTCATGGCCTTCCGGGTCAACAGCCAGATGGCCATGATCTACGTGTGGGCGCTGCTGTTCCTGTCCGTGTGTCTGGTGCTCATCATGGGCAGCACCATGAAGATCTTCCCCAAGGTGTTCGAGAAGTACGACGACCTGAACGCCAGCGTGCAGGAAAACGTCTCCGCCATCCGCGTGGTGAAGGCCTATGTGCGCGAAAAGTTCGAGAATGCCAAATTCAAGGCGGCCTCCGGCAACCTGTACAACCTGTTTGTGAAGGCCGAGCGCCGCATGATGCTGGTGATGCCCCTGATGCAGCTGACCATTTACTCCTGCATCCTGCTCATCAGCTGGAAGGGCGCCCACCTGATCATCGGCGGCACCCTCACCACCGGCGAACTGATGAGCCTGTTCACCTACTGCATGAACATCCTGATGAGCCTGATGATGGTGGCCATGGTGTTCGTCATGATCTCCATGAGCATGGCCAGCGCCCGCCGTATCAGCGAGGTGCTCAGCGAGGATTCCAACCTGACCAACGGCGAGAACCCCGTGATGGAAGTGGCCGACGGCTCCATTGATTTTGAGGACGCCAGCTTCGCCTACAAGAAGGACGGCGCCGAGGTGCTGTCTCACATCGACCTGCACATTCCCGCCGGCGCCACCATCGGCATTCTGGGCGGCACCGGCAGCGCCAAGTCCAGCCTGGTGCAGCTCATTCCCCGCCTGTACGATGTGACCGGCGGCTGCGTGAAGGTGGGCGGCCTGGACGTGCGCCGCTACGACCTGGATACCCTGCGCGGCGCGGTGGCCATGGTGCTGCAGAAGAACGTGCTGTTCCGGGGCACCATTTACGAAAACCTGCGCTGGGGCGATGAGAATGCCACCGACGAGCAGTGCCGCGAGGCCTGCCGCCTGGCCTGCGCCGATGAGTTCATCGACACCTTCCCCGATGGATACGAAACCATGGTGGAGCAGGGCGGCGCGAACCTGTCCGGCGGCCAGAAGCAGCGCCTGTGCATTGCCCGCGCCCTGCTGAAGAACCCCAAGGTGCTGATTCTGGACGACTCCACCAGCGCCGTGGATACCGCCACCGACGCCCGCATCCGCGCGGCCTTTGCTGAGAAGATTCCCGGCGTGACCAAGCTGATCGTGGCCCAGCGTATCTCCAGCATTCAGCACGCCGATTCCATTCTGGTGCTGGACGATGGCCGCATCAGCGGCTTCGGCACCCATGAAGAGCTGCTGAACACCAACCCGATTTATCAGGAGGTCTACCGGTCGCAGATCCGCCCGGAGGACCGAGAAGGAGGCGAAGCCTGATGGCACCCAATGCAAGACCCATGCGCGGCCCCGGCAGCCGGCGCGGAATGATGGGCCAGGGCGGCCCCAAAGTGAAGAACCCCGGCAAGGTGATGGCGCGCCTGCTGAACATTATGCTGCACTACTACGGCCCCCAGTGCCTGCTGGTCGTGGTTTGTATCCTGGGCTCCAGCCTGGCCATGGTGCAGGGCACCATGTTCACCCAGACCCTGATCGACGGCTACATTCTGCCCATGATCGGCCAGGCCAACCCGGACTTTGCCCCTCTGGGCCACGCCATGATGAAGGTGGTGGGCTGGTACGCCCTGGGCGTTGTGTGCACCTGCACCTACCAGATGGTGATGATCTCAGTGAGCCAGGGCACCCTGAAGCGCATCCGTGACGACCTGTTCACCCACATGGAAAGCCTGCCCCTGCGCTACTTTGACAGCCACTCCCACGGCGACATCATGAGCCTGTACACCAACGATGTGGACACCCTGCGCCAGATGATCAGCCAGTCCATCCCCCAGATGATCTCCAGCGTGGTCACGGTGGTGAGCGTGCTGGTCAGCATGCTGCTGCTCAGCGTGCCCCTGACCATTCTGAACCTGCTGATGGTGGGCCTGATGCTGTTCATCACCAAAACCGTGGCCGGTTCCAGCGCCGGATACTTCGCCGCCCAACAGAAGAACCTGGGCAAGGTGAACGGCTTCATCGAGGAGATGATGGACGGCCAGAAGGTGGTTAAGGTGTTCAGCCACGAGGAAAAGAACGTGGAAGCCTTCACCCAGCTGAACGAGGAGCTGTATCAGGCGGCCTCCAAGGCCAACGGCCTGGGCAACCTGATGGGCCCCATCAACATGAACCTGGGCAACTTCGGCTACGTGGTGGTGGCCATTGGCGGCGCCTGCATGGCCATTGCGGGCTTCGGCGGCCTGACGCTGGGCAAGCTGGCCAGCTTCCTGCAGTTCAACCGCAGCTTCAACCAGCCCATCAGCCAGGTGTCTCAGCAGCTGAACAGCATCATCATGGCGCTGGCCGGCGCCGAGCGCGTGTTCGCAGTGATGGACGAACCCGGCGAGCAGGACAGCGGCTTTGTCACCCTGGTGAACGCCCGTGAAACCGAGAACGGCGAGCTGGAAGAGGTGCCCGAGCGCACCGGCACCTGGGCCTGGAAGGTTCCCTACGGCGACAACCAGACCATGCTGGTGCAGGTGAAGGGCGACATCCGGGTGGAGCATCTGGACTTCGGCTATGTGCCGGAAAAGACTGTGCTGCATGACATGAGCCTGTTTGCCCGCCCCGGCGAGAAGATCGCCTTTGTGGGCTCCACCGGCGCCGGCAAAACCACCATTACCAACCTGCTGAACCGCTTCTACGACGTGCCCGACGGCAAGATCCGCTACGACGGCATTGACGTGAACAAGATCAAGCGGGACGACCTGCGCCGCAGCCTGGGCATCGTTCTGCAGGACACCCACCTGTTCACCGGCACCGTGATGGAGAACATCCGCTACGGCCGGCTGGACGCGCCGGACGAAGAGGTCATTGCCGCCGCAAAGCTGGCCGGTGCGGATAAGTTCATCCGCCACCTGCCCGACGGCTACAACACCATGCTCACCGGCGACGGTGCGAACCTGTCGCAGGGTCAGCGCCAGCTGCTGGCCATTGCCCGTGCCGCCGTGGCCGACCCGCCGGTGCTGATTCTGGACGAGGCCACCTCCTCCATCGACACCCGCACCGAGGCCCTGGTGCAGAAGGGCATGGACGGCCTGATGTACGGCCGCACCAGCTTTGTGATCGCCCACCGCCTGTCCACCGTGCGCGGCTCCGACGCCATTCTGGTGCTGGAGCACGGCTGCATTGTGGAGCGCGGCACCCACGAACAGCTCATGGCCGAAAAGGGCCGCTACTACCAGCTGTACACCGGCAAGTTCGAGCTGGATTGACCAGATTCTGTACAGAAATAAACTCTGTATCGCGGTATATCGAATGAAAGCGCCCTGCATGGAACCACCGTGCAGGGCGCTTTTTTGCACCCGGATTTTTCACAAAATGCACGGCAAACCTTCACAAACCACCCCCAAACCTCACACAGCCGTCCGGCAAAATAAAGGCAGATATCCCACACATTGCGGGCCACCCGGCCCAAAAAAGAGGAAGGAGCTTCTCTCCATGAACGAAACCGACGCAAAGCAGCCCGGCAGGCTGCGTGCATTCTTCGGCCGCCTGGGCGGCTGGTTCAAGCTGCACAAAAAATTCACCGCGCTTTTGGTGGTTCTGGCGCTGGCCGCCGCCATTCTGCTGCGCTTCCTGCCCCAGCGGGGCGCCGCGCAGGGCAGCACTGTGAGTTTTGTGCGCACCACCACCCTGCAGAAAACCTCGCTGGAAAACTCGGTGAGCACCACCGGCACCGTGGAGAGCGCCAACGTTTCCACCGTGACCACCGACCTGAAGTACACCGTGAAATCCGTGAACGTTCAGGTGGGCGACACCGTGCAGGCCGGCGATGTGATCTGCACGCTGGACACCGAGGACCTGGAAAAGCAGATCCAGCGCGCCCAGGAGAGCCTGACCGGCCAGACCGAGCAGACCCAGGACGCCTACGACAAGGCCCTGAAGAGCTACAACGAGGCCAAGGCCGATTATGATGATGCCGTGACCGCGGCCGCCGACGCCGAGAGCGACTACTACGACAGCTGGGACGACCTGAACGCCGCCACCAACCAGGTGAGCGCCCTGCAGGCCGCGTATGACAGTGCGGAAAGCGCCCTGAGCGATGCGCTCTCTGCCTACAACGCGGCTTTGACCGCCTATGGCGCCGGTTCGCCCGAAGCCCTTGCGGCGGAAACCACCTACAAGGAAAAGCAGGGCGTTGTTCAAACCGCACAGGCAGACCTGCAGAACGCCCAGTCCATCACCGGCTACCAGTCTCTGGTGCAGGCCAAGGATCAGGCCGTGGCCGCCTGGACGCAGGCCAAAACCGCCAAGGAGCAGGCCGAAAAGCAGCTGGAGACCGCTTCCGACAATCTGGACACCGCGAAGAAGAATCTGGATAAATCCGGCAGCAGCGACACGCTGAAGGACCTGCAGGAGCAGCTGACCAAGTGTACCCTCACCGCCGAAACCAGCGGCACCGTCACCAGCCTGAACGCCACCGTGGGCAGCATCTGCAGCGACACCGTGGCCACCATTCAGGACACCAACGACCTGAAAGTCGCCGTCACCATTCGGGAATACGATGTGCCCAATGTGTCCATCGGCATGAAGGCCCGCATCACCAGCGACGCCACCGACGGCGAGATCTCCGGCACCCTCACCCAGATCTCCCCCACCGCCACGGCGGCCACTTCGGCCACCGCAGCCGGTCAGGGCAGCAGCTCCACCAGCGGCACCTTCTCCGCCGAAGTCTCGGTGGACGGCGCTTCCAGCGGGCTGCTCATCGGCATGAACGCCAACGTGGAGATCGTGCAGTCCACCACCGACAATGTGTTTGTGGTGCCCTACGACGCCGTGGGCACCGAGGCCGATGGCACCAAATACGTGATGGTGAAAACCGGCGGTGAAGGGGCCGACGCCACCTTTGAAAAGGTGACGGTGACCACCGGCGCCGAAAACGACTATTACATTGAGATCCGCGGCGACGCCCTCACCGAGGGCATGGAAGTGCGCTCCAGCGCCACCGACGACAGCACCGAAACTGTGGACGCCAGCGACATGATGGGCCAGAGCCGCCTTGTGTTCTCCGCGGGCGGCGGTGCAGGCGGCGGCGATATGCCCGGCGGCGGCCAGGGAGGCCCCGGCGGCAGACAGGGCGGCGGCCCCGGAGGAATGTGACCATGGAGCTGACCGAACGCATCCGCCGAGCGGCTGAGGCGGCCGAGACTCCGCCGGTCATCCAGATGAACGGCATTGTGAAGCGCTATTACGAGGGCAAGGAGAACGAGCTGGAAATTCTGCACGGCATGGACCTGACCGTGCGCCAGGGCGACTTTGTGGCCATTGTGGGTGAATCCGGCTCCGGCAAATCCACCCTGATGAACATCATCGGCGCGCTGGACAAACCCACCGCCGGCACCTACCTGCTGGACGGCACCAACGTGCAGGCCATGACCGACAGCCAGCTCAGCGTGATCCGCAACAAAAAGATCGGGTTCGTGTTCCAGAACTTCAACCTGATCGGCCGCACCAGCGCCCTGAAAAATGTGGAGCTGCCCATGCTGTACGCCCATGTTCCGCCCCGCCAGCGCACCCAGCGGGCCAGAGAGCTTCTGGCCGCCGTGGGCATGGCCGATCGGGCCGACCACCAGCCCAACGAACTTTCCGGCGGCCAGAAGCAGCGCGTGGCCATTGCACGGGCCATGGCCAACGACCCCAGCCTTCTGCTGGCGGATGAGCCCACCGGCGCGCTGGATTCCGCCACCAGCCGCACGGTGATGGACATTTTTCACCGGCTGAACCGCCAGCAGGGCAAAACCATTGTGCTCATCACCCACAGCCAGCAGCTGGCCGAGGAATGCCCCCGCATCCTCACCCTGATCGACGGCCGCATCGTGAGCGAGCGGCAGGGAAGCGAGGTGCCCGACCATGTTTGAAAACGTTCGTCTTGCCCTGAGCAGCCTGCGCAGCAACAAAATGCGCGCCCTGCTCACCATGCTGGGCATCATCATCGGCATCGGCTCGGTGATCGCCATCGTCACGGTGGGCCAAAGCCTCACCGGCAGCATCACCGACAGTATGTCCGGCCTGGGAGCCAACAACCTGACGGTGGCCCTCACCCAGAAAAGCACCGACAGCGATTCCGATCAGGGCAGCGTGGCCGTGCGGATGTTCGGCCCAAGTGCCCCCGCGGCCGAGGACCTGATCACCGATGAGATGATCGAGGAATACCGGGATACCTTCGGCGATCAGGTTGCCGCCGTGAAGCTGACCCAGAGCATGGGCACCGGCACCGTGACCAATGGCAGCGACAGCGCCACCCTGGATCTGATGGGGGTAAACAGCGACTACTTCACCGCCAAGGACGTGGACGTGACCTACGGCCGCGCCCCGCAGGACAGCGACGGCGAGCGCCAGGTGGCCCTGGTGAGCGACCGCTTCCTGCAGGACGCCTTCGGCGGCAGCGTCTCCCCCATCAACGCCATCGGGCAGAAATTCCAGCTGAAGGCCAACGGCAGCCTGTATGATTTCTATGTCATCGGCGTGTACCATTACGATGAGGAAGAAAACGGCGTCATCAGCCCGACCGGCAGCAGCAACGAGGTGACTACCACCCTGTACATGCCCCTGCAAACCGCCAAAAAGCTGGCCAAAGCCAACGCCGGCTACCAGAGCCTCACCGTGGTGGGAGCGGGCAATGTGGATCAGGACCAGTTCATGGCCGACACCAAGTCCTTCTTCGCCAGCTTTTACACCCGCAACCAGAGCTACACCGTGGATGTGAGCAGCCTTGCCAGCCTGCTGGAGACCATGACCTCCATGCTGGGCACCGTGCAGACGGCCATCAGCGCCATTGCCGCCATCAGCCTTCTGGTGGGCGGCATCGGCGTGATGAACATCATGCTGGTGAGCATCACCGAGCGCACCCAGGAGATCGGCATCCGCAAGGCGTTGGGCGCCCCGGCCTCGGCCATCCGTAGCCAGTTCATTGTGGAGGCCGTCATCATCTGCCTGATCGGCGGCCTGCTGGGCGTGATTTTGGGTGTGGCCCTGGGTGCGGCGGGGGCTTCCCTGATGGGCTATTCGGCCCGGGCCAGCGTCAGCGCCATTGTGCTGGCGGTGGGCTTCTCCATGGCCATCGGCCTGTTCTTCGGCTACTACCCCGCCAACAAGGCCGCCAAAATGAACCCCATCGACGCCCTGCGCTACGAATAAACAAGCGCTGCCGCGCATTCCTAACTCCTAACTTCTAATTCCTAACTGTCATAAGGTTCGGAAGCAAAAAATCCCCGCCGATGCGCTTTTATCTCGCATCGGCGGGGATTTTTTCTGTTTGTCGCTTCTGTTCCATTCAGCGGATGAAGCCCCGTTCACCACATTCCGTCCTCTTTGCGGGGGCCGTCCAGCTCGCTCAGGGCATAATCGCCCTCAAACCACACGGCCATGCGGCTGCTCTGCAAACAGAAGGTCCCGTGCAGGTCCATCAGCATGGGGGCGCACTCCCGCAAAAGGCCCTGCGTCAGGCGCAGGTTGGTCACCAGCAGGTCCAGGCACAGCCGCTGCCCGCCGATGGTATACCCGATCAGCTTGGCCGCGTCCGCCTTGGTCAGCGGGTCAGCCAGGCTGTTCAGCCGCCAGCTGCACTCGCCGCCGAAGTCCGGCACATCCTCCCCGGGCAGGTCCACAAAAATGGAGAGAAGCGGGGTCTCCATGTCCTCCATCAAATGGTCGGCCAGGGCGCTGTGCCGCCCCAGCACCAGCTGGTTGCTCAGCTCCAGGCTCCGGGTCACCACGGTCTGGCCCGGGCCGCAGCGCATGGGCTGGTCCAGGTGGGGGCGGTAGCACACGGTGGGCAGCTCCTTCGGGTCCGGCTCCCGCCCGTCCAAAAGCTGGTCGATCTCCTGGCTCAGCATACCCAGATTGGCAAAGCCGCCGTTTCCGTCGTCGTGCTCGGTGTAATCCAGCCCCACAATGGTTTCCAGCATCCGCTCTTCGCCCACCTTCCCGCACAGATAGCGGTAGGCGTCCCCGTTGGGGGCATCCTCGCGGCCCTCCGGCCGCTTCACCAGCATGGTCACGTCCAGCCGGGGCCGGTCGTACAGGCCGGTGACAAACCGGGCCATGGGCGGGTCGCTGCGCAGGTCCTGTTCCTCCGGGCGGTACTGGTACACCCCTCTGGGCAGGCAGCTGTACACATCCCAGCTGCGCCGGAAGCCCGCCGGGGCCATGCGGGCCACAAAATCCATATACAGCCGCAGCACCGAGCTTCCCTGCCCGCTGAGCATCAGGGCATACCGCTCGCCGTTCTTTGCCAGCTCCACCCGGCAGCCGGCCAGCGGCCCCAGGTGCGGCCGGATGGTCTCGCGCACCAGCTCCGCCGCCTTGTCGTACTCCTCCGCATCCACCAGCGCCCGCAATTCCTTATTTTTCTTGCCCAGCTTCTGCCAGGCCGTGGCCGCGGCCGCCTGCAGAGAATACCGGCTTTTCTCCTGCCGGTAGGGGCAGTTGCCGGCCAGGTCCATCTCCAGATAGCAGTGATCCTCCAGCTCGGTGCCGTCTCCCCCGTGGTGCAAACAGCCGGGGCAGGTGTTTTTCACCAGCTTCAGCAGCCGCGCGTCGTATTCCTCCCGGCTGAGCAGGTACGCCGTCACCGGGTACATATGCCAGGGCTTCAGCCGCACGGTCACGGTCTCCTGCTGGTCTGCCACAAAATAAGGGGGCAGGCAGTTTTTGCGGCTCAGGCGCACCACTTCCATCTGGATGCCCTTGCTGCCGAGGCTTGCCCGCAGGTCTTCCACCGTCCGGGTTTCCCGGGGCAGAAAGCGATAGTACTGTTCTTTATAATAAAAGGCCCGGATCTTTTTCATGCCGTGCCCTCCCTTCCGTTTGCCCTGCACTTTTTGCGGGAGCTTAAGGTTCAGTGTACCATGTTTCCCCCCGTTTGTCATCGGCCGGGGTGCAAAACCCCGGGCAATGTGTATTCCAATTGCGCACATTTGTAAAAATTGTGACCGTGTTCCGCCGCCACACCCCTTATTTTTGTGGAAGGCTCCATTGCCACACACACTCTCTTTCGTTTATAATGGGAATATACGGTTCCCACAAAGAACCGCCCGGAGAACCGGCGCATTGCGGCCGGTTTTCCTAATTTCAGTACGGCGGCAGCAAAACACCTGCCGCGTCACAGGAGGATTTGGAACAATGGCAAGAGTGTATAATTTCAGTGCAGGCCCGTCCATGCTGCCTGAGGAGGTTCTCAAAACCGCCCAGGCCGAACTGCTGGAGTACGGTTCATCCGGTCAGTCCGTTATGGAGATGAGTCATCGCAGTCCTGTCTTTGATGCCATCTTCCAGGAGACCAAGGCCGCCGTGCGCCGGGTGCTGAACGTGCCCGAAGAGTATGAGATCGGCTTTTTCCAGGGCGGCGCTACCCAGCAGTTCGCCATGGTGCCCCTGAACTTCATGACCACCGGCAAGGCCGATTATCTGGTCACCGGCAACTTCTCCAACCTGGCCGCCAAAGAGGCCGCCAAGTTCGGTGACGTGGCCATCGCTGCCAGCAGCGAAGACAAGAACTTCACCTACATTCCCGCAATGAAGGACGTCGCCGTGCGGCCGGATGCCAGCTATGTGCACATCTGCCACAACAACACCATCTTCGGCACCACCTTCAACGAGGTGCCCCAGGTGGAGGGTGTGCCCCTGATCGCCGATATGTCCAGCGACATCATGAGCCGCCCTGTGGACGTGAGCAAATACGGCTGCATCTACTTCGGCGTGCAGAAGAACATCGCCCCCGCCGGCATGGCCATTGCCATTGTGCGCAAGGACCTGCTGGGCCATGCGGCCGACACCGTGCCCACCATGATGAACTACACCACCCTGCTGAAGAAGGACAGTATGTACAACACCCCCAACTGCTGGTGCATTTATATGACCGGCCTGGTGATGAAGTACCTGGAGAACACCATCGGCGGGCTGGAGAATATGTACAAGATCAACGCCGCCAAGGCCAAGGTGCTGTACGATTATCTGGACAGCCAGGATTTCTTCCACAACCCCGTGCAGAAGGAATACCGCAGCCTGATGAACGTGACCTTTACCAGCCCCAGCAAGGAGATGGACAAGCTCTTCTGCGACGAGGCCGCCAAGAACGGCTTCGTGAACCTGAAGGGCCACCGCCTGGTGGGCGGTATGCGCGCCTCCATCTACAACGCCATGCCGGCCAAGGGCGTGGACGAACTGGTGGCCTTCATGAAGGAATTTGTGCGGGTGAACGGCTGAGCGCCGCACCCCGATCATTCGGCCCGGCGGGCGGCGCTCTGAAGTGCGCCCCGCCTGCGGCCAGATTAGCAGCAAGGAGATAAAACCGATTATGTATCGTGTACAGACTTTGAATCAGATCGCGGCGGCGGGCCTGGCCCGGCTGCCCCAGAACCGCTTCCAGGTGGAGAATGACGCTGAAGCCCCCGACGCCATTCTGGTGCGCAGCGCTTCGCTGCACGAGAAGGAGCTGCCCGACAGCCTGCTGGCCATTGCCCGTGCGGGTGCCGGCGTGAACAACATCCCGCTGGACCGCTGCTCTGAAAAGGGCATTGTGGTGTTTAACACCCCCGGCGCCAACTCCGGCGCTGTGGCCGAGCTGACCATCGGCGCACTCATCATGGGCAGCCGCAACCTGACCGCCGCCAACGCCTGGCTGAACGGCCTGAAGGGCAAGGACGTGGACCTGGCCAAAGAGGTGGAGAAGGGCAAAAAACAGTTTGTCGGCCCTGAGCTGCACGGCAAAAAGCTGGGCGTCATCGGCCTGGGCGCCATCGGCGTCAAGGTTGCCAACGATGCGGTGCATCTGGGCATGGAAGTCTACGGCTACGACCCCTACATCAGCGTGGAGGCTGCCTGGAACCTGTCCCGCTCGGTGGTTCACTGCGTGAACCTGTCCGAAGTGCTGAGCAAGTGCGATTACCTGACCCTGCACATCCCCGTCACCCCCCAGACCAAGGGCTTTTTGAATGCCTCGGCCTTTGCCAGCATGAAGGAGGGCGCACGCCTGCTGAACTACGCCCGCGGCGAGCTGGTGGACGAGGCCGCCCTGCTGGACGCGCTGGACAACGGCAAGCTGGCCGGTTACTTCACCGACTTCCCCACCCAGGCTCTGCTGGGCCGCAGCGATGTGATGTGCACGCCGCACCTGGGCGCTTCCACCCCCGAAAGCGAGGAGAACTGCGCCGTGATGGCTGCCGATGAACTGCGGGATTACCTGCTGAACGGCAACATCCGCAACAGCGTGAATATGCCCACCGTCGCCCAGGAGCGCGCCGGCGGCCGCCGCATCTGCGTGCTGCACCGGAACGAGCCGGGCCTGATCAACGCCATCACCAACGTGACCACCGAGGCGGGCCTGAACATTGAAAACATGGTGAACAAGAGCAAGAAGGACATGGCCTACACCATGCTGGACGCCACCGGCACCTTCCACCCCGACCTGGTGGAAAAGCTGGCTGCCCTGCCCAAGGTGGTGCGGGTGCGGGTGCTGTAAGCGCCGGACCCTGATCTGAAAGGCTTGTGCGCCCGCTGCGGTTTTTTCGGCCGCAGCGGGCGCTTTTTCGCTTCCCGTGCAGCCCTGCCGCGCGTTTGGATACAAATTCGATGGACACTATGCTATAATAAGAGGAATCACACCGCGTTCCCCAAAAAGCGGAACGCCGCCCAGAGAGGTATGTTTATGGCAATGAAGCATTACGAGCCGGGCAAGCCCTACCACCGCCCCGGCCAAAAAAAGAAGAAGAAAAACCTGCGCCCCCTGCTGGCGCTGCTGGCCCTGCTGGTGGTGATCGGGCTGGCGGCCGGCCTAGTGTTTGCCTGGCTGAACCGCCACAAGGCCCAGGTGCCCGAGGACGTTGCCCCCGCCGCCACCGAGGCCCCGGCGGCCCCCACGGCAACCCCGGAGCCCACGGCGGAACCCACGCCCGAGCCCACACCCGAGCCGCTGACCTTCAGCTGGGACACCACCGGTGAGGAGGGCAACCCCTACCTCATCGCGGTGAACCGCACCACCCAGACCGTGACCGTGTACGAAAAGGACGACGAGGGCAACTACACCGTGCCCTTCAAGTCCATGATCTGCTCCACCGGGCGGGACACCCCCGTGGGCTTCTTCCACACCAGCGACCAGTACGACTGGCGGGCGCTGGTGGGCGGCGTGTACGGTCAGTACGCCACCCGCATCTCCCCCACCGAGGGCATTCTGTTCCACTCGGTGCCCTATTACAGCGCCGAGAAGGATCAGCTGGAAACCGAAGAGTTCAACAAGCTGGGCACCCCCGCCAGCCTGGGCTGTGTCCGGCTGCAGATCGAGGACTGCAAGTGGATCTACGACGAATGCCCCAGCGGCAGCCCCGTGGTGATCTACGATGGCGATGAATCCACCGACCCCCTGGGCAACCCGGGCTTCACCCCCATTGACGTGAACAGCCCCAACGCCGGGTGGGACCCCACCGACCCGGACCCCGCCAACCCCTGGAACAGCTGACCCATTGACTTTGTAACAAAAATCCCGGCGCTGCCGCCCTGCCCTGCAGGGAGCCGCGCCGGGGTTTTCTCGTTGCGCACGGGGCGAGTATGGGGCGGTTTACATCCGGAAGTCCTTCATCATCCGGTCCAGTCCCATCACCGCCTGCTCGGCGGTACGGGCCGCCTTTTTGGCCATTTTTTTGTACTGGCGGCTGTTCTGCCCGGCGGCCCACATTGCCGCGGCCCCGGCGGCGGCCCCGAGGGCCATACCGGCGGCCATGGCGGGCGCGTTCGACTGCTTGTTCATGGCGTTTTCCTCCTGTTGTTGGGTTTTGCGGGGCGGGCAGGCCGCCCCGTTACCGCTATTTTTCCCGGGAAATCTTGTCCCATACGCCTTTTTTTGCACGGGATTGTGTGTTACAATATCTGTTGTGTATTTTCAGGCCGGAAGCAGGTTCCGGCCGTGGCCGGGGTGTGTATGACCCGGCCGCAAGGGGAGGGACTCTGTTTTGTTCACCGACGCACCGAAGCGCATTCTCTGCATTCACGATCTTTCCGGGGCCGGGCGCTCCAGCCTGGCCGTGGTCACGCCGGTTCTGGCCGTGATGGGCCACCAGCCGGTCATGCTGCCCACGGCCCTGCTCTCCACCCACACCGGCGGGCTGGGCGACCCGGCCCGCCTTGCCACCGAGGATTGGTGCAGCGCCGCGCTGGACCACTACCAAAGCCTGGAACTGGAGTTTGACTGCATTTATTCCGGCTACCTCGCCAGCGAGGCCCAGGTTTCGCTGGTGGAAAAGGCCTTCGACCTGTGGCCCCGGGCCATCAAGGTGGTGGACCCGGTGATGGGCGACGGCGGCAAGCTGTACAGCGGGCTGACCCCCGGCCTGTGCCAGGCGCTGCGCCGCCTGTGCAGCCGGGCCGACCTGGTGGTGCCCAACCTGACCGAGGCCTGCTTTCTGCTGGATGAGCCGATGCCCGCCCAGCTGACGCGGGAGCAGGCTCAGGCCCTGGCCGCCCGCCTGGGCGAACAGTACCCGGCGGCGGTGGTCACCGGGCTGCCGGTGGGGCGCTTTCTCATGAACGCCGGCGTGCAGAAGGGCCGCATCCCCTTCACGGTGCAGCGGGTGAAGATCGGCCGCAGCTACCCGGGCACCGGCGACCTGTTCGGCAGCATTCTGGTGGGTGCGCTGCTGGAGGGGCAGGCCCTCTCCGCCGCGGCCGACCTGGCCGCCGACTTTGTGGCCGATGCCATTGCCGCCACCCCCGAAGAGGCCGACAGCCGCTACGGCGTGCAGTTTGAGCCGATGCTGGGCCGCCTGGCCAAGCGGTAACCGCAAAACGCCTTTTTTCATCAACAGCAAGGACGTGACCCATTTTGCCTACCCTGAACATTGTACTTCTGGAGCCACAGATCCCCCAGAACACCGGCAACATCGCCCGCACCTGCGCCGCCACCGGCGCCCGGCTGCACCTGATCGGCCCCATGGGCTTCACCGTGGACGACCGCAAGCTCAAGCGGGCCGGGCTGGATTACTGGCATCTGCTGGACATCACCTATTACGACAGCTGGGAGGATTTCGCCTCCAAAAACAGCGGTCCCTGCTTCTTTTTCTCCACCAAGGCCCCCCGCCGCTATACGGATATGCAGTACCCGGACGGCACCTATCTGGTGTTCGGCCGGGAGGATGCGGGCCTGCCGGAAAGCCTGCTGCAGCAGCACCAGGCCGCCTGTGTGCGGCTGCCCATGCGGGACGCCGCCCGCAGCCTGAACCTTTCCAACACCGTGGCCGTGGCCGTTTACGAGGCCCTGCGCCAGTGGGATTTTCCGGATCTTCTGGACCACGGTCAGCCGCGCCAGTTCCAGTGGGACGAGTCCTGACCTTCCCCCTTTTACCAAACCATTGAAGGAGTATCGCCATGAGCAAAATTGCCATTCTCACCGATTCCAGCTCGGACATTCCCCAGGCGCTGGAACAGAAGTACGGCATTGACATCCTGTGCTTCCCCATGACGCTGGACGGCGTCAGCTACACCGAGCGCAAGGATTTCACCTACGATGAATTCTACAATATGATGCGCGCCGCCCAGGGCGTGCCCACCACCGCCGCCATTACCACCCTGCGCTTTCTGGAGAAATTCTGCGAATATGTGGACGCCGGCTACACCGAGGTGCTGGCGGTGCTCATCAACTCCACCGGCAGCGCCACCTACAACAACGCGGTGATGGCCTACCGCCAGCTGGACGACGAGCGCCCCGGCCACAAGCTGAAGGTGCGCTTTGTGGACAGCCGCACCTACAGCATGACCTTCGGCTGGTATGTGTGCGAGGCCGCCCGGAAGATCCGCAACGGGGCCGAGGTGTCCATGGTTCAAAAAGAGTTGGAGCAGGTGTTCGCCCGGGATGAGGTCTGCCTGGCGGCCTTCAGCCTGAAGCAGATGAAGAAGAGCGGCCGCATCAGCGCCGCCGCCGCCTTCGCCGGCGAGCTGCTGGGCCTGCGGCCCATCATCAGCCTGAACGACGGCGTTTCTTCGGTAAAAAGCAAGGTGCGCGGCGACGCGGCCGTCATCCCTGCCATGATCAAGTACGTGAAGAGCCGGGTGGAGAACGTGCAGGAGCTGGAGTACCAGCTGGCCTACACCGATGGCGAGCGCATCAACGAGCTGGTGAAGCAGTGCAAAAAGGAATTCGGCCACCCGCCGGTGAACGTGTTCCAGCTGGGCTGCGTGGTGTCGGCCAACACCGGCCCCGACGCGCTGGCCATCACCTTCCTGGGCCAGGACCGCGGCCCCCGTGCGTGAGTTTTCCACAAGTTTGTTTGGATATGTGAAAAAGCCAGTGCAGAGCAATGCTCTGCACTGGCTTTTTGCGTTTTAGAGAACAGCTTTGCTTCGGCAGCAAATGCTTTCTGGCGAAAAAAAGGCTTTCTCTTGAGGGGAAGCTGTCGCGATAGCGACGGATGAGGTGGCATCTTTTCTTTGCGATAAGGATATGGCAGTGCCGGGACTCGACGGGCGTTTTGCCTTTGCGATAAGCCCATGGCAATGACCGCAGAGATACCGTATAGATAACGTTCCCCCACGCAGTTCAGTTGCAGCAATAACGCGCGCCCCACCTCATCCGCCTCACTTGCGTTCGGCACCTTCCCCTCGAGGGGAAGGCTTTGCGTTATCGCATCGGTTGGAATTTTAAGCAACGGTCGACTTTCTCTTGAGGAATTGCGCACCCGCGCAAATCCGCGCCCTCTCACCCCATCAGCGCATCGCCGCCCGCCGGGCCGTTGTAGTCCAGCCAGATTGCGTTGCTGTATTCGCGCATGGTCAATTGCGCAAAGCACTCGTCGTTCCAGTAGCAGAGACCCACCGCGTAGGCCAGCTGGTTCTCGTTCGAGTCTTTGAGGGCCTCCTCCGTGGGAAGCGCCTGCTCCAGGGTGTACCACTCGCTGAACCAGACGCTTACCCGATAGATCACCGAGGTCTGCGGGTCAAACAGCACCTGAACCTCGTCAAAGGTGCCGTAGCCCTGAAACGTCACCGACCAGAGCATGGCGCTGGCCGCGCCGCTCTCGGTGCTGCCCCGCAGGCTCACCAGCTGCCAGCCGGTGTCCAGCGGGCGCAGATTCTTCAAGTTTGTTTCATTCGGCGTATGATCGCTCGGAAGGGCCAGCATGAACTCCAGCGGGCTGATGGGCACCGCCATGTCCTGCATCTGGTACAGGGCCTCCCATTCGTCGATATCCCACTCCGGGATCACTCCGCTGACGGCATCGCCCTCCGTCACATCATAGCCGAACTCGGCCAGGCGGTTTTCCGCGGTCGTCGACCAATCGGCCAGGGCATCCCAGGCGGCGTCCCGGGCGGCCTGGGTGTCGGTCTGGGCGCTCAGGTTCACCCACTCCGTGTCCGGGTCCTCCAGCAGCGTCAGAATCTGCTTGGTGTTGGCGGTGCGCAGCAGGCTCTCGTCCAGCTGCGTCACCTCGCCGATGGTGCGGGCCGGGGCTTTCCAGGCCTCGTACCAGTCCGGCAGCTTCATCACCAGCGCCGTCACCAGAACCAGCGCCGCCAGCACCAGCGCGGTTTCCCGGATTCTTCTGCGTTTTTTCACGGCTGCACCTCCTCGTGGAGCGGCCCGGCCTTCTCCGGGGCCAGCTGGGCGGCAAAGCCCGCCAGCGTGCCCTCGCCGGGGCGGCTGGCAAAGGCCAGGGGCGAACCGTGCAGCGCCGCAATGCGCTTGCACAGCGCCAGCCCAAGCCCTGCGCCGCCCTGGCTGCGGGCGCGGGATTTATCCACCATATAGAACGGCTCGGTGATGCGGCTCAGCTCTTCGGGGGCCATGCCGCGGCCGTAGTCCCGCACGCTCAGCTCGTAGCGGCCGTCCTTCACCCGGCCACGAAGCACCACCTTCTGGCCGGTGGTGCTGGCCTTGCAGGCATTGTCCACCAGATTGTACAGCAGGGTCTTTACCAGGGTCGGTTCCACCAGAATCAGGGCAGGCTGACACCGAACCGACAGCGCCACCCCGTATTTTTTCGCCAGGAACCCGGTGGCCTGCTCCACTTCGGCGCACAGGTGCTCCGCCTGCACCGGCTGCAGATCGCACTCGGTCTTTTCCAGCACCAGCAGGTCCAGCAGATGCAGCGACAGGCTCTCCAGCCGCCGCCCTTCCCGGTAGATATACTCGGCGGCCTCCCGCCGTTCCGCGGCGGGCAGGTCGTAGCTGCGCAGCATATCCGCATAGCCGATGATGGAGGTGAGGGGCGTTTTCAGCTCGTGGGTAAAGTTGCCCACAAAGTCCTGCTGGCGGCGGGCGGCGGCCTCCAGCTGGGCCACCTGGGTTTCCACCGCGTCCGCCATCTGGTTGAAGTCCCGGGCCAGCAGGGCCACCTCGTCCTGCCCTTTGCCCACCGGCACCCGCTGGCTCAGCTCGCCCCCGGCAATGCGGCGGGCGGCCTCGCTCACCCGGCCCAGGGGGCGGGCCAGGCGGGCGCTGGTCAGGGCCAGAAGGCCGCTGCTGGCCAGGGCCACCGCCAGCAGCACCCCGCGGTACAGCCGGTAGCTGGCGGCCCGGTCGTCATACAGGTCGGTCAGGTACATGGTGGTTTCCACATACACCTTCTGCCCGTTTTCCTGCAGACAGCTGACCATCTCATAGGTCCAGCCCGCCTCCGTGTTCATCAGGCAGGCCCACCGGCTTCCGGCCTCCAGTTGCCGGGCCTGGCGGCGGCCTTCTTCGTTCTGCAGGTCGTCCAGCCCGCCCACCGCCGTGGTGCTGCCGCCGGCATCGCTGCTCACCTGCTTGCGGAAGCCCTCGGCCAGATAGGAAGGCAGGCCCGCCTGGCTCACCGTGTGGTAGGCAGCGCACAGGGCATCGTTGCTGCTGGCGGCCTGCTGCCGGCGGGCGGCCAGGCTCTGCTGAAACCCGGCCTCCAGCATGGCGCACCCGCCCAGCCCGAAGGTGACCACCACGGCAACATAGGCCACGGCGAAAATTTTAACGGCGAACTTCATGGCTCGTTCTCCTCATAGCGGTAGCCCACCTTGTATACGGCGGCGATCCGCTTTTCCCAGCCCAGCTTGTGGCGCAGGCGCTGCACGTGCAGGTCCACGGTGCGGGTGTCGCCCATAAACGGCTCGCCCCACACCCGCTCATAGATGGTCTCCCGGTAGAGGGCAATGTTTTTGTTTTGCAAAAACAGGCGCAGAATGTCAAACTCCTTGGGGGTCAGGTCCACCGGATGGCCGCCCCGGGTGACGATGCGGCTGTCCAGGTCCACCGTGATGTCCCCCACCGTCACCTTGCCGCCGCCCTTGTGGTAGCGGCGCAGAACCACCTCCACCCGGGCCTGCAGCTCGGCCACGTCAAAGGGCTTGATGATGTAGTCCTCCGCGCCCAGGCGCAGGCCCTTTACCCGGTCCCGCACCTCGGTGCGGGCGGTGAGGAAGATCACCGGCGTGTCGTACTGGCGGATGTATTCCATCAGCTCAAAGCCGCTGGTGTGGGGCAGCATCACATCCAGCAGGATCAGATCGAACCGCCGCCGCTCGACCCAGTCCGCCCCTTCGTCGCCGTCGCTGGCAATGGTGCAGCGATAGCCCGCCTGGGTCAGGCTCATGCGGATGAGGTTGGCAATGGGGGCTTCGTCCTCCACGATCAGAATGTCATACATGGTGGGTTTCCTTTCCGGGTGTTGTTGGGTGGGGTTGCCGTATAATTTCAGTATACCATAGATTTCGCCCGCCGGGCTGCCCTTTGCCCCGGCGGGCAGGCCGTGCGGTGCGTTCTGCGAATTTCTCTGCCCAAAACATAGCACCCGCTTGCGTCGATTTTGCATCAACTTGGGGGGATGCGCCGCCGCGATACCGCAAAGCCTTCCCCTCGAGGGGAAGCCTCACCCCGCGCAAAGAAACATCCCCGCCGTACGAAAAAGGCCCCTTTCGGGGCCTTTTTCATATGCCGTCCATCAACAGTTTCTCTTCGCTCACAGCTCCACCACATCCAGGTCATCCGGCACATAAATGCCGCCCTGAAAGTGCTGTGCGGCCTCGGCGGTATAGCGCGCCTTGCGGGTGGAAAGGCCGCTTATGTCCTCGGTGTGCCAGAGCACCAGGTTCTTCACCCCCAGGCGGGCCGCCAGGGCCGCGCCGTCCGCCACGGTGCTGTGGTGCTTTTCGTAGGGCTTGAAGCGCTCGGCGTCCGCCCGCAGGCAGAAGGCCTCACACAGCAGCCAGGCCGCGTTTCGGGCGTATTCTTCGCAGGCCGGGTTCACCGGCTCGTCCCCCATAAAGGCCAGCTTGCCGCAGTCCATCTGGGCGGTAAAAGCAAACTGCTGCATTTTGGTGGAGTGGATGTCAAAAAACGTGAAGGTCCGCCCTGCAATGTCCCGGCGCTCGCCGTCCGCGATGGGCCGGAACAGGATCCGCTCATCAAAGAAATCGGTGAACTTTTTCTGCAGGGTGATGGTGCAGAAGGTGCGCAGCGCCTGCTCCAGCGTGGGGTGGCAGTGGATGGTCAGCGTCCCCTCGTAGCTGCCTTTGCGCATGGCGGTGGCGGCCATGCGCACCAGCCACACGGCCCCCAGCAGGTGGTCGGTGTGGGCGTGGGTCAAAAACAGGTGGTGAACCTTTTCCACCTTCAGCCCGGCATCCTCCATCTGCCGCAGAATCCCATTGCCGCCGCCGCAGTCCACCAGCAGGCCGCCCTCCGGCCAATCCAGATAAAAACAGGTGTTGTAGCAGCGGGTCACCAGCGCGTTGCCGGTGCCCAGAACGTGCAGCCGTTCAGTCATCGTCCATTCCCTCCACCGTCTGATTCATGTTTCGGTTCACCGGTTCGTTCGTTTTGCGCACGGCCAGCCGCTGCGCCGTATACAGGCTGCACCGGCCGCTGCACAAAAAGCTCACGGCCACCGCCAGAGCAAACAGGGGCATTCCCTGGCCACCGAACAGCTCCATGCTGAGCAGGATGCTGGCCAGCGGGCAGTTTGCCACCCCGCAGAAGCAGGCCACCATGCCCACCGCCGCGGCAAAGCCCGGCGCAAGGCCCAGCATCGGCCCGATCACGCAGCCGAAGGTGGCCCCCACAAAAAAGGTGGGCACGATCTCGCCGCCCTTATACCCCGCCCCCAGGGTGAGGGCCGTGAGGGTGATCTTGAGCACAAAGGCCAGGGCTGAGGGGGTGGTTCCCTGCTCCACCGCCGCCGTGATGACCCCTACGCCGGCGCCGTTGTAGGCCCAGCCCTGCCCGGCCGCGTGCAGCAGCAGGCTGGCCAGAATCACTAGGCAGCCGCCCGCCGCCGTGCGCAGGGCGTGGTTGGGCAGGGCGTGACGGTAGGCGTGCTCGGCCGTGTGCATGGCCCAGCAGAACAGCTGGCTGACCAGCGCACAGCCGATGGCCAGCACCAGCACCCGCGCCGCGTCCTGCGGCTGAAGCAGGGCGGGGACCGCCACCGCAAACCGGGTGGGGGCCACGGCCAGCCTGCCCGCCGTCCAGAAGGCGGTCAGGGCGCTGACCAGGCAGGGCAGCAGCGACGCCTCGGCCAGAAGGCCCACGTCCGCCACTTCGATGCAGAACACCGCCGCGGCCAGGGGCGTGCCGAACAGGGCGCTGAACACCGCGCTCATCCCGGTGAGGATCATGGTCTTTTCGTCCTCCCGGTTCAGGTGCAGGGCTTTCCCCAGGGCGCTGCCCATGCTGCCGCCCAGCTGAAGTGCGGCCCCCTCCCGCCCGGAAGAGCCGCCGCACAGGTGGGTGAGAGCCGTGCTGAGGAAGATCAGCGGGGCCAGGCGCAGGGGCACCGGCTCGCCGCTGCGGGCCCCCTCCAGCACCAGGTTCGTGCCCGGGTGGCTCTCCCGGTAGCCCGCCAGGGCGTACAGCCCCACGATCGCAAGGCCCGCCAGCGGCAGCCCGGCCAGCAGCCAGGGATGGGCCGTACGCAGGGCGGTGGCCTCATCCACACAGTGATGGAAGGCGCTGCCCACAGCGCCCCCCAAAAGGCCCATGGCCACGCCCAGCGCGCACCATTTTACAAGGCCGGTTCCATAGGGGCGGCCTGCCCGGACCCAGCGCCCGGGCAGGGATTTGCCCCACTGCAAAACATTCATCGCACTTTCCCCTTCAACGCCCGAATCTGCGGGCTGCCTCCTCAGAATACTACAAAATGATATAGAGATTAGTATAGCATTTCAGGCCGCAGAATTGCAACGCCGCACGTCGCCCTACCGGCGCAGGCCCGCCCGCAGCGGGACGCGAAAACCCGCATTGGCCCGGCACTTTTTTGCCCAAAAGGGCAAAACCCACAAAGCCCCCCGCTGCACCGGCCGCAGGTTTCGGACAAAGGCGACAAACTTCACGCTGAATCTTTGTAGATTCTTGACAAGGCACCGTTCGTTGACGTACTATAAAGGACGGTGAATTGACGAAACCACAGGCAATTCCGTGCCCCAAATGGGAACAGAAAAGCCTTCCTTACGTTGGTTGAATACAAAAGCCGGGCGGTGTGCCCACACAAGCGCCGCCCGAAACAGGAACGAGGTTTTTATATGGAACGGAAAGATTTGCGCAACATTGCCATTATCGCGCACGTTGACCATGGCAAGACTACGCTGGTAGACCAGATGCTGCGCCAGAGCGGCGCCTTCCGCGACAACCAGCAGGTTGCCGAGCGCGTGATGGACTCCGGTGACATCGAGCGCGAGCGCGGCATCACCATTCTGGCCAAGAACTGCAGCTGCGTGTACGACGATGTGAAGATCAACATCGTGGACACCCCGGGCCACGCCGACTTCGGCGGCGAGGTGGAGCGCGTGCTGAAGATGGTCAACGGCGTGCTGCTGCTGGTGGATGCGGCCGAGGGCTGCATGCCCCAGACCCGCTTTGTGCTGCAGAAGGCTCTGCAGCAGAACCTGAGCCTGGTCATCGCCGTGAACAAGATCGACCGTCCCGACGCCCGCATCAAGGAAGTCATCGACGAGATCCTGCTTCTGCTGATGGACCTGGGCGCCACCGACGAGCAGCTGGACAGCCCCATGGTGTTCTGCAGCGGCCGCGCCGGTACCGCCAGCTACAACTGGGAGCAGCCCGGCACCGACCTGAAGCCCCTGTTTGACACCATTCTGAAGTACGTGAAGTGCCCCGAGGGCGACCCCGAGGCTCCCTTCCAGATGCTGTGCAGCAGTGTGGACTACAACGACTTCGTGGGCCGCATCGGCATCGGCCGCATCCAGAACGGCAACCTGAAGGTTGGCCAGGATGTGCAGGTGTGCGACTGGCACAACCCCGATGTGGCCATGAAGGGCCGCATCACCAAGCTGTATGACTTCAAGGCCAACGGCCGTGAGCCCATCGAGAGCGCCAGCGCCGGCGACATCGTCGCCTTCAGCGGCCTGCCCGACATCACCATCGGCAACACCCTGTGCGACCCCAGCAAGGTTGAGCCGCTGCCCTTCCTGAAGATCAACGACCCCACCGTGGAGATGACCTTCAGCGTCAACGACAGCCCCTTCGCCGGCCGCGAGGGCAAGTTCGTCACCAGCCGTCAGATCCGTGACCGGCTGCAGAAAGAGCTGCTGAAGGACGTGGCTCTGCGCGTGGAGGACTCCGCCACCAACGATTCCTTCCGCGTGATGGGCCGTGGTGAGATGCACCTGTCCATCCTCATCGAGACCATGCGCCGCGAAGGCTACGAGCTGCAGGTCAGCCCCCCGAAGGTTCTGACCCATGTGGAGAACGGCAAGACCATGGAGCCCATGGAGCGGGTCGTCATCGACGTGCCCACCCAGTATCAGGGCGCTGTGATGACCGCTCTGGGCGCCCGCAAGGGCATCCTGCAGCAGATGGAGCCCATCGGCACCCGTGTGCGCCTGGAGTTCCGTATGCCCAGCCGCGGCCTGTTCGGCTACCGCAACCAGTTCCTCACCGACACCCACGGCGAGGGCATCCTGAACACCATCTTTGATGGCTACGAAGAGTGGTGCGGTGATATCACCTGCCGCAGCACCGGCAGCCTGGTCAGCTACGACACCGGCGACGCCGTGACCTACGGCCTGTTCAACGCCCAGGGCCGCGGCACCCTGATCGTCACCCCCGGCGAGAAGGTGTACGAGGGCATGGTTGTGGGCTACACCCCCACCGGCGAGGACATCACCGTCAACGTCTGCAAGACCAAGCACCTGACCAACACCCGTGCTTCCGGCAGCGACGACGCCCTGCGTCTGGTGCCCGTCAGCAAGTTCAGCCTGGAGGGCTGCCTGGAATTCCTGGCTCCCGATGAGCTGCTGGAGGTCACCCCCGAGAACCTGCGCATCCGCAAGCGCATCCTGAGCCACGACCTGCGCATGAAGGCCACCCACAAGAAGGGCTGAGCCGAGCGCGCGGTTTTGCTCCGCAATTTCTGAATAAGGCAAGCGGCCTGCCTGCCCGGTTCGTTCCGGGCGGCAGGCCGCTTTTTTGTTTGCCTTTTTCTCCTGGCGTTCCGGGCATCCGGGCAGGCCAACGAAAAAAGCGGCGCTCCGCGCCGGGTATTTTCCCGGTTTGGAGCGCCGCTCTGCGTTTTGTTTTTTATAAGGCTGCGCTCAAACGGTTCAGCCCAGCCGCACATGGCGGGGCGTGCCGTTCACGTAGATGGGGGTCAGCTCCGACTGGATCAGCGGCCGCACATACTCGTAGAATTCCTTGGTGACGTGGGTGCCGTCCGGGGTGATCCAATTCAGGGGCACGGTCTTTTCAAAGTTGGCCACCGCGTTGATGTCGATCATCTCGGTGATGCAGTGGTAGGGGCGGCTGGCCAGCCGCTTCAGCGAGGCCATCTTGCCGCTTTCGCCCGCCAGGGCCGCGGTGACGGCCGCGCCGCCCACCTGGTAGGCTTCGCTCACGTCCACCCGGCTGGACAGGTGGCTGGCGCAGCGCTGCAGGGTGGAAAACTCAATGGCGCGGGTCTTGCAGCCCAGGTTGTCGTGGATCAGGTCCGCCAAATAGCGGCTGGTGCCGGACAGAATGGCCTTGTGGCCGAAGGCATCCAGCTGGCCCGCAGTGCTGACCAGATCGCACAGGAAGGTGCCGTCGGCGGTTTTCACGCCCTCGCTGGCAGCAATGATCACGTTGGACTTGCTCTTCTGCAGGTCGTCCACCCGCTTCAGGAAGTTTTCGGGGTCGAAGGGCACTTCCGGCAGCAGGATCATGTCGGGGCCGTCGCAGTCCGGGCCTGCGGCCATGCAGGCCGCACCGGCCAGCCAGCCCGCGTGGCGGCCCATGATCTCGGCCACGGTCACGCTGCGGATGTCGTACACCGAGGCATCGGCGATGACCTCCTTCAGAATGGTGGCGATGTACTTGGCCGCCGAGCCGTAGCCGGGGGTGTGGTCGGTGAGCATCAGGTCGTTGTCGATGGTCTTGGGCACGCCGATGAACCGCACCTTGCTGCGGATGCGCGCGCCGTAGGCGCTGAGCTTGGCAATGGTGTCCATGCTGTCGTTGCCGCCGATGTACAGCAGCGCGCCGATCTCGTACTTGTCAAACAGGCGGAACAGGGTATCGTACACGCTCTCGTCCTGCTCCGGCGTGGGCAGTTTGCAGCGGCAGCTGCCCAGATAGCTGGAGGGGGTGCGCTTGAGCAGCTCAATGCTCATGATGTCGCCCAGCATATCGTCCAGGTCCACCATCTTTTCCTGCAGCAGGCCCTCAATGCCATACAGCATACCGTACACCTTGTTTACGCCCAGGTTCTTGGCGGTTTCGTACACGCCTGCCAGGCTGGAGTTGATCACCGCGGTGGGGCCGCCGGACTGACCCACGATCAGATTCATTGCCATGATTGCACCTCATATGTTTTTATACGCGGGCCGCCGAGCGCGGCGCGCGGAATGAACTTGCGATTTTGCGGGCGCGGCTTCGGAGGTGCTCTGCCGCACTTCTCCGAACGATCCCAGTTTATTGTAGCCTATTTGGGCACAGGGGCGCAACCCCCAAACCGGCCGGGCGGCGGTGCTTTTTCACATTTTTTGCCGCGGCGTGCAATGTTTTGCCCACGCCCGCCGTATTGAAGGTAAAGAACCTCGTTTCACCCGGCAAAATCATCTTTCCAAAAATCGATTCAACCGCTAAAGGAGAGTGTTTTTATGAAACGTCACGCACGCATTCTCACCGGCCTTCTGGCCGCCCTCACCGCCTGTGCCCTGCTGGCCGGGTGCGGCGCCAGCAGCGCAAGCAACACGGCCATGGCCGAGATCGACCGGGGCGCCGCAGCCGATTACGAGTCCGCCGCCGGCGCCAGCAGCTGGGGCGGCGACACCACCGAAGGCATGACCGACGAGGGCACCCTGCTTGCCCCGGACCCCGCCCGGAAGATCATCTACACCGCCGACCTGAGCCTGGAAAGCACCGAGTTTGACAGCGCCAGTTCCGCGCTTCTGGATGCCCTGGCCCAGGCGGGCGGCTATGTGCAGAGCAGTGAGAGCGGCGGCAGCACCGAATACGGCCGCTGGATCCACTGGAGCCTTCGGGTGCCCGCCGACCAGTACCGGAGCTTCCTCACCGCGGCGGAAAACTCCGCCAGCCGCACCTCCCTCAGCGAGAGCACCGAGGACGTGACCGCGGACTATGTGGACGTGGAGGCCCGGCTGAACAGCCTGGAGGCCCAGCGCCAGCGCCTGGAAGAACTGCGCGCCCAGGCCGCCAACCTGGAGGACCTGCTGGCCATTGAGAACCAGCTGACCCAGGTGCAGTACCAGATCGAGAGCTACACCGGCCAGAAGCGCGTGCTGGATGACCAGATCACCTACTCCACCGTGAACGTGTATCTGGACGAGGTGAAGGTCCTCTCCCCCACCTCCACCAGCTTCGGCAGCCGCATTGCCCGCGCCTTCACCGAGGGCTGGCGTGGCTTTGGCCACGGCTTGCAGGATTTGGCCGTTGCCCTGGTGGGCGGCCTGCCCTGGCTGCTGGTGCTGGCCCTGGCCGCCGCGGGCGGCACTGCCCTGTATCGCCGCCGCCCCCGCCGCCAAAAGCGGCCCAGCGGCTATACGGCCCCGCAGCCTGCCTCCCAGAAGGAGCAGCCGCCTGAAACCCCGCTGAAGTAACCGCATTTTCTCCCAAGCTGCAAACGAAATGGGCGTCCCCAACGCATGGGGACGCCCATTTTTTCTATTCTGCCTCGGCGGCACGTTGCCGCCCGGCCATGCTGTGCAGTACCGGATTTGAAGCCATCGTTCCGGGGTTTATCCCGGAAGGGCTTCTCAGTTCTTCAGCGCCTTGTACACCCGGTTCAGGTCGCGCTCATTCTCGCTCACCAGTTCCACCGGATGGCTGAAGTCCAGGCTCATCATGCCCAGAATGCTCTTGGCATCGGCAATGCTGCCGCGCATATCGTGTACTCCAATGTCGCTGAGGCACCCCGAGGCGGCAGAAACAACCTTCTGAACTTCCTTGAAATTCGAAATCGTGATCTGCTTAATCATAGTGTATTTCCTCCTTTGTACTTGGGGAACGATATCGTCTCCCGCAGGAAGGTGTGCCCGGGTGATTTCCCGTTCCGCCCTCCTGTTGTTGTGCATTATAGCACATAAACTGTCGTTTGTGTTGTGCAATTTGCATAATTCCTTATTTTTCTCCCCACTATACAAAAAGCATCCGGCGTGGTCGTTGTCCTTTTGTGGAGTATTGACAAAAAGATAACATACTTTTTCACATTTGGCGTGTCCATTTCTTAAGTTTTCCCGCTCCTACAAGCATTTTTGCAAGAACGAACTGGAGGATTCTCCCATCCGGCTTTTCCGGTGCCCGCGGCTTCGGGCGGCAAAGGATGCCGAACCGATGCAACTTTGCGCAGATTCTGTTTCTTTCCCGGCCTATACTGGGGCCAGAAACACAAAAAGGAGGCCCACCGCCATGAATGCCAGCCTGACCATCCAGCCCGCCCGCCGGATCTCCACCCGGCAAGCCGTTCGCACCCAGCCGCCCCGGCCGGTTTATCAGGCCCCGGGCCGCGCCCAACGCCGCCGGGCTGCCCAGCGGCGGCGCCGGCTGATGGCCGCTGCCCTGCTGCTGGCCGTTCTGACCTTTTTCGGCGGGCTTCGGGCCGCGTCGCTGCTGCTGCCCTCGGGGCTGGAGGTGCTGCACACCGCCGCACAGAATGCAGCCGTTCTCTTCCCCAAAAGCGCCGCCGGATGGCCGGAGAAGCCGCCCGTGCTGGAGGTGCCCGCCCTGAGCCAGGCCGACTGGCCCACCGGCTGCGAAAGCGTCAGCGCCGTCATGGCGCTGAACTGGGCCGGGGCCAACCTGACCGTGGAGGACTTTGTGTACGGCTATCTCCCCATGGGCGAGCTGTGGACGGACGCCGGCGGTCGGCTGTGCGGCCCTTCCCCCGCCGACGCCTTCATCGGTGACCCCGCCGGGCAGGGCTACGGCTGCTTTGCCCCGGTGCTGGCCCGGGCCATGAGCCAGGCTGCCCCGGCCGGGTACCGGGCGCTGGACCTGACCGGCAGCCCCCTCAGTGAGCTGACCGACGCCTACCTGCGGCACAACATTCCGGTGGTGATCTGGGCCACCATGGAAATGCGCCCGGTGGAGACCGGAACCCGGTGGCAGCTGCCCAGCGGCGAAACCTTCACCTGGCCGGCCGGGGAGCACTGTCTGCTTCTGGTGGGCGAAACCGCCGAGGGGTATCTCCTGAACGACCCCCGCGCCGGGGAAACCGTCTGCTACGACAAGGAGCTGGTGCGCCGCCGCTACGAAAGCCTGGGCAGCCAGGCGGTGGCGCTGGTGCCCGTCCGCTGAAGCTCCCTGCTTTGCCTTTCCGCACCATTTGCGATACAATGTAAAAAAGGCGGAAGCCCCCGCCGTTTTTGAGGAAACTGCCATGAAGTTACAAACGCTTTTAGCCGGTGTGCCCCACAAAGGCCCCGCTCTCGATCCTGAAATCACCGCCGTTGTCTACGACTCCCGCAAGGCCGGGCCGGGTGCGCTGTTCGTCTGCCTGCCCGGCGAGCGGGCAGATGGCCACGACTACGCCCCCGCCGCCTATCAGGCCGGCTGCCGGGCGTTTCTGGCCCAGCGCGCACTGAACCTTCCGGCGGACGCCGCCCAGGTGCTGGTGCCGGACAGCCGGAGTGCGCTGGCCCAGGTGGGGGCCGCCTTTTACGGCCACCCGGCAGACGAAATGCACCTGATCGGCATCACCGGCACCAAGGGCAAAACCACCACGGCGCTGCTCACCGCGGCCATTCTCAACGGGGCGGGCCTGCCCTGCGGGTACATCGGCTCCAACGGGGCCGACTTTGCCGGCCGGCACGAGCCCACCGCCAACACCACGCCGGAAAGCCTGGAACTGCACCGGCTGCTGCGGGCCATGCTGGACGCCGGGGTGCGCCACTGCATGCTGGAGGTGAGCAGCCAGGCCCTGCGCCGCCACCGGGTGGACGGGCTGCCCTTTGAGGCGGTCGCCTTCACCAACCTCTCGCCGGACCACGTCGGCCCCGGCGAGCACCCGGACCTGGCCGACTACAAGGCCGCCAAGCGCCGCCTGTTTGCCGAATACCACGCCCGGGCCATGGTGTACAACGCCGACGACCCGGCCAGTGCCTTCATGCGGGCCGGGTTTGCCGGGCAGCTCATCCCCTACGGGCTGGCCGCCGGGGCCGAATACCGGGCCGCCGGGCTGACCCTGACCCGCAGTGAGACCGAACTGGGCGTCAAGTTCTTCTGCGCTCACAACGGGGCGCTCACCCCCATGCAGCTGCCCCTTCCGGGGGCATTCAACGTCTCCAACGCCCTGTGCGCCACCGCATTGGCCGGCACCTTCGGGGTCACGCCCGGGCAGGCCGCCGCAGCCCTGGCCCGCACCCATGTGCCCGGCCGGCTGGAGGTGGTGCCGGGGCTGCCTGGCCGCACCTTTGTGGTGGATTACGCCCACAACGGGCTGGCGCTTTCCAGCACACTGAAGGCCCTGCGTGCCTACGGGCCGCGGCAGCTCATCTGCGTGTTCGGCTCGGTGGGCGGGCGCACCCAGCTGCGCCGGGAAGAGCTGGCCAAGGCCGCCAGCGCCGGGGCGGACTTCAGTGTGCTCACCAGCGACGACCCCGGCAGCGAGGACCCCATGGCCATCCTGCAGGAGATCGCGGGCCACATGGCACCCGGCGCGCCCTACGCCTGCATTCCGGACCGGTACGAGGCCATTCAGGCCGCGGTGCGCATGGCCCAGCCCGGCGACATGGTGCTGTTTGCGGGCAAGGGCTGTGAAACCCACCAGCGGGTGGGCGGCCGGGATCTCCCCTTCTGCGAGCGGGCGCTCATCGAGCAGGTGTGCCGCGCCCTGCGCCCCGAGGATGCCGCCGCCCGGTAACCGCCGGACGGCAGCCCCCTTCCCATGCAAGCCGCGCTTCGCGTTTGTCTGAAAAAGCAAGGCGCACAGCGCCGCCCCCTTCCAAAAGAGGAAAAAAGGCTTCCCATAGCGTGCAGCTATGGGAAGCCTTTTTGCGTTTTATGCGTTTGGTTTGCTTACAGGATGTAGAACCCCCAGGTGGGCAGCCATTTCAGGCTGGCGGCCCAGGCCCGCGGCACCGGCAGGCCGCTGAGGGCCGGGTAGAACCACACGAACAGGGCCAGCGCCAGCGCCAGCAGCACCGCCGCCCGGCGTTTGGCCGTGCGCTCTTTGGCCTGACCCAGCCACAAAACCAGCGCCACCAGCCCAAACATCGCCCCGGGGAAATAGTGGTACAGGAAGGTGCAGCGGGTCACCAGCATCCAGGGCAGAATCTGGGCCGCAAACATCACCAGGCAGGCCGCGCCCGTCCGGCTGCCCTTGCCGCTGGCCTGCCGCCAGCCCAGAGCCGCCAGGGCCGCCGTGCCGCCCCACCACACCATCGGGCTGCCGAAGCCCGCAATGCTGGCGTACATTCCGGCAGGCAGGTTCTTGCCCATGTAATACCACACCGGGCGCAGCATCAGAGGCCAGGTGTACCAGCGGGATTCAAACGAGTGGGTGGCCTTGAGCTGGCTATGATAGTTGTACATATAGGTCTGGCACTTCCACCAGTCCGCCAAACCGAAGCTGGGGTCATGCACCTTGTAGGGGAAGTAGCTGAGGATGTAAATCACCAGCGGCACCGCCACATAAAAGGCCACGCCGCCCGCAAGGGCCAGCTTCACCTCCCGGGCAAAGCCGGGCTTCTGCTGCTTATAACACGCCCACAGCACCCCGAAGTAGAGAACCGCCAGCCCCGCGCCGGAGTAAATGCCCGTCCACTTGCTGGCACAGCCCAGCCCGAAGGCCACGCCGCCCAGAGCCATGGGCAGAATCGCCCCCTGCACGCCCTTTTCCAGCACCGTCTGGCAATACCACACCATGCACAGCGCCCCCAGCAGAATGAAGAAGGTGCCGTATACGTCAATGGTGGCAATGCGGCTCTGGGCAAAGCGCATGAAGTCCAGCGCGGCGAGCGCGCCGCCCACAAAGGCCAGCCAGGGCCGCCGGGTCAGGCGGCGGCACAGCCCGTACACCACCGGCACCATGAGAATGCCGAACACCGTGCCGGAAATGCGCCAGCCGAAGCCGGTCATTCCGAAGAGGGCAATGCCGATCTGAATGAACACCTTGCCCAGGGGCGGGTGGGTCGTCTCGTAAATGCTCAGGCCGTGGGCCTGCTCGTAGCCGGTGCGGCCGTGGTAAATTTCGTCAAAGTACATACTGTTCAGCTGGCTGATGGCCGCGGGCACCGCGGCCTGCTCATCCGTCAGCGCGCCGCCGCCCGTCACTGCCAGAGCCGCCCCGGTTTCATCCCGGAAGGACAGCTCGAACACCGTACCGTTTTCCACCGTCACGGTGCACTCGCCGCTCAACGGCGCATCCAGCTCCAGCACGTTCCACTGGAAGCAGGCCCCCGGCTTCAGCTCCATCCGGGCGGTCGTTCCATCCGCGCCGGTGATGGTCAGGCTGCCGCCCCTGGTAATGCCGCCGTACACCCACACGCTGGCCGCCTGCCCGGCAACCGAAACCGTCTCGGTCAGCGGCACACCCTCGGCGGTCAGGCCGTTTTGGGGGGCGGTGGTGTCGCCCAGATAAGCAAGGGAGACCACCGCCGTGGCCAGCGTCAGCCCGGCCAGGGCCAGCGCCTCCCGCCGGGTCCAGCGGGGCTGCGGAGCTGGGGCAGCCCAGGGTTCCGGTGCCGTCTCGGGCAGCGGGGCTGGTTCGTCCATGCGGATCAGGTCCCAGGCCGCCAGCGCCAGCACCATGAAGAACACCACGGCCCCAAGGCCCGCCAGCCGCCCGGTGATCACCGCCATGCCGCTGGTGAGGAACTCATCCTCGGTGCCCTGGCTGGAGTACACCACCGCCAGGTTCAGCAGGCTGGTGAGGGAAAGCCCGGCCGCCGCCCCCAGCAGCCACCGGCTGCGCCAGCGGGCCGCCGCAGCCAGCGTAAGGGCCAGCCCCAGCAGCAGATACCGCTCGTGCATCCGGTGCCCAAAGGCGAACACGCCCACGGTGTAAAAGGCCGCCAGCAGCAGCGGGTCAAACCGGCCTGCCTTGGCCGCCCGCACCGCCAGCACGCACAGGGCCGCGGTCAGGGCCGCCAGGCACAGGGTGCCCAGCTGCTGCCAGGTGATGGGCAGCAGGGGCAGCGTTTCGGCCTGATTCACCCAGTTGCCGCCCAGCAGCTCCATCAGGTTAAAGGCGTTGATGCTGGCATAGGGGTAGCTCTGGGCCGTGCCCAGGTATTTTTCCAGCAGCTCGGCCGGGGTAAGGCCGAAGGGCAGCGCCGCCGCCAGCACCGGGGCCAGCGCACACACCGCGCCCCCAACGCCCCGCTTGACGGCTTTGGCCAGGCCCGCCGCCCCCTCCTGAAGCAGGGGCAGCAGGGCGCACAGGGCCAGCACCGGCCCGGCCAGCAGCGCCTGGGGCTTCACCGCCAGCGCCACGCCGTACCAAAAGCACCCCTGCCAGAACCTGCCCCGACTGAGCCGCCACAGGGCCAGCACCATCAAAAAGCAGACCACCTCGTCGATCTGCATCCACACGCCGGTGCAGTACATCAGCGAGGGGCCGAAGGCCGCAAACCCGGCCGTCCGGTTGGCCCAGCGTTCATCGCCGTTGCCGGCCTCCAGCCCGATGTGCCACACGGCCCACACCAGCCCCCCGGCGCACAGAATGGGCACCAGGCTCATCAGCAGCCAGGCGGCCGCCTGGGTGAAGTTCAGGTGCAGAAGGCCCATCAGCTTGCCCACCAGCCCCAGCACCAGCATATACCCCGGGGGATAATCCGCGAAATAATCCGGTGCGTAGAAATTCTGCGGCCCATCCTGGGCGATTTTTAAGGCCCAGGCAAAAAAGCAGTTCTGGTCATAGGTATACGGCTGGGTCACCACCGCCAGCACCGCCCGCAGCAGCATTCCGCCCGCAATCAGCCACACAAGCGTGTCATCGGGCTGGCGGCGGGCCGCCTGCTGCCGGGCCTGTGCGGCCTGTTTCAATTCTTCCATGGGTCCTCCTCGTCACAAAAGGGGCAGCATCTGGTGCAGCACCTTGGCGGTGATGCCCCAGATGACCCGGCCCTCATACTCATAAAACAGCACCTGGTAGGTTCCGCCCCGCCAGGGGTACGCCGCCCCGCCGGGAATTTTTTCAAAAGGGAAATCTGCCCCCGGGGCGGTCACCACCGGTATATCCCGCACCAGCGGCGGTTGGCGTTTCAGCCAGGCCAGCGGCACCGTGAACACCTGGGCCACCTCGCTTTTGGAAAAGCCGCCGGTGTACCCCCGCAGAGCCCCCGCAAACGAGTGCACCAGCACCCCGCCCGGGGTGGCAATGCGGTCGCCCGCGCCCAGCAGCTCCACCTGCTTCGGGGCAAGGCACAGCTCCTCCCGGCATTCCCGCACCGCGGCCTCTTCCGGGGTCTCGCCGGGTTCCACCCGGCCGCCCGGGAAGCACACCTCCCCCGGCTGGGAAATGCCCGCCGCGCGCACCTCAAACAGCACCTGCCAGCCCTCTGGCCCTTCTATCAAAGGCAGCAGCACCGCCATGGGGCGCTCCCGCTCCAGCCAGACCGTCCGGGGTGAATGCTCCGCCAGCCGGCGGCGCAGGGTTTCTTCGTTTGGCTGCTGCATGGCAGGGTCCTCCTTTCCCGGTTTTGGCCCGGCGGCCGTTTTGTGGCTCTAGTATACCATAAAACCCGCGCGCTTTGGGCCAAAACGCGCAAAAAGGCCGCCCGCCGCAGCGTTTTCACATTCCGGCTGCGGCGGGCGGCACATTCTGGTTTTGTTGCGTTTGTTTTTTACAGCTTGCTCACCTTGGGGCCCTGGGCGGTGTCGGTAACGGCCCAGCCCATCTCAGTCAGCTTGGCGCGGATGGCGTCGGCGGTGGCAAAGTCCTTGGCCTTCTTGGCGGCGGCGCGCTGGGCCACCAGCTCGGTCACCTCGGCGGGCACCTCGTCCTTCTTGCGGTTGTACAGGATGCCCAGCACACCGGTCAGCTCGTCAAAGGTGGCGGCCACCTGCTCCAGCACGCTCTTGCTGGCAGCGCCGGACAGGGTGTTGATCTCCTTCACCAGGTCGAACAGGGCGGCCAGGGCATCGGGGGTGTTCAGGTCATCGTCCATGGCCTTGTCAAACTTGGTCTTGGCCTCGGCGGCCTTGGCCAGCAGCACATCGTCGCCCTCGGCCGGGGCCTTGCTGATGGCAAAGTCCAGGTTGTCGCGGCAGGTGTACAGGCGCTCCAGGCTGTTCTTGCAGGCCTCGATCAGGTCAATGGTGTAGTTCAGGGGCATCCGGTAGCCGGCGGTGAGCATGAAGTAGCGGATGGGCTCGTAGCCGTACTTGTCGGCGATTTCCCGCACGGTGAAGAAGTTGTTCAGGCTCTTGGACATCTTCCGGTTGTCGATGTTCAAAAAGCCATTGTGCATCCAGTAATGGCTGAACTCGCACCCATTGGCGCACTCGGACTGGGCGATCTCGTTCTCGTGGTGGGGGAAGATCAGGTCCTGGCCGCCGCAGTGCAGGTCAATGGTCTTGCCCAGATGCTTGCGGGCCATGGCGCTGCACTCAATGTGCCAGCCGGGGCGGCCGGGGCCGTAGGGGCTTTCCCAGGCAGGCTCGCCGGGTTTGGCGGCCTTCCACACGGCGAAGTCGGCGGGGTCCTCCTTCAGGTCATCGTCCATCTGGCTGCGCAGTTCCCGGTTGCCGCTCTCCAGATCCTCCAGGTTCAGGTGGCTCAGCTTGCCGTAATCCTTGAACTTGCGGGCGCGGAAGTACACGTCGCCGTTCTTGGCCACATAGCCGTAACCTTTTTCGATGATGTCCGCCACGATGGACAGGATCTCGTCAATGTGCTCGGTGGCGCGGGGCTGCACGGTGGGCTTTTCGCAGTTCAGGCCCGCGGCGTCCTTCAGGTACTCCGCCTCAAAGCGCTTGGCCACCGCCTGCATGGTGGTGCCCTCCTCCTGGCCCTTTTTGATGAGCTTGTCGTCAATGTCGGTGATGTTGGAAACGTAGATCACCTTGTTGCCCTTGTATTCCAGATACCGGCGCAGGGTATCAAACACGATCAGGGGCCGGGCGTTGCCGATGTGAATGTAGTTGTACACGGTGGGGCCGCACACGTAAATGCGGTATTCGCCGGGCTTCTGGGGGATGAATTCCTCTTTTTTGCGGGTGAGGGTGTTGAAAATCTGCATACTGTTGTTCTCCTTTCGGCGCGCCGTCTCTGCGGCAGCGCCCTCCTTTTCATGACAGGCAAAAGACCGAAAAAATCAAAACGCCCCCGGCCGCCCCACACATCCGGGGCGGCCGAAGGCGAAAGAATTTCGCGGTTCCACTTCTGTTTGTCGCTCAAGGTGCCCGGTAACGGGGGCGGCCGCGCCCGGCTACTGCCCGCTGGGCGGGGTTCGCGCAGGCGTGCTCTCGGGCGCACTTCACAGGCCGCACCGCAAAGGGGCTTGCAGCCGACGGCCCCTTCTCTCTGCCCGGCGCGCGGGCCTGATACTCTACCCGATCCAATCGCATCGCATATCAGTAACTCTTATTATAATGGGCGGTGGTGAAAAGTCAAGGGCAAGCCCCCGGCCGCACCGGAATCACTTCGCCTGCATGAAGCACTGGCGGTTCTGCCACAGGTAGATGCCGCCGCTGAGCAGGGTGACGGCCGCCACGGCCCAGCACAGCACCTGGGTGATGCCGCTCACCAGGCCGATGCCGTCTGCCGGGGCCAGGGCGGTGGCAAAATAGTAGAACAGCACCGTGACCATCTGCAGCACGGTTTTCACCTTGCCCCACATATTGGCCGCGATGACGGTGCCGGACTCGGCCGCGATCATGCGCACGCCCGCCACGGCAAACTCACGGAACATGATGATGGCCAGCACGATGGGGGAGCACACGCCGTCCACCACCATATAGATGATGGCGGCGGTGGTCAGGCACTTATCGGCCAGCGGGTCCATAAACTTGCCGAAGTCGGTAACCAGATGGTACTTCCGGGCCAGGTATCCGTCCAGAAAATCGGTCATGCTGGCAACGGCGAACAGCACCCCCGCAATCAGGCCATAGGCGGCACTGAACTGCAGCGTGCCATACTTGCACAGGGCGGCAAACGCCATAAAGAACGGCACCATGATCACGCGGAGCATGGTGAGTTTATTGGGCAGATTCATGGTTTAACCCTCCACTTTTTCTTCCACGGTTCCGTACAGGTCGTAGGTGTCCGCGTCGGTAATCTTCACCCGGTAGAATGCGCCCGGCTCCAGCGGCGTTTCCGACTCCACGATCACGTTGCCGTCGATCTCAGGGCAGTCGGCCTGGCTGCGCAGCAGATAGCTGCCGCTCTCCTCGTCCACGCCGTCGCAGATGCACTCCAGCACCCGGCCCACCTTTTCCTCTTCCTTTTCGGCGCTGATGAGGGCCTGCAGCTCCATGATGTGGTCGGCGCGGCGCTGCTTGGTCTCCTCATCCAGCTGGCCGTCCATGCGGGCGGCCACGGTGTTCTCCTCGGCCGAATAGGCAAAGCAGCCCAGCCGGTCAAACTTCACCGTCTTTACAAAGTCGCACAGTTCGGCGTACTGCTCCTCGGTCTCGCCGGGGAAGCCTGCGATGAGGGTGGTGCGCAGGGTGATGCCGGGGATGGCCGCCCGCAGGCGGGCAATGGCGTCCTCGATCTCCTTGCGGCCGCCCCGGCGGTTCATGGCCTTCAGCACCGCATCGTCGCAGTGCTGGATGGGCAGATCCAGATAGGGCACCACCTTGGTGTTGCGCACCATGGCGGCGATGAATTCATCGCTGATGCGCTCCGGATAGGCGTACAGCACCCGGATCCACTTCAGGCCGTCGACGGCCTGAAGCTTGTCCAGCAGCTCGCACACCGCGCCGGGCTTGCCCCAGTCCTCGCCATAGGCGGTGGGGTCCTGGGCCACGAGGATCAGCTCCTTCACGCCCTCGCCGGCCAGCCAGCGGGCCTCGGCCACGCAGTCGTCAATGGGGCGGCTGCGCAGCGGGCCGCGGATGAGGGGGATGGCGCAGTAATGGCACCGGTTGTTGCAGCCCTCGGCAATTTTTAAGTAGGCGTAATGGCCCGGCGTGCTGATGACCCGCGCGCCGCCCAGGGGCATATCGGTTTTGGGGCCGTAGCACTCGATGTGCTCCGGCGCATTGCCGGAAAGGCGGGCGATGATGGCGGGCAGCGCCTTGTTGCTGCCCAGGCCCACCACGGCGTCCACTTCCGGAATCTCCTCCACGATCTGCTCCTTGTAGCGCTCGGCCAGGCAGCCGGTGACCACCACCTTCAGGTTGGGGTTCGCCTGCTTGTACTGGCAGGCCATGAGGATGTTCTCAATGGCCTCGGTCTTGGCGCTTTCAATGAAGCCGCAGGTGTTGATGATGATGCAGTCGGCCTCCGAAAGCTCCGGCGTGGTGGTGTGGCCGTCCTTGAGGAGGGCATGGCAGAACACGTCCGCGTCCACCTGATTTTTGGGGCAGCCCAGAGAAATGATGGCAATTTTCATAGGGTATGGTTTCCTTTTTTCTTTGTTGTTCTTCGGCAGCGGTGCTGCCGGAAATACAATGGGCAACAGTTTGTGAACTCCGCAGGCGCACCTGCGGCGCATACGCATAAATGCATCGGCCGGGAAATCACTCGTCCCAGCCCTCCGGCTGCGCGTCGGCCCAGTCGTTCAGTGCCTCGCGCACCGTGCGGGGGGCAAACCCGCGGCGGCACAGCGCGGCGTACACCGCGTCCCGCCTGCCGTTTTCCAGCTTGGCGGCGTAGCTGCGCCGGATGAGCCGGTCGATCTCCTCCCGCTCATCCCCATCGCCGTACACCTCATCCAGCGCCTCGTCGATGAGATTCCGATCCACGCCTTTTTCGGCCAGCTGACGCTGGGCCTCCCGCCGGGATTTGTGCCGTGTTTTCAGCCAGACGGCCTTCTGGGCGGCAAAGCGGGCGTCGTCCAGCAGTTCCAGCCGGACCATCTCGGCCACGGCGGCGGCGCTGGTGGGGCCGTCAAACTTCAGGCACAGCTTGTCGTACAGCTCCCGCTCGCCGTACAGCCGGAGCGAGAGGTACTGAAGGGCCTTGTCCTTGGCCTTGCGGGCGTCGCTCTTTTCCCGCAGGGCAGCAAGGTCGTTGTCCGTCAGGGTGTCCCCCTCCTCCACCCCGCAGGAAAAGTAGGTCTCGGAGTCCAGCGAGAAGAGGAACCCCTCCTCCCCGTACAGGGAAAACCGGCCCAGACGGGTCTTTTGAATGCGGGTGATGGTCGTCGGCATTTAGTCCTCCACCATGATGTCCAGGTCGGCCTCGCTGGTGCGGGCGGCCGGGCGGGCGGCGGGCTTTTCCTCGGCGGCCGGGGCAGCCGGGGCCGGGGCAGCGGCAGGCTCAGCGGCCTTGCCCTTGCCCTTCTTGCCCTTGGCGGTGAGCTTATCGGCATTGGCGCGCACCTGCGCCTCGATCTCGTCCATCAGGTCCGGGTGTTCCTTCAGGTAGATCTTGGCATTGTCGCGGCCCTGGCCCAGGCGGGTCTCGTTGTAGTTGAACCAGGCGCCGCTCTTCTGCACAATGCCCAGGGTCACGCCCAGGTCCAGAATTTCGCCCACCTTGCTGATGCCCTCGCCGAACATGATGTCGAACTCGGCTTCCTTGAAGGGCGGGGCCACCTTGTTCTTCACCACCTTGGCGCGGGTACGGTTGCCGATGAACGCGCCGGAGGAATCCTTCAGGCCCTCAATGCGGCGCACGTCAATGCGCACGCTGGAGTAGTACTTCAGGGCGCGGCCGCCGGCGGTCACTTCCGGGTTGCCGTACACCACGCCCACCTTCTCACGCAGCTGGTTGATGAAGATGGCCACGGTGCCGGTTTTGCCGATCACGCCGGTGAGCTTGCGCAAGGCCTGGCTCATCAGGCGGGCCTGCAGGCCCACGTGGCTGTCGCCCATCTCGCCCTCGATCTCTGCCCGGGGCACCATGGCGGCCACCGAATCGATGACGATGGCGTCAATGGCACCCGAGCGCACCAGCGCCTCGCAGATCTCCAGCGCCTGCTCGCCGGTGTCCGGCTGGCTCACCAGCAGGCTGTCGATGTCCACGCCCAGGGCGCGGGCGTATTCGGGGTCCAGGGCGTGCTCCACGTCGATGAAGGCCACCTCGCCGCCCTTCTTCTGGGCCTCGGCCAGCACGTGCAGGGCCAGGGTGGTTTTACCGCTGGACTCGGGGCCGTAGACCTCCACCACACGGCCGCGGGGCATACCACCCACACCCAGGGCCAGGTCCAGGCCCAGGCTGCCGGTGGAAATGGCATCCACCTGCATGGCCACGTTGGCGCCCAGCTTCATCACCGCGCCCTTGCCGAACTGCTTTTCGATCTGGGCCAGAGCGGTTTCCAGGGCAGCCTTTTTGTCCTGGGCATTCTCCTTGCGGGTGGGGCTGGGAATCTGATTGTTCTTTTTATCTGCCATAAATGTTGGTTACTCCTTTGTGTCTGCGCTGCACGGCCGGGCCGGCCGTTGGGGCAGGCGCTTTTTGGCAAACGCCGTTTCTGATTGCCTCTATTATACACAGCAGCGGGGTGTTTTACAACGAAAGTCTGCGTTTTGCAGTCCCTGAAATCGGGCTTTCAGGCCGTTTTTCACCCGTTGCGGGCCGCAGCGCCCCGGTCGCGGCCCTCTGCATCCAGAATCCGCTGCACATCCTGCCAGCCGGCCGCCTCCAGCAGGGCCTTCACCGGCTCCCACTGCTGCCAGCCGAACTCCATCACCAGCCAGCCGCCCTGCCTGGTCAGCGGCCGGTACGCCGCGGCGATGTGCCGGTAGAAGTCCAGCCCGTCCTCGCCGCCGTCCAGCGCCATGGCCGGCTCAAACTCCACCTCCGGCTGCAAGGTGCGCATCTCCTCGGCGGTGAGGTACGGCGGGTTGGCCAGGATCAGGTCAAACTGCCCCTCGGCCTGCCCCTTGTTCCACGCAAACACGTCTCCCTGCTGCACGTTCAGCGCGGGGTGGGCCGCATCATAGCCGGGCAGGGCCTCGGCGGCATTTTTCTCCAGCCAGGGCAGGGCCTCGGCGCTCTTTTCCACCGCAGTCACCTGGGCGGCGGGGTAGCGGCTCTTCACCGCCAGGCCCAAACAGCCGCTTCCTGCGCACAGGTCCAGCACGGCGGGGGCCTTTTGCCCCTTCAGCAGGTCGATGGCCTTCAGGCAGACGGCCTCACTGTCCTGCCGGGGAATGAGCACGCCCTCGCCCACCTGCACCTCAAAGTCCAGAAAGCCCCACTTGCCCTCGATGTACTGCAGGGGCCGCCGCTCAAACCGAATGGCAGCCAGGCGGGCCAGCTGGGCCGCCTGCTCCTCGGTGAGGGGCGTTTCGCTCAGGCGGGGATCCTGCCCGGTGGCCAGGCGGGTCAATTCCACCGCGTCAAAGTCCGGGTCGGGGCAGCCGGAGGCCTGAAGCATTCCGGCCACCATGCCCGCCGCCATGCGGGGGTCCATTTCCACAAGCATTTCGCCCAGGCCTTCCAGGCCCTCGGGCATCTGATTTTCAGTTGTCATAAGTATACTCCTCCGGGTTTTCGGGCAGCACCGGCTTCACCGCCGCGATGGCTACCTCGATCATGGAATCGTCCGGTTCAAAGGTGGTCAGCCGCTGCATCCACAGCCCCGGGGCCGAAAAGGCCCGGGTGAAGGGATTGTCGTACCGGCCGGCCAGCATGATCAGCTCATAGCTCACGCCCATCACCACCGGCAGCAGCAGCAGTTTGCCCGCCACTCGCAGGGCCAGATTGTCCCAGCTGAGGAAGGCGTTGACAAAAATGCTCACCAGCAGCACCAGAATCATAAAGCTGGTGCCGCATCGGGGGTGAAAGCGGATCTGTTTGCGCACGTTCTCCACGGTCAGCTCCAGCCGGGCCTCGTAGCAGGCAATGGTTTTGTGCTCGGCCCCGTGGTACTCAAACACCCGGTGCAGCTCCTTCATGCGGGTGCACAAGAACAGATAGAGCACAAAGATGGCGATCTTCACCACGCCCTCCAGCAGGGCCTTCACCGGCCCGGCCAGCGGCACAAAGCGGCCCAGCGTTTTCACGCAGAAGGCGGGCAGCGCCATGAACAGCACCAGCGCCAGCACCACGCCCAGCGCCGAGGCCGCCCCCATCAGCGCCTTTTCAAAGGCATCGCCCAGATGGTCCTGCAGCCACTGCTCCAGCTTGGAAGGCTCCTCTTCCTCTTCGCCCTCCAGGCTCACGTCCGCCGAGTGCATCAAATAGCGGTAGCCCAGCACCAGATTTTCCACCATGTTCAGCACGCCCCGCAGAAAGGGGATCTTGCTCCAGGGGTGGTGTTTGACCTGATCCATCATCCGGTCAATGGTGCCGTCCGGCTTGCGCACGGCCACGCAGATTTTTTCGGGGCCGCGCATCATGATGCCCTCAATGAGGGCCTGACCGCCCACCCGGGTGCGGAAACATTCCTTTGGTTTTTCCATGGTTACTCCTTATGATTTGATGTGGTGCTGCGGGGGCAGGCCCCTCACGGCGCCGGCGCCGCTTGCGGGTCGGGACGGTAGAGGGGCAGCCGGATCTTCACCGTGGTGCCCTTGCCCAGCGTGGATTCCAGATCCAGCGTGCCGTCCAGCGCGGTGATGATCTCCTCCGCCACGGCCAGGCCGATGCCGCTGCCCCGCACCGAATTTTTGCCTTTGAAGAACTTCTGCTTCACGTTCACCAGATCCTCCGGCGAGATGCCCCGCCCTTCGTCCCGGATAAGCACATAGACGTTCTCGCCGTCCTGCAGCAGTTCCAGCGTGATGGCCCCGCCGGGGTTGGAATACTTGATGGCATTGTCCAGCAGGTTGATGAACACCTGCCGCAGCCGGCCTGCGTCCGCCCAGACGGGCAGGGGCAGCTCCGGCTCTTCGTACACCAGCCGCAGCCCGGCCTTGTTCATGCGGGCCTCCACAAACAAGGCCGCATCGGTCAGTTCCGCCACCAGATCCAGCGCCTGACAGTTCATCTTCATCCCGCTCTGCAGGCGGGAAAAGTCCAGCAGTTCCTCCACCATGTCGTACAGGCGGTCGGTCTCCCGCCCGATGATGGTCAGGCCCTTCTGGTAGTTCTCGTCCGCCGGGTCCCGGATGGCGGCAATGGTCTCCACCCAGCCCCGGATGCTGGTGAGCGGGGTGCGCAGCTCGTGGCTCACCGAGGAGAGGAACTCGTTTTTCATCTGCTCGGTTTTCGAGAGGTCCTGGGCCATCTGGTTGATGGCCCCGCACAGGCGGCCGATTTCATCGTCCCGCCCCTGATCCGGCAGGCGGGCGTCCAGGCTGCCCTGGGCGATCTCGTGAGCCACCCGCTCCACCTGATGCAGCGGGGTGACGATGGAGCGGATGAAGAACAGACCCGACCACAGGCTGAACCCCAGCACCGCCGCCGCCACGCCCAGGCTGATCCAGATCAGCCGGATCACCTGCTCGTCCACCAGCGTCAGGCTGGTCACAAGGCGAAGGGCGGAAATGTCCTCGGCCTGATAGGGCGTGAGGATCGTAATGGCCAGCACCCGCTCGCCCGCGGCGGAGCGGTAAATGGCCTCGCCCCGTCCCTCCGGGCTGGCCATGGCCTGCTGAAAATCCTCCAGGCTGCTCAGCTCGCCCGCCCGGCCAGTGGAAGAGGCCAGCACCTGGCCGCCTGCATCCAGCAGGGTGAACTCAAACTTGTCCTTCTCGTCAAACTGCTCCACCATGCGGCGCAGGGCCTGGCTTCGGCGCTGGCTCTGGGTGGCCTTTTCGTCGCCGGTGTACATCTTCAGCTGGCCGCTGATGCTCACGAACCGGCTGTTCACCGCCTGCCGTACCCCGCCGTAATAGGTGTTGTAGCTCTGGAACAGAAACAGGCCCTCGGCCAGCAGCAGCACCAGCAGGGTGGTGAGCAGGCTGCCCCGCAGCCACTTTTTGGTGATGCTGTTCACGCCGCGCCTCCTTCCTGCCCGCACCGGGCTGCCTTATGCGTTCCAGCGGTAGCCGTAGCCCCACACCGTGAGAATGTGCTTGGGGCTGGAAGGCTCGTCCTCGATCTTCATGCGCAGACGGCGGATGTTCACATCCACGATCTTCACATCGCCGAAGTAGCCCGGCCCCCACACGCCCTCCAGAATTTTCTCCCGCACAAGGGCCGTGCCCTGATTGTGGAAGAACAGCTCCATAATCTGGAACTCCACCTGGGTCAGGTCAATGGGGGTTTTGCCCTTGTACAGAATGCGGCTGGCCTCGTCCAGCACAAATTTTCCGCTCACCAGCCGCGTCTCCTGGGCGGCGGGCTGGCTCTGGCCCCGGTTCACCCGGCGGCACAGCGCCTCAATGCGGGCCAGCAGCTCCGACACGCTGAAGGGCTTGGTCATGTAGTCGTCCGCGCCGATGGAAAGCCCCCGGATCTTATCCTCCTCCAGGCCCTTGGCGCTGAGGATGATGATGCCGATGTTCTGGTCGTCCCGCCGGATGCTCTCGCACAGCGAGAAGCCGTCGATGCCCGGCAGCATCACGTCCAGCACCGCCGCGTCGCAGGGGCCTTCTTCCTTCAGGCGGCGCAGGCCGCGCTCGCCGTTTTCCGCCTCCAGCACCTCCCAGCCTGCCATCTGCAGATTCAGGGCGATCAGCTCGCGGATGCTGGCTTCGTCCTCCACAACCAGTACCTTTCTCATGGGGTATTCCCTCCGTTTCCTATTGTTTTTTACAGCACCGTCACGCGGGCCGCCAGATTGGCGGCGTATTCCGGGGGCACGTTCTCCCCCGCCCGAATGCTGATCTGCTGGCTGCCGATGGTGGCCGCGCGCACAAACCCCGCCGTGGCCTGGCCCAGGTCGGTCAGGCGCAGGGTCAGGTAAACCTCCGCGCCGTCCAGGCTGCGCACCTCCCACATTTCTTCGGTGTCGCCCTCGGTCAGGTTCACCTGCCCCTTCCACTGGGCGGGCAGGGCCAGATAAAAGCCGTATTCACCGTCCAGCACGCCAAAGCTGCGCCCCCGCGCCGAACCATAGCTGAAATCGCGCCATTCGATGAAGGCCAGCCGCCGCTCCATCCCGCCGGAGATCATGCCGCCCTCCTCGGTGCTCAGCTGCACCGGAATTTCAATGCGGCCGTCCTGCAGCAGGTCATCGCTGTACAGGCTGGTGTAGGTGCGCAGGGTGCTGCTGTACAGCTCCTGCGCCGTCTGCCAGCGGCGCAGCTGGCCGGTGCCCCGGTCAAAGTACAAAAGGTCGCTGGCCAGGGCGCTGCCGGTCCAGCCGTCCACCACGATGCAGCGCCCGGCACCGGCCCCGCGGCCGGAGTACAGCCCCGCGCAGCTGGTGAAATGCCCGGCCCCCAGCGCCAGCTCCTGCACTGGGCGGTAGCTGCCGTCCTGCCACAAAAGCAGCTTGAGGGTGGGGGTCTCCGGCGTGATGAGCACCAGGCTCTGCACGCCGGTGCCGGTAATGTCCTCCAGCATGTACTGGGCGTAGCTCTCCTGCAGAACGGTCTCCAGCGTCTCGGCGGCGTAGCTGTACACCGCCAGATACCGGTCGCCCTGGGCGCTGCCGTAGCCCACCACCAGCTGGCTTCCCTGGTTGTCCTCCAGGGTCGCGGCAGCGGCGCTCTCCACCTCCGGGGCCAGGCCTTCCACCTCCTGGGTGACGGCCCAGCCGCTGTCGTTCTGTTCCAGAATGGCCAGATGGGCGTTCTGCCCCTTGCTGCAGGCGTACAGCACCGCCGCGTCCTCCCGGCCATCGCCGTCCCAGTCGCCAAACAGGAAGGGGGACGGCTCTTCCCCGCTGACGGGGTATTTCAGCTGGGCCGATTCGCCCAGATAGGCGTTCAGGGCCTTCTGCACCTGGCTGTACCGGCCGGAGAGCTGGGGTGCACGCAGCAGTTCTTCCACCGCCGCGCCGGTGCCCACGCCCGCGCTGCACCCGCACAGCAGCAAAAGCAGGCACAAACACAGTGCCAACCGCCGTTTCATGCAAATCCCCCTTCCGCCCGCAGCCGCAGAATCGGCGAAACCGGTCTGGCTTCGCCGGTTTCGCGCTGACTTAAATAGTATATCATGAAAGCAGGGCAATTCCAATAGCCATCACCGCCACACCGGCCCCAAAACCGGCCGCGCTGGCCCGGCGGCCGCCGAAGGTGAGGGCCGTGGGCACCAGCTGGGCCAGGCTGACCCACACCATCACCCCCGCCACCAGCACCAGCAGCCCGTTGAGGAAGCCCGGCCGCAGCCGCCCGCCCACCAGTGCATAGGCCAGCACCGCCCCGGCCGGTTCGGCCAGCCCGCTGGCAAAGGCCGCGCCCACGGCCCGGCGGCGGCTGCCGGTGGCGTAGTAAAGGGGCAGGGCCACGGCCAGCCCCTCGGGCAGGTTGTGCAGGGCCACCGCCAGCGCCATGCGCAGGCCTAGGGCCGAATCCGCCGCCCCGGCAAACAGGGTGAGCACCCCCTCCGGCAGGTTGTGCAGCACCAGGGCCGCCCCAGTGATCAGCGCACTGCGCAGAGCACCCGCCCGGCGTTCGTCCAGCCCGCGGCCGGTCTGCTCCGGCAGGCAGCGCTCCAGCAGAGCCGCCAGCGCCATGCCCATGCAAAGCAGGCTGACCAGCGCCAGCGCCGCCCCCTCGGGCGAAAAGGCCCGCCGATACCAGCCAAGGGCCGTGGGCAGAAGATCCGTCAGGCTGACGGCGGTCATCACCCCGGCAGCAAAGCCCATGGCTGCGGCCATGGCGCGGGGCGTGGGCTTCGGCCCCAGCGCCAGCAGCCCGCCCAACCCGGTGGCCAGCCCCGCAAACAGGGTGCGCCCCAGTGCAGAAATCTGTTCAGCCGTCATTGCGTGCATCACCTCGCTTCTTGTTTATGCAGCGATGGGGGCATTTAGGCGGAGCGGCGGCGTGTTCCCGCGCCAGCAATACAAAGGCGCACCTTCCGTGACCACACCTTTCGCGCAAAAATTCGCGCAAAAAAGCCGTGCGCCGTCGGCCGGATCAAATCCCGACGGCCGCAGAAGCCCCCACGCCCCGGGCCGGTTTCCGCCTTCCCCTCGGAAGGGCCTTTGCCGCATTTACCCGTTCCTCCATTGACTTTTTGCCCGGCCCGCTTTATACTACAGGCAAAGGGAGATAACATTATATAACATATTATTGTGTGGTCATTCGTCCCTGCCCTCTCCCGCAGGGGCGCCGCACCGTGCCGGGCCGCCTGAAACGGAGCGCGCCCGGCCCATTCAAGGAGGAGCACTATGGTCAAGCAAACCGTCATCAATGCCCGGCTGGCGCAGGCGCTGGCCCTGGCCCGCCACAAGGACGCCATCGTTCTGTGTGATGGCAACATGCCCATTCCCGAGGGCTGCAACGTGGTGGACGTCTCCCTCGTGCGGGGCGTACCCACCCTGCTGCAAACGCTGAAGGCCGTTTTGAACGACCTGGTGGCCGAGCGCTATCAGGTGTTCGAGCTGATGCCCCAGTACAACCCCGAGATGTATCAGGCCATCCAGCAGCTGGTGCCCCAGCTGCCCGGCGGCACCATCAGCCAGGCCGAGCTGAACGAGCAGATGCTGCGCGCCAAGGCTGTGGTGCGCACCGGCGATATGGGCAGCTGCTGCACCATGGTGCTGTACTCCGCCTCCGGCATGGAAAAGTACGTGAAGCAGTTTGACTGCCGCTTTGAGGAGGGCTGAGCCATGGACGCATTGCGCAAAACCCTGCTGGCCGAGGGAGGCCAGGGCGGCTTTGATTCCTACCGGGTGCCGGGCTTGGTGGTCACGGCAGCGGGCACCCTGCTGGCCTGCTGTGAAGGCCGGGTAAAAGAGGGCGACCGGCGCACCCTGCTGCTCTACCGCAGCACCGATGACGGGGCCACTTTTGCCCCCCGCTCGGTGCTGGCCGAGCCTGCCCCGGGGCAGCTGCTGCACAACCCCATGCTGCTGGCCTGCAAAGACGGCCGGGTGCTGCTGTTCTGGTGCAGCGATTACGGCCGCCTGTACCTTCGGGTGAGCGCCGACGATGGCCGCACCTTCGGCGAGACCCGGGAGCTGACCGGCGCGATCGACGGCTTCCGCAAAGACTGGCCCGTCACCCTGTGGGCCATCGCCCCGGGCCATGGTGTAGAAATGCGCGACGGCACTCTGGTGGTGCCCCTGTGGCTGAGCCGGGGCGAAAACGCCCACCTGCCGGCCTGCTACGCCTGCCTGTACAGCGCCGACGGCGGCGAAACCTGGCTGTGCAGCAACGTTGTGCCTGCCGCCAACGGCATCGGCGACCCCACCGAGGCCTCGGTGGCCGAGCGCAGCGACGGCACGCTGCTGGCCACCCTGCGCCATGAGATTCCCGGCGTGCGCCGCCGGGCCTTCTGCGCAGGCGGGCCGGTGCACTGGGGTCAGCCCTGGCTGAACGAAGCCCTGCCCGATCCCATCTGCGGCGGCGCGCTGCTGACGCTGGCCGACGGCCGTTTAACCTTTGTGAACTGCGCCTGCGGCGACGAGGAAGCCCTGGAGCGGCAGCGCCGGGGTGAAGCCGTGCGCTGGAGCCTGAACGCCCGCCGGGACCTGACTCTGCGGGTGAGCGGCGACGACGGCAAAACCTGGAGCGCCGGCGTGCTGCTGGAGCAGGAGGCCGGTGCGGCCGACCTGGCCCAAAGCCCGAAGGATGGGGCCATACTCTGCCTGCACGAGCAGGGCTGGGAAGGCGGCAACTGCATCTTCACCCACGCCCTGACCCTCACCCGGGTGCCTTTGGCCCTGCTGCGCTGATCACACAGTAGGAGGTGCCCTTATGGACGTACCCCACGCGCAGCCCCGCTTCTCGCTGCCCTTTGCCGGCGCCTACTTCTTTTATTATGCGGGCTACTGCGTTTTTTCCAGCTATGCCGTGATGTACCTGACCCAATTGGGGTGCAGCGCCTCGCTGTGCGGAGTGCTTACCAGCCTGACGTTGTGCGCCAACCTGGCCATGGAGCCAGTGGGCGGCTACATTACGGATACGTTTCTGCCAACAAAACACTACCTGATGCTGTGCATCGGGGCCATCGGGGCGCTGTGCCTGGCCTGCACGGCGCTGGCCGCCCACAGCGGCTTTACGCTGGCGGCCATAGTGCTCATTGCGGGGCTGGCCTACCCCTTCAGCCAGCTGATGGACGCCTGGGTGAACTGCAGCCGGGAGCTGGACGGCCGGCTGGTGTACAGCCGGGTACGGTCCGCCGGTTCCGTCGGCTTTGCCCTGACCTCGGCGGCCGCGGGGCTGTTCTTCCAGCGGTTCGGCTGGGGCGGCTACTTTGTGCTTCAGGCGCTGCTGTTCGGGGCCATGCTGCCCTTCCTTTTCCGGCTGCCTGCCATTCGCCTGGGCAACCGGATGCAGACGCACCGGGCCGACCACCTCTCGGTGACCGGGGCCTTTGCCACCGCCCTGAAAAGCCCCCGCTTCCGGTTCGGGCTTTTGCTGGGCACCCTGTTCTGGTGCAGCCACCGGCCGGTGGGCAGCTATCTGTCGCTCATCGTCACCCAGCGGCAGGGCGGCTCCGAGGTGTTCGGCCTGGTGTGCGCCGCCGGCTCGGCGATGGAATCGCTTGCTCTGCTGGCGCTTTCGCTGCTCACCCGCAAATGGTCGCTGCACCGGCGCATGGGGGCGGCGCTGGCGGCCAATCTTCTGCGCCCGGCCATTCTGGCCCTGCTGCCGGGCATCTGGCCCCTATATCTGGGACAGATCTTCCAGTCTGTCAGCTTTGCCATTTATTACGCCGCCATCGTGGACTATTTCACCCAGGCGGCGGACGAACGCATCCGGAGCTTCTCCATCTCCATGGGGCTGACCGTTACCAGTGCGGTGGGCACCGTGCTGGCCAATCTGGCGGGCGGCAGCCTGTGCGATGCGCTCGGTGCCGGTGCGATGGCCCCGCTGAGCCTGTGCCTCAGCCTGCTGGTGTTCGCGCTGTTTGCCCTGCGCGGCCGGCGCTACACCGAAACCGCCCTTTGAACCCGCACAAGCCGCATATTTATACGCCGATGACCCCGTCGTTTTTCTGCGCTTCGGGGTCATTTTTTGTGTATTTTCCCAAAAAATTCTGCGGATTTCACACAAGATTTCCAAACCGTATGTACATCCTGCTGAAAAATTGTTCAGAAAAGCGTTCGGAGCCTCTTTTTTCTTGTAATAAGAAACGTTTTATGGTACACTATATATCATAAGATGTTATGTTACAACTATGAAAGAACGACTTGTGGTGAATGAAATGAAACAACCGGCCAACACCTCTTCCATCATCGATTACAACAGCGTCATCCCTCTGTATGAGCAGGTGGCCAACGCCCTGCGCGCCGACATTCAGGGCGGCGCGTTTGACGCAACCAAGCGCCTGCCCACGGAAGAGGAACTGGCCGAGAAATACGGCATCAGCCGCATCACCGTGCGCCGCGCCGTGGGCGATTTGGTGGAGGAAGGCCTTGTGGAAAAGAAGCAGGGCAAGGGCACCTTCATCCGCGCCCCCAAAATGCACAAGGACATGAACCGCTCCGGCATGAGCTTTACCGAGTTGTGCGCCGTGAACGGCCGCAAGCCCAGCACTCGGCTCATCGAGGCGGGCATCAAAGTGCCCACTGACGCCCGGGTTCTGGAATGGATGGATCTGAAGCCGGGCGACGAGGTGCTGTTCATCAAGCGCCTGCGCTTTATGGACGATGAGCCCTGCGTCATTGAGGAAAACTATTTTCCCAAGCAGTACAGCTTTCTGCTGAGTATGGATCTGGAGCACGACTCGCTCTATCGCTACCTGCGGGAGGAAAAGGGCTTTGACATCATCACCGGCGAGGTGATCCTCCGCATTGTGCGGGCCGATGCAAAGATCGCCCGCATGCTGGACGTTTCCCGCAACACGCCGCTGCTGGGCACCTGGGGCCGGGTCTTCCGGGGCGACGGCCAGCTGCTGCACGTCTGCAACCAGATCGGCTACGGTGAAAACTTTGAGTTCATCGTTCGATAATTCCAAAGCGCACACCGCGCTGAACGACGAGCTGATTTATGCGGTGCTCTGCGCCGTGGCAGAGATTCCCTGCGGCAGGGTGGCCAGCTACGGGCAGATCGCCCGCCTCATCGGGCGGGACAAGAATGCGCGGCTGGTGGGCCGGGTTCTCCGCCATGCCAACCTGTACGGCAGCTACCCCTGCCACCGGGTGGTAAACCACGCGGGCCGCACCGCACCCGGCTGGCCCGCCCAGCGCCGCCTGCTGGAGGCCGAGGGAGTAACCTTCCGCCCCAATGGCTGTGTGGACATGAAGCGCTGCCAGTGGAACTGCTGACGGCTTCGTGCAGGCGCTGTTCTTCGTTCAGTGCAAGAACCAGTTTCAAGAATATGCAAAACGCACCGGCAGATACTGCCCCCAATGAGGGGCGTACCTGCCGGTGCATTTTTATAAATATCGCAAAAATCAGTTGTTTATCGCCATTTTTGCTCAAGAACACTTCAGCCGCTGGTGTGGAACCACAGCGAAATGCGGCCCGCCGCGGGCACCAACCCGATCATCCGGCCCTCCACCTGGCTTTGGGCGGCGGGTTCGTCGTCGGGGGCGTTGTTGGCGTCGCCCTGGGTGATGTACCGAGTCTCGCCTGCCTCCTGCCGCACCTCCACCACCCGGTGCACAATGGTGTGGCCCTGCCGCTCCACCGCGATCACGTCGCCGGGCTGAATGTCCCCAAGGCCCCAGCGGGCCATCACCACCATATCGCCGATCTGAATCTCCGGCTCCATGCTTCCGGTGGCAATGGCCGTGGGGTACGCAGGCAGCCAGCCCGCAAAAAAGGCAATGAGCACCAGGCAGGGCACTGCCGTTGCGGCCCAGGCCAGGGCACTGCGGCCTTTGGCGGGCGCTGTTTGCTGTTCCGTCGAAGTGCTCCAATCCTCACTGAGGGCAATGAGGAACAGCAGCGGCAGCAGCAGGCTCAGAAACACCTGTGCAAATCGGTTGGCCGCCGGCACCCGGGGCAGAAGCCCCGGAAGCAGCGCCAGCAGGCGGTATTCCGCCGCGGGCAGCACCCCGCCCACCGCCAGCAGCGCCGTGAGCAGGGCCGACTGAACCAGCGCCGGAAGGCCCTGCTCCAACAAAACCGGCAGCAGGCTGCCGCTGGCCCGGGCCGCAGCCAGCCCCGGCAGGCACTGGGCGGCGGCCAGCGTCAGAGCGGCCAGCACGCCCGCCTTCCAGGGGCCGAACCGCCGCAGCGGCAGGTACACCGCCGCCCGCAGCACCTCCTGCACCAGAAGCGGCCCCAGCGCCGCCCCGGCCAGCACCAGCGGGGTCAGCGGCCAACCCGGGTTCTGCGTCCAGCCCAAAAGCACGCCCATCAGCAGGCTGCCCAGCAGGGTCAGCCCGCCAAAGGCTGCCGCCCAGAACACCGCACTGCTGCGCTTTTCCGGGGTGGTGGGGCAGAGGGCCGGCCCCAGCCAGGGCAGCCCCGCCCGTTGGTTTTTCTCCTGCATGGTTCAATTTCCCTTTCTGTGGTGATATTCCCGGTGGCCCATCCCGGCCAGGCCCAAGCTGCTGGCAGCCAGCAGGGCCATCCAGGGCAATAGGGCCGCCCGGTCTCCGGTGGCCGGGGCGCTCCGGGCCGGAGTGCTCGATGTGCTTCCCGCCGCCGCGGCCTCGGCCCCGCTGCCGCTCTCGCCGCCCGTGCTGCCCTCGTTGTCGGCGGGCTGGTCAGGCTGGGGGTCCACCCACACCGTTCCATCCTCATAGCGCAGGCGCACGGCAAAGTGCCCCTCGGCCTGCTCATGGCTTTGCCGGGAATCCGGTGCCCATTCCACCGTCAGACCAAAGGTGCAGCGCCCGCCCGCCGGGATGGTCTCCTCCTCCGGCTCCGGCAGAGCCGTGCGCACCTGAATGTCCTCCAGCGTGGTGTTGGTGACGTCCTTCTGCACCAGTTTGACCGGGAAGGAATTCCGGTTTTGCAGCGTCACCGCGATGGTTCCGTAAGCGCCGGGCATGGTCAGGGTACCCAGCTGTGCCTGAATGCAGTCGCCCCCCTCCACCGTCACCCGGCTTTCGCCCTCCAGGCCCTGGCTGTCGGTCAGGCGGGCCTGCTCCACCACGATTCCGGCGGCCGTCTCCTGGGCATAGGCCGGGCCGGCCCCGGCGGTCAGCAGCAGGGCCAGCGCCCCCACTGCCCCCAGCAGGCGGGCGGTTTTGTTCTTGTTCATGGGGTCTCCTCCTCCCGCCCGCTGCCCGGGGCAATGGTATAGGCCGCGCTCGGCGCGGGGGCGATGGGCGGCTGGGTCAGGCGAGCCGTCACCGAGAAGGCCACCGCCTGGCTCTCCCCTTCACAGTGCACGATCCAGGTGAGGGTCAGCCGCTCGCCCGCCCGAAGCAGCCCGCTCTCCGGCAGCTCCGGCCCTTCGCAGGATACGCCCTCCGGCAGGTCGGGGATTTCCAGCTCCAGCAGCGCGGCGTCCGCCGTGCCCTCGTTCACCAGAACCACCTGATATTCGGCCCACCCGCCGGGCTGAAGGGCAACCTCCGGGTATTCAGCGCACAGGCCCTCCGGCTGGCGCACCTCCACGGGGGTTCCCTCCGGCGCGGCGGCCTGCAAAGCCGGTTCAGCCGGTTCGGCGGGCGTTGGTTCCGGCTGCGAGTCATTGGCCGCAGGTTCCAGTTCAGATAGCTCCGGGGCGGCCGGTTCTTCTGCTTGCGGTTCTGCCGGTTCCGCTTCAGCCTCTCCCACTGCTTCCGCCTCAGGCACAGTCGATTCCGCGTTTGATTCTGCGTTCATCGGCGCGGCAAGGGCCTGCGGCTGGGCCGGTACGTCTGCCGCCGCTTCCCCTGCGCCCGTCTCGCTGCCGGTCTCCTCGGCGGGCGGTGCATCCTCCGGCAAAGCCGTTTCGGTCGGCTCTGGGGTGGTCGGCTCCGGGGCAGCCGACGCCGCCGGTTCCAGGGCATTGTCCGGCGTGGCTGCCGGTTCCTCCGCCGCGTTGGCTTCGGGCGTTTGCGCCGGGGCCTGCCCTGCGTCCTCTGCCGCCTGCACCGCCGGCCGGTACACGGTCAGGGCTGCCTCCTGCAGCGCCAGCTGCCGCCCGTCCTGCAGCGAGAGCGCCGCCCGCACGCCCACCTGGGTTTTCCACGCAGAAAGGCCCGTTTTCGCGCTGGCCGCCCCCAGCATCAGCACCGCCGCCGCGGCCAGCACGCCGGCCAGGATGTGTGTCCGTTTGTTCATGCGTCCTCTTTTCTGGTTTCCGGTTCACGGGCAAAAGCCGGGCAGGCCGTTCCCCTTTTGCGGGGATCTGCCCTGTCCGGCCTCTGCGGTTCAAGTTCGTTCTGTCTGGTTCAGGAATGGCTGTGGCTCACTTCGGGGGCGGCTTCCACCTCGTCCTGCACATAGTTCAGGCCGATGGTAAAGCTGCCGGTGCTGGCGGCCATGTTGCCATCGGCATCGTTCAGGGCCTTCACCACCACGTTGAAGGTGCAGCTCTCGCCCGGGGCCAGCACTTCGTTGGCGCCGAATTCGGGCACGCTCACCTCAAAGGCATCGGCAAATTTGCTGCCGTCGTCCAGGCTGGTCACCACCTGGCAATCCGCCAGGTTGGCATTCACGGTGCCGTTGTTGGTGATGGTCACGGTGTAGTTGGCCCAGGCCTCGGGCAGGGTGAACTCAACCGGGGCATAGGTCACGGTGTCCTTGGTGAACACGGCGGTCAGGTTGCGAGTCACGGTGGGGTTCTCCGCCAGCTGGGTGCTGGCCTGCTTCCAGTCGGGCGCACTCAGGTTGGGGTTCTCCGAAACCGCGGTGCTGGAGCCGCCCACGCAGAACAGCACCATGCGGCCCACCTGCTTGCCCACATAGGCGTTCAAGGCGTTGTCGTCCGCCACCTTGCTGTTGCTCATGCCGTTGTTGGTGGCAAAGTCGGAGGCGTCAAAGCCCTCGTTGAAGCAGATCTTCGCGGTCAGGCTGCTCTTCCAGGTATTGTCGGTGAACTTATACCCGGAGGCAAACCGGCGGTACTCCTTGCTGGCGGGGTCGTAGATCTGGTTCAGGGTGTACTGCTGGTCGTAGGCGTCCAGCTGGGCCTTGGTCATGGCCACGGTCTGGGGGTTCTGGTCGTCCACCTGGAAGGCATAGTAGCCGTTGGAGGTGGTCACCGTGATGGGGTACACGGTCACGTCGCAGGTGGCATCCACGGTCTCGACGGCATCGCTGGTCTCATGCTCGGCAAAATAATTCTTCGCATCGGCCCAGGTCAGCTGAATCTTGTCGTTCTCAGGGGTGTTGGTGGGGAAGCCCTTGAAGCACCAGGCAATGGCGGTGCCGATCTGCTGGCCGTCGTGCTCGCCGTTGTCCACGGCCTTGATGGAGCTGCGGTTCTGCTCACCTGCATTGATGGCCTCGCCGTTCTCGTTCACATTCAGCGCGAAGGTGTAGTCGCCGCTCTTGGCACCGGAGTTGAAGCGGGACACGCCGATGTACTTGACCGGGAATTTGGGGTTGGAGGCCTCCTGATACTTGGAGGTGAACTCGCTGCGGCTCATGCTCACCACGGCGGCCTCATCGTCGCCCACGTAGTAGTGGTAGTAGCCGCTGTTGTAGTGCACATACACCGGGTAAGTAACCACGTTGTAGGTGGCCTCGCCCTGAATGGCACCCATCTGTGCGCCGGTGCCGCTTACCTGGGCGCTGGCCGCGGTCACGGCCACATCCCACTTGCCGTTGGCCGAAACCGACCCGTTCAGGTTGATCTCGCTGCTCCACTTGGAAAAGCCGAAGGCCATGGCGCTGACGGCCAGTACGCCTGCCGTCAGGCCGGTGAGGACGCGCGTTCTCTGATTCATGGTATTCATTCCTCTCTTTTTTCTATGGTCTGCGCCCGTTTGGTCAGCTTATGCTAACCAAACGGGCTTTAAAAAGCGGCGCGCTTGCATTTGGGCGTTTTGTCCATATTAGCAATTGCTAACCGCGTGAGTATGTCTCGCATTATACGCCCGGCCGCGCCGCAGTGTCAATTGCCCTGCGCGGCTCTTTGTCCAAACGGGACAGCGGGCGGAATCAGCTTGTCAGCGCGGTGTTTTGGCTGAGCTTTTATAAAGCCCGTGCTCCGCCCCGTCTTTTGTAGGGCGTATGTAGGGCGTACCCCTGTGTGCAGGTTCTTCTTTTGGGTGGATTTCCGCAGCGCGGCTGGCTACGTTTTGTCCATTTTTTCCCGGGCCGGGTTTACCCCGGCGTCCCGGTGTTTCTGCGCCTTTGAACGGCTGCGGGTACTTTTTCACTTTGGCGTGTGTATTTGACAGTCTTCTCGATTTCTTGCTAGAATAAATTGTCGTATCTTGCCGGAATGGGGTTTTTCCGGCGTTCGCTTGTGGCTGCCGGGGGTTCGCGCAACCGCCGGCCGAGGAAAAGGGGAAATCTATGTCAGTTTATGCCGAGATCATTGGCGTGGTCAGCAACTTTATGTACTCCAAGCTGCTGATCATCCTGCTGCTGGCCTGTGGCCTGTGGTACACCTTCCGCACCAAATTCGTTCAGCTGCGTATGTTTGGCGAGTCCATCCGCGTAGTCACCGAAAAGCCCAGCGAGGAGAGCAACGTATCCTCCTTCCAGGCGCTGATGGTGTCCACCGCGTCCCGCGTGGGCACCGGCAACATTGTGGGCATTGCCACCGCCATCTGCCTGGGCGGTTACGGTGCCGTGTTCTGGATGTGGGTCATCGCCCTGGTGGGCGGCGCTTCCGCCTTTGTGGAGAGCACCCTGGCCCAGATCTACAAAAAGCGTTACAGCAACGGCAGCGGCAGCTACGGCGGCCCCGCCTACTACATCGAGGCCGCTCTGCACAGCCGCCTGCTGGCTGTGCTGTTCTGCGTGTTCATGATCGCCACCTACGCGGTGGGCTTCAACATGCTGGCCTCCTACAACCTGCAGTCCACCTTCAGCGTGTACAGCTTCTACAACCCCGAAACCACCCCCTGGATCATCGGCGGTGTGCTGGCCGTGCTGGTGTGCTACTGCCTGCTGGGCGGCGGCAAGCGGGTGGTAAAGGTCACCTCCCTGCTGGTGCCCGTGATGGGCATTGTGTACGTGCTGGTGTCTCTGGCGGTCATCCTCACCCACATCACCCTGCTGCCCCAGGTGCTGGGCCGCATCTTCCGCGATGCCTTTGACTTCCAGGCCATCTTCGGCGGCTTCGCCTCCTCCTGCATGATGTACGGCATCAAGCGCGGCCTGTACTCCAACGAGGCCGGCTGCGGCAGCGCTCCCAACGCGGCGGCCTGCGCCGACGTGAGCCACCCTGTCAAGCAGGGCCTGGTGCAGATGCTGTCCGTGTTCATTGACACCCTGCTGCTGTGCACCTGCACCGCCTTCATGTGCCTGTGCTCCGGCATGGAGCCGGACGCGGCCCTGGCCGGCGCCCCCTATGTGCAGGCCGCCCTGCGCCAGGCCTTCGGCCCCATCGGCCCCGTGTTCATCACGGTGTTCATGGTGCTGTTCGCCTTTACCACCCTGCTGGGCAACCTGTTCTACATGGACAACCTGTTCATCTACCTGCACAAAGGCACCCCCTCCAAGGGCTTCATGACCGGCTTCCGCATCGTGGCCTCTCTTGTGGTGTTCGTAGGTGCGGGCATGAGCATGGGCCTGCTGTGGGATACCTCTGACGTGATGATGGGCCTGATGACCCTCATCAACGTGCCGGTGATTCTGATTCTGGGCGGCACCGCCATCAAGGCACTGGACGACTACACCGCCCAGCGCGCCGCGGGCAAGAACCCCGTGTTCAAGGCCTCCACCGTGGGGCTGGAAGGCAAAACCGATTACTGGAACGACTAAAGGCCGTTCTTCTATAAGCTATAAGCACACAGCGCCCCGGGTCAACCCCGCCCGGGGCGCTGTGTTTGCGTTTTGGGCCGCTGTTTTGTGCCGCCCAATGGCCAAATCGGGCTTTGCACGGTGGCCAGAACGGCCGCATCTGATTGCTTTTGTGACGGCCCGCTGATATAATAGAGAAGTTCTAATACTCAAAACCACATCTCGTCCCGGCTGGTTTCGGGACGTAACATAAAACACAACAAAAGGAGCCTTTGCCCATGAAAATTCTGGCTGTGGATTACGGCGAAACCCGCACCGGCCTTGCCATCTGTGACGAGAGCGAGCTGCTGGCCACCCCCCTGCCCCAGATCACCGAAAAATCCATGAACAAGGTGGCCGCCTACATTGCCGAGGCCGCCGCCAAGGAGGGGGCCGCCCGCATTCTGCTGGGCCTGCCCATGAACATGGACGGTACCGAGGGCGCCCGCGCGGGCAAAAGCCGCCGCCTGGCCGGCAAGGTGGAAGAAGTCTCCGGCCTTCCGGTGGCCCTGTGGGATGAGCGCCGCACCACCATCACCGCGGCGGGCATTCTCAGCGACAACGGCGTGTTCGGCCAGAAGCGCAAGGACCGGCTGGACTCGGTGAGTGCCGCCGTCATTCTGGAAGGATACCTCGCCTGGCGCAAAAACCATCCGGAGGACTGACCGCACATTCCGCAAACGGGAAGGAGCCTCGCCATGCCTGAAATCTTCGACCATTCCAACCTGACGCGGGAGGTGCTGGCCTTCCGCTGCCCCCGTTGGGAAGAGCTGCCCGCCATTGAACTGTATATGGATCAGCTGACCGGCTACATCAACGAAATCTACGCCCCGCTGGCCAACCCTGCCGCCGCGGGCGATTTCACCCTCACCATGGCCATGGTGAACAACTATGTCAAAATGCGGGTGATCGAGCGGCCGGTGAACAAAAAGTACAGCCGGGTGCAGCTGGCCCGGCTGGTTACGCTGTGCGCCATGAAGCAGGTGCTCAGCCTGCCGGAGCTTTCGGCCCTGAGCGAGATCGGCCTGGCCCGCTACCCCATGCCCAAGGCCTACAACTACTTCTGTGTGGAGCTGGAAAACGCCCTGCGCACCGCCTTCTCTCCGGCGGCTGACCCGCAGCCGGACACCGCCGACGCCCCCAACGACATCACCCTGCTGGTGCGCCGTTTCACCCTGGCCTTTGCCAGCAAAATCTACGTGCAGAAGCGCGTCCAGTTCGAGCGGCAGATCACCCTGCAATAAACCGGCCGCCCGGTACGGGGCCGCACCCGGGTTTTGCGTGACCACGCCGCCCAGCCACCCATAAGCACCCATAAAAAGGCAGACAAACAGCGCCCCCTCGGCCAATGGCCAAGGGGGCGCTGTGTATTTATTTCAGGGTATTTTCCGGGCAATCAGCCTTCCGGAATCAGCACGCCATAGTTGCCGTCGTTGCGGCGGTACACCAGCTGCACCTGCCCATCCTCCACATTGCGGTACAGGAAGAAGTTGTGGCCCAGCAGATTCATCTGCAGAATGGCCTCCTCGGTGCTGCACGGTTTCACGCTGAAGCGCTTCTCGCGGATGACGTCGTACTCCTCCTCCGGCTCTTCCACGGGCACCTCCGGTGCGGCGGCCTTGGTCAGCTTGTCCCCCAGGCGCTTGCGGTTTTTCACCAAGCGGCGGGTCAGCAGGTCCACGGCAGCGTCCAGCGCATCCTCCATGCGGTCAGCAGCCTTCTCTGCGCGGACGGTCAGCCCCTCGCCCCGCACGGTAATTTCCACGGTATGCCCGCTTTTCTCCACCGTTACGGTAACCTGGGCCGAGGCTTCCTCTTGGAAGAACTTATCCAGCTTGGCAAGCCGTGCCTCCGCTTTCTCGATAAAACTGGGTTTCAGCGAAACCTTGCGACCAGAACATGTGACCTTCATGAAGCATAGCCTCCTTTAACAGCAGGCGCTGACACGGGGCCGAAGCGCCCGCCTTTTTCGAGGATTCAAAGCGGCTTTGAATCTTCGTTGGCTTTATTATAGCAGGGTTCGCTGTAAAAAGCGAGAGATTTCTTTTTATTTTTGCAAAAGTTTTGTATAAGATGCACAATTTTTTCGTTCTGTCCCATTCCGCGAAAAATTTTCGGCTTTCCCCTTTTCAATCCCTCAAAAATGTGGTATCATATCGATTGTATCGGGGCAGTGTTCCCCGGTGGAATCCGTGCGATCGTAGCTCAGCTGGATAGAGCGTTCGGCTCCGACCCGGAAGGCCAGAGGTTCGAATCCTCCCGGTCGCACCAAAAAGGCATGGCGCAATGCGCCATGCCTTTTTTCTTTTTGCTTGTTTGGCGTGCCCTCACGCCGGGGTACCCAGCGGGCCTACCTGCGGGTTTTGCGCGCCGAGGGTCAGGTACAGTGCGCCGTCTTTTCCCAGCGCGGCCTGGAATTCCTCGCCGGTCAGCGCCCGCACCTCAGCCGCCAGGGCCACAAAGGCGGCCCCGCCCCGCCGCGGGCCTGCCGCCTCCACCCGGATGGCCCAGGTGCCGGGCGTATGCCGGGGCACTTCCCGCCGCAGCCGCCCGTTCTCGGTGCGGGCCAGCGGCCGCCCTGACTCATCCAGCAGCGTGGCCCGATAATCCCGCCGGGCCGCAAAGCACCAAAGCAGCTGCTCTGCCATTCGTTCGTTTTTCTGTGCCTGCGTCATGCTTTTGCGCTCCCTTCCTCTGGCGTTTATTGCGGTTTCTTTTTATAAGGATATTATTTTTTCTGCGGATATGCTATCATAATCTCGTCCGTTTCAATCACAATCCTGCACAAAGAAGGGCCGCTTTATGGAAATCCTCCTCAACGACGACTGCTCGGAAAAAGTCGCCTATGACTTTGCCGATTTCCCGGTGTTCATCCACCGGGAACTGCTCTCGGAATACCCGAACCGCACCGCCCCCAGCCACTGGCACACCGACCTGGAGTTTCTGTTGATCTACTCCGGCCGGCTGCAGTACAATGTGAACGGCTTCGTCCGGACGCTGCACGCGAGCGAGGGCATTTTCGTCAACGCCCAGCAGCTTCACTTCGGCTTTTCTGACCGGGATGAGGAATGCGAATTTCTCTGCGTGCTGGTGCACCCCACCCTGCTGTGCACCACTCCCGCCATTCAGCAGCGGTTTGTGCTGCCGGTGCTGCAAAACGAGGCCCTGCCCTGCCTGTACCTGACGCCGGGCGTACCCTGGCAGGGCGAACTTCTGAGTCATCTGCGGCAGATCGACGCCATTCAGGCGGCGGGCGGCCCCGGCCGGTTGCTTCGGCTGGAGGCGGAGTTCTTCGCCCTGTGGGGCCTTTTGTTTGAGCATTGCCCCGCCGGGCAGCCCGCCGCGGCCCACGGGGCAGACCTGGACAGCATCCGCCGCATGGTGGGCTTTGTGCAGCAATGTTACCCGCAAAAGCTGCTTCTGCGGCAGATCGCCGCCGCCGGGGCCGTGGGCGAAAGCAAGTGCTGCCAGCTGTTCCGGCGCTATTTTTCCCAGACGCCCGTAGAATACCTCAACCGCTACCGGCTGGACAAAAGCCTCGCCCTTTTGCGGGAGACCGACCGCTCCATCACCGAGATCGCTCTGGCCGTCGGCTTCGGCGGGGCCAGCTATTACGCCGAACTCTTCCGTCGCCAGATGGGCCAAAGCCCCACCGAATACCGTACCAAAGCGCGCAATGGCGGCTGAAGTGCTTCTGCCATTCTTAAAAACAGGAGGATTTTTTATGGAATACCGTGTTTTTGGCAACGACATCGTGCTTCGCATTCAAAAAGGCGAGGACATTCCCACCGTGCTGCAGGCCGTGTGTGAAAAAGAACAGGTGAAGCTGGCCTCGGTAAGCGGCCTGGGGGCCGTGGGCGAGGTGACGCTGGGCGTGTTCAACACCCAGCGCTTCGCCTATGAAACCCAGACCTACACCGGCGACATGGAAATCGCCTCCTGCAGCGGCAACATTTCCACCATGGACGGCAAAACCTACCTGCACCTGCACATGGTGGTGGCCAACGTGATGCAGGGCATCTGCCACGGCGGCCATGTGAACCGGGCCATCGTCAGCCTCACCGGCGAGTTCATCCTGCACCGCATCGACGGCCAGGTGGAGCGGGAGTATTCCCCCGAGGTGGGCCTGAACCTGTTCAAGTTTGTGGATTGAGGCGGGCGCGGTTCACACTGCGGCAGCTTTTGCCTGGTTTTTGAAAGCCCTTTTTGCGGACTTGTGAATAATTTTGTGAGTTTTTGAATCCTGCATTGTATCAAAAGAGACGGAGCACCGGCCCGGGTGCCCCGTCTCTTTGTTTTTATTTTGTCGCCGGTTTCGGCAGGTTTCGGCCCGCGGCGGCGCGTTCGGCCTGCCCTTCCCCGCCGAGCACTCCGACAGGCGGACTGCCAGCCGAATCAGGTGGGCATGGCCCGGGGCACGCTTCCTGTTTTTGCATCGCAAGGCACTTGATTTATAAACACAATATCGTATATAATCAAGTAAAATTAACGAAAGCCAAAAACACGTCGAATAATTTTTCAGGCAACCGTTTCAGATAGAAAAAAGGATCGTCTTTCGGAGGCATTCCATGTTGAAACGAAAAGGAAAACTGAACACCATCTACCTGTCTGACACGCTGCAAAAGCAGCTGCAGGGCATTTGCGAGTATCCGCTCAACAGCGTGGTGGCCCCCATGGCCTACGGCAAAACCACCGCCATCAACTGGTTTCTTGACAAGTGCGCCAAAACTCCCGGCACAAAAGTCCTGCGCATCAGTGTCTACTCCGATGCCCTGCCCATTTTCTGGCAGAGCATCCAGATCGCCTTTGCCCACGCCGGGCTGGACCTTCTGAAAGGGTACGACTGCCCGTCAGACCTCGCCGGGGCCGCCCTGATTCTGGACGATCTGTGCCGCGAGCTGGCCGGGCCGGACGAACGCTACATTTTTGTGGACGACTTCCACCTGCTGCGCAGCCGCCCCATGGCCGAGCTTCTCTGCAGCGCCGACGGCAGCACGGTGCTCTCCACCGCTACCAACCAGGCGGACGGCCGCTTCTACTTCGGTCCTCTCGCCTTTGAAGCCGAGGGCACCTACACCTACACCGTGCGCGAAAAGGACACGGACGCTGCCTGCGTGACCTACGACCAGACCGTTTACACGGTCACCGTCACGGTGGTGGACAAGGACGGCCAGCTCACCGCAGAGGTTGCTCTGCCGGACGGCGGCCTGACCTTCACCAACACCTACACGCCGGAGCCGGCCCCCAGCGCAACGCCCAAGCCGGACCACAAGGACAAGCCGAAGCAGATCCCCGCACCCGCCAGCACGGCACAGCCTGCTGCCGCGGCGCAGAGCAGCCCCCGCACCGGAGACAATGCCTCTCTGATGACCTGGGTTGGGCTGCTGCTGGTGTGCGGCACCGCTCTGGCCGGGCTGTATGTTTACAAAAAGCGTAAACAGAAGTAAACTTTAGGGCAAGGCTTAAACACCGGCCCGCAAGCCAACTGGCGCCCCCGATGTGCAAAAGCGCACGTCGGGGGCACTTTTGTGTTTTATGCAATATGATTCATGCAAAGGAGATGCCCCCATGCCCATTGAAGCCACCGAGACCTTCCGCGTTCTGCGCATGGATGAACCCATGTACGGCTGCGAAGAGCTGCCCGAAGACGCTCCCCTGCTCTGCGAGATTCTGCTGGAGGGGCCGGGCGGCCGCCGGGTGGTCACCTGCCCGGATGCGCTGCTCACCCAGCGGGGCATTCAGGAGGGCGACGCCGTCCAGCTTCTGGCGGACGGCACCCTGCAAAAGCTGCCCTGAGTGCCTGACCGCAGTTTGTTGGTTTTTTGGTTTTTTAAGCAGCAGCATTTTAATCGCATTATAGGATGCAGAAAGGCCACCTTTCCCGCGCACACGCCGGGAAAGACGGCCTTTTTTCTGTATTGTTTTATGTGGGGCAGATTGCCGCGGCGGCAGGCAAAGCCTTCCCCTCAAGGGGAAGCCAAACTGCCGCGCCTTTATGCCGGAAAGGCCAGCGCAAACAGGCCGATCATCACCGGCATGGTAACGATGGACAGCAGCGTGGACAGCACATACAGTGCGCTGCTCTGGGCCGCGTTGCGGTGGTACAGCTGCGCCATGGAGGTAAGGGTGGCGCAGGCCGGGGTAATGGCCGCCAGATACACCGTCATCAAAATAGAGCGGCCGTCCGGCACCCAGGCCGCCGCGTTCAGCAGCCGCAGAACCGCCAGCACCGCCACCGGGTAGCCGATGAGCCGCAGGGCCACCGGCAGGTAATACCGCTTTGTGCAAAACAGCTGCTTCAGCGGGCTTTCGGCGATGGCCATGCCCGCCAGCAGCATACCCAGCGGGCCAACCATGTCGCCCATGGTGTTCAATGCCCCCAGCAGCTGGCCGGGCAGCGGAATGTGGGCAAAAAACAGCACCGCACCCACCACAATGGAGATGAGATTCACGTTCAGCAGAATCTTTTTCCACTCAATGGCCCCGCCGCCCTGCAGGCTGGTGCTGCAATGGGTCCACAGCAGAACCAGCTGCACGATGACGAAGGCGCAGGAATATACCACGTATTCCTCCCCCAAAAGGGCCCGCACCAGCGGAATGACCAGCGCGGCCGCGTTGCTGTAAATCAGGGTAGCCCCCTCGATCACGTCCAGCTGCAGCGGCCGCTTCAGCACCGCCGTCAGGGCCAGAAACAGCAGGTGCAGCAGCACCGCAATGGCAAAGGCGTACAGCAGCCCGGTGCGCAGCGCGGGCGAATCGTCGATCTGAAAAGCCTTGAGCACCACACAGGGCAGCGCCAGATACACCATTACCACCGAAAGCACCCGGCTGTCCGCCGCCTTCAGCAGGCCGCAGCGCACCACGGCGTAGCCCATCAGCAAAATCAAAAACAATTGCAGGATCTGCTGTGCCAGCAGCAAACTGATCTCCATCGTCTCTCCCCCTCTTGCGGGATCCATCCGGGCATGGAAAAACCGGCCGGGCTGTTCCGGCCGGTTTTCCTGCACCGTGATCCCGGCTCATACCGCTTTAGTGTACAACCATTCCGCGGCCGATGCAACCGGCGCAGCCGGGCAAAATCCGCCCCGTCCGGGGCCTTTGCCCCGCCTGCGCCGATGAACCGAAACAGCCGCCTCTCAGCGCGCCGTCTCTTCCCCTTCGTGCGCCAATGCCGCGCGCACGGCCGGCATCTCTTTATTCAGCCGGTAGAAGGGCACCATCACCAGCACCACGGCGCAGATGAGCAACTGAATCCACACAAAGCCCGCCTTGATGCTGCCCAGGGCCTGGGCGGTCCACATAAAACGAGTTGGCGCCCAGAACCATATCGTCGTTGCATGAGACAACGGCATCAATGTCGTCGCTGTAGTTGGCCAGCAGCGCGGCAATCTTCTCCTGAGCGGTAGCGCGGCTCCACTCGCAGATCTGCTCGCCGCCGATGCAGGCGACGTCAACGCCGGCGTTGGTCAGAACTTCCACAGACTTGGTGGAGCGCAGCAGGGTGTCGTAGTTGCCCTGCATACCCGGAAGGAAGCTCTTCCAAGCTTCGGCTTCCTTTTGCTGTTTTTATTATAAACGTTTTACAACCCCGGCGAAATTCCAACATTTTGACAAGAGCAATTCCTTTCTTGCTTTTCGTGTTTCATTTTTTGTGGTTTGTATACTTTTTTGCGCTTGTCAATTTTTTGACGATTCTGCGACCGGGCCGCACCTCATTTTCCATTCCGCATTCTGAATTTCGCATTCCGCAGTTTCGCCTCAAAATAAAAAACGGGAACGCCCCACGGCCGAGCAACTTTGAAAAAGCCCGGGGCATTCCCTTCTGCACACCACGCGGTGTGCCTCACTGATTCTATTTTATAGGATAGGAGCAAACGCGCGCTCAGCCCTGAAAGGTGGCCAGCAGCCGGGGATTCTTCTCCACATAGTGCACCAGCAGCACGCCCAGCACACAGGCCACGGCCTCGCCCATGGCCACGCTCACGCCCTGGGCAACAAACACGCCCCAGTTCCACTGGCCCATGATGCACCAGCACAGCTCTGCGCCGATGATCAGGCCGTTGAAAATCACCGGCGGCAGGGCGCTGGCCACCGCCCAGCGGCCCTTGCCCACCCGCACGTTGGCCAGCGCCCGGGTGCACAGGGCCGCCAGCAGGGTGGCCAGGGTGCCGAACAGCACATCCAGCGCGCCCAGAATGTTCGTGCCCAGAAACACGCCCACCAGGTTGGTTAAAAAACAGCCCAGCGTCACGCCCATCAGGCCGCCGGGCATCAGCACGGGCAGCAGGGTCAGCGCTTCGCTGAAGCGCACCTGCACGGTGCCGTAGCTCAGCGCCGGCAGGGCCAGGCACAGGGCTGTGTAAAGCGCGGCGATCACCGCGCCGGTCACGATCTTTTTGGTTCTCATTGCATACTTCTCCGGCGGTAAGATTTTGACCTCCGCAGCACCGCCAGGTCCACGGGGTTTGTACCGGTTTTTGAAAACCGGCGAGCCTAAAATCCTAAGTTGCTCTGGGCCTCGCCTCCGGCAAAGAAGCGAACCCGGCGGTTATTATAGCACGTCGGGCGCTTCTTTTCAATGGGGCCGCAACATGGTATACTGATTTTTATAGAAACACCCGGTGCCGCGGCCCCCCGCCGCCGCCGATGAATGGAAAGGGAGTTCCGCCATGAGCAGCAATGACTGGGATACTTTGATGAACGGTGTGTTCGGCAGCCGGGGCCGCTTTACCGGCAGCACCGGCGAGGCTGCAAAGCCCGCGCCGGAAAAGCCCGCCCCAAAGGCAGACCCGCTGGCCGCATTGCAGCGCAACGCCGATGCCATGACCGAGGCCCTGCAGCGCCAGGCGCAGGAACTGGCAGACCTGGGCCTGCACAACCGGCCCAGCGCCAAAGCCCCGCGGGCCGAGCAGCAGGCCGCCGAGGCGGCCGCCCTTTCCGGCCAGCTCACCCGGGAACTGGCGAAGGACGGGCTGCTGCCCCAGAAAGCGCCGGACCCCGCCGAGGGCTACACCCCCGCAGTGCGGGCCGGGTTCGCCGGCCTGGCCGATGCCCTGAATCAGACCGTTCTGGGGCAGGAGGCGTTCATCCGCCAGTTGTGCATGGCCTTCCGCCGCCCCTACGTCACCGGCGTGGAGGGCAACGGCCCCAAAAACGCCATTCTCATCTGGGGGCCGGAGGGCACCGGCCGCCACTTTGCCCTGAGGCAGCTGGCCGCCGAGCTGGCCCGCCGTGGCCTTTCCGCCAGCGAGAACGTCACCACGATGGACCTGGCCCTCTACCCCGGCCCGGCACAGGAAAAGCTGTTTTTGCAGGACCTGTACGCCGCCCTGAACGACAAGAGCGGCATTCTTGCCTTCGACCACTACGAGGCCTGCCACCCCAGCTTCCTTCGGCTGCTGGCCTGCCTGGTGCAGGAGGGCGCCGCGCCGCTGGGCAGTCGGTATGTGTTGCAAAAGGGCATTCTGGTGGATGCGGGCACCGCGCTGGTGGCCGACGCGGTGAAGAGCCTGCCCGCCCGGGGCAAGTATCTGGTGTTCTTCAGTGAAAAAGGGCCGGACGCCCTCAGCGACCGGTTTGGTGCGGGGTTTGCCGCCGCGCTGGGCGATGTGTGCGCCGCCGCGCCCCTCGCCCCCGAAAGCCGCACCGCCCTGGCGGCCCAGCAGCTGAATGCCCTGGCCCAGCGGTGCAAGGCCCGCCTGGGCCTGACGCTGGCCGTGGACCCCGCCGTGCGGGACGAGGCCGCCGCCTGTTACAGCCGCCAGAACGGCTCAAAGCCCATTCTGGCCTATGTGGAGCGGATTTTCCGCAGCCTGACCCAGTACACCCTGGAGTACGACCCCGCCCCCGGCACCCGGCTGGAGGTAAAGCCGGGCGAGGGCGGGCTGGTGCTGGCCCCGGAGAGCGGCGAGGCCATTCCTCTGGCCCGGCTGCTGCCCGCCGGGGGCAGCGCCCTGGCCCAGGTGGAGGCCGAGCTGAACGAAATCGTGGGCCTGGCCCCCATCAAGGACTATGTGCTCAGCCTGAAGGACAACGTGCTGGTGCAGCAGCGCCGCAAGGAACAGGGCCTGAAGAGCGCCGCCGTGTCCATGCACATGATCTTTGCGGGCAACCCGGGCACCGGCAAAACCACCATCGCCCGGCTGGTGTCCAAGTACCTCAAAGCCATCGGGGCGCTGGGCGGCGGCCAGCTGGTGGAGGTGAGCCGTGCCGACCTGGTAGGCCGGTATGTGGGCCACACCGCCCCGCTGGTCAATCAGGTCATCAGCACGGCGCTGGGCGGCGTTTTGTTCATTGACGAGGCATACAGCCTGTACCGCGGCGAGCAGGACAGCTTCGGCCTGGAGGCCATCGACACGCTGGTGAAGGGCATGGAGGACCACCGGGACGAACTGGTGGTGGTGCTGGCAGGCTACACCAAGGAGATGCAGGAGTTTCTCACCGCCAACAGCGGCCTGGCCAGCCGCTTCCCCAACTTCATTGAATTTCCGGATTACACCGCCGACGAGCTTTTGCGCATCACCCGGCTGCAGGCCAAGGGCAAGGGCTACCGCATGGAGGACGCCTGCGACGCCCCCCTGCTGGCCTACTACGCCCGCCGCCAGGCGGAGGACGCCGCCACCGCGGGCAACGGCCGCCTGGCCCGCAACAAGCTGGAGCAGGCCATCCTGAACCAGAGCCGCCGTCTGGTGGCCGAGCCGAATGCCCCGCTGGACCTGCTGCTCTGGACCGATTTTGAACTGGAGGACTGACGGCCCGCTGCAGATTGAACCCCGCATTTCACTTATTTAAGAATTAAAAAAGCTCACATTTAAAACCGCACATTCATTTTTATAATGCAAAGTTTCACCCTTTCGCATTTCGTTTGAGAGAAGGAGAACCCCAACCGTGAAACCCATTGAAATCATGAAGCGCCCCGCTGCCTATGCCAGCGGCTACGAAAACATCCCCACCGAGGCGCAGGCCCGCGCCAAACAGCTGTGCTGGGAGTACAACCGCACCGCCCCCAGTGAGCAGGAGAAGCGCACGGCCATCCTGCAGCAGCTGCTGGGCACCTGTTCGCCCATGACCGGCATCGAGCCGGACTTCCACTGCGACTACGGCTTCAACATCCACACCCACGGCCTGGCCGTGATCAACTACAACTGCGTGATTCTGGATACGTCTCCGGTGCACATCGGCACCGGGGCGTTCATTGCCCCCGGCGTGTGCCTGGCCTGCTCCGGCCATTCTGTGGACCCGGAGCAGCGCGGCCATGGCGTCGGCACCTCGGCCCCCATCACGCTGGAGGACAATGTCTGGATCGGGGCCAACGCTACGGTGTGCGGCGGCGTGACCATCGGCGCCGGGTCGGTCATCGCAGCGGGCAGCGTGGTCACGCAGGACATTCCCGCGGGCGTCGTGGCCGGCGGGGTGCCCTGCCGGGTGATCCGCCCCATCACGGAGCAGGACACCATTGCCCCGGAGAAGATTCTGTTCTAATCGAAAAAGCGCATGAAACGCGCGGGCCGCGCGGGCGTTTTTGCTTTCTGCAAAAGGCCGCCGCACCCGCCCCGGAAAACAGGCACTTTCGCCCGTTTTCGAGGCCAATCTTCCCCCTTTTTGCGCACAAAACGCCGGGCACAGCAGAACGCAACGTCTGCCGTGCCCGGCGTTTTCTATATTCGCTTTTTATCCGCTTTTTACAGATTCGTCTGTATCTTCGGGATACATCCCATCGCAGTCGAACCCCAGCAAAGGGGTTCGGCAAAGATTCCGGCAAAGCGCGGCCGCTTCACTTCATGAACAGCCCGCCCTGCCCCTTAAACGTGTTCACCGGGTTGATGCTCTTGTTGCCGATGCGCATTTCCACGGTCACCGGCTCCTGCCCGGCCAGGCCCACCAGCTCGCCCTGGGTCAGCTGTGCGCCCTCGCTGACGCTCAGCTCCCGCAGGCCGCACAAGTAGCTCTTCAGGCCGCAGCCGTGGTCGATCACCACCGTGTTGCCGCCCAGCTGCAGCGTACCCGCGTACACCACCACGCCGTCCGCCGGGGTGACCACCTCGTCGCCGTCCGCCGCCTGCACCCGCAGTTCGGTGCTTCGGGCACCGCCCGCCAGATAGGCCCCGTAGGCCTGCACCGTGCTGCCCTGCACCGGCTGGGTGAACCGCCCCAGCCACTGGGGGGCACGGTCTCCCTGCTGGTACAGCGGCCAGATCACCGTGCGGTACTCCTGGGCGGCGGCGCTGCTCCAGCTCTGAGCCTCCACCTCGGGGGTCTTGGCAAAGTCGGCGGCCCGCACCTCCGCCTGGGCGGTGAGGGTGTGGCTGCCGCTGGTCAGGGTGAGGGTGTGCTCCCCCATCTCGGCGTTGTAGGTTACCGGCAGGTAGGCCATCCAGCCGCCGGTGGTCTGGCTGAACCACACCTGCCCAAGGTCACTGTCCAGCTGGGGCGGCTCGCTGCCCAGAACGCCCGTCACCCGCAGGCCGATGACCCCGCCCTGGTTGGCGTGCTCGGCCGAAAGCTCCAGGCTGGGGGCCGCGTCCACCGAAAAGCGCAGGTTGTACACATAGTAGCCCTGGGCCTTTGCGGGCTTCTCCCCCGCCGATTCATGCCACACGGTAATTTTTGCCTGATAGGTGCCGTTGGCCCCAAAGCGGAACTGGGCGTACTCCTCTCCGCTTCCGGAGAAAGTCGTCTGCCCGGTGCTGTCGGTGATCTCCACCTGGGCGCGGGTGCCCCAGGCCGGCAGGGCCAGCGCGGGGGCGCTGTTGTCAAAGGTGCCCAGGTCCTGCAAAGCCAGCCCCGGCGAAAGCTGGAACCGCCGGTGCAGCACCCCGCCCAGCACGGGGACCTTCCAGTCATAGCCCACGTTTTCCAGCGCCTGGCCGCCGTAGGTCACCGGGTCCTGAGGCAGTTTGTCCTCGCCGGTGCGGCTGTAAAAGAAGGCCAGCACGCCCCCCACCAGCACGCCGGTGAGCACCGCCACCAGCAAAAGCCAGGCCAGAATGCGGCCGACGCCGCGCAAAAATGCTTTCATTCCCTCCGCCTTTCTTTTCCCTGTTTCCTTTTTTCCTTCGGGCATCTGCCCGGCCGGTGCATCCCGCCCGCTTTCCCCTGCCAAAAACGCAGGGCTTTGCAGGCGGACGCCCGGATTTTCCACAAATAAAGTCCTTTTGTGTTGAAAACGAGGCGGGCCGCCCATTTATTTCATGGATACGGCCGCCGCCCGCCCCGGGTTATGACAAAAGGCCGCCTGCGCCGCTGCCTTTTGTGCAAGGCGGGCGCAAGGGCGGCCCCTGTTCAGAACGTTGGATTGGAATTACTCCTCATCGGCCGGTGCGTCGGCGATGGGGGCCTCCACAACCTCTTCCGCCTCTTCCTGCGGCTCAGCGGCTTCTTCGTCCTCGTCGTAATCGTCCTCGTCCTTAAAGTCCTCGCTGAACAGCAGCTGTTCGTACTCGTCCAGCTCCTTCTCACGGCGGCGCAGATACAGGGCAGCGGCAACCAGCCCGCCCACAGCGGCAGCCAGGAACATCAGAATGGCGGCAAAGGTGCTATTTTTCATGAGAATTTCCTCCTTGTGGCCGGGCAGACGGCCCGGCAGCAATCTCGGCCGCCTACGCGCGGCCCTTCCACCAGCAGCAGGGGGTGTGCCCGGCTGCCCCGTGATTTGTCTTCATTATACCCGGCCGGGGGGCGGATTACAACCTTTTAAGGCAATTTCACCCCTGCGTCATCCGCTTGCGGTAGGCCTTGAAGGCCCCCGGCAGGGCATATTCTCCCGCCAGGGCGGCCTCGTCCGCCCACACGCAGCCCGCCGGGGCGCAGCCGTCCGCCGCCCGGCACTCAAAGCCGCCCAGCTGCCACTCCAGATGGCTGAAAATGTGTTTGGCCGCGGGCAGGGGCTTCCAGTCCGTTCCTGCAAGGCCCAGCTCCGCCAGCTTCTGGGCCAGCTGCTCCTGCGTGAGGGCTTCCTCCCACAGCAGCGGCTGCCACAGCCCGGCCAGAAGCCCGGTCTCGGGGCGGCGCTGAAGCAGCCAGCCCTGCGGCCCGCGCACCAGCGCCACCGTCACCGGCAACTTGCGGCGGACCTTTTTGGGGGGCTTGACCGGGTAGGCCGTCTCCTGCCCGGCCTGATGGGCCAGGCAAAGCCCCGCCAGCGGGCAGACGCCGCACTGCGGCTCGCCCCCGGGCAGGCACACCAGCGCCCCCAGCTCCATCAGGGCCTGGTTGTAGTCGCCGGGTCTGTCCGGCGGCTGGTGCTCCATCACCCGGGCGGTAAAAGCCCGCTTCACGGCGGGGCTGGTCACGTCGCCGCCGTCCGCATACAGGCGGCTGAACACCCGCAGCACGTTGCCGTCCACCGCAGGCACCGGCAGCCCGAAGCTGATGGAGGCAATGGCCCCGGCGGTGTAATCCCCCACGCCGGGCAGCGCCCGCAGGGCCTCATAGTCGGCAGGCAGCTGCCCGCCATACTGGTCACACACAATGCGGGCCGCCTTCTGCAGGTTGCGCACCCGGCTGTAATAGCCCAGCCCCTCCCACAGCTTGTCCAGCCGGTCGGGCGGGCAGGCGGCCAGGTCGGCGGGGGTGGGCAGCTCGGCCATAAAGCGCTCGTAATAGGGCAGCGCCGCGGCCACCCGCGTTTGCTGAAGCATGATCTCGCTCACCCACACCCGGTAGGGGCTGGGCTGGGTGCGAAAGGGCAAGCTGCGCTGGTTTTTGTAAAACCAGTCCAGCAATGGCGGCGCAATGGGGTTCATAGGCGTTCTCCTTTTCAATTTGGTACGGTTTGCACGAAATTCCGGTCGAAATTCTGCATTTTGGGCCGAAGTGCGGCAAAGCTACTTTTCAACAACACGTTTTTCTGATATACTGTATAAGTTAAAGCGGCCGGCCCATGCGTTTTTGCCCGAAGCCCGCGCCGCAGCTCTCCTTATTATAAGGGCCATTAGCTTAACGGTCAAAGCCCCCGGCTCATAACCGGTTCAGTGGGGGTTCGAATCCCTCATGGCCCACCATGCAGTTCGTACCCGAACCCGATTCTCTATGAGAAAGGATTCGGGTACGTTTTTTGTTTACAGGAGGTTCTGAGAAGGGACCTACTCGGAACAGTAAGCAGGAACAAGAAAAGGCAGGGTATCGCTGAGATGGTGGTATCTTGCCTTTTGCTTTGTTCTGACATATAAAGGATGGTCTTTCCGGTAGTAGCATGATATACTTGGCTCAGCAAATCGACATTTGTTTAATGGAGAATGTATGAAGAAGAGAATAACGCTTATTGTTTTTTCGGTGCTAATACTCGTTGCTTTATATGTGTTGTATTGTTTTAATTATATTCCACATAAAAAATATACAAATGCAGATTTCAATATAGAAG
>CAKSWY010000004.1 GCA_934513685.1 uncultured Oscillospiraceae bacterium | reverse complement strand
GTCATAGCTCAGTCGGTAGAGCACATCCTTGGTAAGGATGAGGTCGTGCGTTCGAATCGCATTGACAGCTCCATGCGCAGAATCCCTGATGCACACACCGTGCATCAGGGATTTTTCTTTTTGCCATTCTTAATCTGCCACTAGCCGCACCTGAACCCGGGTGCGGCCTTTTTCGTTTCCCGTTCTCTGGCGCAGCTGCCCCTGAACGCAAAACCAGTCGGCCCCGGCGGCCTGTGTCTGCGCCAGCACCCCTTCCGCCATGGTTTGAAGCCACTGCTCTGCCTGGGCCAGCGTGAGCACCGATGTTTTTTTCTGCCCTTCCAGCCGCCCCTCCAATTGGAATACAAGTTCGCCTCCCTCAGCCGCGATGGTGCATATCGGCTGCTTCACGGAAAAGCTGCCGCCCTCCTGCCGGAACGTCAGCGTTTGGCCCTTGCCCTGCATCCACAAGGCCAAGGCGCGTTCCGCATCAGTCCAGCGCAGAACCGGCTCTCCGGCCCGGTACAGCACTTCTGCCTCCACCTGCACTGCGGCGGCGCTCAGATTCACCTGCGGCAGCAAAAGCAGCTCCTGCCCGGCGGCCAGATAGGCGGGGCTGTCCTCCTGCACGTTCTTCACCGCATCGGCCAGCGCCGCCGGCTGTTTCGGTTCCTCCAACGCCTGCGGGCTCAGGTCCACCAGCCACAGATTCATGCTGCCACAGCCCGGGTCCTGCTGCATCCAGAACTCTGCATCCTCCGAATTCAGCCGCTGCGCCTGCCCCGGCCCCAGCATCCAAACCCGGCATTGCCCCAAAAACACCTGCCCCCCTGTCTGCTGCTGCGCGGCCTGCCAGGCTTCTTCCAGGGTTACTCCTTCCCCGGCCAGCAGCACCGGCTTCGGCTGTGCATCCTCCGCATTGGCCGAAGGCTCGCTTTCCAGACACAGAATCCTAAGCTGCACCGTCTGCGCTTCCTGCTCCTGATAAATGGCCTGCGCCAAAAGCAGATCACCCTGCCGCCCGCCGCAGCCGCACAAAAGCACCACGGGCAACACGGCCGCCAGCCACTTGCATTTACGCTTCATCCCGTTCCCCCTTTGCACCGGGCCGCCGCTTTGCCAGCATCCACACAAGGCACGCCCAAAGCAGGCATTGCCCGGCCGTCGGCAGCCACTGCCGACCCACGCCCAGATAAAGCCCCACGGCTGTGGCGCTCACAATTCCGGCGCACACAGCCCGCCCGGCACCGCTCCGCGCCAACCGGGCCAGACAGCTGCCATACAGCAGGCACCGGCCGTAAAACAGCATCAGCCACACCAGCACAAACAGGCCGTCCAGCCGGGTGAACACCGAAAGCTGCCCCAATGTGGAAAGCCGGTGCAGCGGCCGGTCAAGCTGCCCGCTTCCCAGAACAAGCCCCTGAAGCAGCAAGATCCACCAGCGGGCCGCCCCCAGCCCCAGAATATACCGGTTCACGTCCCGCCGCTGCTGCTCTGCGTCCCGGCCCAGCCAGGCAAGCAGCGGCATTTCCGGCAGCAGTGCAAGCGTCTGCCAAAGGCCATCCTGCCAGCCTTCCGCAGTCAGCGCCGGGTCCTCCAGCAGGCGGCGCAGGTCCGCCCGGTTCCACAGTGCCGCCGTGAGGGCCGCCAGCGCCAGCCCCCCGCCAAGCAGGATCATCGGTGCCGTGCGCGCCACGGCCCGCGGGCGAACCATTGCCCCATAGAAGGCGATCAGCGCCGCCAGCCCCGCAAACACCCCGTAGAGCAGCGCGCTGCCCATTGCATCGCCGTAAAACCGCCAGCCCTTGTAAATCGCCTGCCCCAGTGCCAGGCACAGCCCCGCCGCCAGAAGGGCACGCTCCAACCGGGTTCCCGGTTTGGGCGAGGGGCAGGCCGCGGCCCGCAGCAGCAGCCAGAGCACTCCCAGCCCGGTCGCCTGAAGCCACAACTGCTGGCGCAGGGGCGCCGCCCTTGTTTCAGCCAGAAACACCTCAGCCAACGAGGCCGCCAGCAGCGCCGGCCAGAGGGAATCGGCCGTCCAACGTGCTTCAGCGATGGTGACCGCCCCCTCTCTTCACGGCCCGCACGGTAAAGGGATGGTCCACCAGAACCGGCCATGGCCAGCGCATCAGACCGTCCCGCACGGCCCCGCGCTGCCAGGGCGAAAACGGCGCGGCGTGAGGCAACCCAAAGCTCTCCGCGCCGCAAATGGAGGTGAGCATCCACACCAGCAGCGCCGCCACCCCCAGCGGGCCGCACAGCCCGGCCGCCAGAACGAACAAAATGCGCAGAATGGTCAGCGGTTCATACATCGAGGGCAGCACGAACACAGCCAACGAGGTCAGGGCCGCCACAATTACCACGGGCGTACTGAGGATGCCCGCCCCAACGGCCGCATCGCCAATGATCAGGGCAGACACCAGGCTGACCGAGTGCCCGATGGGTTTGGGCAGCCGCAGCCCGGCCTCCCGCACGATCTCCAGAAGCAGAATGACCAGCACCATTTCCAGAAACAACGGCCACGGCGTGGCGCTTTCCGCCGCCGCAATGCGCACCAGCAGCTGCCGGGGGAATACCTCCGGCATAAACTTTGCCACACATACATACAGCCCCGGCAGCAGCGCCGCCAGCCAGAAGGCCAGATACTTCAGCCCCCGCACAAAACTGGCAAAATAGGCTTTCTGGGCGTAGTCGTCCAGGCTTTGGAAGTGCTCGCAGAAAAAATAGGGCAGGATCAGCGCAAAGGGGCTTCCGTTCACCAGCACGACCACCTTTCCTTCGCACAGCTTGGCGCAGGCCGTGGCGCTCCGTTCGGTGTAGCCCACCTGGCTGAAAAAGCACCCCTGCCCCCGCTGCAAGTCCGGGGCCAGATAGCTGGAATCCAGCACCAGCGGCAGACGGCTGGCCTTCAGTCTGCGGCGGGCCTCGGCCACCAGTTCCGGCGGGGCCAGGTCCCGGTCATAGCACAGGGCGGCCTCCGTTCGGGTATGCGTGTCCAGCTGGAACAACTCGATGACCAGCCCCTCCGCCCGGTCCAATCGGCGAAGCAGGCTCACGTTCACCCGCAGCAGGTCGCAGAAGCCCTCCCGCGAGCCGCGGATGTCCCCTTCTCCGCTTGGCTCCGCCACCGAGCGGCCCTGCATACTCTGGTTGGACAGCAGCAGCGCCCGGGTACAGCCCTCCACCAGAAGCACTGCCAACCCGCCGGTGAGCTTGGCGGAAATCGTCTCAAAATCCTCGGCCGGGTCCGGCTCAAGGGGCAGGTCCGTCTCTTCCATCATCCACTCAAACAGCGACGCCCCATCCCGGGCAGGCAAGGCTGCACGGCTTACCCGGTCCAGCAGGATCACCCAGAGCTTCTCCGTGCTGGAAAGCCCGTCAAACATACACACCAGGCAGGGCACGCCGCGTATCCGAATGGGTTTGGCATAAAAATCCGTACTCTGGCCAAACATCTTGTTCAGTGCCTTCCGGTTTTGTTCCAGGTCGGCATACAGCGGGGTCGGCATTGCGTCATCACCTCACTGCAGCAGTATGGCCTTCAACGCTTCGATTCATTCTTTTGTTGTGGTTTTCAAAACAGCTTGCCGTAAATTTCCCGGAAAGGGGGTCTCCATCGTGTTGACTCTCACTCTGCGCACCCTGGTTGTGTATCTGGCCCTGATTCTCGCCATGCGCCTGATGGGCAAACGCCAGCTGGGCGAACTTCAGCCCTCCGAGCTGGTCTCCACCATTCTTCTGTCCAATCTGGCGTCCATCTCCATTGAGCAGCCGGAGCTTCCGCTGGCGGCCAGCCTCACCCCGGTGTTTCTCATCGCCGTGCTGGAGGTTCTCTCTTCCGGGCTGGCGCTGCACCACCCCAAGCTGGCCCAGCTGCTCAGCGGCCGTCCGGTTCCGGTCATCCGGAACGGCGTGATCGACCAGAACGCCCTGCGGGCATTGCGCCTCACTGCCGCCGACCTGCTGGAAGCCCTGCGCGGCAAGGACGTGTTTGACCCCACCGATGTGGCATATGCCCTGGTGGAGACCGACGGCACCCTGAATCTGGTAAAACAGCCGGGCAAAGAGACGCTCTTGCGGGAGGATGTGGGCCTGAACCGGCCGCGGGAAGCGCCCACTCGGCTTCCGTTCGTGCTGGACGGCCAGCTTTGCCCGGATGCACTGGCCTGGTTCGGCAAAACGCCGGAATGGGTCACGGCGTGCCTGCAAAAAGAAACGGTGCCGCTCCCCCAGGTGCTGCTGCTTTTGGGGGACGACACCGATGAATTTACGCTGGTGCGGCGGCTGCCGCCGGAGGAACGCCGATGAAACGGGTATGGATCTCTCTGGTTTTGCTAGCGGCCCTGCTGGGCTTCACCCTCTGGGGCTGTCTCCGGGTCAGCCACGTGCTGAAAGACGCCGACCGCTGCCTGTATGAGGCGCAGTCCGCCTGCATTTCTGCCGACTATCCGGCTGCCGCCGAAAAAGTTCAGTCCGCACAGCGCCTGCTCGCGCAGAAAGACGCCCTTCTTCGCCTGCTCATCCGCCGGGATTTTCTCACCCAGGCCTCGGCGGAGCTGGCCGGGCTGGAGGCACTCGCCCGCGAAGAGACCGCGGCCGAACTGCAGCAGGGGCTGGCCAAAGCACGGCTCCAGCTGGCGTTTCTCAACCGGCTGTTCGGGTGGGAATTCTGGTGAGGCCTCGCTTATACTTCCAGCTGCCCGCCGGCCGCCAGATACGCCACCCGTTCCCCCATGCAGCGCTGAAGCGTCTGGTACGCCGCCTGGCCGGTGCAGTGGCAGGTGTAATACCGGGTTCCCGGCTGGGCCAGCAGCCGCTGAGCAACCGCCTCCACCAGCGGCGTGGGCACACTGGCCCCCGTGCTGGGAACGGACAGATGAAAGCCCCCAATGACCACATTCATGGGCTTTCCCGCCAGAGCGGCCGCCTGCTCCACAATGTTGACGATGCCCCGATGGGCACAGCCCGCCACCAGCAGGCGCGTTTCCCCCTCGGTGAGGATCAGATTTTGCTCGTGCGCAAAGGTGTCGTGCACCGGCCCGCCGCTGTGTTCCATCAGCAGCGTGTCGTTGGCGGGCGAATGCAGATCGTTGCCGGGCACATCCGAGAACAGCACGGCTCCCTCAAACAGCGTCTGCACGCCCTCGGTCAGCCGCACCTGCGGGTGCCTCAGCAGCGCCGGGTCAATGCCGATGTCCGCCGTTTGCCCGCCGGGGCGCACACTGTAATGCCCTTCGCCCGCCTGCTTGTGCAGATACACCGGGGCCGTGTGGTTGAGGTTCAGAAACTCCGGCAGGCCGCGGCCATGATCATAGTGCCCATGGGAAAGGATCGCTAGATCCACCTGGGACAAATCCACCCCCAATTTTTCGGCGTTGCGCAGGAACACCCCGCTCTGCCCCATATCAAACAGGATTTTGCGGCCGCAGGCCTCAATGTACAGGCTTAAACCGTGCTCGGTCTCCAATTCCGGGCGGCAGGCGGTATTTTCGGTCAGGGCAATGATTTTCATAGTTTCTCCTTTTCAGCGGTACTTTTCGTTGATTTTACTGTACCACGCTTCCGCTTCGCTGTCGATGCTTTTCTCTTTGTCGGCAGCTTTTCTCATTCCGCAGCGGACAACTGCCTGCCCAAAAGAAAGGGGGTGACAAATGACTTTTGGGTATGTTATAATATAAATCAACGTTGGAAGTTTACATCCTTCCAACCATTCTCTGCGGGCATGGCGGAATTGGCAGACGTGCAGGTTTTAGGGTCCTGTGCCATCGGCGTGTGGGTTCAAATCCCACTGCCCGCACCACAGCAAAAAGAGCGCTGGAACAGACGTTTCCAGCGCTCTTTTTGTTTCTCCTTGTCCCGGCTTTCAGGCCTCATTCCAGTTCTGCGTCGGCCAGGTGATAGTAGGTATCCCCTTTTTCTTCGTAGCTCTGGAACGTACCGACCACCGTGATCTCCGCCCCCAGTTCGGGGTAATTCTCCGGCGATGCGTTCAGGTCCGCCAGAACGAACTCGATTCCCTGCGAACAGCAGGCGGTGGCATCGGCGATGACACAGGCCAGATAAACCTGATCGGGAAGCGGATTTCCGTTTCCATCCCCCGCTTGATAGATATCAAACTGCCCTCGCATCCGGACGCTTTTCCCCACATACTCCTCCGGCGCCATCATCATGTTGTAGACCTCGGAGTACACCATTGTGCTGCTGAGCACCGTCAGGTCCACATCCACCCCGGAAGCCTCTGTCTCATCCGCAGAGGCCGCTTGGCTCTGCGCCGGTGCCGGCGTTGGGGCAGGCTGAAACGTCTGGGCCGGAAGCACCTCCTGTACAGGCGCGGTCACGGCCGAACTCGCATCCCCCTGCTTTCCGCAGGCGCAGAGTGCCATTAACAGCAGAACCAACAACAACGAACCAATCCAACGCTTCATTCGCCCATTCCTCCTTTAATACAGCCCAGCAGCGAAAACACAAAAAACGCTGCAAGATCAACGGCAACAATGGTCGAACCAACCGGCGTGCCCGCCAGAATGGAAATCAGAATGCCCAGTGCGGCGCAGCACACAGACAGCACCGCCGAACAAATCGTCACGGCGCGAAAATTTTGATACACGCGCATCGCCGACAGTGCCGGAAAAATGATAAGGGCGGAAATCAGCAGAGACCCCACCAGATTCATCGCCAGCACGATCACAACGGCAGTGGTCACCGCAATCAGAAGGTTGTACCGATCCGCTTTTGTGCCCACAGCTTTGGCAAAGCTCTCGTCGAAGGTCACGGCAAAGATCTTGTTGTAGAACAGAATGAAAATCGCTGCCACAATGACCGACAGCACCACACACAGCCGCACTTCCGTTCGAGTCAGCGTCAGAATGGACGTGGAACCAAACAGCGTGCTGCACACATCACCGGACAGGTTGGAGGATGTGGAGAACAGATTCATCAGCAGATAACCGATGGCCAGCGAGCCGACCGAAATCATGGCAATGGCCGCGTCGCCCTTGATTTTCGTGTTCTGCCCGGTGCGAAGCAGCAGAATGGCGCTTACGATGGTAATGCCCAGGGTCAGCGGCATATCGTCCGTAAGGCCCAGCACCGCGGCCACCGCCATCGCGCCGAACGCCACATGGGAAAGCCCGTCGCCGATGAACGAGAACCGCTTCAAAACCAGCGTCACCCCCAGCAGGGAGGAGCAGAGCGCGATCAGCACACCAACCGCCAGCGCATAGCGCACAAAGGGATACGCCCAATAGAGGGCCAGCTTTTCAAACATTGCCGTCACCGCCTTTCTCAGAGGCGAACAGCCGCCCCTGCCTGCTTTGGAGATAATCCGTTTTTGTTCCAAAGAAAACCGTATCGCCGATGTGCAGAATGTGGCTGGCGTAATTCACCGCCGCGGCAACATCGTGCGAGATCATCACCACGGTGATGCTGTCCCGTCGGTTCAGTTCCTCAATCAGGCGGTACATTTCCGCCGTTGCTTTCGGGTCCAGGCCGGAAACCGGCTCATCCAGCAATAACATTTTTCGGGTGGCGCACAGCGCACGGGCCAGCAGCACCCGCTGCTGCTGCCCGCCGGACAGCTCCCGGTAGCAGCGCCCCGCAAGCGGTGTGATCTGCATCCGCTCCATCGCCTGTGCCGCAAGCTGTTTTTCCGCCTTGTTGTAAAAGGGGCGGAGGCCGCAGCGCCCCTGACAACCGGAGAGCACGATTTCCCACACCGAGGCCGGGAAATCCTTCTGCACAACGGTTTGCTGCGGCAGATAACCGATCTCGTTTTTCTTCAGCCCGTCGCCCGTCAAAATTCTGCCGCGGACGGGCGGCTGCAGGCCGAGAATGGTTTTCATAAGGGTGCTCTTACCGGAGCCGTTTTCCCCCACAACGCAGAGGTAATCGCCCGTATACACCTCGAAGTTCAGGTTCTGCAGAACGGCCGTTCCATCGTAGCCAACCCACAGATTTTCACACGCAAGCTGCGCCATGCTGCCACCTCCTTAGCTCAAGGCTTCGTTCAGCACGGAGAGATTCTGCTCCATGACCGAAAGATAGGTGGTACCATTCGCCGCATCCTGGGCGGTTGTGGCCTGCATGGAATCCATCACCAGCACCCTTTGGTTCTTTTCAGCGGTGTTCTGCACAATGGTTTCCGCAATCTTGTGCTGGGCGCCCTCGATGGTCAGCACGCAGGGCAGATTCAATTCGTCCACCTTGCGGGCAAGGAAGGAAACGGTCTCAAAGCTGGCTTCGGTTTCGGCCGAGCAGCCGACAAAGGCCGCATAGTAGCTCAGGCCGTAATCGTCCGCCAGATAGCGGAACGGGAAGCGGTCACCAAACAAAATGGTTTTGCGGGCGGCCGTGTCCACGGCGGCCTGATACTTGGCGTCAAGGGCGGCCAGCTTTTGCGTATAAGCGGCCGCATTGGCGGCATAGATGTCCTTGTTGGCCGGGTCGATCTGTTGCAGCGCGGCGGAAATCGCGCCGCAGAGCACCTCGGCATTTTTCAGCGAGAGCCAAACGTGCTCGTCGTATTCCGGGCCGTCCTCTTCGCCTTTCTCCTCGTCGGCCTCCATGCCTTCCACAATTTTCTCTTCCTCGACGCGGTCGCCAAGGACGTCCAGCAAATTGAGGACGACCATATCCTTGTTGACGGCTTCCTGCAAGGCGTCCGCAACCCACCGGTCAGACTCACCGCCGACGTAAATGAACAGGTCGCAGTCCGAAATTTTTATCATATCCGCTGCGGTTGGCTGGTAGCTGTGCAGGTCAACGCCGCTGTCCAGCAGCATGGTGATCTCGGCGTGATCGGCCTTCTCCCCCACGATTTCCCGTACCCAATCGTACTCGGGGAAAATCGTGGTGACAATGCTCAGTTTTGTGTCGTCCGAAGCGGTCGGCGCATTCTGCCTGCCGCAGCCTGCCAGAACGCCGGCCGTCAGCGTCAGCACCAAAAGTAGGGAAATCACTCGTTTCATAGGAAAACAAACCTCCAAATTTCGTATAAGAACGTAAAAATGGGCGCAAAAAATACAAGGGCCGCGGCAAAGCCGCAAAAGCCTGCCTGAAACCAGACAGACTGCGCCCTTGTAACCATTCTTATCCTTTAATTTGAAAGTTTGACTTTGAGGGATACCAGCGTAAAGGCACGGATAAGTTCCGTGCAGGCGGAAATGACCCGGCACAGCGTATAAGCGCCCGCCGCGGCGGCCACGATGCCAAAGCCTGCAAGCCCAAGGCTCTTGAGCAGATTTTCGCAGGCATTGATCTGGTGGCAGACGGCACAGTTCACGCCGGCGCAGTCGTGGTCCGCTTCCTCTGCGATGTAGGCAACCGAGAACAGCATGACAAAGGCCAGCACTGCAGCCAGCACGCCCGCCATCCAGCGACATTTCTTCGCCATAGTCTGTCCTCCTTTCTGATCCTCAGATTTTCCTGCAGTTCGAGCAGGTTCCATAGAGGATCGTATCGGCTGTATCCAGCACAAACTGCTCACTCTGCGCCAGATGCTTTGCAAACAGCGCGGCATGGTCCCTTGTCATGTGAAAGGTTCGGCCGCACTTGATGCAGCTCATGTGCAGCGCGCCTTTGCAGCTTTCAGCATCCAGGTACTGATAATACACCTCACGCGTGCCGCTCTTGCTGCTGCGGCGCACCTTTTCTTCCTTTTCCAGCTGGGCAAGGTTTCGATAAACCGCGCTCAGGCTGATCATTTCATCCGCCAGCGCGTCCGCAATCTGCCGGGCAGACAGCAATTCGTCCGGGTGATGGCTCAAATAATCCAGCAAAACTTTCCGCTGCCGCGTACTGTAATTCTGCAACCTCCCGCGCCTCCAATTTGCATTTCATTCGCAAATCACTATACCATACCCCTCCCGTATGTGTCAATATGCGAATTTGTCGCAAATTTTCCTTTTGATGGCAGTTCTCAAACAGCAAAACGCACATCGCCGCTGAGACAGTTTTGGGTAAATTGCCCAGCGGCGATGTGCGTTATTAAAATTCAGCGATTAAAAAAGGTCTCAGCCTGCCTTGGTTTCAGCCGTGCGGTGCCCGGTCATGCTCTGCGTTTCATTCGCTTGTGCTTTATCGGGGCGCTTGGTTTCGTTTTTTGCACGGCGCCGCTCTTTCTGATCCATTCGCACGTTCATGATCAGCATCTGCAGCCGGTTTTCGATGTTGGCAAAGCTCACATCGGGGTCATAGTCCAGCGGCAGAATCTGCACCTCCGGGTGCATTTCCTTCAGGCGCTTGGCCACACCGCGGCCCACCACATGGTTCGGCAGGCAGCCAAACGGCTGCAAAATCACAAAGGCCCGGCAGCCATGCTGTGCATGGTGCAGGATCTCCGCCGGAATCAGCACGCCCTCGCCGCTGTCAAACGTATGCTGAATGACGGGGTCACTGTCGTGCACCAGATCCTGAATGCGGGGAGCCGGCGTATACAACGGGTGCCACTTGGCGATTTGATCGGTCATATCGTGGGCCAGATTGAACACGTTATCCGCCGTGAAATACCAGGCCTTCTGCTGGAAGGGCTTTTTCAGGTGATACTCCCGAATCTGCGTATCCAGCGTAAAATACGTCTTGCGGATCACATCGGTCATGCGGGCCTCAATGATCTCGAAGCCGTTGGCTTCCAGATAGCGCTCAATCTCGTGGTTGGCACCGGGATGGAAGTTCAGAAGATACTCGCCCACGATCAGCACCGTGGGGCGCGGGTTCGAGCGGTCGTATTTCACCCGGCACATTGCGTCAATGGCCTTCTCAAACCCACGGCGTGCCCCGGCAATTCCATGGTGCTCCAGCCCATCCATCACCGCATCCAGGCCCTGTTCAAAGGCACGGTCCGCCGCGCCCTTTTCCAGCTCGTAAGGCCGAATCTTCCGCAGAAGCTCTTCCAGCACGTCGATCATCGGCAGCGAGAAGGCAATGCGCATGGAGGTGAGCAGGTTCATCTTGAAGCCCGGGTGCATATCGTGGGAGTCCACGTCGTCGTTGGTCAGAATGGGCACATTCGGGTAGCCTGCATCGTCCAGGGCCTTGCGCAGCAGGGCGCTGTAATGGGTCAGGCGGCAGTCGCCCACGTATTTGCCCATGCCAATGGCCACTTCCTGGTCGTTGTATTTGCCGCTGCGCAGGGCGGCCAGCGCCTCGCCGATGACGATCTGCGCCGGGAAGCAGATGTCGTTGTGAACATACTGCTTGCCCAGACGGATGGCCTCCTCCCGGCCCAGTTCCAGCGGCACTGCGTGAATGCCCTGCCCGGAGAACGCCGCCGCCATCAGGCGGGAGAACGCATGGGAGGTGTTGGGAATCAGCACCGTCTTTTCTTTGCGGCTCTCCTTGGTGAATTTTACCGGATACGGGTCAGGCAGCGGGCGCACCGTCAGCTTCTGGCCGCGCTGGCGGCGCATATTCACCGTCTCGATGAACGAGCGCACGCGAATGCGCAGGGGGCCCTGTGCATCGCTCTCATCCACCTTCAGAATCAACGGCGTTTTGCCCGAAACCTCCCGCATCAGGCGGATGATCTCATCCGAGAGATAAGCATCGTGCCCGCAGCCGAAGCTTACCAGCTGTACGTATTCCAGGTTTTCGCTCTGCGCGGCCAGAATGGCGGAGGACAGCACCCGGGCATGATAATTGTTGGCAATGTCCAGCCGGCTGCGGCTCAAATCCACCCGGTTGGTGCCGGGCAGTGCATCGGCGGGCAGCACCGGCACCCCCATGGAGGCAAACAGCTCCGGCAGGTCATGGTTCACCAGGGCGTCGTTGTGATAGGGCCGGCTGGCCAGCACCACGGCATACCGCCCCTCGACGCGCACCCGGTCCATCACGTCCTGCCCGGCTTTCAGCAGCTGCGTGCGGAAGGCATTCTGCGCCTGATCCGCCGCCAGCATGGCCGCGTGGGTCTCCTCCGGCGCAATGCCGAACTGCTCGTGCATATACGCCGTCAGCTGTGCATCCCGGTCTGCATCCGTATACCAGTGGAACAGCGGGGTGTCAAAGGGCACGCCCCAGCGGCGCTCCGGGTTATCTGAATTGCGCACCACAAAGGGATACCCCTTCACCACAGCGCACATGGAATAACTGGTGGACGCAGTGTTTTCGCTCTTCAGCGTGGTGATGGAGGGCATGAAAATGCGGTCCACCCCCTGCTTGACCAGATTGCGGATGTGCCCATGCACCAGCTTTGCCGGGAAGCACACCGTATCAGAGGTAACGGCGGAAAGGCCGGATTCATACAGGGCCCGGTTGCTCAGCGCCGAAAGCTTCACCTCAAAGCCCAGGCTGCGCCAGAATGTGCTCCAGAAGGGCATGGTGTCCCAGAACGAAAGGCAGCGGGGCAGGCCGATGGTCACATTCCGCGCCGTGGTGGGGCCGGGAATCGGATATTTCTTAAACAGCAGCTCCTGCCGCAGGCGGAACAGATTGGGGGTCTGCTGCTTCTGGGCCAGCTTTTCCTTCACCTGTTCCTGCACGCCGGCCGCCTTGGGGTCGCCCAGCACCTCGCCCCGCTCACACCGGTTGTTGGTCACCCAGGAGCTGCCGGTGGAGAAGGTAACGATGGTCCGCTTGCAGTGGTTGGCGCAAAAGGGGCAGGGCGAATTGGCCGACTGGGTGTAGCTAAATGTGTCCAGCGCGTCCAGCCCGATGAAAGTTTTCTTCGTTCCGGCGGCGCACTGTTCCTTGGTCAGCAAGGCCACGCCGATGGCGCCCATGATGCCGGGGTACGGGGCGCGCACCACTTCCCGGCCCAGATACTGTTCCATTGCGCGCAGTACCGCGTCGTTCTGGAAGGTACCGCCCTGCACCACGATCTTATTGCCCAACGAATCCAGGTTGGACACCCGAATGACCTTGGTGAACACATTCTCAATGATGGAACGGCACAGCCCGGCCATAATGTCGTTGGGCTGCTTGCCGTTGCGCTGTTCGGTTACGATGCTGCTGTTCATAAACACGGTGCAGCGGCTGCCCAGCGCCGCAGGGCTTTGAGAAGAAAAGGCCGAAGCGGCGATTTCTTTGGTGGGAATGTGCAGCGAAGAGGCAAAGTTCTCCAGGAAAGAACCGCAACCAGACGAACACGCCTCGTTCACCACAATGTTGGTGATGATGCCCCCATCCAGCCAGATGGCCTTCATATCCTGCCCGCCGATGTCCAGCAGGAAGGTAGCCCCGGGCACATACTGCTCCGCGGCGCGGGCATGGGCTACGGTCTCCACCGCATGGCACTCAGCCCCAAACGCCTTCGCAAACAGCACTTCACCATATCCGGTGGTTCCGGCCGCCAAAATGTCCAGCGTTGCCCCGGCGGCCCGGTAGCAGTCCCGCAGCGCGATCAGCGCCTGCTGAGCCACATTGAGCGGGCTGCCCTGGTTCGGGGCATAAAACGCGTCCAGCAGGTTTTCCTGCTCATCCATCAGCACAAACTTCGTGGTGGTGCTGCCGGAGTCAATGCCCAGATAGGCATGCACCGTCTCCCCTGCCTTGGGCTGATACGGGGTCAGCACCGGCAGGCGGTGGCGGTTCAAAAAGGCTTCCTTTTCCGCTTCATCTTTAAAAAACGGCGGCGCAGACACTGCGGCTTCTCCCGAAGCGGCCGGGGCATTCTCCAGCCGGGCCGCCAGTTCGCCGATGGCCAGCGGCTCCGATTGGCCCGCAAACAGGCTGTTCAGCGAAAGGGCCGTGCCCCGGGCAATCATCAGCTCCGGCTGGGGCGGAATCAGAGTCTCTTCCTCCGTCAGGTTCAGCCGCTGGGCAAAAACCTTGACCAGCGTTTTGTTGAAGGTCAGCGGGCCGCCCTCAAACACCACCGGCTTCTCGATGTCCAGGCCCTGGGCCAGGCCGCCGATGGTCTGCTTGGCAATGGCATGAAACGCTGACAGCGCCAGATTTTCCTTGGCCACGCCCTGGTTCAGCAGGGGCTGTATGTCCGTTTTTGCATACACGCCGCACCGGCCGGAAATATCATACACGCAGGTGCCCTGCGCGGCCATGGCGTCAAACTCCTCAATGGGCACCTTCAGAATGGAAGCCACCTCATCAATGAACGCACCGGTGCCGCCGGCGCAGCTGCCGTTCATGCGGGTGTCCGCCACCTCCAGCGCGCCGCTGCCGGTGTTGGGCTTGAAAAAGATCATCTTGGCGTCCTGGCCGCCCAGCTCAATGGCCGTGCGCACATGGGCGTACTGCTGGCGCAGGGCAATGGAGTTGGCCACGACCTCCTGAATGTAGGGCACCCCCAGCAGGGCCGCCACGCCCTTGCCGCCGGAGCCGGTGATCGCCAGACGAATCTTCGTCTCCGGGAATTTGCTCCAGAGCAGTTTCAGCGCCAGGGCCACGCTCTTCGCCTGGGCGGCCCCATGCCGCCGGTAATCCGAAAAGAGGGTCTCGCCCCCGTCTGCGGAAAGCGCCACGATTTTTGTGGTGGTGGAGCCAATGTCAATGCCCACCGTAAGCACCTGATTGTTCAATTCCGCTTGTTTCATTTGTCCATCCTTGCTGCCCGGCTGTGCAGGGGCCGCTTTGCTTTGGCCCTCCGGTCCGGTATTCCCCGCCTGCGGGCCGCGGTTCGGCTTTTGTCCAACCGAACCCTTTTCAGGCCGCGCACGGCAATGGGGAACCCTGCTTTACCTGTGCAAATTATGTCGGGTTTTATCGCTATTTTTCCGTAAATTAAAATACAACGTTGACATTGCTTTACAAAAAGCTCCATCAATCGCTGCACCTTTATTATAGGAAGATTCAAATTTCACTGCAATAGTCCAATTTCGACAAACTCTCTTGTTCTGATCTGCGCGAAATTATGGATATTGGCTTCATCGCAACATTTCTCGGACCATTCCATGAACAAACTGTGACGAAATTGTCTCACATTCGCAAATCTGCCCATTTTCTTATAAAAAAGCACTGCAGCGGCACGCTCTCAATACGTGCTGCCGCAGTGCGGTAATTTACCGATTCTATAATGTTATAGCCAGGCGCTGTCGGCCGTCAGCGAGCGCTGCCCAGAACGCCGTTCAGCAGGGCTTCCACCGTCTCCAGCGGTTCGCCGTCCCCCCACGGGTAAGCAGCAATGTCCCGGCAGCCCGCACGGTTCAGCAGAGCTTCCCCTTCGCTGCCCAGCAGCTTGCGGTAGGCAGCCTCCACCCTTTTCAGCTGTGCCTGCACCTGCTTCTGCTGGTCCGCGCCTTGGGCAGCCAGCCAATCTTTCGTGGTCGATGCAATCTCATCCTCGCTCAGGGTCGTACCCACGCCCCAGTTCATCAGGCTGGTCGCCTGGCGCACAGCCTCATTCTCGTCCTCACCGGGGGGTCATCTCGTCCAGCAGGCCTTCCAGCTCCCGCACGGCGTCCTTTTTGAACTGCTCCTGAAAGGGCACCTCCTGCTCTGCAGGCTGCGTTTTCTCCGGTGATTGGGCCGGGGTGCTCTCTGTGCCTCCCGCCGGCACCTCCACCGCTTCCTGCTCGGGAGCGGCAGTGGCATCCGCGGCCATTGGCTGCGCTGCCTGCGAAACCGCACCCGCCGGTTCCGAAACCGCTGGGGCCGCGGTTGCCTGCGCCTGAGAAGAAGACACACTCTGCGCGCCGCAGCTGCACAGAACCAGCATCATACCGAGAACCACAATCAGCATCTGTTTTTTCATAAGGCGTTTCATCTCCTTGTCGATCCACCAACGCATTCAAAAACAATGGGCAGCACCGGAACGCATTCGCCTGGTGCTGCCCTTATTGTATGTGCCGGATGCATCGAACCGGCATCAAGATTTCTTCAATTTTGTCTAGCCATTCCGCTTCGTCACCGGGGCGGCTGCGGCATACGGCGATTTTCCAGCATGGAAGTCCCCTCTCCGTCCGCCACAATCACATGGTCGATCAGCTGTACGTCCACCATTTTCAGTGCATCCAGAATGCTTCGGGTGGTTAGCATATCCTCATGAGAGGGCAGCGCCACCCCCGCCGGATGGTTGTGCGTCAGGATGACCCCGGTGGCCCCCATGGAAAGCGCCGTCTGCACCACCTTGCGGATGGGAATGTGTACCTGATTCACCACACCTTCCGCCAGTTTGACCGTCTGCAAAATCTTCAGGCCATCGTCCACCCCGATCATGTACACCACTTCATGGTTCACCCCGTGAAACAGCGGAACGCAATAATCCACCACATCGCTGCAGCTGGCCAGTTGGCGCACCTTGCGCCGGCGACTGTTCTGATAGTGCCGGTCCACCAGCAGCACCGCCCGCAGAAGCCGCGCACTGTTCGGGCCGATGCCCTCCACCTGGCAAAGCTCTTCCTCACTGGCCTCCAGCACCCTGGCAAAACTGCCGAACTTGTTCAGCAGCCGATGGGCAATAGGGTTGGTGTCCCGGCGGGGAATGGCAAAGTATAGCAGATACTCCAGCACCTCGTGGTCCGCAAAATCGTCCATCCCGCTGTTTTTCACGCGCTGGTGCATTCTGGCCCGATGATCCTGATGCAGCTGCTCGTCCATGTGCTCCGCCCCTTTTGCCCGGCTTTTCTCCGGTTACTGCTTGCCCTGTTATCAAAAACATTATATACTAAATCAGAATTGATGAAAAGAGAAAGCAGGCCGCTCCCATGAAAAGTTTTACCGCAGGCCCCAATGACGTTGGGGCACGTCTCTCCCGTTTTGTACTGAACGTCACACAGAATCTTCCCAGCAGCGTGCTGTACAAGGGCTTTCGCAACAAGCGCATCAAGGTAAACGGCAAGCGCGCCCAGGCAGATTACCGGCTGGCCGAGGGCGATGTGGTGGAGCTGTACCTGAACGATGAGTTTTTTCCGCAGGCTCCTGCCAAAAAGGCCCCTGCCCCCCGCACCCGGCAGCCTGCACTCACCGTGATTTATGAGGACGATCAGATCGCTGTGCTGTACAAGCCCTCCCATCTGCTGTGCCATTCGGACCGCACCGGTGACGCCAACCTGGTGGACGCCTTCATCGCTCGCCAGATCGAGCGGGGCGAGTACGACCCCAACGGAGAAAACGCATTCTCCCCCGCCATCTGCAACCGGCTGGACCGCGGCACCGAAGGGCTGGTGGTGGCCGCCAAAACCGCCGCTGCCCTGCGGGAGATGAACCGGATCATCCGTGACAATGAGGTGCACAAGGAATATCTGACCATCACCTGCGGTGTCCCCCCCAAAGGGCGCCATACGGCCTGGCTGCGCCATGACGAGCGCACCAACAAGGTCACCGTCCGGCCTGCCGCCGCCGAGGGCTACAAGGAAATCATCACCCAGGTGAACGTTGAGCGCACGGCCGGCCCCTTTGCCCTGTGCCGCATCGGCCTGATCACCGGCCGCACCCATCAGATCCGTGCCCACCTGGCTTTTCTGGGCGCGCCGGTGCTGGGTGACATCAAATACGGCAGCAAAAAGATGAACGAACGCACCGGCCTGCGCACGCAGGCCCTGTGTGCCGTCCGGCTCACCTTTGCCCAATTGCCCGAAACCAGCTGCCTGGCCGCCCTGAGCGGTGCCGTAATCGAGCTGCCCGCCCCGGCCATTCTGGCCCAGTTTGAGCAGCTGGCCAACAGCACCAAGCCCGGACCCGATGCAGCCCCTCGCAAGCCTGGCGATCAGACTCCCCGCCGCCCGGCCCGGAAGCCTGCCGCGTCAACCGAAAAGAGATAATGCTGGTTCATGCCGCTTGAACAGGTGGCGAAGGTTCTTAGCCGAACCATTCCATCCCCATAAACCAATTATGCCCCCTGCGGTTCTTTCGGCCGGATTCTGCCCGCTGCATTGCTGACCGGCGAAAAACTCCCGCAGCGGGCATTTTATCGTTTATGATTCTGTTTTCGCGGATATACGGGCTGCATTACCCGATAAAGTCGAAAAAAAGAAACAGCAAATCACCGAAATGATCTGCTGTTTCTTGTGGTGGAGATGAGGGGGATCGAACCCCTTACCTCTTGAATGCCATTCAAGCGCTCTCCCAAGTGAGCTACACCCCCACAGGTACAAAACACATCTTCAATTGTGCTGCCGTCTCTCGACTGCTTTGTAATTATAGCAAGTTTTGTACCAGGTGTCAACCCTATTTTTCTATTTTTTCAGTTCACTTTTCGGCGCACGGGTTTTCGTTCTCTGAAGGCGCCTGCGGTTCGGCCGCGGCCACCACCGGATTTCCCGCCTCGTCAATACCCTTCTGGGCCAAGCGGTCGTTCAGATATTCCCGCAAAAGTGCGTAGAGCACTGCAAAGGTGGGCACACCTACCAGCATTCCCACAAAGCCGAACAGGCCGCTGCCCACAATGATGGACACCAGCACCCACAGCGGGCTGAGGCCCGTGGAGTCGCCCAGAATGCGGGGGCCAAGCACGTTTCCGTCAAACTGCTGGAGCGCCAGCACAAAAATCACAAATTCCAATGCGCTCAGTGGGCTGAAGATCAGAAGAATCATCGTGCTGGGGATGGCACCGATAAATGGGCCAAAGAACGGAATCACGTTGGTAACGCCCACGATTACGCTGATCAGCACCGCAAACGGCATACGCAGAATGCTGGTGCCCACATAGCACAGCAGGCCGATGATCACACTGTCGATGATCTTGCCGTTGATAAAGCCGCTGAAAATCGCATTGGCTTTGTGGCAGATTTCCAGGGTGCGGCGGGCCGCCTTTTCCGGCATCAGCGCCCAGATAAGCTTCCGGATCTGGCGCAGCAGCGTTTCTTTGCTCAGCATCATATACAGCGAGCTGATCACCGCTGTCAGGGCTGAAACCACGCCGCTGCCAATGGCCGCACTGTAGCTGACCACCTGCGGCAGCAGATCGCTCACGATGTCGGTTGCCTTGCGGATCAGGTCCTGATACGAGCCCACCAGTGCTTCCAGACCCGCGGTGTCTATGCCGTACTGTTCGCTCAGGTCGTTCACCAGCGTATTCAGGCTGCGTAGGTATTCCGGCACCCGGTTGATCAGCACGGTGATGCTCTGCACCACCTGCGGCAGCACGATGCGCAGCAGCAATCCCAGCAAAAGCAGGGTAACCAAATACGCCAGAATCACCGCAAAGGTACGGTGCTTTCCGCCCAGCAGCTTTTGCTGGAAGAACCGGGCCAGGCCATCCAGCAGGTACGCCAGCACCAGGCCCGCCATGAAGGGACTGAGGATGCTCATCAGCTCTCCAAGAGCATCACTTACCACGTCCAAATTATTTAAGGTCAAATACAGCACAATGCCGCCGGCCACCACGATCAGGTTGGAAGCAACCTGCTGGGTGACCTGCCACTTTCGCTCTTTCTCACGTTCCCCGTTTGACTTCATAGGTGTCCCTCTTTCCGGCCGGGCGATGCTCCGACCGCTGTTCTGACTTTATTATACTGTATCCCGCGGCGGTTTGCCATGCCTGCGGCAGAGAAAAGGCTCCCGATTTTTGTCTTTTGGGCAAGCCTATCTGCAAAACTCCAATCATTAAAACGAAAAAGCGGACGGCAACATTTCACTTTGCCGTCCGTTTTTCATAAGAAGTCGATTGGATTGATTGGGGGCACGCGCATTTTCGTGTGAAAGCTTATTCCACCGTTACGCTCTTGGCCAGGTTGCGGGGTTTATCCACATCACAGCCGCGCAGAACGCTCATATAATAGGCAAACAGCTGCAGCGGCACAATGAGCAGAAGCGGCATGAAAATGTCCTCGTATTCCGGCAGCCGCACCACATAGTCGGCCACGTCCTCCGGCACCTTGGCGTTCTCCCGTGTGAACAAAATCACCCGGGCACCGCGGCTGCGGGTCTCCTTCACGTTGGAGATGGTTTTTTCGTAGATGGACTGCTGGGTGGCCAGCGCCACCACCGGGGTACCCTTCACCACCAGTGAAATGGTGCCGTGCTTCAGCTCACCGGCGGCGTAGGCGTCCGAGTGAATGTAGCTGATCTCCTTCAGCTTCAGGCTGCCCTCCAGCGAAAGGGCATAGTCAAACCCGCGGCCCATAAAGAACAGATCGGTGCTGTTCATGAACTGGCTGGCCAGGTACTTGATGCGCTCACAGTCGTCCAGAATGGGCTGCTGCAGATCTGCCGAAGCCTGCAGCTGCGCGGTCAGGCGGCGGGCCTCGGCCTCATCCAGCTTGCCCTTGGCCATAGCCAGCCGCAGCGCAAACAGGTACAGCACGCACAGCTGCACGGTGTAGGCCTTGGTGGAGGCCACTGCGATCTCCGGGCCGGCATGCGTATACAGCACATAGTCGGCAGCGCGGGCAATGGAAGAGCCCACCACATTGACCACCGCCAGCACCGGCACGCCCTGCTCTTTGGCCAGCCGCAGGGCCGCCAGGGTGTCGCTGGTCTCGCCGCTCTGGCTGATGATGATCATCAGGTCTTTTTTCGACAGGATCGGGTCCCGATAGCGGAACTCACTGGCAATATCCACCAGGGCCGGAACCCGTGCCAGCTTCTCAATGGCGGCACTGCCCACCATACCGGCATGCATGGCCGTGCCGCAGCCCACCAGATGCACGGTTTCGATGTTCCTCAGCACCTCATCCGTCAGTTCCGGAATGCCCAGATCCGGCAGCCCTTCCTGCACGCGGGGGCCAACCGTCGCCTTAATGGCCCGAGGCTGCTCATGAATTTCCTTCAGCATAAAGTGCGGGAAGCCGCCCTTCTCCGCCGCTTCCATATCCCAGTCCGCGGTCAGGCGCTCCTTTTCCACGGTCTGGCCAAACTCGTTGTAGAAGGTGATGCCGTCCCGGCGCAGCACGGCGATGTCGCCCTCATCCAAAATGCTGTAATCCCGGGTGTACTTCAGCAGGGCGGGAATGTCCGAGGCCAGGAAGTTCTCCCCTTCGCCGTAGCCCACAATCAGGGGGCTTTCCTTGCGAACCGCAAACACCTCATCCGGGAAATCCTTGAACAGCACGCCGATGGCATAGCTGCCCCGCACCTTGGCCAGGGCCGCCATGATGGCCGCCAGCGGGTCGCCGGTGTAGCAGGAGTCGATCAGCTTTACCAGGACCTCTGTGTCGGTGTCGCTCTCGAACGTATAGCCCTTTTTCATCAGGCTTTCTTTCAGGCGGCCGTAGTTTTCAATAATGCCGTTGTGCACCAGGCTGATGCGCGCGGAGGACTGCGGATGGCTGTTCACATCGCTGGGGGCACCGTGGGTGGCCCACCGGGTGTGGCCAATGCCGCAGCTGCACGGGGGCAGCGCTTCGCCCGCCAGCTTCTTTTTCAGCACAGCCAGGCGGCCCTTTGCCTTCACCACCTTGATGTCCGGGCCAATGGCCAGTGCCACGCCCGCCGAGTCATAGCCGCGGTATTCCAGCTTGGAAAGGCCCTCGATCAAAACTTCCGTCGCGTTTCGGCTGCCGATATATCCAACGATTCCACACATAATTCGTTTTCTCCTCATCCGGAACGGCATAAAAAAGGCAACACAACTCCTGGGCCTGCCTCTTTCCCCTGTATGGCAAAGCGGCAGGCCGACCCTCCGGGTGCTGTATACTTCCAGCGCCCGGACCCAGCTATGCACGTTCCATTCACTTTTCCTGCGTCCGGCACCAACCGGCCGGAACGCCATTTTTGTTTCGGTTTTCTGTTTCACGAACACTCGCGTTTCAAAGCAGTGCAGAACGGCACAGCCGCTTTCCGGGCTGCCGCCGACTTCGCTTCGCAAAACAGATAGGTGTCTGCACAAGGCAAACATTTATAGAGGGGGCGCCGTAAACGGCCCCAGCAAAACGCAGTTCTTCGCTCACACTGCGCTTTTTTCAAATTCTGGCCTGCTGTCAGGTGGATTTGTTTCGGCATTGCTGCCGGTTTTTGTCCCCTGCTCCTGGCTGGAACGGCCCTCAGCCAAAAGGACATCCGCCGAATCTTTCGATGATCCTTTTCCTCGTCACCCGCACGGCTCTCACCCGCGTGGCCCGGCGCTCATTCATTCCCGAATGTGCAGCATCGCTCCTTCTTTAATCAAATTTCTTTTGAGATGGAACGCCCGGCGCTCAGTATAAAAAGCGCAGTTTGGGGCGAATTCGGATGACGTACCACCGGGTCAGGTTCACGATCGACCGATCGTATGCCACAAAAGCAATGTTTGCCGTCACCAGCAAAACCGCCACCATGGCCTGGCCCATTTCCCGATACTCCTCCGCCAGCTCCGGCATGGGAAACACCGTCAGCACCAGCGTGTACATCACCAGAATGGACAAATTGAACACGCCTAGCTTGGCTGCCCCGCGCACCAGTGCAAAGCGAAGCCGATCCAGCCGGACCTTCACCAGCGGGTAGTGCCCCAAAATGAACACAAAGGCCAGTGCCATTTCCTTTTCCGGCACCAGAATCAGCGCCAGAATCGCCACGGCCGCAAACAGCAGCCAGGCGGTTTTCAGACCGCACTCCAGGGCCACCGGCACCAGCAGCAGCCCGCTGATGGCCGGTGCGCAGAAGGTCGCGCAGGGGATCACGCTGCCCAGCAGCATCATCGAAAGAGCAAATGCACCGATTACACCGCTCAGCGCAACGCGGCTGCTTTTGCTCGTCCTTCTCATACCCGATCCTTCCGCTGTGTCATCCTTTGCCGCAAGGCCCAGTGCCTCACTCTCCATTCAAAAGATACCAAAAGGATACACCTTCCGGTCAAAAATTACAATCATAAACAAGCAATGTTATCAGAATGTTTACTTTTGTGGTACAATCGGCCTCTCGCTTTGTTACTTTTTCCGAGAATTTCTCCACACAATTTGTCTTTTGGGCATCTCTTTTACACAATATTTCATTCATTTTCTATTACGGGTTCTCCGGCGGCATCTGCGACACAGTGCAGAATTCGTATCCGTTCTCGCGGAACCAGTCGATGATGTCCGGCAGGGCCTGTGCCGTGGTTTTGGTGGCCTTGGTGTCGTGCATCAGCACCACGCAGGTGCTTTGCCCCTTCGCCTCGCCAATGACATTTTCATAGATTTCCCGGGCACTGGGGTGGCCACCCACCGCGTCCTCCGCGCATACATTCCAATCCAGATAGCGGTATCCCTTCTCCGCGGCCTGCCGCTTCAGCGTTTTCATAATTTCACTGCCCCCATACCGGTGGCTCACGGTGTTGGTGCTGCCGCCGGGGAAACGCAGCCAATGAATCTGCGCCACATCCACATAGGGTGCCAGCTGCTGACGCAGTTCCTTCAGGTCCGCCCAATAGGCTTCGGCGCTGGCATAAATGTCCCGGTACTCATGGGTGCAACTGTGCAGCGCGATCTCGTTCCCCTCCGCCACAGTGCGCTTCAAAATGGGCAGATGATCCCGGTTGTTCTCCGCTGCAATGACAAAAAAGGTCGCGTTGACCCCTTTCTCTTTCAAAACATCCAACACCGTTTCAGTGGTGGCGCTGGGGCCATCGTCAAAGGTCAGATAGACCCGCTTCTCCTGTGCCTGCCCGTCCGTCTGCGCCTGCACGGCCTGCACCGCCCAGGGGTCTGCCGCCGCCGTTTTCAGGTCCTGCTGCGTGCAGCCCCGCACCGGGGAAACGCACCGCGCCCACAACACCCCCGCCAATACCAGGCAGCTGGCACCCCACAGGGTCGTTATAATGTGCCGCTTTGCCTTCATCGAACCTCTCATTTTGTCCCCTCCTGCCCGCCCGGCCGCTTTCTTGATTTCCCGCTGCCAAGCCTCTATACTTATAGCTATGACATTGAGCGCCGGCTTATCCCGGCTGACAGGAGAAAAACATGGAAATTGCAACGTTACTTTTGGCCGCGCTGGCGTGCGTGCTGAGCCTGGCTTCCCTGCTTCGCCGCCCGGCCGGCGGCCTGACCGGGGAAGACCTGGAAAAGGTCCGGCAGGATCTTCTGGCGGAGGTGCGCCTGACCCGGCAGGAGCTGACCGGCACCCTGACCCAGGGCGCTTCCCAACAGGCCGACGTTCAGCGCCAGGCCGCCGAACAGCAGGACAAGCATTTGCAGCAGGCCATGCAGCAGCTGGCCGCGCAGCAAAAAACCGCACTGGAATCCACGCTGTCTCAGCTTACGCTGATGAGCCAGCAGCTGCAGGGGGCCGCCAGCCAGCAGAACCAGCAGCTGGAGGCCATCCGCGGCAGTGTAGAGACGCGGCTTTCCGCCCTTCAGGCCGACAACAACCAGAAATTGAACGAAATGCGCCAGACCGTGGACCAGAAGCTGGAAAAGGCCCTGGACGAAACGTTGAACCGCAGCTTCAGCCAGGTAAGCCGCCAGCTGGCCGAGGTCTACAAGGGCCTTGGCGAAATGCAGACCCTTGCGGCCGGAGTCGGCGACCTGAAAAAGGTGTTGAGCAACGTTAAAACGCGCGGCATTCTGGGTGAAATTCAGCTGGGCGCCATTCTGCAGGAGCTGCTCACCCCTGACCAGTACGCCGAAAACATCGCCACCCGCCCCGGCAGCACGCAGCGGGTGGAATTTGCCCTGAAGCTGCCCGGAGACGGCGAGCAGCCGGTGTTGATGCCCATTGACGCCAAATACCCCGCCGACGCCTACGAGGCGCTGCTGGACGCCTACGACACCGCCGATCCCGCCCAGGTGGACGCCGCCGCCAAAGAGCTGGACCGCCGGGTGCGCAGCTTCGCCAAGGACATCCACGACAAATACATCGAGCCGCCCGCCACAACGGATTTCGGCGTGATGTTCCTGCCGGTGGAAGGGCTCTACGCCGAGGTGGTGCGCCGCGGCACGGCCCAGCGCATCCAGCAGGATTACAAAGTGGTAGTGGCCGGCCCCACCACCATGTCTGCTCTGCTGAACAGCCTGCAGATGGGCTTCCGGACGCTGGCCATCCAGAAGCGTTCCGGCGAAGTCTGGGGCGTGCTGGGCCGGGTGCGCACCGAGTTTGACACCTTCGCCAAGGCCCTGAGCCAAACACAGAACCGCCTGAATCAGGCATCCAATGAGCTGGAAAATCTGGTGGGCGTACGCACTCGCCAGATTCAGCGCCGACTGGATGAGGTGTCCCGCCTATCCCCCGACGACGGCGGCTCTGCCCAGCTGACCAGTTCGAAATGACCATCTGCCGCCATATTTTTCTTGGGTGTCAAAGGGCGGCAAAGCTTCTTTTACAAAAGTCTTGACTTTGCCGCAATGGTTGTGCTAAAATATGTCTTGCGGTTTCCGATAGAATTCGGCCGTTTGATTTGCGAGGGTGGCGGAATCGGCAGACGCGCACGTTTGAGGTGCGTGTGGTAACACCATGGGGGTTCAAGTCCCCTCCCTCGCACCACACAGAGCATCCTGTAATGGATGCTCTGTTTTTTATTTTCCGTAAAGAAATTCTATCTTCTCCTGACTGAATCCAGCCATAAACGCAAACAATAGAAAAGGCCTCCCCTTGTAGAATAATAAATCTACAAAGGGAGGCTTTGCTATACTCCAAAAAGCACTCAAAGCTTCATCATATGCTCTCTGCTTCTGCAAACAAAAAGATCAGCTCGCGCAGGATGGCAGTTACCTGTTCCATAGCTTCCTGCGTGATGTGCTCGTATGGGCTATGATAGGCCCAGCCGCCCAGGCCCAGATTGGGGCACGGAAGCCCCACATAGGTCAGGCGTGCGCCGTCGGTTCCGCCGCGGGCTGCCACCACATGGGGCGTTACCCCTGCCGCCAGGCAGGCAAGTCTGGCCTTTTCCACCAACTGTGGGTGCTCGTCCAGCTTTTCTTTCATGTTGCGGTATTCTTCTGTGCAGCGGATCTGCGCCGTCCCCTCGCCCCAGCGGTGATTCAGTGTGGCTGCTGCCTGCTGCAAAAGTTCCATACGCCGAGCGATTCCCTCTTCTGTAAAGTCGCGCAGATTGTATACAAGCCGCGCCTGCTCCACCGTGCTCTCCATCCGAAGCAGATGGAAAAAGCCTTCCCTGCCGCTGGTTTCGGCGGGAATCTCCTTTTGCGGCAGCAGCGCGGCAAATTCCAGGGCCAGCAGATTGGCGTTGATCATGCAGCCCTTGGCACGCCCTGTGTGCGTGCTTACGCCGCGCAGCTGCACCGCCGCCTGCACCGCATTGAAGGTCTCCTCTTCAATTTCGCCCGCCTCCCAGCCATCCACGGTATAGGCGCAGTCTGCCTGAAAGCGGGAAAGATCAAAGCTGGCCGTACCGCTGCCGATCTCTTCATCCGGCATAAATGCAAGGCTCAGCGGCCCGTGCGGCTTTTTGCTCTGGATCACCTGCTCCAGCGCGGTCATGATTTCGGCAATGCCCGCCTTGTCATCTGCGCCCAGAAGCGTTGTACCGTCCGTCGTAATCAGGGTCTTTCCTTTGAGCGTTGACAAATGCGGATAATATCTTCTCTGCAGCGTCAGGCCGGAATCGCCCAACGGCACATCCTCTCCGTTATAGTTCCGGATGATCTGCAGCCGCACCGGTTCACCCGGGCAGTCCGGGTGGGTATCCAAATGCGCAATCAGGCCCAGCGCCGGGCACTTTTCATAGCCGGGCGAGGCTGGAAGGTGTGCGTACACAAAGCAGTGATTGTCCACTGCCGCATCGGCAAGCCCCATTTCCCGCAGCTCAAAGGCCAGCTGATGCGCCAAATCGAACTGGTTCATCGTCGAGGGCGTTTGCCCCGCATTCCTCCGGCTGCTGCTGCCGATCGAAACATATTCCAGAAATCGCTCCAACACCGACATGGTCGCTGTTTTCTCCTTGTCTAAAATTTTCGTATTTCCATTAAAATTCTTTTCCTTATTATAACGGTATCCGTCCACAAAAATCAAGGCAGCCGCTCGGTGCCCGTCCCGACGTCCTGAAAATTTGCTTTCTTCCCAAAACTGATACTTCTTTTTCTTTCATTCATTTTATGTTATGATTAAGAAAACGTTCCGGGAGGTTTTTCAGATGTTTCGCGGTATGGAATATGTGTATGAGGTGTGGCAGGCGCAGAGCTTTTCCGCTGCCGCCAAAAAGCTGTATATCTCGCAGCCCGCTCTGAGCAACGGCATCAAGCGTGTGGAGGAAAAAATCGGAGCACCTCTTTTCGACCGCAGCTCTTCTCCCATCCGCCTTACCGAAGTGGGGCAGGAATACATCCACGCGGTGGAGCAGATTCATTCCATTGAGGAAAACTTTTCCCGCTTCCTGGCTGACACGCAGTAACTTCGCACCGGCAGCATCGCCGTTGGCAGCGGCGCCATGATGACGGCCTATCTTCTGCCCGGCATTATTGCCGCTTACAAAGAAAAATATCCCTACGTAGAAGTAAAAGTTACCGAGGGCAGCAATGCCCAGCTGCGCAGTATGCTGGCCGACGGCACCCTGGATGTTGTTTTGGAAAACACCCAGCTGCCGGAATCCCTGTTTGATCGGCAGCTGTACAGCACCGACCACACGATCCTGGCCGTCCCGCGCTCGTGGCCTGTAAACGAAGAACTGCGCGCCTGGCAGCTGAGCGTGGAAAACATTTGTTCCGGCAATTTTCTGTGGCCACGCTACCCGGCTGTGCCGCTGCAAAGCTTTCGGGACAGTGCCTTTCTTCTGATGAGCCCGGATGATGAAAATTATCGGCGCGCTGTTTCTCTATGCGAACGGAACGGCTTTACGCCGCACACCATCTTAACCCTCAGCCAGCAGCTGACGGCCTACCACATGGTATGCGCCGGTTTGGGGGCTGCCTTCATCAGCGATACGCTGGTTCGCTGCACACAGCCGAACCCCGGTATCGTCTACTACAAGCTGGAAGGCGCGGAAGCCGAGCGCGAAGTGTGCTTTTATACCAAGAAGAATCGCTACATTCCGCACTGCCTGCAAGCCTTTCTGCAGTGTGCCGGGCAGTACGGGCCGAAAAGCTCTTCGGAGGAGGAGAAGTAACGCAAGCTTCTTCCTTGTTAAACCACTTGAACCCCGCCGTATTCCTCGTAGTATTCCTGGAATCACCTGCTTATGCGCTGCTCCGCATTGCCGGGCAGGGTTCCGGCCGTTCAGCGAGTGACCCGGTATACTGTGCTTTTTCGCTCTTCCAAAATCCAATCTGTTCCGCTGAAACACATCCACAAAACATCAAAAGCCATTTCCCCGGCACTCTTCCAGTTGTTCTGCTTTTCAGCAGATTGGAATTACAGTGCCGCGGAAATGGCTTCTTTTTTGTGGTATTGTAGTATTTTCCCGGTCTTGTTTAAAAGAACTTTTTAAGCAGACGCAGAACGACCGACTGACAAAAAAGTCCTGAATTCTCCAAAATCTTTTCCCTTTAAAGTTATTCCGAAAGGAAGCCGCGCCCCACGATCTCACTGCTGTTGCTGATTACAAAAAAGGCGGTCGGCATGGTTTCGTGAATGTAGTTGCGGATCTGCACGGCCTGACTGCGGTTCACCGCCGTCAGCACCACGGTGCGCTTCTGGCCCGAGTAGGCCCCTTCCGCTTCAAACACGGTTGCGCCGCGGTTGATGGTGCGGCGTATGTAGGTAAGCAGCGGTGCCGGGTCATCGCATACGATCGTAAAATACTTACACAGGTTAATGTTCTCCAGTACCGTATCCACCACAAACGCTTTCGTCAACAGGCCCACCAGGGAAAACAGCCCGATTTTCAAATCATACAGCACAAACGAGAACAGCACGGAAACGATATCCACCATCAAAAGCGCGTGCCCGATGTTCACCTTGATCTTCTGTTTCAGGATCATGGCCAGAATGTCCGTTCCGCCGCTGCAGGCCCCACGGTCAAACAAAATTGCCGCCAGCGCTGCAATGGTAAACGTGACCAGAAGCGTTTCCAGAAACGGCTGATCCGTGAGCGGTTCCCCCACCGGGAAAATATAGTCCAGCACTTTATAGCACAGCGAGGTGAACACGGAAACATACACCGTGCGGATGCCGAAGCTCTTGCCCAGAAAAACAAACCCGGCCAGAATCAGGATCAGGTTGATCAGAATGTTCCAGCTGGAAAAGCCAACCGGTGTTACGCTGGAAAGCAGCACGGCCATGCCGGTTACGCCGCCGAACACAAAATGGTTGGGCAGCTGAAACAGCTGAATCACCAGCGCCGTGCCAATGCACGCCAACGTAATAATAGTATAATCGATTATGACCTGTACCAACGGATTTCTTTTCACACTGCGCGGCATAAATGATCTTCCTCCTGCAAAATTGACTTTCCTACGGCCTTATTATAGTAGCCTTCCTGCGCAAAATCCAATTCCAAAAACAGAATAGAAGATATAATCTTTTGCTTCGCCTCCCTGTTATCACAAAAATGTTATGTCGCGCATTCTCTTATTGGAATTAGACAGGATGTTGGCGAAAGCGTACAATAATTCTTGACAAAAGCGAACAGCTGCTTTGCGAGAAAAGCACAAAAAGGCAAGACACAAAAGAAAACTGGAGGTACCACATTTATGACAAGCGCTCTTCTGCAGGGTTTGCTCAAAAGCACAGCCGGTTTGTGCGCACTGCTTCTGGCCGGTATGTTTCTGCGGGCAAAAATCCCTCTTTTCCGTAAATTTCTGATTCCCGCCTCGGTGATCGGCGGATTTTTGGGCCTGCTGCTTGGGCCTGAAGTTCTGGGGCTGAGCGGCGTACAGGTGATCTCGCAGGATTGGTCGGATACCTGGGCGCTTCTGGCCGGTATCCTGGTCGTCCCCATGTTTGCCAGCATTCCTTTGGGCAATTTCCGCAATCCCGAAAAGAAAAAGGGCGCAGGCCGCCGGGAAATTGCCAAGATTACCATGGTCAGCGGCATTGCCAGCGGTGCCTTCGGCTTCCAGATCATTCTGGGCGTCGGCGTTCCCCTGCTGCTGATGGCCCTCATCCCCAACCTGAACTTCTACAACAACTTCGGTTACGAGATCTGCCAGGGCTTCAACGGCGGCCACAGCATGGCCGGTGCCATCGGCAGCATCTTGCAGGAAGGCGGCGTAGAGCATTGGGAGCTGGCGCAGGGTGTTGTGACCACCTTTGCCACCATCGGCCTTCTGGGTGGCATCCTGCTGGGTGTGTTCATCATCAACCGCGCCTCCCGCAAAGGGCAGACCGCCATTCTGAAGGACGCCGCCGTGCTGCCTGAAAAGAGCATGCTCGGCTTTACCCGCGATCTCAACGAGCAGGCCAGCCTTGGCCGTGAAACCACCACCGGTTCCTCGATCGAGACCATCACCGTGCATCTGGCCATCATTCTGGTGGACTGCGGCCTGGCCTACTGGCTGCGCGGGCTGTTTGTGAAGTATGACATCATCGGCCTCAAGGACATCCCTGTGTGGCCCTATGCCCTGCTGCTGATGTACGCCGTCAACTTCCTGATCGACCGTCTGGGCCTGCAGTGGCTCGTCGACTCCAAGGTAAAGAACCACATCAGCGGTGTTCTAGCGGATCTTTCCATCACCGCCGCAATCGCCAGTATGCCCATCCGTGCCGTGATGGTCTATATGCTCCCCATTCTGCTCATCAGTGCACTGGGCTTTGTGCTGGTGTATTTCACCACCGTAAAAATGTTCCAGCTGCTCATGCCGGACAGCTTCCCATTTGAGCGCGGCATTCTGAGCTTTGGCATCAACACCGGCGTTATGATGACCGGCGTTACCCTTTTGAAGATCTGCGACCCTGACTTTGAAACCCCGGTCATGACGGATTACTCGCTCTCCTATGCCATCCGTCAGGCCATTGAGATCATCACCACGCCCATCATGTATGCCCTGCTGGTGCGCGGCACCGGAATGCAGATGCTGCTGTTCGGCATTATCTACACCCTCGGCTGCTATGTGATTGTAGGCATCGGCAAGGCCCTGTATGGAAAAGCGGAAAAGACTCCTTCTGCTGTTCCCGCCGCCGAATAAAGAGCTTTCTATCTCTGCCAGAACCCCGGCACCCAACCTGCACTGGGCTGGGGCCGGGGTTCTGGCGATTTTATGACTGAGGTGCATCATGAAAACTGTATTGGATCGTTTTTTGGAATACATCCGTGTAGACACCACTTCGGACGAGAGCAGCTCGAACTATCCTTCCACACCCGCTCAGCTGGAACTGGGCAAGCGCCTTGTGCTGGAGCTGCAGCAGCTGGGCCTGCACGATGCCTGTCAGGACGAATACGGCTATGTAACCGCCACGATTCCCGCCAACCGCAAGGGCGGCCCGGTGCTGGGGCTGGTTTCGCACCTGGATACCAGCGACGCTGTGAGCGGCGCCAACATCCAGCCGCGGCTGGTCAAATACACGGGCGGCGACATTGCGCTGAACGAAAGCCTGACCATGAAAGCGGAGGATTTTCCCTTTCTGGAAAACTTCATCGGCAAAACCCTGGTTGTGACCGATGGCACCACGCTGCTTGGCGCGGATGATAAATCCGGCGTGGCCGAGATCGTGACGCTGGCTGAGCACCTGATGCAGCCGAACGCCCCCGCCCACGGCAAGATCCGCATTGCATTTACGCCCGATGAGGAGATCAGCGGCGGCACCCGCTATTTTGATGTGAAAAAGTTTGGGGCCGATCTTGCCTTTACGGTGGACGGCGGCCTTCTGGGCGAACTGGAATACGAAAACTTCAATGCGGCCACGGCCACGATCGAAATCGAAGGGCGCAGCATCCATCCGGGTGCTGCCAAGGGCAAAATGGTCAACGCCTGTGTGCTTGCGTGCGAACTGCAGGCACTTTTGCCCAGCCGTGAGCAGCCCGCCTTTACCGACGGCTACGAAGGCTTTTTCCACCTGTTGAGCGTACAGGGCAATGTGGAGCGCTGCACCATGAAGATCGCCCTGCGGGAACACGATGCCGCCAAATTCCAGGCACAGAAGGATTGGCTGCTGAATTCTGCCGAGGAGATCAATCGCCGCTGGGGCTGCCCGGCCATTACCGTCGCAATCAAAGACCAGTATTTTAATATGCGCAGCGTGATCGACCAGCACATGGAAGTGGTGGAGGCCGCCAAATCCGCCTTTGAAGCGTGCGGTGTTACGCCCAAAGTGCAGCCCATCCGCGGCGGCACCGACGGCGCACGCCTGAGCTTCGCCGGGCTTCCCTGCCCCAACCTTTCCACGGGTGGGGCCAACTTCCACAGCCGCTATGAGTGCATTCCTGTGGAGGATATGGAATGCATGGTGGACGTGCTCACGGCCCTCGCCGGTCAGCTGTCCGGGAAGGAGTGCATCTGATGTTTACCGAAACTTCGCAGGAAATGATGGCGTTTATCCAGCGTTCCCCCAGCTGCTTCCACGCGGTAAAAGAGCTTTGCGCTCTGCTTGAAGATGCCGGCTTTGCCCCTTTGCAGGAAAGCGGCATTTGGGATCTTCACCCGGGAAAGGGCTATTATGTGACCCGCAATGGTTCCGCCTTAATTGCATTCCGGCTGCCGCAAATCCGCCCCGCCGGTTTTATGATCGGCGCGGCGCACAGCGATTCCCCCACGTTCAAGCTGAAGGACATTGCCGAACTGGCTGACCAGAACTATGTGCGGCTGAATGTGGAAAAATACGGCGGCGCAATTTTTGCCCCCTGGATGGACCGCCCGCTTTCCATTGCCGGGCGTGTGGCCGTGCAGCAGGGAGACCGCGTGCTCACCCGCCTTGTGAACATCGACCGGGATCTTTTGCTGATTCCGCATATGGCCATTCACATGGACCGCGGCATGAACGACGGCCGCGCCCTGAACCCGCAGATTGATATGCTGCCTGTATACGGGCAGGCCGCCAGCGCCGGAACGCTCCGGCAGCTGGTTGCCGACGCCGCCGGGGTCAATCCCGAGCAGATTCTTGCTTCCGATCTGTTTTTGTATCTGCGGCAGAGCGGCAGTGTCTGGGGTGCAGAGCACGAGTTTATTTCCAGCCCAAAGCTGGACGATCTGCAGTGCGCCTGGGCGTGCACCAAAGCACTTGCTGAAAGCCGCAGTGAACACAGCATTTCTCTGTGCGCCGTTTTTGACAATGAGGAAGTGGGCAGCACCACCAAGCAGGGGGCCGGTTCCACCTTCCTGCAGGATGTCATCGACCGCATCTGTGAATCCATCGCCGCCGGTGCCGGTGAAAAGCGCCGGATGCTGGCCGCCAGCCTGATGGCCTCGGCCGACAACGGCCACGCCATTCACCCCAACCACCCGGAAAAGGCCGACAAGGCCAACTATCCCGTGATGAACGGCGGTGTGGTCATCAAATACAGCGCAAACCAGAAATACACCACCGACGCCGTATCCGCCGGGCTGTTCAAGGTCATCTGCGCCAAAGCGGAGGTGCCTTTGCAGGTGTTCATCAACCGGTCCGACGTGCTGGGAGGCTCCACGCTGGGCAATATTTCCGGCAGCCATGTGGCACTGAATACGGTCGACATCGGCCTTGCGCAGCTGGCCATGCACTCGCCCTATGAAACCGGCGGCAATCAGGATACCCTGCATCTGCTGAACGCGATGAAGGCCCTGTACAGCACCGAAATTCTGTGCACCCAGGACGGCGAATATCAGGTACTGTAATGTACCGCTCCGCGAGCAATCATCACCATTTCCGGTATGATTGCTCTTTTTTATTGCGCTCTTTGATAAAAATCGTGGCGTGCCGTAAGCAAATAAGTCTCTATACTGTGTGCGCTCCCCCCGCTTTCACCAAATCTACCGTCTTGAAATCCAGCCCTCTGCGCGATATACTGGAGGCACAGAATATTCTGCCACTCTGCAGCTGCATCGTGCTCCATAATGGGCCGGCCGCGAATTTTTACAAACCAGAGAAAGAAGGATTTTTTCCATGAAACCTTTGATGCTGCTCGTTACTTACAACGCACTCCCCGGCCAGCGGGATGCCTTTTTGAGCGAAGTTGCTGCGGCCGGGCTGCAGAGCAAAATTCAGCAGGAGGACGGCTGCCTGCGTTACGATTACTTCCGCTCCGTGCAGGATGCCGATGAGCTGCTTCTGGTGGAGGTCTGGGCCAGCGAAGCTCAGCAGAAACAGCATATGCAGCATTCCAATATGGCGCAGCTCACCCAGATCAAGAATCGCCATATTGCATCCACGAAGCTGGATCGGGTCAGCCAGGAATAAGCCAGTCCCGCGACACAACGGAATTCGATTTTCTAAAGCAACTTTTAAAGCAAAACGAGCGGCAGATTTTTACCATCTGCCGCTCGTTTTATTATAACGTTATAAGAATGACCAATCGCTTTGTTTTGCCGCGCACTTTTTGCTGCATTTGCTTAATACTGCTCGACGCGGCGCTGCTTGCGCAGCTGACTGCGCTTTTCGCCGGCGGCCCACTCTGCCTTCTCCTCGTCCGTTTCCAGAATCAGGCCCGGAACCGGCGTGGGATGGTCGTTCTCATCCAGGGCAACCATCACAAAATAGGCCGTATTCACCAGCTTACGCTCGCCGCTCTTCATTTCTTCCACATAGCTGTCCACCCGAACTTCCATCGAGGTATGTCCAACATAGGTGAGCTTGCCTTCCAGAATCAGGGTATCGTTCAGATGAACCGCCTCTTTAAACTGCAGGCTGTCCACCGAAGCGGTCGTCTGGTTGCAGCGGGCATGGCGGCGGGCCACAACACCGGCCACAATGTCGATCCACTCCATCAGCTGGCCGCCGAACAGACGCCCTGCACCGTTGATGTGGCTGCTTAAAATAATCTGGGTCTGAATCACGGCGGAATCCGCCACATGACGCATCAAACGCTCTTCCATAAAAAGACCTCCCTGTCCTTTTTCAATGCCCCCAGTACGGCCGACGGCTGCTCATTTTGAAAGAGCCACACACTGCTCTTGTCGCTCGTTCGGCCGTTTTTTGGGGATTGCCTTCAGTATACTATTCCCGCAAAATCTTTACAATCGTCAGGCAAAACAGGATTTTTGTTAAATTTTGCGGCGCATTTGTGCAATCCCCACTAAACCTGTAGATTTTTGACATTTTGCTTTTCGGCTGCCAGTATTGGTATATCTTTTACAAATTATTCTTATATCTTTTGTGCAAGTTGTTTGCTTCCATTTTGTTTTTGCTCTCTTACCAATTCTACACACGGATAACCCACCCCTAAGCTCAGTCGAGGGTTCGCGTCGAGCCTCCCCCCTGTTTTGGCAGGTTCTTCATACAACTCTCGTCTTTTTTGCGCGCGGTGCTTGACAGAATCCGCCTTGCGGAATATGATTGTCTTACAATTTAATGTTGGGGAGCTTGTGCAGCAGGCTGAGAGGAAGTATGCAAACTTCGACCCGTAAAACCTGATTTGGGTAATGCCAACGTAGGGATTTCAGAGCCGTTTTCAGGCGCAGTTGTTCCATGCTGGGCAGCTGCGCCTGTTCTTTTTCCGCCCCGGCAAGTCAACCTTATTCTGGAACGCAAAGGAGAAACAACGATGTCAAACACTGTTTACACCACCCAGATGGACGCGGCCCGCAAGGGCATCGTGACCCCGCAGATGGAGGCCGTCGCCAGGAAAGAGCAGATGCCTGTGGACGAACTGATGGCTCTGATGGCGCAGGGCAAGGTGGTCATCCCCGCCAACAAGGCGCACACCTGCCTGAACCCCGAAGGCGTTGGCTCCATGCTGCGCACCAAAATCAACGTGAACCTGGGCGTGAGCCGGGACTGCAAGGATTACGATGTGGAAATGCAGAAGGTGATGAGCGCCGTCAACATGGGCGCTGAGGCCATCATGGATCTTTCCAGCCATGGCAACACCCAGCCGTTCCGCAAAAAGCTCACCGCCGAATGCCCCGCCATGATCGGCACCGTGCCGGTGTACGACAGCGTCATTCATTACCAGCGCGACCTGGCCACCCTCACCGCCAAGGATTTCATTGACGTGGTGCGGCTGCACGCAGAGGACGGCGTGGACTTTGTTACCCTGCACTGCGGCATTACCCGCAAGACCATCGACCAGATCCGCCGCCACAAGCGCAAGATGAACATCGTCTCCCGTGGAGGCTCTCTGGTGTTTGCCTGGATGTGCATGACCGGCAACGAGAACCCCTTCTATGAATACTACGACGAAATTCTGGACATCTGCCGCGAGCACGACGTGACCATCTCGCTGGGCGATGCCTGCCGCCCCGGCTGCCTGGCCGATGCCACCGACGTGTGCCAGATCGAGGAGCTGGTGCGCCTGGGCGAGCTGACCAAGCGCGCCTGGGAGAAGGACGTGCAGGTCATGGTGGAAGGCCCCGGCCATGTGCCCATGGACCAGATCGCCGCCAACATGAAGGTGCAGCAGACCATCTGCATGGGTGCCCCCTTCTATGTGCTTGGACCTCTGGTCACCGACATTGCTCCCGGCTACGACCACATCACAGCCGCCATCGGCGGTGCCATTGCCGCCATGAACGGCGCAGCCTTCCTGTGCTATGTGACCCCCGCCGAGCATCTGGCCCTGCCCAACCTGGACGACGTAAAGCAGGGCATCATTGCCAGCAAGATCGCCGCCCACGCCGCCGACATTGCCAAGGGCGTAAAAGGCGCCCGGGACATTGACGACAAGATGGGCGACGCCCGCCGCAAGCTGGACTGGGAAGCCCAGTGGGCCTGCGCCATTGATCCGGACACTGCCCGTGCTATCCGGGACGACCGCTCGCCCGAGCACGATGATACCTGCTCTATGTGCGGCAAGTTCTGCGCCGTGCGCAGTATGAACAAGGCCCTGGCCGGCGAGTACATCGACATTTTGTGATGAATCGCCGATTTGCTGCACCATTCAAATCCTGACCAAAAACGCCAAGCGCCCTGCGCTGCCGAATTTTTCGTGCAGCGCAGGGCGCTTTTTCATTCTTGATTCAGTTGTGAAACCAGCTTCTGCAATCAGAACTGCTTCTCCAGCTCCGGCCAGAAGGGCGAGAAGTCAAAGGTGGCAAAATAGTCCGCCGGGGTCTCGGCGCGGCGGATCAGCTCATGGCTGCCATCCTCCTTCAGCAGCACCTCGGCGCTGCGAAGCTTGCCGTTGTAATTGTAGCCCATCGAGAAGCCATGCGCGCCGGTGTCGTGAATGACGACCACATCGCCGATGTTGATTTCCGGCAGCATCCGGTCCACGGCGAACTTATCGTTGTTTTCGCACAGGCCGCCGGTCACATCGTACTTATGGTCGCAGGGGGCATTCTCCTTGCCCAGCACGGTAATGTGGTGATAGGCCCCATACATGGCGGGGCGCATCAGGTTGGCCGCACAGGCGTCCAGGCCGATGTACTCCTTGTAAATGTGCTTCTGGTGCAGCACGGTGGAAACCAAGTGGCCGTAGGGGGCCAGCATAAAGCGGCCCAGCTCAGTGAAAATGGCCACATCGCCCATGCCCTCCGGCACCAGAATCTCTTCAAACTGCTTGCGCACGCCCTCGCCGATGACCTGAATGTCGTTGGCGGGCTGCTCGGGGCGGTAGTCTACACCCACGCCGCCGGACAGGTTCACAAACGCAATGTGCGCGCCGGTGGCCTTGTGCAGGCGCACCGCCAGCTTGAACAGAATGCCCGCCAGCATGGGGTAGTATTCGTTGGAGACGGTGTTGCTGGCCAGGAACGCATGAATGCCGAAGTGCTTCACGCCCTTGGCCATCAGCTTTTTATAGGCCTCTACCATCTGCTCCTCGCTCATTCCGTACTTGGAATCGCCGGGGTTGTCCATGATGTCGTTGCCCATGCTGAACACGCCGCCCGGATTGTAGCGGCAGCACACGGTCTCGGGAATTCCGGCCACCTGCTCCAGGAACTCCACATGGGTCAGGTCATCCAGATTGATGTAGGCGTTCAGATCGTAGGCCTTCTTCATGTCCTGCGCGGGGGTCACGTTGGAAGAGAACATAATGTCGCTGCCCGAAAAGCCGCAGGCCTGGCTGAGCATCAGCTCGGTGTAGGAAGAGCAGTCCACTCCGCAGCCCTCTTCCTGCAGAATCTTCAACAGGTAGGGGTTCGGGGTCGCCTTCACGGCAAAATACTCCTTGTAGCCCTTGTTCCAGCTGAACGCCTGATTCAGGCGGCGGGCGTTCTCGCGAATGCCCTTCTCGTCATACAGATGAAACGGCGTGGGCACGTCCTGAATGATTTCTTGTGCCTGCGCCAGTGTGATAAACGGTTTCTTTTCCATTGCAATCCATCCCCTCGATTGTTTATCGCCCAGTTCGCAGCAGTCGATTCCAGGCGCTTTATTACGCAATAGTACCATTATAGGCGAAATGCCCCGGTTTGGCAACCGCACCCGCCGATTTTGCAGCCGGTTTGGGCGCCTGTCAGTATTCCACCCCGCGCCGGGCCGAAATGCCCCGGTCGTAGGGGTGCTTTTCCTTCACCATATGGGTCACATAGTCGGCCGCTTCCAGCAGCCAGGGGGCGGGGCCGCGGCCCGTCACCACCACTTCCGCCGCAAGGGCCGTTTGCCTGGTCAGCTCCCGCAATGCGTCCTCCGGCAAAAAGCCCAGGCGCGCTGCATCCAGCACCTCGTCCAGAACCAGCAAATTGCACCGGCCCTGCCGCGCCATGGCCAGGCCCTCGTCAAAAATCTCCGCCTGCCGCTGGGCGCATTCCGCCTTCTGTGCTTCGTTCATCTGGAAGGTAAAGCAGGAGGCCGTTTTGCCTCGCAGAATGGTGATGCCCGGTGTTTTCTCCAGAAAATCCACCTCGCCGGTACCACGGCCCTTCAAAAACTGCACCAGACAAACTGCCTGCCCACAGCCAAGGGCACGCACGGCCAGCCCGATGGCCGCCGTGGTTTTTCCCTTTCCGTCTCCATAATAAACGTGAAGCATCGTTGGTTTCTCCTTCTTGCTCAAGGCCCGGCTTACAGCCGCACCACCAGAAGCGTACCTTCACCCTCCAGAAGGATGGGCCGGCGGCCGGCCGGCACAAAGAAGCAGTCAGCGCTCTTCCAGGGCAAGGTGGTGTCCTCGGCCTGCACCGTGCCGTGGCCTTCCAGAAACATCAGGGCGGTAAAGCTTGCATCGTCACCCGCCAAGGCGGTTTTTCCGCAGACGCGCTGACGCTCCACGGAAAAATACTTGCAGGCGCACAGGAGGGCGCGGCCCTCCTCGTTCTCCCGGGCTTCCAGAATCTGCGGCCGGGCCGTGGTGTCCAGCACATCCAGCGCTTTCTCCAGATGCAGCTGCCGCAGCTGGCCATACCGGTCCTTCCGGCCATAGTCGTACAGCCGGTAGGTCACATTGGAGCTTTGCTGCACCTCGCACAGCAGAATACCCGCCCCGATGGCATGCACCATGCCCGCCGGAATGAACACCACCTGCCCCTTGTGCACCGGCACCTCGTTCAGCACCTGCGTGAGGGTTCCGTTCTTCACCCGGGCTGCCACCTCTTCCTTGCTCACCGGCTGGGAAAAGCCGCAGTAAAGCCGGGCGCCGGGCTGGCAGTCCATGATGTACCACATCTCGTTTTTTCCGTACTCGTTTTCCCGGGCCAATGCATATTCATCGCCGGGATGCACCTGAATGGACAGGTCCTTCCGGGCATCAATGAGCTTGATCAGCAGCGGGAAGCGCTCCTGTGCCTGGCATTTCCAGCCCCAGCGTCCCCGGCCGATCCGCGCAAGATATTCGCCGAAGGGCATTCCGCGGGCCGGGCCGCTGGCCACCAGGCTCTGCCCGGCCTCATGGGCCGAAAGCTCCCAGCTTTCCGCAATCACGTCGTAATCGCAGTGCTTGCCGTACCGGTCCCGAAGGGCGGTGCCGCCCCAGAGGTTGTCCTTGAACACCGGCTCCAGCCGCAGAATGGGGTCTGCCGCCATTTCCCGGCCATCGCCGCTCTGGGGCATCTCCTGCAGGTCGCCGTCTTGCCGGGCAGGAGCCAGCTCGCCCAGGCTCACCTCGATCAGCACCAGATCCTCCGCGCCGGGGTTGGTCAGCTGATGGGCCACGCCGGGCCGCACCAGCACGCTCTCGCCCACGTCATAGATTCTGCGCTCACCGTCCAGCGCAATGGCCGCCTGCCCTTTCACGATGGACCACTGCTCACTGCGGCGGTGGTGCATATGGTTTGTCAGGCTGCGTCCCGGGAACACCGTGAGCTTTTTCACCTGATAGCCCGGCCCGGCGCTGAGCCGCTGCTTGACGCCCCAGGCCGTATAATACACGTCGGCTTCATCAAAATGCCCGGCGGACTCTTCCTGATGCTCCGCCAGCAGCCGCCGCACCTGATCGGTCTGGTCCGCCCGGGCCAGATAGACGGCATCGGAAGTGTTCACCACCGTTACCCCTTCCAGCCCAGTGGCCGCAATCAGCTGCCCGGGCGCAAAGTTCAGCAGCGCCACATTCTTGCAGCCCTCCTGAATGGTGTGCCCCACATCCTGCCGGTAATACTCCCGGAGAGATTCCAGGTTCACCACCCGCTGCCAGTCAAAGCTGCCCTCCAGCAGGGTCATCCGGCTGCTTCGGGCGGTCAGGGCATCGCCCAGGCTCACCGCGGGCACCTGGGCCATGGCAGCGGCAGGCACCGTTACATAGCGGCCGCTTCGGTCCAGGCGGCGCAGGCAGTGGGCCATCCGCTCCACCAGCTCCGGGCAGTATCGGTTCATTTCATGCAGAAAATCCCCTGCGCGGCCCATCAACAGGCCGGTATCCCACAGCCAGCCCTCCTGCATCAGGCGGCAGGCCTCTTCGCCGCCATGGGGAGTGCGATAGGCCACGCCGTCCGCGTTCTGGTGCAGAAAGCCGTACCCCTCCGCACCGCTTCTCGGCCGCACGCCAAGGCACACCAGCCGCCCCTGCTTCAGCAGGGCCGTGCCCTCTTGAATGGCTTCCTTGTAGCCCTCCCCGTCGATCACATGGTCGGTGGAAACCACCAGAAAGCTTTCTGATTCCGGGGCGCACAGGCAGGCCAGCACCAGCGCCGGGGCGGTGCGGCGGCCCTCTTCTTCGCAGAAGCAGCGGAATTTCAGCTCCCGAAAATCCTGAAGCTGACCCTCCACAATGTGCCGGTACTGGGCCGCCGTCACGATCCAGAACTCATCGCAGAAGGCCAGATTGCGGGCAATGGCCTCCTGAAACAGTGAATGGTTGTTTTTCAGGGGAACAAACTGTTTCGGAAAGTCCCTGCGGGAGAGCGGCCACAGCCGGTCACCGGTTCCTCCCGCCAGCACAATGCACTTCATGTTCTTCCCCTTTCTTCCGGTTTGTCGGTTTATTCCGCAAAGGTGCCTTTCAGATCAAACATATGGTTCATCGGGCCGCTGCCCTTGCCCAGATCCAGCATGGCGGCCAGTGCGCCGGAGATGTAGGCTTTCGCCCGCTCCACCGCTTCGTCCAGGCCGCAGCCCTTGGCCAGATTGGAGGCAATGGCGCTGGACAGGGTGCACCCCGTGCCGTGGGTGTTGGGGTTGGCAATGCGCCGGCCCTGATACCAACGGGCGCCCTCTTTGCTGTACAGAAGGTCGTTGGCATCGTTCAGCTGGTGGCCGCCCTTGCACAGAACGGCACAGCCATAGGCCTCGTAAATGGCCTTGGCCGCCCGCTCCATGTCCTCGGCGGTGCGGATGTCCATTCCGCTGAGCACCTGGGCCTCCGGAATGTTCGGGGTAATGAGGGTGGCCAGCCCGAGCAGCTTGCCCTTCAGCGTTTCAATGGCCTCGTCGCTGATGAGCTTTGCCCCGCTGGTGGCCACCATCACCGGGTCGATGACCAGATTTTCGGCCTTGTACTGGGTCAGCTTCTGGGCGATCACCTCGATCAGCGCACTGGAGGACACCATGCCGGTTTTCACGGCGTCCGGCCGGATGTCCGTAAAGATACAGTCCAGCTGGTTGGCCAGAAATTCCGGCGTGACTTCCATAATGCCGTAAACGCCGGTGGTGTTCTGGGCGGTCAGGGCGGTAATGGCGCTCATGGCATACACGCCGTTGGCCGTCATGGTTTTGATGTCCGCCTGAATTCCGGCGCCGCCGCTGGAATCACTGCCCGCAATGGTCAATGCTGTTTTCATAAAGCACCTCTCTGCTCTTCTGCATTTTATCATTGGCAACGCGGCGCTGCACAAAGCCGGACACCCGGCTGGCCGTGCATCGCACTGCGCTCACTGCTCCCGATTGTTCAGCAGCTGCTTCAGCTCTTTCATAAACGTGTCAATGTCACTGAACTGACGATACACCGAGGCAAACCGTACATAGGCCACCTCGTCGATCTGCTTCAGCTCCTCCATGGCCAGCTCGCCAATGCGGCCGCTGCCCACCTCGCGCTCATAGCCGCTCATCAGAACCTGCTCGATGTTGTCCACGGCTTTTTCCAACATTTCGTAGGTCACCGGGCGCTTTTCGCAGGCCCGCTGCAGGCCGCGCAGCAGTTTCTGGCGGTCAAACGCCTCCCGCGAGCGATCTTTTTTGACCACCATCATGGGGACCGTCTCCACCACTTCATACGTTGTAAAGCGTCTTTTGCAGCGCGGGCACTCCCGGCGGCGGCGAATGCGCGCCCCATCGTCTGCCGGGCGGGAATCAATCACTTTGGAATCGGCCTCACCGCAATAGGGACATTTCATGGTCAGTTCCTCCTCTGGGAAGTATTCAAAGCTGTTTCCCTCTTGGGGAAACCTGGGGTTATTTCAATGGGAATTGCCCGGCACGCCCTGCCAGACCTCATCCGCCAGGCGCTGCACATGGGCCATGGCCCGGGTCAGCTGGCCGGTCTCCCGGTAGCTGTCCCGATACAGCTCGATCACGCCGTCACCGGCAAAGCCGCCCTGCCGCAGTTCCCGCAGCAGCCCGGTCAGATCCTCATGCCCCTCGCCGGGCGGCAGGCAGGTGTACTGCTCGTCCGCATCACTCAGATGCAGGTGGCAGATGTTCTCCGGCCCCATGGCGCGCATCATTTCCAGGGCGGTCACGCCCGCCCGGCGGGCCTGCTTCAGGTCCAGCACAAACCGAACCGGCTGGTCCGCACACTGGCGCAGGGCCAGCACCTGCTGCGGGTCACCGCACTGGCAGCGCACCACATTTTCATAGGCAACGGTCACACCGAATTTCTCGCCTTCTTCAGCCAGGCGGCAAAAGCGCCGGGCGTGTTCCTGCGGGGGCAGCGGACGATTTTTCACGTTGCCATGCAGCACCAGAATGTGTGCCCCCAGCATCCGGCACACCTCAAAATAGCGCCGGTACAGCCGCAGGCCGTCCTCAAAGCGGGGCGTGTATTCGCTGAAGAAAAAGAAGGTTTCCATGCTGGAGCTGAACGGGTGAATTGAAATCAGGTTGGTGTTCCGGCAGCGCAGCTGCGCCGCCAGGCGTTGCACGTAATCCGGCTCCAGCTCCCGGAATGTATTCAGAAAGATCTCCATACAGGGCGGGGCCAGCTGCTGGGTTTTGCTCAATGCCTCCATGGTATCCTGCGGATAAAAGCAGGCGGTGGAAATGCCGCATTGCACGGGTCGTCTCTCCCCTCTCTTCGCCATTTTCAGCGCAGAATCGCTGCCCGGCCGCCCCATTGTTTTGGCGGCCTTCTTCATAAAAAGCACAAAAGGCATGGGGTCCCGGGGCCAACCCCAGCCCCATGCCTTCTGGCCGTTTTAACGGGCGGTATGCTTTTTCTTGTTCGGGCGCTTGCCTTCCCACAGCACCCACAGAGAGGTGGTCAGGCACAGCGAGGTGTAAACACCGGAAATCATGCCGACCATCAGGGGCATGGCAAAGGTAAAGATGCTGTCCAGCCCAAACACAACGGCCATCACGCAGATGGTGGCCAGCGCCAGGCAGGTGGTCAGCGTAGTGTTGATGGAACGGCGCAGGCTCTGGTTCACGCTGTGGTTCACCAGCTCTTCAAAGGGCATCTTGTCGCCGTAGAGGTTGCGGTTTTCACGAATGCGGTCATACATAACCACGGTATCGTTGATGGAGTAACCCAAAATGGTGAGCATGGCCGCCACAAAGTTGCCGTTGAGGGGAATGCGCATCAGCACAAACGCACCAAACACCGCAACCAGGTCGCTGAACAGGGCGATCACCGCGATCACACCGGCAGGCAGGCCGCCGATGCGGCGGAAGCGCCAGGCGATGTACAGCAGAATCAGCACCACGGCCGCCACAACCGCCACCAGGCACTTGCGCAGGAACTCGCCGCCGATGGTGGGGTTCACGGTGCTGGTCTGCAGCTGTTCCATATGGTTGTCCGGGCAGGCCTCCTGCAGGGCATCCGTCAGGCTCTGCAGCTCTTCCGTGGTGAGGGTCTGTGCGCCGGGCAGGTTGATGGTCACCGTCTGCTGGCCGGTGGCCGCGTTGGAGCCGCTCTGCAGGGTCAGGCCCTTGCCCAGAACCGACTCAGCCGCCTTCTGTGCCTCCGACATGGAGATCTCGCCGTCGTAGCTCATCACGATCATGGAGCCGCCCTTGAACTGAATGTCCATCGAGACGCCCAGAATCAGGGAGGCCAGAACCACGACTGCCGCAATGCCGCCGGAAATGCCCAGGAACACCTTGCGCTTGCCGGCCACATTCAGCTGCTTGGCCGCGGGCTTGTTGCTGGCGCCATACAGCCAGGGGTTGCGCAGCGCCTTGATCTGCGAGATGCCCCGCAGCATGATGCGGCTGAACAGCACGCCGAACACGAAGTTCAGCAGCACGCCGACCAGCAGCGTGTAGCCGAAGGAATACACCGTACCGGCGGTGGAGGGGCCAAACATGAAGAACAGCGGGGTCAGCAGCTTGGCGCACAGGCTGTTGGTGGGGCCAAACGCGCCCATCAGCACCACGGCCACGATCACGATGGTCACGTTGCCGTCGATGATGGGGGTCAGGCCGCGGCTGAAGCCGGCCTTCAGGGCGCCGTCCAGGGTCTTGCCGCCGCGAAGCTCCTCACGGATGCGCTCGGCGGTGATCACGTTGGCATCCACACCCATGCCGATGGCCAGAATAATGCCCGCAATGCCGGGCAGCGTCAGGGTAAAACTGTTGAACACCGGGAAGAAGCCGGACACCGCGGCAATGGTGCCCGCCATCTGGCCCAGCAGGCCGATGCAGGCCACAAAGCCGGGCAGGCGGTAAACGCTGATCATGAACACGCAGATGAGCACGAAGGCAATGATGCCGGCGATCACCATGGCCTCCAGGCTCTGGCTGCCCAGGCTGGGGCTCAGGGTGCTGTAGCTCTCTGCCGAGAGGGCAAAGGGCAGCGCGCCGGAATTGATCTGGCGGGCCAGAGTGATGGCATCCTCCTGGGCAAAGCCCCGCTGGCCGGTGGCGCTGTTGTAGCCGCCGGTGATTACCGCCACGCCGTCGGTAATGGCGTCGTTCACGGTGGCAGCGCTGATGCACTGGTCGTCCAGCCAGATGCTGATCATGCCCTTGCTGGCATACAGCTCCGTGGTGGCATCTGCCAGGGCCTGACGGCCCTCGTCGTTCAGCTCCAGCACCACATAGTATTCGTTGGTGCCAGCCTCACTGACCGCACCATAGCGGGCGCTGGCGGACTTGACGGCGGAACCGTCAAAGATCAGCTCGCCGCTCTCGCTGGAGCCCTTGTGGAAGGTCATGTGGGCGGTGGTGCCGATCTCATCAATGGCAGTTTCGGGGTTGAACTCGGTCTCGCCGGTCTTCCAGGGGAAGCGCACGATGATGCGGTCCTTGTTGTAGTCCACATACACCTCGCTGTCGGTGATGTTCAGCCCCACCAGCCGCTGCTGGATGACGCTTTCGGCGGCGTCCAGTTGCTCATCGGTGGCGTCGGTGCCGTCCGCAACCATGAAGGTCACGTCCACGCCGCCCTTGATGTCAATGCCGAAGCGAATGTCGCTGGCACCTTTCACATAGGTCACGGTGCCATTGTCGGTCTGGCGGCTCAGGCCGAACAGGGCCAGATACGCAAACACCAGAATCAAAATGGCCGGCAGGAAAAACTGCCAGGGTTTTGCTCGTCTTTTCATTCTTTCAGGGAACCTCCAGATCCCGCCGCGGCACAGCGCCCGGCTGCCGGCACAGGCAAAACGCCTTCACCGGCGGCCGGGCAGCCGCAGCAGGAGTATTTACGAAAACTCAAACTGTCTTTGCAGTTTTATCAAAATCAGGCGCTTGCAGGGCCTGCCTTCCGGCTCAGCCTTCGCGCAGCAGCTGCTCCACCGTGGCCATGCGCACGCAGATGCACAGCAGGTCCGTCGCGGTCTTCAGCTCTTCCAGGCTGGGGAAGGTGGGGGCAATGCGCAGGTGGCTGTCGCGGGGGTCAATGCCGTAGGGGTAGGCAGCGCCTGCGCCGGTCAGCACCACGCCGGCCTCCTTGCACAGCTGCACGGTGCGCTTGGCGCAGCCCTCCCGCAGGTACAGGCTGATGAAGTAGCCGCCCTTGGGGTCCGTCCAGCGGGCAATTTTGCCGCAGCCGTTCAGCTCTTTCGCGAAGGTCTCCTTCACCAAGTTGAACTTGGGCTCCAGAATCTTGCGGTGCTTGCGCATATGGGCCAGCACACCCTCTTTGTTCTTCAGGAACTGCACATGGCGCAGCTGGTTCATCTTGTCGTAGCTGATGACCATGGGCATCATGTTCTCGGTGATGTAGTGCACGTTGGCCTCACTGCCGGCCACCGCCGCCACACCTGCGCCGGGGTAGGTGATCTTGCTGGTGGAGCAGAACAGCAGGGGCCGCTCGGGGTGGCCGGCCTCCTTGCATTCCGCCAGAATGCTGGGGATGGACACTTCCTCATCGGTGAGGTGATGCACGCAATAGGCATCGTCCCAGATCAGCTTGAAGTCCTTGGCCGCCGTCTCCATGGAAGCCAGCCGGTGAATGACCTCATCGCTGTACACATAGCCGTCCGGGTTAGAGTACTTGGGCACGCACCACATGCCCTTCACGCCCTCGTCCTTCACCAGGCGCTCCACCATGTCCATGTCAGGGCCGTGCTCATTCATGGGCACGGGAATGAGCTGGAAGCCGAAGTACTCGGTCACGCGGAAGTGCCGGTCGTAACCGGGCACGGGGCACAGGAACTTGTTGCTCAGGCAGAAGCGCCAGGGGGTCAGGCTATCCACAAAACCCTTGCGCCAGCCCAGGTCGATCAGATAGTACATCATGCTCAGGGAGGAGTTGCCACACACGATGACCTCTTCCGGGGTAACTTCCAGCAGCTCCGCAAAGAAGCGTCGTGCCTCCGGCATACCTTCCAGCAGGCCGTAGTTGCGGGCATCCACACCGTTTTCGCCGATGTAATTGTCCACCATCTGGTACATCTCTTCGGAAAGGTCCAGCTGTTCCACACAGGGTTTGCCGCGGGACATATCCAGTTTCAGGTTCTTTGCCTGATATCCGGCATACAGCTCGGCCAGCTTCGCCTGCTCTTCCAGCAGCTGCTCATGGCTCATCGAAAGGTAGTCATTCATAATGGTTCGGTCCTCCCTCTTGCTTGTTTGCGTCAAGCCCAATACTTTCCCACACTGGCTGCGGCATCCGGGCAAATCCCGCTGCGTCTATTTGGCCAGATATTTATATATTATAGTATAAACGCCCCCCGCACACAAGGTTTTTCTCTGCATTTCTCCCGCTTTTGTTAATTTATGAGGCCATTCTGTGCGTAGTGCATGTACAATTCGCTCTCCTGCCCTCTTTTTGCGGCGTGCAGCCTGCTTCATCCTGCCCAAAACACACAAAAACCCGCTGTGGGAAGCGTCACCGTTTCCCACAGCGGGTTTCATTAAGCTGCATCAAAAACTGCGTTTGCCGCAACCCGGCAAGGCATCACACCTGCATGTTCAGGCCGTCCTCGCCGCCGTTCACGCTGTCAAACTCATAGTCGTTGCCGGGCAGGATCGCGTTCAGCAGAATGCCCAGGATGGCGGCAATGGCCAGGCCGGACAGGCTGATGGTCACGCTGCCCACGGGGATGGAGATGCCGCCCACGCCGTTGAAGCCCAGGGCGCTCACCAGAATCACCGCAGCGATGATCAGGTTGCGGCTGTTGGTGAAGTCCACCTGATTTTCCACCACGTTGCGCACGCCGATGGCACTGATCATGCCGTACAGCACGAAGGAAATGCCGCCCACGATGCCGGCGGGAATGGTGTTGATGATGGCCTCAAACTTGGGGCTCATGCTCAGCACAATGGCAAAGCATGCGGCAATGCGCACCACCAGGGGGTCATAAATGCGGGTCAGCGCCAGCACGCCGGTGTTCTCACCGTAGGTGGTGTTGGCGGGGCCGCCCAGCAGGCCGGCCATGGTGGTGGCCAGGCCGTCGCCCAGCAGGGTGCGGTTCAGGCCCGGGTCGCGGATGTAGTTCTTGCCGGTGGTGGCGCTGATGGCGGCAATGTCGCCGATGTGCTCCATCATCGTGGCCAGAGCAATGGGCATAATGGTCAGCAGCGCGCTGAAGAACTCAGGCGAGCCGTCGATGGCAAACAGGCCCATGGCCGACTTGTGAATGGGGAAGCCCAGCCAGGCAGCCTCGCGAATGGCGGTAAAGTCCACCGCACCGGTAACCAGCGCCACCGCGTAGGACACCAGCACGCCCAGCAGAATGGGCAGGATCTTCACCATGCCTTTGCCCCAGATGTTGCAAACGATGACGGTGCCCAGCGCCACAACGGCCAGCAGCCAGTTGGTCTGGCAGTTGGTGATGGCGGAGGGGGCCAGAATCAGGCCGATGGCAATGATGATGGGGCCGGTCACCACAGGGGGGAACAGGCGCATCACCTTGCCCACGCCGAACACGCTGATCAGGGCGCTGAACAGCAGGTACAGAATGCCGCTGAAGGCCACGCCCGCGCAGGCGTAGGGCAGCATTTCCGCATTGGGGATGGTCTGCTGCCCGGCAGCATCCATCAGCTTGGGCGCCACAATGCCGAAGCCGCCCAGGAACGCAAAGGAAGAACCCAGGAACGCAGGCACCTTTCCCTTGCACAGGAAGTGGAACAGCAGCGTTCCCAGACCGGCGCACAGCAGCGTGGTGGAAACGCTCAGGCCGGTCAGCAGGGGCACCAGCACCGTAGCGCCGAACATGGCAAAGGTATGCTGCACGCCCAGAATCAGCAGCTTGGGAATGCCCAGGCTGCGGGCGTCATAAATCGCCTCATGGCTTTCTTGGGGTTTGCTCATAGAAGAACCTCCTCTTTCTTTCACAATTCCCTCGTGTTTTCTCCGCCCGTCGCCGCAGATCCCGTAGGCGGAGCAATCTTTCCGTACTATCATATCAGCCCTGCCCCGGGGATGCAAGCAAAAACGGTTTTTCCTGCAAAATTTGTCGTGATGTCAGATGTTTCTCCCGGCCGTTTTCCGGCACAGCAAAGGCAGAGGCCGAGCGTTTCGCTCTCCCCTGCCCCGGCAGACCTGTATTTCCCGGGCAATGCACCCGGTTTATTTTACCCTTGCCCGGCGGCGGCGCTTGCGCTCGCTCTGCACCAGCCCCACATAGCCGCCCAGCGCCCCGCTGAGCAGCAGCGAAACCAGCTTTGCTGCCAGCAGCCCGCTCACATCCCGGCTGCCGTTCAGCGCAGCGGCTGCGGCGAGCATTCCGAAGAACAGAAAGCCCACCAGCGCCCCCAGCGCCAGCCCGTTTTCGCCCTGGCGGCGCACCAGCAGCCAGCCGCCGCAGCCGGCCCCCAGGCAAACCGCCAGGGTGGCCAGCGGCACCGCGGCGGCCGCCGGCAGGCTTACACGGGTCAGCAGCAGCGCCATGGCCCCCATTGCGCCCACGGCCGCGGCCAGCCCGGCGGCCACCGCCCACAACAGGTTGGCCGCCAGCGCGCCCGTTCTGCTCTTACGCCCGCCGGGCTTCTGATTCTGGTTCATGCGCTGCATCCCCCTTTGCATAAAAAAGCACCTCCTGCACACTATACGGTATGCAAAAGGTGCCCTGAGTATCCCTGCTTACTTGGCCTCCAGGTCCAGCTTCTCCACGGAAGCAATGGCGCTGCGGCGGAAACGGATCTTCATGCGGTCGCTGCCGGTCTCCAGCACGAAGGTGTCCTCCTTGATGGCAACCACGCGGCCCACAATGCCGCCGATGGTGGTGACCTCGTCACCAATGTCCAGGGCATTGCGCATCTCAGTGTCCTTCTTCTGCTGCTTCTTCTGGGGCCGATAGATCATAAAGTACATCAGGCCCAGGGTCAGCACCATGGTGATCACAAGGGTCATCATGCTGCCGTCGTTGGCGGCGGTATCGAGCATCGCAATAGACATATGCAGAAATCTCCTCTTTTCAGTTAGTAAGTTTTATTATACAGAATCCCGCGGTAAGATGCAAGCATCATTTGCCGCTCAGATGCGGGTATCCAGCAGTTTCACATAACGATCATGGAACTGGGTGAACGTTCCGGCGTCCAGCTCCTCCCGAATGCGCTCCATCAGGTGGTTGTAGAAATACAGGTTGTGCATCACAGCCAGCCGCATTCCCAGCATCTCGTCCGCCTTGAACAGGTGCCGCAGATAGGCACGGGAGAAATTGCGGCACACGGGGCAGTCGCACTCCGGGTCGATGGGCTGCTCGTCCCGCTCATACTTCGCGTTCTTGATGTTGATGATGCCGTTCCAGGTGTTCAGGTGGCCGTGGCGGGCATTGCGGCTGGGCATCACGCAGTCGAACAGGTCCACCCCGCGGGACACCGCCTCCAGAATGTTGCCCGGGGTGCCCACGCCCATCAGGTACCGGATTTTCTCCTTGGGGGCATACGGCTCCACGGCGGAAATGATCTCGTACATCACCTCGGCAGGCTCGCCCACCGCCAGGCCGCCGATGGCGTAGCCATCCAGGTCCATCTCGGCAATGCGCTTCATGTGGTCCACACGCAGGTCCTCAAAGGTGCAGCCCTGGTTGATGCCGAACAGCAGCTGGTCCGGGTTCACCGCCAGCTCCTCGTGCTTCAGCCGGGCCATCTCCGCCTTGCAGCGGGCCAGCCAGCGGGTGGTGCGCTCGCAGCTGGCCTTGGAGTAGCTGTGCTGGGCCGGGTTCTCCACGCACTCGTCAAACGCCATGGCGATGGTGGAACCCAGGTTTGCCTGAATCTGCATGCTCTGTTCCGGGCCCATAAAAATGCGGTGGCCGTCCAGATGCGAGGCGAAGGTCACGCCCTCCTCGCTGATCTTGCGCAGCTTGGCCAGGCTGAACACCTGAAATCCACCGCTGTCGGTGAGGATGGGGCCATCCCACCGGGTAAACTTGTGCAGGCCGCCCAGGTCGGCCACCAGCTTGTCGCCCGGCCGCAGATGCAGATGGTAGGTGTTGCACAGCATCACCTGGCAGCGAATGTCCTTCAAATCAAAGGCCGACAGGCCGCCCTTGATGGCGCCGGCCGTGGCAACGTTCATGAAGGCAGGGGTCTGCACCGTGCCGTGCACCGTGGTAAACTCGCCGCGGCGGGCATTGTGCTCCTGTTTCAGCAGTTTGTAGGGCATGGGATGGCATCCTCCATTGTCTCTGAGTTGTTCTTGATGGTCGTCGGTTTTACAGAATCAGCATCGCATCGCCAAAGCTGAAGAAGCGGTACTTCTCTTCCACGGCCGTTTTGTAGGCCGCCATGGTCTTTTCGTAGCCGTAAAATGCACTTACCAGCATGATCAGCGTGCTCTCCGGCAAATGGAAATTGGTGATCAGGCCGTCAATGGCCTTGAATTCCCGGCCGGGATACAGGAAAATGTCCGTATCGCCGCTGCAGGCCCGGATCTCCCCGTATTTCTGCGCCACCGACTCCAGCGTGCGGCAGCTGGTGGTGCCCACGGCGATCACCCGATGCCCGGCGGCCTTCGTCTCGTTGATGCGGCGGGCCGTTTCCTCGCTCACTGCATACCATTCGGTGTGCATCTTGTGGTCGGCAATGTCATCCTCTTTCACCGGGCGGAAGGTGCCCAGGCCCACGTGCAGGGTCACCTCGGCAAAGCCGATCCCCTTCTCCTCCAGGCGCTTCATCAGCTCCGGGGTGAAGTGCAGGCCTGCGGTGGGGGCGGCGGCGCTGCCCAGCTCCTTGGCATACACGGTCTGGTACTGGCTCTGGTCCTCCAGCTGCTTGGTGATGTAGGGCGGCAGCGGCATTTTGCCGAACTCATCCAGCTTTTCGTACAGGGTCTCGGTGTCATAATAAAAGGTAACGTACTTGTTGCCGTCCTCCAGCGTCTCCTCAATTTCCGCGCTGAGGCTGCCGTCGCCAAACAGAATGCGGGTGCCGGGGTGCAGGCGCTTGCCGGGCTTGGCCAGGCATTCCCACGTGTCGCCCTTGTGCTGGTTCAGCAGCAGCAGCTCGCACACGGCCCCGGTGTGCTCTTTCGTGCCGATGAGCCGGGCCGGAAGCACCTTGGAGTTGTTGGCCACCAGCAGATCGCCCGGCTCCAGCAGTTCCGGCAGCTCCCGGAAGATGTGATGACCGATGGCATCGCTGCCGCGGTCCAGCGTCATCAGACGGGCGGAATCCCGCGGAATCGCCGGCTCCTGCGCGATCTGCTCCTTGGGCAGGTCGAACCAAAAATCTTTTTTCAGCATGGGTTTGCCCCCTTATAAAACATTGACAATGCTGCCTTGTGATGATATAGTGAATCTAAGCACAGAGGTGCGGGTTTCATGAGTAATTCCGGGCAGGCTGCCAAGCCGCAGGACCCGGCGTGAAAGGGAAATTCCGCCGAAGGCAGGCTGTACGGCAAACAGTTTGCCTGGTTTCAAAGCCGAAAGGTTCGAAACTGTCACCTTCTTCCCCGCAGGAAAGTGGAGCGCTGTCAGGAAGGTGGAGCGCTGTGCATACTGTGCAATATCCTATTATATTGCATATTTTGCCGGTTTTCAAGCCGGTTTTTTTATTGCCTGAATGCAGATGTTTCCGCCGTTTTTCGTCGATGCGGGCGGGTACACCGCAAAGCGGGTGATGAAAAAGCAGGCTGTTCCGTTTTGGGCCGTCCCTGTGCGGGGGGCGGCGGGGCCTTTTGCCGCATAGAATTTGAAAAAGGCAAAGGCCCTTGGGCCATGGCGGCTGAGCCGCCGGTATCGTAAGCCCTGCCGGGCGGCGGGGTGTGGAAAGGAATGTTGCGAAATGAAACAGTATCGTGTAGGCGTTGTGGGCGCGACCGGCATGGTCGGCCAGCGGTTTGTTACCCTGTTGGAGAACCATCCCTGGTTCCATCTGGCCGCGGTGGCCGCTTCGCCCCGCTCTGCAGGCAAAACCTATGAGGACGCGGTGGGCAGCCATTGGATGATGAGCACCCCCATGCCCGAGGCCGCCAAGAAGCTGGTGGTGCTGGACGCTTCCCATGTGGAAGAGGTCGCCTCTCAGGTGGATTTTGTGTTCTGCGCCGTCAACATGAAGAAGGATGAGATCCGTGTTCTGGAAGAGGCTTACGCCAAGGCCGAGTGCCCGGTGGTGTCCAACAACAGCGCACACCGCTTTACTCCCGATGTGCCCATGGTCGTGCCTGAGATCAACGCCCAGCACATTGAGATTATCCCCGCCCAGCGCCGTCGTCTGGGCACCAAGCGCGGCTTCATCGCCGTTAAGTCCAACTGCTCTCTGCAGAGCTACGTTCCTGCGCTGCATCCCCTGATGAAGGAGTATGGTGTGGAAAAGGCTCTGGTCTGCACGTATCAGGCCATTTCCGGCGCCGGCAAGAACTTCGAGACCTGGCCCGAAATTCTGGACAACTGCATCCCCTACATTGGCGGTGAGGAAGAGAAGAGCGAGCAGGAGCCTCTGAAACTGTGGGGCACCATCCAGGGCGACCAGATCGTTTCTGCCACCGAGCCTTCCATCACGGCCCAGTGCCTGCGCATTCCCGTTTCGGACGGCCACATGGCTGCCGTGTTCGCTTCCTTCAAGAAGAAGCCCACCAAGGAAGAAATTCTGGAGTGCTGGGCCAACTTCTCCGGCCCCGCTCAGGAGCTGAACCTGCCCAGCGCCCCCAAGCAGTTCCTGCACTATTTTGAGGAGAACGACCGTCCTCAGACTCGTCTGGACCGCAACACCGAAAACGGCATGGCCGTGTGCATCGGCCGCCTGCGGGAGGATACCCAGTACGATTACAAGTTCGTTTGCCTGTCTCACAACACCCTGCGCGGCGCTGCGGGCGGCGCTGTCCTGCTGGCAGAGTTGCTGGCCGCAAAGGGCTATCTGGACTGATCATCTCAGAACGGAGGCTGACATTTTATGAAGAAAAAGACTATTTTCACCGGTGCCGGTGTGGCCATCATTACCCCGATGCAGGCCGACGGCACGGTGGATCATGCCCTGCTCACCCGTCTGGTGGATGAGCAGATTCAGGGCGGCACCGACGCCATTGTCATCTGCGGCACCACGGGCGAAGCCGCCACCCTCACCGACGAGGAGCATATTGCCACCATCGGCACCGCCGTAAAGGCCGCTGCGGGCCGTGTGCCGGTGGTTGCCGGCACCGGTGCCAACGACACCGCCCATTCTCTCCGGCTGGCCACCGCCGCCCGTGACCTGGGCGCGGATGCGCTGCTGCTGGTGACCCCCTATTACAACAAGACCACTCAGGCCGGCCTGATTCCCCACTTCCTGAATGTGGTGGATAAGGTCGGGCTGCCGGCCATCCTGTACAACGTACCTTCCCGCACTGGCATGAACATTGAGCCTGCCACCGTGAAGAAGCTGGCAGAGCATCCTCTGGTGTGCGGCATCAAGGAGGCCAGCGGCAACATCAGCCAGGTGGCCACCATCCGCCAGATGTGCGGCGATGACATCGACGTATACTCCGGCAACGACGACCAGATCGTGCCCATCCTGTCTCTGGGCGGCAAGGGCGTGATCTCGGTGCTGTCCAACGTGGCCCCCCGCCAGACCCACGACATCTGCCGCCTGTGGTTTGAGGGCAAAACGCAGGAGAGCCTGGAGCTTCAGCTGAAGCTGTTGTCTCTGGTGCACGCGCTGTTCTGCGAGGTGAACCCCATCCCCGTGAAGGAAGCCATGAACCAGCTGGGCTTCCCCGCCGGGCCCTGCCGCCTGCCTCTGGTTCCGGTCAGCGAGGCCCATCGCCAGCTGATCCATGACGAACTTCAGGCTGCCGGTCTGCTGAAATAATGGATCAGGCCCGGCCCATGCAAAAAGGGCCGGGCCTGATTTTGTGTGTACCCGGTTTTGGGCCGCGGCACGGCACAACGTGCCAATTCGTGCGCGGCCGGCTGCGGGGGGTCTATTCCCATCAAATGTAAATCCAATGGACCAAACATTTAAAAAATGAATAAAAACGAAAAGGAAGTGTCTCCAATGATCGATATCGTAATTCATGGCATCAACGGCCGTATGGGCCAGGTTTTGTGTGAGCTGATCAGCCAGCGGCAGGATTGCCGCGTTGCCGCCGGTGTGGACCTGCGCCCCTCGGACGGCCCCATCCCCGTGGTGAGCCGCTTTGCCGATCTGCCCGTAAAGGGCGATGTGGTAATCGATTTCTCCACCGCCAGCGCCGTGGACGAAATGCTGGACTGGTGCGCCGAGAGCGGCGTGCCCGCCGTGGTCTGCACCACCGGCCTGAGTGAGTCCACCCAGCAGCACCTGACCGAGGCCGCTGAGAAGGTGGCCCTGTTCAAGAGCGCCAACATGTCCATGGGCATCAACCTGCTGATTGCCCTGGCCAAAAAGGCCCCCCACCTGCTGGGGCTGGACTACGACATCGAAATCGTGGAAAAGCACCACCACAACAAGGTGGATGCTCCCAGCGGCACCGCGCTGATGATCGCCGACGCCATCAACGAAGAGGCCGGCGGTGCTTATCATTACGTCTACGACCGCCACGATGTTCGCCAGAAGCGTGACCCCCACGAGATCGGCCTGCACGCCGTGCGCGGCGGCAGCATTGTGGGCGAGCACGAGGTTCTCTTCTGCGGCCCCGATGAGGTCATCACCCTGAGCCACAGCGCCGCTTCCCGCGGGGTGTTCGCCAACGGCGCCATCAACGCCGCCGTGTATCTGGCCGGCCGCAAGCCCGGCCTGTACACCATGGCCGACCTGCTGGGTGACCTGACTTGAGGCTGCGGGCGCGCCTGGCGGCGCTGACGCTGGCCCTGGGCCTACTTGCAGGCTGCGGCTCCATTCCGGCGGCTGCACCCGCTGCCACGGCTACCCCAGAGCCAACCGCCACCCCGGAACCGCAGCCAGTCGTCACCGAACTGCGCTTTTCCGCCACCGGCGACAACCTGATTCACAGCAGCATTTACAAACAGGCCAACCGCCGTGCCGGCGGCAACGGCTATGATTTTGAATATTGCTACCAGAACATGCTGGATTTTTACCGGCAGTCTGACATCAACTGGATCAATCAGGAGACGCTCATCAGCGATACGCTGGAGCCTTCGGATTACCCCGCCTTCTCCACCCCCGGAGAAATGGGCCGCACCCTGTACGACATTGGGTTCCGGGTATTCAGTATGTCCAACAACCACACCTACGACCGCGGCGCTGCCGGCATTGCGGCCACCCGCGCTTACTGGGCCGCCATGCCCGACGATGTGGTGACCTGCGGCCTGTACACCAACGCCGAGCACCATCCCGCCGACCAACCGCGCAGCTATGACACGGAAATTGCGGAATCCCCGGAGATTGCCTATCAGGAGGTGAACGGGGTTCGCATTGCCTACCTCGCTTACACTGAGCACACCAACGGAATTCCCACCCCTTCCAGTGCGGAGGCCACCGTAATTTACACCAGCCAGACCGATGTGATGGAGCGGCAGATCCGCCAGGCCCGCCAGCAGGCGGACCTGGTGGTGGTGAGCGACCATTGGGGCGTGGAGGACAGCCACATTGTCACCGACGCACAGCGTGCGCTGGCCCAGCAGCAGGTGGATTGGGGCGCGGATGTGATTCTGGGCACCCATCCCCATGTGGTGCAGGACGCCCAGTGGCTTACCAGTGTGGACGGGCGGCAGGCCTTTGTTGCCTATTCCCTGGGCAATTTCATCAGCGCCCAGTCCCAGCCGGACGAGATGATCGGCCTGATTCTGGACCTTCAGATTGAAAAGGTGGATTACCCCGACGGCACCAGCCAAACCGCCATCCACAGCCCGGTGCTTCATCCGGTTATCAACCACTACGACGGCGGTTACAGCAACATCCGCGTGTATCTTTTGAAGGACTACCCGGACGAGCTGGCAAACAGCCACGGCGTGCGGGCCAAACATCCGGAATTTGGCCCGGAGTACATCCGCAAGGTATTGACTCAGTATGTAAACGAGGAATTTCTGGATTTATAAGCAATGCTTTTTGCAGAGCGGAGGTTTTTACAGTATGTACGGAGTATCGAAAATTACCAGCCAGCAGAACATCATGCTCATCACCTTCCCCGGTGCGGAGTACAGCGCCGCAAACCTGGCGGAGCATCTGAACGTGTTCGCCCGTGAAGGCGTGGTTCTGGACATGATCTGCCAGAGCATTCCCCACGGTGCCAGCGTGGATTACAGCTTCACCGCCAATTACAGCGACTTTGCCACCGTGATGAAGAGCCTGCCCGCCCTGACCGGCGGCCGGGCACAGAGCGTCCCCCTCATCAGCGGCGGTTACAGCAAGCTGAATCTGTTCGGCGAAGAGATGGTCAACAGTGTGGGTGTGGCCGCCCGCGCCATGTCCGCCCTGAGCGAAGCGGGTGTGGACATCTCCCTCATCACCACCAGCGACCTGGACATCTCGCTGCTGATTCACGAAAACGATGAGGACACCGCGCTGGAAGCCCTGCACAAGGCTTTTAATCTGTAACGCCGATCTATAAGCGCATCTTTTTGGCGAATTTCAAACGCAACAGCTGCTTTGCTGCAAAAAGAATCCCCTCCACAGGCACCGGCCGCAACGGCCCGCCCTGTGGAGGGGATTTTTCATTTCTATTTTTCTTTTTGACCGGATACCGGATCAAACCGAAGTCATCCCTGCTTTGCTTCCCCGGTGGGGCGGCGCAGAAGGGTGTACGGACCCAGCGGTTCCGCGCAGGGAATGGTGTATTCCATCATGGCATGGGGTGTGGCTTCCACGCGCTCGCCTTCTCCGTTTTCGATCCATTCCGGCGTGATGGGCACCACCCGGCCGTCCGGGCACAGGGCCTCAATGGTCTCACCCAGGGTAAATTTCCCTCGCTGGGTGCAGTGGGCCACCCCATTTTTCCAGCCTTCCACCACGCCGATGAACTCCCATTCCCGAATGTAACCGCCCCGCTGGGTGCTCTGGGCAGCGTGTTCCCGGCCGAAGTAAAAGCCCGGGGAATAGTGCCGGTGGCTGGTGCGGGTCAGCTCGTCCAGCGCCTGCTGGGGCAGCTGGTAGTGCTCCGGGTCCTGCAAAAAGGCATCCAGCGCCTGCCGGTACGCACTGGTGACCGAGGCCACATAGTAGGCCGTTTTTGCGCGGCCCTCAATTTTCAGGCTGTCCACGCCCGCCTGGCAGATCAGATCCAGGAACGGGGCCGTGCACATGTCGTCTGCATTCAGGATGTAGCTGCCTTCCGGCGTTTCGCCGATCTCCATCCACTGGCCGGGACGGGTTTCCTCCGCAATGTGGTACTTCCAGCGGCAGGGCTGGGCACACTGGCCCCGGTTTCCGTCCCGCCCGGTCAGATACTGGCTCAGCAGGCAGCGTCCCGAAACGCTCATGCACATGGCACCGTGCACAAAGGCCTCGATTTCCAGTTCCGGCGGCGTCTTGTCTCGGATGCGGGCAACGTCCTGAAGGCTCAGTTCCCGCGCCAGAACCACCCGGCTGGCCCCCATGCGGTAGGCCGCTGTGGCAGCGCCGTAGTTGGTAATGCCCATCTGGGTGGAAAAGTGAATGGGCATCTCTGGCGCCAGTTCCTTCGCCATCGCCAGCACGCCCAGATCGGCCACGATCAGCGCATCCACCCCCGTCTGCTGGGCGGCGCGAATGGCTTCCGGCAGGCGGTCCATCTCCTCATTGGTGGGCAGGGTGTTCATGGTCAGATACACCTTGCGGCCGCGGGCATGGGCAAACACACATCCCTCCTGCAGCTGCTCCGGGGTGAAATTCTTCGGTGCCGTGCGCATTCCAAACTCGGGCAAGCCCGCATATACGGCATCCGCCCCAAACATTACCGCATATTTCAAACGTTCCAGGTCACCCGCCGGGCTGAGCAATTCCGGTCGCTCCAACATGGTTTTGTATCCTTTCTCTTCTGCATTTCAGCCGGTTTTGGCCATGCTGCGCCTGTCTATTCAGCCGCCCAGCTTCTGGTTCACGCTTTGCGCCGTGCGCACATTGGCCTGATGCTCTTCAAACGTGGACGCATAGTAGTATTTGCCGGACAGGTCCGTCACAAAGAAGTAGCAGGGGCTTCCGCCCTGTTCGCCCACCAGCTCCGTGTTCGGATCCACCACGGCCTCCATGGCCGCCAGGCCCGGGTTGGAGATCGGCCCGGCAGGCAGACCCTCACAGCTGTACGTGTTGTAGGCGTTGTACAGCCCCTCGGGCAGATTCTCCCAACCGCCGTAGTACGGGGCCACCCAGTTGTAGAGATAATTGTTGTCATTCGGGTCCTGCACGTAGCTGCTGGCGTTGCTCTCCAGCCGGGGATAGGGCGAGCCTTCCGCCAGCCGGTTCAGGAACACCTCGGCCACATTCCGGTCCTCCTCGTTTCCGGCCTCTTCCTGCACAAACGAAGCTAGAATCACCACGTCCTCCAGGCTCATGCCGGAGGCGTCCACCTTGTCCAGCAGTTCGCCATCCACACGGCGGTCAAACTCGCTGTAGAACGTGTTTACGTAATTGTACACGGTATCGTCCTTATAGAACTCGTAGGTTTCCGGGAACAGATACCCCTCGCACTTCATAAAACGGTTCTCGTTGTCCGGAATCCGGGTCCAGAAGTCGTACTGAGAGAAATCGCTTCCGTCCTCCCCGTTGGCGCAGGCCAGGAACTCCTCAGCCGAGCACAGCCCGGCGTTCTCCATGGCCTGGGCAATGCCCAGCGCCGGGGTTCCCTCCGGGAAGGTCAGAGTCACGGTGTCCGCGGCGGCATACTGGCTCAGCGCGTCGATCAGCGCATCATATCCCATGCCCTTGTGCAGGGTAAAATCACCGTACTGCAGCTGACTGGCTTTGCCGGACTGCTTCACATACAGGCGGAACACCTGCGGAAAGCGAATCACGCCCGCATCCGCCAGCTGCTTGCTGATGCTTGCCACACCGCTGCCCTGCGCAATGCTCACGGTCACATCTGCGCCGGGGGCGCCGCCCTTTACTTCTCCCAGAACCGTCACCGCTGCCACGGCCGCCAGCACCACGACCAGCACCAGAACCACCAGCAGCGGGGCACATCCCCGTTTTTTCTTCGGCTTTTCCTGCATGATTTACTCCTTACTCTTGTGCTGCATCCAGCATCAGCCGCATGTAGCTCTCCGTCACGTCAAAGGGGCGGCCGAAGAAGCGGATGCAGCCGTAATCTTCCCGGCTTCCCTCGCCCAAAAACAGGGTCTGCTCGGTGCCAAGCAGCAGCTCGGCCCGTTCGGCCCCAACCTTTTCCCGGGCGGCCTCCATCAGCTTCTCGGCCGGGCGGTCCCCGATTGCAAACAGCTCAATAAAGTGCAGGGTCTCCCCTTTTTGGAAATACATCCCGTACCCTTCCTCGCTGGAAACGATGGTCAGGCCGCGGCTGTACAGGTCGGTCATAACTTCCACCAGGGCGTGAGACGGCAGGCAGACGCTGTCCGGTGCATACTGGCGCCGAAGCTGCTCCAGCGTGCGCACCGTCACGGCGTCAAAGTCCGCTTGTGCCCACAAATTGCGCCGGATGGCGCGGCTCAGCCGCCGGGTGCCGAACGCTTTCTGGTAGCCATTTTCGGTGTACAGCGCCCATTGCTCCGCCGTGCGGGGCCGGGCCACCGCAAAGGTCACGCCGTCCTCATGCACCCACTCTTCCGCCTTGTGCAGAACCTCCGCCTCCCGGCCCTGCGGGGCACTCAGGCCGTAAAAGTACACGCCGTTTCTCGGCCCAAGTGTCACCGGCACCGCGCACACAAAGGCCTCCGGGCCGTTCGGCCCATCCTCCACCAGCAGGTGCTCCACACCGGCAAACCGCTCCAGCGCCATCCGGGCATAGTCCAGGCTGGCGTGATGGGCGTTTTCGAACAACCTACACAAAGCATCCAGATCCTTTTTTTCAGCAATCCGCATATTCGCTTCACTCCCCTCAACGGCAGCTGCATTCCTCTGCCGGTCCACAATTTCTTATTGATAACGAACGGACTCTTCCCGATGTTTCAAAACCAGCGCAAGAATTTCCCGGTGAATGTCCTCGATCGGGCGCATGGCGCCGTTCTCATCGCAGCGCACCCGCTGCCAGTGGAACCGATCGGCACAGTACTCCGCCGCACGGCGGCTGGCCTTCAGGTATTCCACATCCCGCTCGTGGATGTCCTTCCGGGTTTCGTCCCCCTGATAGCGGCCGGTCATCAGCGCCTGGCTTACCTGCGGGTCCACCTGCAGGTAGATCACCTGCTCCGGCTCCGGGATGCCCAGTTTTTCATACTCAAATTCAAACAGCCAGTCCAGATAGGCGTCCCACTCTTCCCTCGGCAGCTTCGAGCACTGATGAATGCCGTTGCTGGTGGTGTAGCGGTCTGCGATCACCACGCCGCCGTCGTCATAATATGCCCGCCAGTCCTTCTGGAAGCTGGCGTATCGGTCCACCGCATAAAAGGTGGAGGCCGCATAGGCGTTCACGTCTCCGGGTTTCTGGCCGAACTCCCCCGCCAGATACATTTTAACCGGTTCACAGGCGGGGCTTTCATAATTGGGGAAGCTGATCTTCCGCACCGGAAGGCCCTGCCGCTCCAGCGCCTGTACCAGAAGCCCGGCCTGGGTCGCCTTGCCGCTGCCGTCCAGCCCTTCCAGCACGATCAAATGGCCCTTCACCGGTTGGCTCCTTTCTTCAGCGCGGCGTAATGGGCGCGCATCTCATCCGCCCGGCCGCAGCTCATCTTGCCTTCCGGGCAGGGGCCTGCCACACAGGAGGGGCCGGCCGCCTCGAACAGCGCCGGGGCCACCTCATACACCAGCTTGAACATCTGCTCCGCCAGCTCCCGAATCTCCCACTGGGCCCGGTTGCAGCAACGGTGATGGAAAAAGTTCTGCAGGCTGCGGGCGTTCATGGTCACGATCATTTTCGTAGTGCAGGCGTTGGGCAGCACAAAGCGGGCATCCTCAATGGCCATTTTCTCGGCCTTCTTGGCGGCCTTTTCCTCGTCCATGCCCTGCGCCACCAGCTGGCGGATGTGCCCTTCCTTCAGCACCGCGGCGATGCGGCGGTAGTGCTCCGCCTCTTCGGCCATGGCCTGCTCAAAGGCTGCCAGCCCCTCCGGGTCCTCTTCCACGGCGGGCGGGGTCACATATTCAAACTGATCCAGCCGCACATAGCGCTGGCTCTGCACGCTGAAGCTGGCAATGCGGTGCCGGGTGATCTGCGCCAGCAGGCTGCGGCTCACACCCTCAATGGCAAAGGTAAAGCTGGCGTGCTCGGTGGGACTTTCGTGGCCCATACGGGCCAGCATCCGCACAAAATCCGCACTTTTTTCGGGGGTAAGCCCATCCAGCAGGTCATCAATGTGCGCATTGGAGTAGCAGAGTTTTGCGGCGGCCGCCACAACCTTTTCCGGCTCCGGCGTATGAGCGATCAATGAAACTTTCAGCATTTTCTTCACCTTTTTTATTCCTTAATGAGGGTAATGGGCGCATAGTTGGCCATGGTTTTTTTCACGCCGACCCGGTCAAAACGGATCTCCACAATGGTGTCGCCTGCCACCGGCGTCACCTTCAGCACCTGGCCGCGGCCAAACACCTTGTGGTTCACCAGATCGCCCGGCTGGAAGCTGGGCTTCTCGCCCGCCTTCTGCGCCGGGGCCCCAGCCGAAGCCGTGGCGCTGGTCCAGCGCCGGGCACCGGGGTGCTCCTGCGCGGCCCTCTGGCCGATGGTCTGCCCGGCCGTGCCGCGGCCCGCAGTGCCGTCGTAGCCGCTTCCGTAGCCGGTTCGGGCCGTTCCGCCCTGGCCGAAGCTGCCCTGACCATACCCCCGGCCGGAGGCGCGATTGTATTCGTTGTTCAGGTAGCCGCGGTTTGCACCGCCGGCTGCCCGGCCGCCGTAGCCGCCGCCATAGGCACCTCCGTACCCACCGCCGTACCCGGCATACTCACTGCGGCTCGCGCCGCCCCACGAACGCTGCAGGTTGGGGCTTTGCTCCTCTTCCAACAGGTTCGCGTCGATCTCCTCCAAAAAGCGGCTGGGGCGGTTGCGCCGGGTCTGGCCAAAGATCATCCGGCTCTGACTGGACGAGAGGTACAATTCCTTTTTGGCGCGGGTAATGCCCACATAGCACAGCCGCCGCTCTTCCTCCAGATCCTCATCCGAATAGCGGCTCAGCTCACTGGGGAACACGCCCTCTTCCATGCCCAGAATGAACACATAGTCGAACTCCAGGCCCTTGGCCGCGTGCATGGTCATCATCACCACCACGTCGGTGTCCTGGTCGTAGCTGTCCAGATCCGAGATTAGGGCTACCTCTTCCAAGAATCCCTCCAGGCTGGCCTCCGGGCCTTTCTGGTCCGCATAGGTTTTCACGCTGGAGATCAACTGGCCCAGGTTTTCCAAACGGGCCGCGCCCTCATCCCCGGCCGCCTTCAGCATGGCCTCGTAGCCGCTCAGCTCCATCACCTTGGCGGCAAATTCGTCCAGCGGCAGCGTGTCCGCCGCCTCCTTCAGCTGCTGATACAGCTGGTAAAACTTCAGCAGCGGGGCCGAAGTACGGCCCAGTTCCGGGAACTGATCCGCCCGGCGGCACACATCCAGCAGCCAGGTTCCCTCCCGTGCGGCAATCTGCGCCATCTTTTCCAAGGTGGTGGCGCCGATCTTGCGGGCCGGTTCGTTGATGATGCGCCGCAGCCGCAGGTCGTCCTGCGGGTTGGCCACCACCGACATATAGGACACAATGTCCTTGATTTCCTTGCGGTCGTAGAAGCGTTGGCCGCCCACGATTTTGTAGGGAATGCCCGCACGGGCGAAATAGGTTTCCACGGGGTTCGACTGGGCGTTCATCCGGTACAGCACCGCATGGTCGCGCAGTTTTGCGCCCTTGCGCAGATTCTGGCCGATCACAGTGGCGATGTGGCTGGCCTCGTCCTGCTCGTTTTCGGCTTCGTAGTGGTGCACCTTCGCACCCTCGCCGTTTTCGGTCCACAGGGTTTTACCCTTGCGGCCATGGTTGTTCTTAATGACGCAGTTGGCCGCGTCCAGAATGTTGGAGGTGGAGCGGTAATTCTGCTCCAGCCGAATGACCTTTGCGCCGGGGAAATGGTGCTCAAAGTTCAGGATGTTTTCAATGGTCGCCCCGCGGAAGCGGTAAATGCTCTGGTCATCATCGCCCACCACGCACACGTTATGGGTGCCGCCGCCCAAAAGCCGCACCAGATGGAACTGCGCCACGCTGGTGTCCTGATATTCGTCCACCAGAATGTAGCGATATTTGTTCTGATAATACTCCAGCACGTCCTTTTCCTGCTGGAACAGGCAGACCGTATTGTAGATCAGGTCGTCAAAGTCCATGGCGCCAGCGCTTTTCAGCCGCCGCTGGTACGCCTCGTACACCTTGGCGATCAGGCCCGCCTTGGTGTCTGCCGGGGCGGCCAGCGCCTCTTTGGGGCTGACCAGTTCGTCCTTCAGGCGGCCGATCTGCCCCATGCAGGCCTTGATGGGCAGGAACTTATCGTCCACCATCAGCTGCTTGTAGACTTCCTTCATGGCCCGCTGCTGGTCATCCGTGTCGTAGATGGTGAAGCTCTTGGGATAGCCCAGCCGCTCACCGTCCCGCCGCAGGATCCGCACGCATGCCGAATGGAAGGTGGAGGCGTTCACGTCGCCGCCCTCGGTGGGGCCAAGCATGGCCGCCAGACGGCTCTTCAGCTCGTCCGCCGCCTTGTTGGTAAAGGTAATGGCCAGCACATTCCAGGGGCGGGCCGGGTCCTTCGCCAGCATGGGGGCCAGGCTGGCCGGGGCCGGTGTGCCCATCATCTGGGCCGTGCGCAGGGCGATCACGTCCGCTTCGGTCACCTCGCGGGGGGTCCAATCGCTGCCGTGCGCCTGCCCGAAGCGAATGATGTTTGCAATGCGGTTGACCAGCACGGTGGTTTTGCCGCTGCCTGCGCCCGCCAGAATCAGCAGCGGGCCTTCGGTGTGGAACACCGCCTGCTTCTGCACCGGGTTCAGCCGCCCAAAGCCGCGCTCAATGTAGCGGTCCCGCAATTTCAGGAATTCCTGAGTAAATTCATTGGCCATTGTGTGAAACCTTTCCTATCCGATCCTCTTGCTTCGCGGAAGAGGCGCGTGCATTCGCCGCCCTTCCGCTCCTGATCGTTTTTCGCCGCCTCTGCCCTAACGTCGGTAGGCCTCGCGAAAGCAGCCCGTCGTTCATCGCAAGCTGACAGGCCGCATAATCGGTTTATATTATATCATAAACAGGAATGGATTTACAGTCTGACAACGCTGTCCAATGCAAACCTTTATAAAATTTTCAAACGATCCTAAACGTATGAAATCTCAAATCAAGTCTCAAAAAACACAAAAAAGTGGCTTGTCTCTCTAGAGAGATAAGCCACTTTTACTATTTCTTAAGTATCACGCAATAGCGCCGCAGCCTCAAATCGCCTCGAACCAATCAGCCAAAGATGTTGATGAGGATGCCCGCCGCCACGGCGCTGCCGATCACGCCGGCCACGTTGGGGCCCATGGCGTGCATCAGCAGGAAGTTCTGGGGGTTCTCCTTCTGGCCGACCTTCTGAGAAACGCGGGCCGCCATAGGCACCGCAGACACACCGGCCGAACCGATCAGGGGGTTCACCTGGCCGTGGGTCAGCACGCACATGATCTTGCCGAAGAGCACGCCGCCAGCCGTGCCAAAGCTGAACGCAATCAGGCCCAGCGCAATGATTTCCAGCGTCTGCAGGTTCAGGAAGGTGTTGGCGCTGGTGGTGCAGCCAACCGACAGGCCCAGGAAAATGGTGATGATGTTCATCAGCTCATTGCCCGCAGTCTTCTGAATGCGGTCCACAACGCCGCATTCCTTCATCAGGTTGCCCAGCATCAGCATACCGACCAGAATGGCGGAATCCGGCAGGATCAGGCCAATCAGGATGGTGCACATGATGGGGAAGATGATCTTCTCGGTCTTGGAAACGGTGCGCAGCTGCTTCATCACGATCATGCGCTCTTCATGGGTGGTGAGCGCTTTCATGATGGGCGGCTGAATGACCGGAACCAGTGCCATGTAGCTGTACGCCGCCACGGCGATGGAGCCCAGCAGCTGAGGGGCCAGACGGCTGGTGACGAAGATGGCGGTAGGACCATCGGCGCCGCCGATGATGCCGATGGAAGCGGCCTCAGGGCCGGTGAAGCCCAGCAGCTTCGCGCCCAGGTAGGTGGTGAAAATGCCCAGCTGCGCGGCAGCGCCCAGCAGCAGGCTCTTGGGGTTGGAGATCAGGGGGGCAAAGTCGGTCATGGTACCGATGCCCATGAAGATCAGGGGCGGGTAAATGCCCAGCTTTACGCCCATGTACAGCATATCGCCCAGGCCGCCGTGATGCAGAATCTCATTGAACAGCGGGTAAATGGACGGGTCAGCCGCATCGGCAGGCGCAAGGAAATACTCCATGTGGATGATGCCGCTGCCCGGCAGGTTTGCCAGCAGCATACCGAACGCGATGGGCAGCAGCAGCAGGGGCTCAAACTCTTTTACAATGGCCAAATACAGCAGGATGCAGGCCACCACGATCATCGCCAGGTAGCCAGGCTCCTGCGCCAGGCCCACGAAGCCGGAGTTCCGGGCGATACTCATCAGTGTATCCAGAATTGCACTCATGTTTCGTACCTCCCCTTAAAAAGGCTCGGTGTTGGCAGCAACACCGGCGCTGGCCCAGGCACTGCGCCCGCCGATTCTGGCGCGGCGAACAGCACGCAGGGTGTACTTCACGCCCTCGGGGGCGTCCATGCAGGCAATGGCGCCTGCAATGGCCGCCACCACCTCGGCGGGAATGCCCGCCTGAACATCCGGCCCGGACTGAGAGGCCGCCACGGCACCCGCAATGGCCGCCAGCATCGCAGGCTCCATCGGGGCCTGCTCAGGCTGGGCTGCCTGCTGCACCACTTTTTCAGCCTGTACAGCCTTTTCGGCTGCAGCAGAAGCCTTTGCCGCCGACGCGGCCGCGGCCTGGGCCGCTTTTGCGGCAGCCTGTTTGGCAGCAATACCATCAAAGATCTTACCCTGAATGGTAATGATCACAGTCAGCAAAACCAGAATCAGGAACACCAGCAGAATGCCGGTCAGCACCACCACGGGGATGGACGGTTCCGGATCCAGCTTCAACAGCACAGGGGTCAGGAAATTTCCCATGAGACAGCCTCCTTACAACATCGTATCTTTTTTAATTATAGCGGATGAAGCTTCAGGTTTCAACACCATTTTGTTCACAAACGCTTCAAATTGTCACAAAAACTTTTCACTTTCGGCTGCGCTTTTCCCGGTTTGCCGTACCGCGATACCGGCGCAGCAGGGCAAACAGCAGGGCCGCCGTCAAGCTGCCCACGGCCAGCGCCAGCAGACCGCCCAGCGGGTTCTGCCCCAGCGGGAACACAAAGATTCCGCCATGTGGCGCGGGGATGGAGCAATTCAGGCACATGCTCATCGCGCCGCCCAGGCCGCCGCCCACCGCGCAGGCAAAAATCAACGCCAGCGGGCTGGACGCCAGGAACGGCAGCGCCCCTTCCGAAATAAAGCATAGCCCCAGCAGGTAGTTCACAAAGCCCCGCTGCCGTTCTTCCGGGCTGAACAGCCCCGGAAAGAGCGTGACCGCCAGCGCCGTGGCCAGCGAGGGCACCATGCCGCCGATCATTACCGCGGCCATGATCTCCCCCTGGCCCCAGGTGAGGGCCACCGTGCCGAACACATAGGCGGCCTTGTTCACCGGCCCGCCAAAGTCAATGTTCATCATGGCGCCCAGCGCGCAGCCCAGCAGCAGCTGGCTGGAATCTCCCAGATGATTCAGGAATTGATAAATTCCGTTGTTGATCGCCCCGAACAGCGGGTTCATCGCCCCAACGCACACGCCGATGAGCAGCAGGCCCGCCACCGGATACACAAGAAGGGTGCGCACACTGTCCAGATACTCCGGCAAGCGGCGGGTCAAACGCCGCAGTAACACCACAATACCGCCGGCCAGGTAGCCGGCCGCCAGTGCCGCCAGCATTCCCCCGCTGACCACGGGTACCTGATTGTTCCACAGGCTTTCCAGGCTGGTGCCCTGAATGGCCAGCATGCCGCCCGCAAAGCCCAGCAGCAAACCCGGCCGGTCGGCAATTGCAAAGGCAATGTACCCGGCCGCCACCGGCCCCATCAGATTAAAGGCGCTCTTGCCCACCGCCGTCAAAAATGCGGCCAGCGGTGTGTTGCTGCCGAAGGTGGCCGTTCCCAGGCTCACATCGTCCACCAAGTAGGCCATTGCCATCAAAATGCCGCCCGCAATCACGAAGGGCAGCATATAGCTGATGCCGTTCATCAGATATTTGTAAAGGCGGCGGCCGATCTCCGCCGACGGACGCTTGCCACGCTCCTCGGTCCGCAGAATCCGGCCCTGACCATCCAGCGCCGCCTCCAGCAATTCTTTTGGATGGTGAATTCCCTCGGCAACTGGAACAACCAGCACCCGCTTGCCCGCAAACCGGGCGGTTTCCACCTCTTTGTCCACCGCCAGAATCACCGCATCGGCCTGCTGAATTTCCTCCGGGGTAAATTCGCCGTCCACGCCCCGGCTTCCGTCCGTCTCAATGCGCACCGGAAGGTCCATTTCCCGGGCCACCGCGCGGAAGCTCTGTGCCGCAATGTAGGTGTGGGCAATGCCGGTGGGGCACGCCGTAACCACCAGAATTTTGGCCGGCCGGGCGCTCTTTGGCGCATCTTCCTCGGCCGCACCGCTTTCCCGCGCCAGCAGGTTCTCGGCCTGCTCCGGACTGGCGGCCTCCAGCAGGCCCTGATGCACACCGGGGCGGTTCAGCGCCATGGCCAGCATAGCCATTATGTCCATATGCACCGTACCGTCCTCCGGGGAGGCGATCATCAGGAACACATTGACCGGCTGCCCATCCATCATGCAGCGGCAATCCATGCTTTTGTGCAGCACCAGCAGCGCTGCTGCGGGCACCGCCACCCCGGCAGACCGGGCGTGCGGCAGGTCCAGGCCGCCCTGCACCGCCGTGTTGCTCTGGGCCTCGCGCGCCGCCAGGTCCCGTGCAAACTGTTCCGGGTCGTTGAGGCAGCCATCCGCATCCAGCATGGCGATCAGCCGCCGAATGGCCTCTTGCCGGTCGGCCACCTCGTCCACCAGCCGAATCCGGCTCGCCGGCAGGATCTCTTCCATTCGCATGACGGTCCCCCCCATTTCGTTTTCTCCCGCTTTATTTCGTGCGGGCGCAGCTTCCCTTGTACAATTGGGTATAGCATAGCATATCCATCCTTTGGGAAGAATGGAGTTTTCGCTCTTTTTGACAAATTTTGCCCACGAAGCGCTCGCTTTTTGCTGTTTTTCTCTGTTTGTTTACAAAAAATGACTTCCACACGGTTGAAGAAAGGGCGCAGCACGGCCCAACAAGGCCATCCTGCGCCCTTTTTTATAAAAGAATCTGTTTCAGCACCGCTTCAGGCAGTTTTCGCCGATGCAAGCCCGGCGCTGTCACTCCTGCGGCTGTGCATCGCCGTCTGCCGCTTCCATGTCATTCAGATGCGCTTTCAGTTTTTCAAAGCTCTCCGCGCTGATGACATGCTCCATCCGGCAGGCGTCCTGTGCCGCCAGGAAGGGGTCCACCCCCAGCTTGGTAAAGAAGGAGGTCAGCACCCGATGCCGCTCATACACCTGGGAGGCCAGGTGCTCGCCGCTTTCCGTAAGGGTAATCAGGCCGTCCTTGTCCATCAGGATGTATCCGCCGGTCTTGAGCAGACCCATGGCCCGGCTGACGCTGGGCTTTGAGAAATTCATCCGGGCGGCAATGTCAATGCTGCGCACATAGCCTTTCTCATTGTGCAGAATGAGGATGGTCTCCAGATAGTCTTCCCGCGATTCAAAGCTTCGCATACTGCGTTTCCTCCTGTATGGTTCCGGGCAATGCCTGCGCTCCTGCCCTTCGCTTACTGTTTCTGGGCGGTGTTCTGCTGTGCCTTTGCCACCTGCATCATGATGGCGCACTCCATGCGCTTGCGGAACAGCTCACAGCCGTATTCATACACGCCCTTGATGCTGCCAGTGGCATGGTAGGCGTTGGCCGCACAGCCGCCGCTGCAATACAGGCGGGCCCAGCAATCCTTGCAGTCCGGCCGGGCATAGGCGTTGCACAGCTTGAATTCATCCCGCAGTTCGGTGTTGGTCACGCCGTCCCACACGTTGCCCAGCAGGTACTTTTCGTCGCCCACGAACTGGTGGCAGGGGTACAGATCGCCCCACGGCGTCACCGCCATGTACTCGGTGCCGCTACCGCAGCCGGAAATGCGCTTGTAGATGCAGGGGCCGCCCTTCAGGTCGATCATGTAATGGTAGAAGGTAAAGCCGCGGCCCTCGCTGTCCCGCTTGAGCATCTCCTTGGCCAGCAGTTCATACTGGTCAAACAGCACCGGCAGATCCTCCTTGGTCAGCGCATAGGGGTCATTCGGCGCGCAGACCACCGGCTCCATGGAAAGCTCGGTAAAGCCCAGGTCGGCCATGTGGAAAATGTCGTTGGTGAAGTCGGTGTTGTTGTGGGTAAAGGTGCCGCGCACATAGTAGCCCTTCTGGCCGCGCTTCTTCACAAACTCCTGGAACTTGGGCACGATCACATCGTAGCTGCCCTGGCCGCCGGCCGTGCGGCGCAGACGGTCGTGAACTTCCTTGCGGCCGTCCAGGCTCAGCACCACGTTGTGCATCTCCCTGTTGGCGAAGTCGATCACCTCGTCGTTCAGCAGCATGCCGTTGGTGGTGAGGGTAAAGCGGAACTTCTTGTTGCACTCGGCCTCACGGCTGCGGCCGTAGGCCACCAGCTGCTTCACCACGTCCCAGTTCATCAGGGGCTCGCCGCCGAAGAAGTCCACCTCCAGGTTGACCCGGCTGCCGGAATGGGCGATCAGGAAATCCAGCGCCTGCTTGCCCACCTCAAAGCTCATGATGGCCCGCTCGCCGTGGTATTTGCCCTGGCTGGCAAAGCAGTATTCGCAGTTCAGGTTGCAGGTGTGGGCCACGTGCAGGCACAGCGCCTTCACCACCGTGCTGCGCTTTTTCAGGTCGAATGCCTTGTCGGCGTATACATCCTCGGCAAACAGCTTTCCGGCGGCGGTCAATTCTTCCACGTCACTCAGGCAATCCTCAATTTCCTGCCGGTTCACCTCGGGCACATCCTTGTATTTTTCCAGCAAAGAGGCGATCAGCTCCTCTTTGTCCCGGCCCGCATCACAGCCGGTGATCACGTCATAGGCCAGGTCGTCCACCGTGTGCACCGAACCGCTGTATACGTCCAGCACGATGTTGTAGCCATTCATCTTATAGGCATGGATCATTCCGATTTATTCTCCCTCAGTCTCCGCCGCCCGGCGCATGGGCTGCGGCAAAAAATTTCAAAGAAAAGCGCCGCACAGCCGCAGTGCGGCCAGGCGACGCCCTTTCGTTAAGCGATCAGCGCTGACGCTCTCAGTGGTTCTCGCTGCACTTCTCGCACTGCTGGTTGGCAACACCGCAGGAAGTCTTGCAGGCAGACTGGCAAGAGGTCTGGCACTCGCCGCAGCCGCCGTTCTTGGCGCTCTGGGCCAAGTCGCGGGTATCCAGGGTCTGGATTCTCTTCATAACTACACAACTCCTTTTGAAAAAGCCTTTGGGCACCGCCCCCAAAAGAGCGGCTGCTCATATAGACATATTGTAACCCCTAGCCGGGGGTCTTGTCAATGTCTTTGTAGCGTATCGCTGCTGCAGGGCGGCGCTTCATCCGTCTCACACAGAACGGCCACGCAATTTTCCCTTCCGGTGGTGCTTTTCAGGGCCACGCCGCAGCGGGTCAGCCACTCCAGCTGTTCCACCGCTGCTTCGTCCACCCGTTCTCCCGGTGCCAGAATGGGAATGCCCGGCGGGTAGGCCCAGAGGTATTCCCCGCTCACCCGGCCCAGTGCCTTGCGCGGCGGCAGCCATTCGTGCGGCCTGCGCAAGGCCTGCGCCGCCGGAAGCACAAACGCTGGGGCCGCCAGCACCGGAGGCAGTGCCGGCCGGGGCGGCAGCGTGGCGGCGGCTTCCCGGTCCAGGGTCTCCAGCGCTTTTGCCAGCCGGGCCAGCCCCTCTTCCGTATCGCAGGGGCTGGTCATGGCAATGGCGTAATCCCCCGCCGCCATTTCCAGCTCCAGCTGAAAGCGCCCGCGAAGTTCGGCCATCAGCTGCGGGCCGGTCAGCCCCGCGCCGCGGGCCGAAATCACCAATTTGCCCGGGTCAAAGGCATAAAACAGCGGGTGGTCCTCCATCCGGTCGCCGCCCTTGCACAGCACCCGGATGCGCCCCAGCCCCTCGGCCCGCGCGGAAAAGCGCTCGAGCAGGTCGTTCCAATGGACCATCAGCGCAGTGCTGTCGGCCTCCAGCCAGCGCAGGCAGTGGTCCATGGCCGCCATCAGCGGATAGGACGGACTGCTGGTCTCGAAAATATCCAGCCCATGCTCCACGGCGCGGGCGCTTACCAGCTCGCTGTTCCAGTGCAGCAGCGCCGTCTGCGTGGGGCTGGGCAGGGTCTTGTGCAGGCTCTGCACCACCAGATCGGCCTCGGCCGCCACCGCCCCGGGGGCAAAGCTGCCCGGCAGCCCCAGATGGGCACCATGGGCCTCATCCACCAGCAGCGGAACCCCCGCTTCATGGCACAGCCGGGCAATGGCCGTCACATCGCTGCGCACCCCTTCGTAGGTGGGCGACGTGAGGATCACCAGCCTCGCGTCCGGATTGGCCCTCAGGGCTTCGGCCGCCTGCTCCGGCGGCAAACTGCCCGCAATGCCGAAGGCCTCGTCCAGCGGCGGCTGCAGATACACCGGGTGCAGGCCCAGCAGCTCCATGCCGTGGTACACCGCCTTGTGGCAATTGCGGGCCACCAGCACCTTGCTGCCCTGCGGGGCCGCCGCCTGAATGGCCGCCAGCAGGCCGCAGGTGCTGCCGTTCACCAGCAGCCAGGCCCGCCGGCTGCCGTACAGGCGGGCCGCCCGCTCCATCGCCTCGGCCAGTGCCCCATCCGCGTCGTGCAGATCATCAAAGCCATCGATTTCGGTGATGTCCAGCGCTTCCGGAATGGCACCGCCCAGCGCACCGGGCCGCCGTTTGTGCCCCGGCATATGGAAAGGGTACGCCTGCCCCGCCGCATAGTCGGCCAGCCGCCGGGTCAGCGTGTGAGCCGTTTCCAGTTTTGCCGTTTGTTTTTGCATATTCTTTTGTTCAAAGTGTTGCTCGCCGCTCATTCGTTTTCCTTTTTCAAGGGGGAACATCCCGCCCCGAGTCTTTTTTAGGCCAGTCGATGTCCGTTTTAAAGGGGCTGCTTTTTTGGGGGGATTCTGCCCTGCCACACTCCGTCCTGGCGGTCAAAGCAGCCGCTTCCGCAGATCGTCGCCTGCCGTACATCATTTTGAAACCCAATTATAGCAAAGATTTCCGCTGCTGAAAAGGCCCGCCCCGTTCCCGTCTTTTTCGTTTAGGCCGCCGATTCTTTTCGTATTCTCTCATTTTGCACAATTTTACAAATATCATTTTGTAAAAATCGTTATTTCGTCCTCTGGTTATTCCGCGCCGAGAATGCTATGATAGAAGCCGCATTGTATGGGGCCGTTTTACCAAAGAGTTTCTTTTGGGCGTGAACGGCCTGACGTTTTTTCTCTGGACGAATTTTGATTATTTTTTCGAGGTAGTGTTTATGGCAGCTTCCACTTCTTCCAAGCCAGTTCTTTGGAAGATGACCTGGCCCATTTTTATCGAGCTGTTGCTTCAGATGCTGGTGGGCAACATCGACCAGATCATGCTTTCCCATTTCAATGCCACCGCCGTGGCCGCCGTGGGCAACGCCAATCAGGTCATCACCATTTTACTGCTCACCTTCTCGGTCATCAGCCTGGCCTCCACCATTCTGATCAGCCAATATTTGGGCGCCGACCAGCAGGAAAAGGTTCAGCAGGTCTACGTGCTTTCCGCGGTGGTCAATCTGGCCGTCAGCTTGGTGCTGATGGTGCTCCTTCTACTGGGGGCCGACCGGCTCATGGCGCTGATGCAGGTTCCTGCAGAGGCCCGGGCCGAGGCAGCGGTATATCTGCGCATTACGGCAGTCAGCCTGCCCTTTCAGGCCCTGATGCTCACCTTCAGCGCCTTTCTGCGCGCCCACGCCCGCATGACGGTGATCATGCTGTCCACCGGCGTGATCAATCTGGTCAACATTCTGGGCAACACCGCCCTGATCTACGGCCTTGGCCCCCTGCCCCAGCTGGGCGCGGCCGGCGCGGCGCTCTCCACCCTTACCTGCCGAATGGTGGGCATGTGCCTGCTGCTGGTCTCCTTCCTGCGCAGTATTCCCGGCGCGACGCTTTCGCCCCGGATGCTGAACCCCTGGCCATCGGTGCTGTTCCGGCGGCTGCTGGGCATCGGCCTGCCCGCGGGCGGTGAGGGTCTCTCCTACAATCTTTCGCAGGCGGCCAGCCTGGTGTTCGTCAACATGATCGGCACCTACGCCGTCACCACCCGGGTGTATGCCGTTATTTTCGCCCAGGTGTGCTTTATGCTCATCAGCGCGGTCAGCCAGGCCACCGCAGTTCTGGTCGGCTATGCCATTGGCGCGCGGGATTTTGAGGAGGCCAACCGGCTGAACAACCACGTATTGAAGGTGTTCACCCCCATTACCATCGGCATCACACTGGTACTAGCCTTATTTGCAAAGCCTCTGTACGGGCTGTTCAGCACCGATCCTCAGGTAATCGCGCTGGGGCAGAAGATCATGTGCATCGAGGTCATTCTGGAAATCGGCCGCTGCTTCAACATTGTGCTGGTGCGCAACCTGCAGGCGGTGGGCGATGTGCGCTACCCGGTCACCATCGGCATTATCAGCCAGTGGGTGGTGGCCGTAGGCGTGGCCTGGCTACTGGGCATGAAGCTGGGCCTCGGCCTGGCTGGCATTTGGACGGCCTTTGCCATGGATGAATGCCTGCGGGCGATCATCTTCTGGGCGCGCTGGAAGAGCGGCCGCTGGAAGAATCTGCAAACGGTGTAAGCCCGCCGCGTAAATCCGCCGTCTTTATCTCATTGGCTTGTCGGTAGGCGTTTCAATTCTTATCCACCAAAACACAGCAAAAAAGCGTCTGTGTCCCGAGATTTCTCCGGGGCGCAGGCGCTTTTTCTGTTTGCTGTTAATTGCGGTTAGAATTTGTTCCGGACGTTACGGTACTACGATCTCATAGGCCGCCTCATCACTCTGGGCCGGTTGGTTTTCGATGCAGTCATCCGGCTCCGTGCTGCAGCCGCAGTCCTCATCGCCGGTCGATCCGCTGCTCTTCCCGGCGTAACTGCGTGTGTTTCCGCATCCGGCCGAGCGGGCGCTTTCCGGATAAAGTACCGGGGCGCCCCAGTCGTATCCGTAGTCGTCCACGCTGCCGTCGCTCACGTTGCCTTCTGCGTCATACAGGCCCGTTGCGCCGGGCCCCGGCATCGCTTCGGTTTCGGCAAGGTTCTGGTATTCCATGGCATCCACCTCCCTGCCCTCAGCCTATGCGAGGGCGGGCGCGGCCGTTACAGGTCAAACTCGCCCTTTACCGACCGGGCAAACAGCTTCTGCAGGGCCTCCATGGGGTCAGCCTTCCGGTATACGATCTCATACACCGTCCGGCAGATGGGCAGGTCGACTCCGTATTCCTTCCCAAGACCCACCAGCGCCTTCACGGTGGGCACACCCTCGGCCAGTTTGCCGTAGAGTTCACCCTTCACATAGCACTCGCCGTAATGCCGGTTGTGGCTGTGAGCCGAAAACAGGGTGGCCTCATAATCGCCCAGGTGGCACAGCCCATAGGCCGAAAGCTCGTTGCCGCCCATGGCCCGAATCAAGCGTGAAATCTCCCGGGCGCCGCGGGCCATCAGCGCGCCTTTCAGGCTGGAATAGCCCACGCCGTCCAGCATTCCGGCCGCAATGCCCACCACGTTTTTGGCGGCAGCCCCCACCTCGGTGCCCACCAGGTCGTGCCCTTTGTACAGCCGGATCAGGTCCGAGTTCAGGTTTTCCACGATCCATTCGGTTACCGCCGGGTCCTCCGAGTCCACCACCATGCAATTGGGAATGCCCGCGCAGAAATCCTGCACGTGGCCGGGGCCAACCCAAACGGCCAGCTCCACCGGCTGGTGCACCGTCTCGCGGAACACCTGGGTCAAGCGCTTGCCGGTGTCCGCTTCAATGCCCTTCATGCACAGAATCACGGTCTTGCCGCTCAGATCCAGTCGGTCCAGCTTGCTGCCCAGGTCCCGCAGCTGCTGGGCGCTGATGGAAATAATCACCACGCGTCCCCAGGCGACGGCCTTTTCCAGGTCCTGTTCCAGCAGCAGATTATCCGGCAGCACTTCATACTGGTTCCGGCGTTCTGCCTTCAGCTGTGCAAACCCGCGGGAGCCTTCTCGCCCCCACAGCATCACCTCGTGGCGGGTGCTGTGATAGCAGGCCAAAAACGTGCCCCAGCGGCCGCAGCCAAGTACCGTGATCTTCATGCTTGTTCTCCTTCTCTGTTCTTCAGGCAAAAACCGCCCGTGTCAGTTCTCGTTCGGGCCGTCTGGCATCTGCCCTGCCGGTTATTTTGGTAAGAATCGGCCTGTTTTTGATGCCGCAGCAAATTCAAGCAAAATCGGCCCCTGCGCCCATCCCGATACGGTAGGGCCGCGGGGGCCGGTTTTATGCACTTACCCGCCCTGTCTTTTGGGGCAGGCCCTTCTCTTTAAAAGCAGGAATATGTACCCCACCCGGCTGCCGTGCTTAGTTGGCCTGGCCCTCGGTTCCTTCACCGGGGTTCTCGGTTTCCGCCGGTTCCGGCGTGGGTTCCGGCGTAGGTTCCGGCGTCGGCGTGGGTTCCGGCGTGGGCTCCGGCGTTGCCGTGGGGGTCGGCGTTGCGGCCGGGCTTACCACCACCGTGGCCTCGGCCGTTTTGGTGGTGCCGTTGGCGGTAATGGTGGCCACAATGGTGTAGTTGCCCACCGACAGGCTGCTCAGCGAATAGGTCTCGCCGCTGCCCTGGGCTGCGCCGCTCCACTTCACGTCCGAAGCGCTGGCGCCGTGCACCACGGCCTTCAGGGTCACATTGTCTCCGGCGCTCATGGAAACGCTGGCCGGCTCAATGGAAATGCTCAGCTTCTGGCTGAACTGGGCACGAACCGACAGGTTCTTGGTGAAGTTGGTGTCGGTACGGGTGGCTGTGGTCACACCGTCGCTCCACTTCACGAACTCATAGCCGGAAGCGGGCACCGCCGTAATGGTGTAGCTGGCGTTGGGGTCCGTCACCTTGAAGGAAAGCTTCGTCTGGCCGGAGCTGCTGCCATAGCTCAGGGTACCGCTGCTGCTGGATTCCACATCATAGCTGACCGTGAACGTCTGCTCCGAGGTACTGGAAGAGGAAGTCTCCGCCGAAGAAGAACCCGTTGCATTGGCGCGCTTGGGGATGTTGGTGGCATCTTTGTCCGCCGCCGGGCGCTGGTCCTCCGTCTCATAGGCGTGCTCGCGGGCATAGGTTAGAATGGCCTTCAGCGCGTCCGAACGCATATGGATGTCGCCATCCTGAAAATAGCCGCTCTTGCCGTAGCCGTCGCTTCCCTTCAGCACCTCTGTGGTGTTCAGGAACTTATAGCCCTCGCTCTGGCACATCTCCACCAGCGCCTGGTTGAACTCGTCGATGGAGGTCATGCTCATGTTTGGGTAGCTGCTGTGGTTCTTCGGGATGGGCGGAATGGCATTCACAATGATGTCGCAGTACTGATACGCCTTGTGAATCGCCGTGAGCAGGTTCTTGTACTCCTTGATGAAATCGTCCTTGCTCATGCTGCCATCGGCGTTGTTGGTGCCGAAGGTCACGATCACCCGCCGTGGCTTCATCTTGGCGATGGCATCCGGAATGGCGTACTGGGTGCTGTCGCCCTTGAAGGCCACACACTTGGTGCTGGTGGCGGACTGCACGCCCATGCCCTCCTGGCCCACAAACTGGTCCAGGGTGATCAGGCCGTAGTTGTTCATGCGCACCGTGTTGGAGTCGCCCACGAACACCGTGGCTTCCACGTATTCCTTGCCTGCGTCCTTGGTTTTTGCCAGAATGGCGCTGGAGTTCGCGTCAATCTGGTACTCGCTGCTGTCGTAGCTTTCCGACGAAGAATCGGAATCCGAGCCGGACGTTGCATCGTCCTTTCCGGCTTTGCTGACCATCACCGCCGTAACCGACAGGGTCACAACGATCGCCAGCGCGCAGATGGCCAGCACAATGCCGGCCTGCTTTTGTTTGGGCGATAAATTTTTCAGGTCGATCTTTTTCATTTCGTGTCCTCCATTTTTGGCACGAGAACAGAGTTTCATTCGGCCGGCCGCTGCACGGGCCGCACCGGTCCATCGTCAGGTATTCAGAATGTATCGGGTCAGCTGGTCACAGCGTTCTGCCAGCAGCACCGGCTTGCAGGCCTCCAGCTCTTCCCGGCTGCCATAGCCGTACAGTACACCGGCTGCGTCCAGCCCATTGGCTGCGCCGCCATTCAGGTCATCGGCCCGGTCGCCAACCATCAGCACTCGTTTGCCCGCCAGCGCCGGCTGCCCCAGCGCCCAGCGGATGACCGAGGGCTTGTCGTCAATGCTGGCATCCAGCGTTGCACCGCCCAAAACGTCAAAATAGCGGTACAGCCCCTGTTCCTTCAAAATGGGAAGCGCCACCGGCAGGGCCTTGCAGGTGGCCGTTCCCAGAATCACCCCGCTGCGCTTCAGCATCTCCAGCATTTCCACAACGCCGGGATACACACTGCATTTATGCTGGCCGATCCGGTCATAGTATTCCCGGTAAACCTGCACCGCCTGCTCGCACTTCTCCTCGCTTCCCAGCGTTTCCAGAAATGTCTTGCGCAGGGGCGGGCCCAAAAAGCGGTTCAGGTCCAGCGTTTCCGGGTCCACGCCCATCTGCCGGAAGGTATGCCGCATGGTTTCGAGAATTCCGGGGCTGGAGTGAACAAGCGTGCCGTCTACATCAAACAAAACAGCGTCGTAACGCAAATCAACTGCTCCTTTTTTCGCCGGGCGCATCGCATTCTTTCTGCAGCAGCGCGGTGAATGCCCGGTCATTTTTCACACAAGGCACCGGCTTTCCGGCGACATTTTAGTGCTATTATAGCACGTTCCGCCCGGTTAGACAATCTTCCCCGTTTGGGCACAAAAAAAATTCGCACAAAAAAAGCAGCCGATGCAGAGGCATCGGCTGCTTTTTGATTGTTTGGCTGCATGGTTCTGCCAGTCAAAGCCCCGCGTAATAGGCATCCAGCGCTTCCAGCCGAAGCGTCATATACGCCTGAATCTCCTCCAGCGTGGTGTCGCTGTCGCGCACCGGCCAGCGGGCATCCTCCCGGGCCTGCGCACCGCTTCGGGTCAGCTCGTCGCTGCTGTGCTGCAGCAGCCCACAGACGTTTTCGGTGCTGAGGGGGCCGCTGCGCAGCTGCTGCCAGCGGTGCACCTTATCCTGGTTTCCCGCCTGCTCTGCCGCCTCGGCGGGCAGAGCCGTTTCAAACTCGTAGCCATCGTCGCAGGCTTTGTCCCGCCCGAGAACGGTATAGGCCGTGCTGTTCATGGTGCCGTCGTTGACGCAGGCATCCCAGCCGTTCCCGAAGGTCTGGTCCAAATCCCAGGGCACATAAATAAAGCGCCATCCGGCTTCTGTTTTCTGCCCGTAATAATAGGTGTTGTTGGCCAGATTGTCCCAGGAAAACAGCGCCTGACGGAACAGCTCGATGTCGATCAGGTTGCTTCGGTCACACACGGCGTCCACCTGTTCCAGCGTGCTGGACGGGTCGTGCATGGTGCGCACCAGCGTCAAAAACGGCTCCCACACCTCGTCCTGAATGCGGTTCGGGTACAGTTTGGCAGACAGTTTCACCGTGTGCTTGTCGATTTTCAGATAAACGGCATCGGTGGCATAGGTCACATCGTCCTGCTGCCAGGTGCGCTGCCCGTCCACCAGCTCGCCCGCCTCAGCGGCCGACTGCGCCTGCATGTAGTCGATCTCTTCCTCCGTGGGCCAGCGGTGCCCGCCGGATTTGTACAGCACATCGCCCTCTTCGGCGTTCAGCTGCTTTTTATCAACCGGCTCCTGCAGACCATAAACGCCCTGATACTGGCCGTCCGCCACCAATTCCATGTAGCACATCCGGGAACCGATCCGATCCGACGGGTTGTCCCGAATGATCTCCTCCCACAGGCGGAAGGCGCTGACCTCCCGCAGGCGCGTATCGTCCGCGGAGAGCGCGTCCAGAATCCAGTCGTCGTCCTTGCGCATCCCGCACAGGCTCAGCTTGCGCTTTTCGCCTTTTTCGTTCAGCAGTTTTACCTTGAAGGACTTTTTATCGGCCCAACGAGAAGAATTTCCTCGAATGCAGCTTCTCATCCGGCTGGTTTGAATCGTATATTCGCCGCTCGGGTCAAACAATGTCACGGTTCCGGTGTATTCCCCTTCATGAACAAATGCATCCACGGTCTGCCAGTCCACCGGTTCGTCCAGCTTCCACACCATCATCGGCAGGCCCGTAGCCACCAGCTGCCCTTCGTCCAGCAGGTCGCCCTCTGCATTTACCACCACATAGCGGAAGGCGTGTCCCTCTTCCAGCGCTTCCTGCTTGTGCGTCATCTGTGCGTCTTCAATAAAGTACAGGCGGCCGCCGGGCGCGGAAAGCCCGCCCTTCCAATCCTCGGTCTGGGCGTTCTGAGGCAGAAAAGTCACGCCGGAAGCCTCATCGCGGGGCAGTTCCTCCCCCAAAAGGTTCAGCGGCAGCCGCTGGGTGCTTTCCTGCGCCCACAACTCCTCGCCCTGCGCTTCCGGCATCACCCGCGCGCCGAGGAAGGTCCGCTCCTGGTAGCCCGCAATCACGGTCAGGCACATCAACAGGACCGCAGCCACTGCCAAAAATATCCGTTTCTTCATTCTTCTTCTGCCGCGCTGCCGCACAATGGGCCGCAGTCCAGCAGCGCTCCTTTCCGCGCCGTGATCCTGTGAATTTTTTCACGGGTGGAATTATAGCACACTCTTCCCTGCTTCTTCAACGTATCTCCGGCCTTTTCCGCCCAAAAGGCAGCATTTGTCTCCCCATAATTTTTGGTTTTTGGGTAAAATCTCGGTAAAATCGCAGTAAAAAAGCGGCTGAGCCGTGGGAAGTCTCTCCCGCAGCATAGCCGCTCCGTGAATTTATGGATCGTGTTTTTGCTTCGCGGTGAGGAACCGCCGCGGTTTAAGAAAGCAGCATCCGGTCATTGGCCAGCTCGTCGCCGCTCACCTGCTCAAACTTCGCCAGCAGGTCAGAAACGTGCAGGTTTGCCTTTTCTTCGCCCTGCACATCGTAAATCACATGGCCCTCATACATCATGATCAGGCGATTGCCATACTTGATGGCGTCCTTCATGTTGTGGGTGATCATCAGGGTGGTCAGGTTGTTCTCACGAACGATCTTGTCCGAAATGGTCAGCACCTTCTGGGCGGTTTTGGGGTCCAGCGCGGCGGTGTGCTCGTCCAGCAGAAGCAGCTGCGGCTTCTGCAGCGTTGCCATCAGCAGCGTCAGCGCCTGGCGCTGACCGCCGGAGAGCAGGCCCACCTTGCTGGTCAGCCGATCTTCCAGGCCCAGGTCCAGCATCTTCAGCTGCTCCCGGTACTGCTCCCGCTCGGCGCGGGTGATGCCGATGCGCAGGCCTCGGCTATGTCCGCGCCGAGCCGCCAGGGCCAGATTCTCCTCGATCTGCATGGTGGCGGCCGTGCCGGTCATGGGGTCCTGGAACACGCGGCCGATGTACTTGGCGCGCTGGTGCTCGCTGAGCTTGGTTACATCCACACCGCCGATGGAAATGGTGCCGCTGTCCACCGGCCACACGCCGGCCACTGCGTTCAGCATCGTGGATTTGCCCGCGCCGTTGCCGCCGATGACCGTGACGAAATCGCCCTCGTTCAGGTGCAGGCTCAGATTGTTCAGCGCCGTCTTTTCATTGACGGTGCCGGCATTGAAGGTCTTGTATACATTTTTAATGTCAAGCATTGGTGGTATCCTCCTTCTTGGCGGCCCGGGCAACGGGCTTTGCAAAATACTTGCCCTTCCAGTAGGGGATGGCCAGGAACACCGCCACCACCAGTGCGCTGAGCAGCTTCAGCAGGTTGGCGTCCAGACCCAGCAGGATGACCACCTGAATGACGATGTAATACACCACCGCGCCCAGCGAAACGCCCAGCAGGCGCAGGCCGAAGTTGTGGAAGATCTTGCCGAACAGAGCCTCACCGATGATGATGGCCGCCAGGCCGATGACGATGGCGCCGCGGCCCATGCTCACGTCCGCAAAGCCCTGATACTGCGCCAGCAGCGCACCGGCCAGAGCCACCAGACCATTGGAGATCATCAGGCCCAGCACCGTGTTGAAGCCGGTGTTAATGCCCTGGGCACGGCTCATGTTGGGGTTCGCACCGGTGGCGCGGATGCCGCAGCCCAGCTCGGTGCCGAAGAACCAGTACATAATGGCGATCAGCACCACCGTGATGATACCCACCATCACCAGCGGGTTGCGCAGGGCGAATTCCTTCACCCAGCGCAGAGAGATGAGCACGCCGTTTTTATCCACGTTGATGGACTGGTTGGCCTTGCCCATGATCTTCAGGTTGATGGAATACAGCGAAAGCTGGGTCAAAATACCGGCAAGGATGGCCGGAATGCCCATAAACGTGTGGAACAGGCCGGTCACCAGGCCGGTGAGCAGGCCCGCCACCAGCGCCATAAACAGGGCAAACCACACATTGTGGCCGCTCAGCAGCAGCATGATGCACACGGCGCCGCCGGTGCCCATCGAACCGTCCACCGTCAGGTCCGCTACATCCAGAATGCGATAGGTGATGTACACGCCGATGGCCATAATGCCCCAGATGATGCCCTGGGCGCAGGCGCCAGGCAGTGCGCCGGGCAGGTTGCCCAGCTTTGCGAGAATCTCGATCATGAAAACAACTCTCCTTTGATTGCGATGCTTTTTGTACCAGCTCGCAAAAGCATACAGATAATTTTATTATAGCAAAAAAACAAGGAGAATGGAAGCCCCATTCTCCCTGTTTCAAGTTTCAGATTGTCCGAACGGTCAATCAGCCCTCAATGGCCACATAGCCCTCGGGTGCGGTCAGGCCCAGCGCATCGCAGATCTCTGCGTTGTACTTCTTGGTCACGGTGGTGTACTCAATGGGCATCTCGGAGATGTCGGCCTCGCCGGTCAGGATCTTCGCAGCCATCTCACCGGTGGTCTTGCCCAGATCGTAATAACTGATGGACAGGGTAGCAACGCCGCAGCCCTTGGCAATGCCTTCCTCACCGGCGATGACGGGCACACCGGCGGGGCGGCAGATGCCGTCGATGATGCCGGTGTTGGCGGCAGCGGTGTTATCGGTGGGAACATAGATCACGTCGCAGTCGGCAGCGGCGCTGCTGCAAACGCTGGCCAGGTCGTTGGAATCGGCGAAGGAGTACTGCACAGCCTCGTAGCCCAGCTTCTCCAGCTCCGCCTGCACAACGTCAACCTGATACTGGCTGTTGGGTTCCGCAGAGCAGTACAGCAGGCCAACCTTCTTGGCATCGGGGAACCACTCCTGAATCATGGCCGCCTGCTGGTCCAGAGGAGGCAGGTCGGAGGTACCGGAAACGTTGCCGCCCACGGTGCCGCTGAAGTCGCTCAGGCCCAGAGCCACGCCATACTCGGTAACGGCGGTGCCCAGAACGGGGATTTCGGTGGTGGCAGCGGCAGCAGCCTGCAGGGCGGGCGTTGCGTTGGCCAGAATCAGATCCACACCGTTGGAAACGAAGGTGTTGTTGATGGTGGCGCAGGTAGTGGTATCGTTCTGCGCATTCTGGAAATCAAACTCGACGTTCTCTTCGCCCAGCTGCTCCTTCAGGGCATCCTCAAAGCCCTTGGTGGCAGCGTCCAGAGCGTCATGCTCTACCAGCTGGCAGATACCAATCTTATACTTGGTGCCCGCCGCGGAAGCAGAACCGGCCTCGCTGGAAGCAGCGGCGCTGGAAGAGGCGGAGCCGCCGCAGCCGGTCAGAGCCGCCGCGCACAGGCTGACAGCCAGAATCATCGAAAGTGCTTTTTTCATGTTTGTTTCCTCCCTTATACCGGTTCCCTCAAGGCTGCCGCCGATTCGGTTGGGCCGAACCGCCGCGCTGCCTTACCAGCATGTTTTCTCTTCGCAATTTAGTCTCGTGAAGTTTAACGAGATAAAGTATATCACACTTGTCCCCGGAATTCAAGCCTTTATTGCGTAAAAGTGAGGTCGACCGCTCTTTTTGTCTCTATTGCCGAAAAAGCAGTCCTCGCTTTGTTGCTTTTCACGATTTTCCGGTTTGTTTCATCCTCTCCCCTACTCCTGTTTGCTTTCCGCCGGGCCGCAGATGCCCTTCGCCGCGCAAAAAAGCAGCACCCATCCGACCAAAACGGTCAAATGGATGCTGCTTTATCTGCAAGTTTAAATTGCGGTCTCAAATCGCTTTCGCCGGTCTGCGGCGCACCGCCAACGTTCACTCCCCTTTGGGGCCAACCTCTCTGGTGCGCAGCACGGCGTTCAGCTTGGGCCGCCCTTTGCCCAGGGTCAGGGTAACGGCCGCCCCGGCTTGTTTACAGCTGTGCCCCGCAGTGATTGCAAAACAGGGCATTCTCCTCGACCTCCGCGCCGCACTGGGGGCACACATGGGCAGCCGGGGCTTCCTCAGTGTCAGGCTTTGCATCTTCCGCTTCCACCTCAACGATCGGGGCCTCTTCCTCCTCTTCGGGGGCGGTCACACCGTCAGCCTTCAGCGCGTTGATGTTGGCCTCAATGTCGGAAATCGCCTGGATGTACTTTTCCACCAGGGGCTGGTTCTCCTCGCCGTTCTTGGCCAGGCTGTACACCAATGCGCCCAGCTGACGCTGTGCCTTGGCCAGTTTGGCCTGCTCGCTCACCAGATCCACCTGCTTTTTGCCCTTTTCGGCCAGATCCACCGCCGTGCTCTTGACTGCATCGGCCATCTCGGTACCCTTCTGGATCAGCTTATCAAAATCGAACGCCATACAAACCACCTCATTCTAATCGGCAGGCCGCTTCACCTCTGTGGCAGCAGCCCGCTTTGTCCACAAGCCGCACTGCATTCGGGCAGCGCGGCGCGTACCAACAAAAGAGTTATTCGCCCAAAAATTCCCGCAGCATGCTGTTTTTCGGCACCAGCTCCAAGGGAATGGGGTCAAACAGGGCAAAATGCCCGGCCAACTCGTTCATCTTCTCTGCATAGGGGTCCTTTTCCGGCAGCGAACCGGCCAGCGGTTCGATCATGCCCGCCAGCACACACAGCTCATAGCTGAACGAGGTATCCACCAGCAGGTCCGCCTCCGGCTTGAACACCTTGATGTAGCGGTCCTCGCCGTCGCACACGCGGCCCCACATGCTGATGGTTTTTTCAGGCGAATGGCCGCGGAATTTGTGGTCCCGCACCATGCGCCGCGCCAGGCGGATGTCCCGGGTGGGCAGCACCCGCTGGCCCTTGCTGCAATACTCTTCCCGCAGGCCGGCGTAGATTTTATACACGCTGTTCCGGGGCAGAACCTCGGTCAGGATGGGGTTCAGCGCGTGGATGCCCTCGACGATGCACACACCGCCCTCCAGCTCCAAGTGCTCCCGCTCCGGCAGGCGACTCTCCGTGGGGAAGTCGAAGATGGGCAGGTCCGTGCTGCCCTTGCTCACCAGCTCGCCCAGACAGCGGTGAATCTCATCCAGATCCAGCGCGGTCACATTCTCATAATCCTTGGTGCCGTCGGGCAGGCGCGGATATTCATCCAGGTTCTTATAGAAATTGTCCAAGCTGACCACTTTGCTGGGGCAGCCGCGCACGGTGAGCGCATCGGCAATTTTGTGGGCCGTGGTGGTTTTGCCGGAGGCCGAAGGCCCGGTCAGCATCACAATGCGGCAGCCGGACTCCAAAATTTCACCGGCAGCAGCAAAAATTCTGCTTTCATACTCAATTTCGCAATGGGAAACAAAGCGCTGGGCGCTGGCGGCAGCCGTATTGACCAGGCTGACCTCAACCAGACGTTTGGGGATCCAGATAGCGGCCATAGAACTCACCAATTCCTCTCTTACGCTCCAGAATCACATCAAACCCATTGATGTATTCATTCGCATATTTATAGTTGAAAATACGCTCGATGTGCTCGCCGCAGCCGGGCTGACGCAGCTTGGTGGAGCCGCCCGCCCCTGCGGAGAGGATCGAATGCACTTCCTCCATAATATAAATATTGTAGTAACCCTCATACCCCGGCTTGCACCAGCCGATGTTCTCCAGATTCTGGAGCGTGTTCTTCTGGCGGTAGAGGTAATAGGGCACATAACCGGCCCTGGTCAGGGCATCACAGTGTTCCAGCATGGCGGCCACATCGGCGTAATCCTCCTGGCTGTGGTCGATCACCAGACTGGAGGCCCGCTTCAACGTCAGCGTATGCACGGTGATGTTTTCCGGCTCCAGCGCGATGGCCTGCGCCAGGCTTCGGGCAAAGCCCTCTTCCGTGTCGCCGGGCAGCCCGGCAATCAGGTCCATGTTGATGTTCGTATGCCCCGCCTGCCGTGCATCATAGAAGCAGCGGCGGATGTCCTCCGCCGTATGGCGGCGGCCGATGTGGGCCAGCACCTCATCCTCAAAGGTCTGCGGATTGATGGAGATGCGGGTGGCCCCGTACTCCTTCAGCACCTGCAGCTTTTCCAGATCGGTGCAGTCCGGCCGGCCGGCCTCCACCGTGTACTCTTCCAGGCGGCTCAGATCAAAGCACCGGGCCACCTTGCCCATCAGCTGCCGAAGCTGGTCGGCGCTCAGGCTGGTGGGGGTGCCGCCGCCGATGTACACCGTGCGCAGGTTCAGGCCGATCTGCTCCACCTGATCCCGAATGGCCTCAAGCTCCATGCAAAGATGGTCCACATAAGGCTGAATGAGCTTTTTATCCCGCTCCACCGTCCGGGAAACAAAGCTGCAGTAGCTGCACCGGGACGGGCAGAACGGAATGCCGATGTACAGGCTGCAGTCCCGCAGGCCGCTGCGCTCCAGAATCGGCCGCTGCCGGTCGGCGATCCCGCGGGCCAGCTCAAACCGTCCAGGGGTACAGTCGTACTTCTCCAAAAACAGCTTTGCAATGTCCTCTTCGCTGTGGCCGGCGGCCCTCTGGTCGTGAATGATGCGCACCGGGCGCACCCCGGTCATTTTGCCCCAGGGCGGCCGGATGCCGGTTACTTCGCGCAGCAGGTCGTACACCAGACTGGCCAGCGCAAACGCGGGCTTTTCGTTTTCGGGCCGCACCACGCGCCGCCAATGGCAGACGCCGTTTTCCCGCACGCCCGCCAGCAGGTGGCGCTGGCCCGCCCGGGCCAGAACCAGGTCGCCGCCCCGGTGATATCCGGGCACCAGCTTTGCCATGGGATAAAACAGCCGGATCACATGCTCCACATCATAGCCGGAGGCCAGGCCCAATACAGTCAGTTCCATGCGTACCCCCTCATGTAAGGGTTGTAGCGCTTCTCCTCACCCATGGTGGAAGCATCCATATGGCCGGGAAGAACCTGAACGTCGTCTGCCAGAGGCAGGGCCTTCAGCTTTTCGAGACTGGCCTTCATTTTCTCCGGGTCGCTCTCGGCAAAATCCGTGCGGCCGATGCTGCCGTGGAACAGGGTATCACCGGTGAAGAACAGGTTGCCGCACAGCAAGCACCAGCTGCCCAGGGTATGCCCAGGGGTGTGCCAGGTGCGGAAAGTCAGTTCGTCCACCTTCAGCTCGCCGCCGTCCGTGTATTCTCCGTCCACCTTGGAAATGGGCAGCCGCTGGGTACCCTGTGCATCCGCCTTATCCAGATACAGCGCCGCACCCCACTGTTTGCGCAGTTCTTCCGCGCCGGGCACATGGTCAAAATGGCCATGGGTCAGCAGAATGTGGGTGAGCTTTGCTCCATGCTCGCCCAGAATGCGGTTGTATTCCACCGGCTCACAGGAGGGGTCAATGATCACGGCATTGCCCGCCTCGGTAATCAGCAAAAAGCTGTTGGTGTAGTACGGCGGAAAACCCGCCAGATGAAACATCTGCATAGTACACTCACCTTCCCTGCGGTTGGTACCCTTATTGTACCCCGCAGATATGAATAAATTGTTGAACAGAACCCACAAACTGGGCAAAAATGTCAAATTTTTTGTGAACTTTTATCCAATCAGCTCATTTTGGGGAGCAGTTTACCACTCGTCCGTATCCAGAACCAGCGTAATCGGGCCGTCGTTGACCAGCTCCACCTGCATATCCGCGCCGAACTCGCCGTGCTGAATGCCGGCCAGCCCCTGCTTTCCCAGCTCCTTCAGGAACAGCTCGTACCCGTCCACCGAGAGCGGCTGTTTGGCAGCATGGATAAAGCTGGGCCGCTTGCCCCGGCTGGAATCCCCGTACAGGGTAAAGTTGCTCACCACCAGAGCTTCATAGCCAAGTTCCACCGCACTGCGGTTCAGCTTGCCCGCCTCATCGGGAAAAATGCGCAGATGTGCGCACTTTTCCGCCAGTTTCGGCACAATTTGCAGGGTGTCGGTGTCCCGCACGCCCAGCAAAATGACCAGCCCCGGCCCAATTTTTCGGGGCTCTCCCCCGTTCACGATCACACTGGCGCGGCTGACCCGCTGCAGCACTGCACGCATTCGGCACTCTCCTTTTATCTGTGATCAGCGGGTCACCGAGATGACCCCGCGGATCTTGCGCAGCTTTGCCACCACGTTGTTCAGGTGCTCGGTGTTGGCAATGCCCACGGTCACATTCATAAAGGCCTTGTCGTTCTCCCCCTGCCGGGCGTTCACCGCATAGATGGGCACCCGCAGGTCGGACAGCGCCATGGCCAACTCGCCGAAAATACCGTCCCGATCCTCGGCGTAGATCTCCAGCGCCGCCTTGAACGGCTCCTGTGCAGAGGCACTGTCCTCCCAGTAAGCCTTTACCCAGCGGGCGGAATTCTCAGGCTGCTTCATGCTCTGCTGGGCATTGGCGCAGTCCTGCTTGTGGATGGACACGCCATAGCCGCGGGTGATGAAGCCCACGATCTTATCGCCAGGCAGCGGGTTGCAGCACTTGGCGAACTTCACCAGGCAGTTGTCAATGCCTTCCACCACCACGCCGTCGCTGGTGTGGGTGCGGTGAATGGACACATCCTCCACCGTGAAGTTCTTGGCGGCCTCGGCTTCGGCCTCCGCCTCCCGCATTTTGGTGTACTCGTCCTTGATCTTGCCCATGATGCGGCTGATCTGCAGGCCGCCGTAGCCGATGGCTGCATACATCTCATCCGGATTGTTCATGCGCTGGCGGCGGGCGATCTCGCCCATAAACTCGTCCCACTTTTCGGGCGGAATGTTCACCAGGGCACGGCGCATCTCCCGCTCCAAGGCGGTGCGGCCCTCCTGAATGTTCTCCTCCCGCCGCTCCTTCTTGAACCAGTTGCGGATCTTGTTCTTGGCCTCACTGGTTGCCACGATCTTCAGCCAGTCGCGGCTGGGGCCCTTGTCCGCCGGGCCGGTGACGATCTCGATGATCTCGCCGGTGGCCACCTTGTGGTCAATGGGAACCATCTTGCTGTTTACTTTGGCGCCGATCATCCGGTTGCCCACCGCCGAGTGAATGGCGTAGGCAAAATCGATGACCGTAGCGCCGGTGGGCAGGGCGATCACATCGCCCCGGGGCGTAAAGGCAAACACCTCTTCGGGCAGCAGGTCGCCCTTCAAGTCGCGCAGGATGTCGCCCACGTCGCTGGAATCCCGCTGGCTTTCCAGCAGCTGGCGCACCCAGGCCAGGCGGTCGTCCAGCTTGTCCTTGCCCTGCACACCCGCCTTGTACTTCCAGTGGGCGGCCACGCCGTATTCCGCCACCTGATCCATCTCCCAGGTACGGATCTGCACTTCAAAGGGCAGTCCCTCGTGGCCGATGACCGTGGTGTGCAGCGACTGGTACATATTAGGCTTAGGGGTGGAAATATAGTCCTTGAAGCGGTTGGGCAGCGGGTGGTACATATCGTGGATCACACCCAGCGCATTGTAGCACTCGGCCACCGAGTCCAGAATGATGCGCACGGCATACACGTCGTAGATCTCATCAAACTCCTTTTTCTGCATGATGGTCTTGCGGTAAATGCCGTAAATGCTCTTGACCCGGCGCTTCATGTAGGCATTCTCCATGCCGTTTTCCTTCAGGCGCTCCTGAATGGCATGGCTCACATGCTCCAGAAATTCATTGCCGCGGTGCTTGGCCAGCTGTTCCTTGATCTCGTTGTAGCCAACGGGGTCCAGATACTGTAGGCTGCGGTCTTCCAGCTCTTCCTTGATGCTGCTGATGCCCAGGCGGTGAGCAATGGGGGCGTACACCTCCATGGTCTCCTTGGCCTTGTCCCGGCGCTTCTGCTCCGGCCAGGCATCGCCGGTGCGCATATTGTGCAGCCGGTCACACAGCTTGATGATCATCACCCGCACGTCCTGGCTCATGGCCAGCAGCATCTTGCGCAGGTTTTCGGCCTGCTGCTCCTCCACAGAGGAGAACTTCAATTTGGTCAGCTTGGTCACGCCGTCCACCAGCAGGGCCACATCCGGGCCGAACTGGCTGCTGATCTCGTTGACGGTAACGGCGGTGTCCTCCACCACATCGTGAAGAAGGCCGCCCGCCACACTCTCCGAGTCCATTCCCAGATCCACCAGCAGGCAGGCCACATGCAACGGATGGCAGATGTACGGCTCGCCGCTGCGGCGGAACTGCCCCTCGTGGGCCTTTTCTGCCAGCTGGTAAGCCTTGTGGATCATTTCAACATTGTAAGGCCGGCCCGAATTTTCAAGGGCATGGGCCAGATCGTCGTACACAATATACTCAGCCATGCATCATTCCTCCATCATCGCCCGCAGCACCGGAGCGCTGGTCAAGTCCTTTTTCTCTTTGGTGGGCACCAGCACGTACCGGCGCGCGCCCTCGGTCTCCTCCACCGCGATCAGGTTCAGCTCGGTCAGCGCTTCCAGACTCACCAGCGTTTTGCCCGTCAGCTGGGGGCCCATGCGGGCAAACAGCGGCTGCAGGTCGTTTGCGTCCACCCGGCCGCTGCGCAGCTGGCGGTACAGGGCCACGGTGTCGTCCCGCTCGGGCTTCAGCAGGGTGCGCTGCTGCCCATCCAGATGGGCCCCGCTGCGCCATGCCTCATACAGGGCCGCCTGACGGGCCGGCTCATTGCCCATCCCCGCCGGGCGAAGCTCCCGGGCGCGGCCGGAGACCATCGGCCCGTTGCGGCCCTCATAAACGGAGAAGCTCACCGCCGCGTCCACCCGGTCTCCGGGCTGATACGGGATGTTGGCCGGGGCAACGCCGAAGCAGGCCAGATACAGCCCTGCGGTGCCCTGCCGCAGCCGCACCCGGCTGTGGCGGCCATCCCCCATGGGATACACCCCATCCACAATGGCGTTTTCCACAAGGAACAGCGGGGCCGGGTTGCCGTGGCCGCAGGGGGCCAGATAGTCCAGCCCCTGCACCTCTTCCACCGTCACCTCGTCCAGCCTTACCGGCACATCCAGCCGCAGGGGCGGCTGCTGAGGCAGCGGGTACGTTTTGGCCGCCCAGGCGTTGATCTGCTTCCGGAAGGCTTCCAGATTCTCCCGCCGGATGGAAAGCCCGGCCGCCAGGGCATGGCCGCCGAAGCGCACCAGCATCTCCTGACAGGCCGAAATGGCCTGGTGCAGGTGGAAGCCCTCAATGCTGCGGCCGCTGCCCTTGCCCTCGTCTCCCTGCATGGAAATGACGATGGCCGGGCGGCCGTAGCGCTCCACCAGGCGGCTGGCCACAATTCCGGTCACGCCGGGGTGGAAGGCATCGCCCCACACCACCAGCACCCGGTCGTTCTTCCGGGCGGGGTCGGCATCCAGCTGCTCGTTCACCCGGGCCAGAATTTCCTGCTCCGCGTTCTGCCGGTCCTGATTGCACTGGTTCAGCCGGCCGGCCAGGTCGGCCGCCCGCTCGGCATCCTCACACAGCAGCAGCTGCAGCGCCAAAGCAGCGCTGTCCATCCGGCCGGCCGCGTTCAGGCGTGGGGCCAGCGTGTAGCTGATGGTGTCCGCCGTCACCGTGCGCCCGCCCATGCCGCTGACTTCCAGCAGGGCCTCAATGCCCGGCCGCCCGGAATTCTGCAGCGCTTCCAGCCCGCGGCGCACCAGCGTGCGGTTCTCGCCGGTCAGGTCCATCACGTCCGCCACCGTTCCGATGGCCGCCAGGTCACCGCAGAAATCCAGCAGCTCCTCCGGCGGGCAGCCGTCCAACGCACAGCACAGCTTGAAGGCCACGCCTGCGCCCGAAAAGCCCTTGTACGGACTTTCGTCGTCGGCGCGCATGGGGTCCACCACGGCAACGGCTTCGGGCAGCTGCTGGGGCGGCAGGTGGTGGTCCGTCACCACCAGATCAAGGCCCAGCTGGGCGGCCAGCTCCGCCTCGGCCCCGGCAGAAATGCCGTTGTCCACCGTGATGATGAGCCGGTAGCCCTTATCGGCCAGGCTGCGGATCACCTTTTCGGAAAGCCCGTAGCCCTCCCCTTCCCGGCTGGGCAGCATACAGCGCACATCCGCACCCATATTGCGCAGATGGGAGTAGAGCAGCGCCGTGGCGGTCACGCCGTCCACATCGTAATCGCCGAACACCACCATCTTCTCTTCATCGTCAATGGCGCGCAGAATGCGCTCCACGGCTTTGTCCATGTCCTTCATGAGCATGGGGTCGGTGAGGGGCGCGTCCTGCCCCAGCAGCCCCATGGCCTTTTCCGGCGTGTCCAAACCACGGGCGGTCAGCACCCGCGCCAGCAATTTTGGCGCACCGATCTGAGCCGCCAGCTTCGCGGCAGCCTGCTCATCGGGGCGGTTCACTTGCCAGGCACGGTATGTCATCGGATCTGTTCCTCCTGTTGATGCTCACGGAATTTGATAAATTCACGAAAGTTCTTTTTAAATCGTTTTTACTTATTTAAAGTCTTTAAGGGCGGCTTCCGGCCTCATCCAAACGCCGCGGCCGGCAGCGCCCGCAAGGCTCAGTCTCCGGCCTTGTACTGGCCCAGAATGGCCCGGGCCACGCGCAGGCCGTCCACCGCCGCGCTCATAATGCCGCCGGCGTAGCCTGCACCCTCGCCGCAGGGGTACAGCCCCGGCAGGTCCAGCGCCTGAAAGTCCTCCCCGCGGGGCAGGCGCACCGGGCTGGAAGTTCGCGTTTCCAATCCGGTCAAAATGGCGTCCGGCGCCGTATACCCGGCGATTTTCCGCTCAAAGGCGGAAAGGCCGGTGCGCATGGTGGAAGCCAGTTCTTCCGGCAGCAGACTGCCCAGATCATAGGGGGTCACGCCCCGGTCATAGGTGGGCTGCACCCGGCCGATGGTCAGCCGCCCCTGCCCGGCCAGAAAGCTGGGCACATTTTCCGCCGGGGCTGCATATCCGCCGCCACCCGCCCGGTAGGCCGCCTGCTCCAGCCGACGCTGGAAGGCAATGGCCCGTGCCGGGTCCTGATCGAAGTCGCGGCCGTCCACGCTGACCACCACCGCCGCGTTGGCATTTTTGCCGTCACGGGCATGGTAGCTCATACCGTTGGTGACCACGCCGCCCTCTTCGCTGGCCGAAGCCACCACCTGGCCGCCCGGGCACATACAGAAGGTATACACGCACCGCCCGCCCACCTGCTGGCTGAGCTGATACTCGCCATGGGGCAGGGCCGGGTGCCCCGCCGCCTCGTGGTACAGGCTTTCTTCAATGGCAGTTTGCAGGTGCTCGGCCCGGAAGCCCACCGAAAAGGGCTTGCAAGTGAGGTTCAGGCCGCTCGCCTGCAGCATGGCAAAGGTATCCCGGGCCGAATGCCCCACCGCCAGCACCAGCACCTCACAGGGCAGTGCGCCCTCCGTGGTCTCGATGCCCGCAAGACGCCCGTTTTTCACCGTCAGGCCGGTGAGGGCCGTGTTGAACCGCACCTCGCCGCCCAGCTGCTCGATTTCTCGCCGAATGGAGGCAATGACCTGCCGCAGCAGGTCGGTGCCCACATGGGGCTTCTGCCGGATGGCGATCTCCGCCGGGGCGCCGTGCTGCAGAAAGGTCTCGGTGACAAAGCCGCACAGCTCATCCCCAATGCGGGTGGTGAGCTTGCCGTCCGAAAAGGTACCGGCGCCGCCCTCACCGAACTGGATGTTGGCGTTGGGGTTCAGTTCGCCGGTGGCGGAAAAATGCTCCACCGCCTTCACCCGCTCTTCCAGTGCCGGGCCGCGCTCCAGCACCAACGGCCGCAGCCCCTGCCGGGCCAGCAGCAGGGCACAGAACAGGCCCGCCGGCCCAAGGCCGCACACCACCGGGCGGTTTTTCAGCGTCTTTTCGCCCTTTGGCAGAATCAGCTGCACCGGTTTGGATACAGCAACGCAGGGCGCAGCCCCGGCATAAGCCGGTTCCGCACCCTCGTCGTTGAGTGTGATGGCTACGGTGTACACCAGCACCGGCTTGCGATGCCGGGCATCCACCGAAATTTTTGCAATGCCGCTCTCCCGCACGGCGGCGGCGGGCAGATGCAGAATGCGCAGGGCCTCCTGCACGGCCTGCCGCTCCATACAGGAGAGCGGCAGCCGAATGTTGCGTACCAAAAGCATACTGGGTCTCGTTTCTATTTCTCGTTTCACGGGCGCCTTTGTCGGCTGGAATCGCCGCTCAGCGCGAGGTGATGTTGCATTCCACGGTGTAGCTGCCCACAGCGAACACGCCGGAGGCCGCCGGCACATAGATCTGCACCGTCAGGTTCTGCTTGCCCACCGACACCTGAATGTCCTGCGCGTCGATCTGGGCCACCACACTGGAAGCGGACAGGCCCGCGATCTCGTCCTTGGGGCCGATGAGGGTCACATTGTTGATGCGGGTGTTTTCCGGCTCCAGCTGGTAATTGGCGGGCAGATTGATGACCCGGATGTTGTCCCGGCTCACGTTCAGCACCTTCCGAGCCAGATTGGAGGAATCAAAGCTGAGGGTAACCGCCGTCACATTCTCCTGGCTGACAATGTTTTCCGGCAGCTCGATGCTCATGGGCCAGTCCTTATCCAGCTCAAAGGTGCTCAGGTCAAAGTAGCCCACCGAAAGGCTCGTCATGGTGGCGATCTGCCGGGCCGGGCCGGCCACGGTCAGCGTCTGCTGCGACAGGGTGTAGGGCAGCTTGCTCACGTCAAAGCCCGGAGGGGCGTTCAAAAAGTCCACCGTCAGGGGCAGGTTTGCCAGCTGATACACCGAGAAACTCACGCTGGCTCGGTCGGCCGAAGTTTCGGCATATTCCAGCTGAAGGGGGTTGCCCTCCTGGTCGGTGTATTCCAGATCCACCTGCACCACGGCACTGTCGGAAAGCTCGCTGTCCATGGTGACCGGCGCGGTGACCTTGCTGATCTGGTTCAGTTCGGTTTCCGGCCCCTGAATGGTGATCTCCGAGGGCGAGCAGCTCACCGAATTCAGCACATAGCCGCTGGCCGGTTTCAAATCGCTCACATCGGTGGTCACAACGAATGTCCGCTCCACCACCTTGTCCAGAATCACATCCACGGTGCTGGACTGGCCGTCGGTCAGTTCCACCTTCACCTGGTTTTCCAGGCTGCCGTCCGCCATGCGAACCTTCAGCGGCAGTGTCACCTCGCCGCTTCCGGTCACCACCGAGTAATCCGGATACACAATAAAGTCCGAGGCGTCCAGGCCGCCCAGCACCGAGCCGTTGCCGGTGCAGGTCACCCGCACTTTATAGTCCGGCTTTTTCACAATGTCCAGCCCCTGGCTGGTGTAATCGCTGGTTCCGTAGCTGTAATCCACCGGAACACCGCTGTAGGTCTGGGTGGTGCCTGGGTTGATGACCGTGGTCACCAGCGTCCAGGTGAACACCGCAATCAGCAGCGCCAGCGCCGCCCGCCCGCGGGGGTCGTCCAGAAAGGCGCTGAGGCTGAATTTATTCTTCTTCATTGGCTTTCCTCCGGTTCCAGAAGGGGCGCTTCTGCTCCTGGGGCTGCTCCGGGGGAACCACGTCCTCCTGAAGCAGGTTAAACAGGCTCTGCCGGTCCAGCCGGCGGATCATCACGCCGTTTTTGGCCAGCGAAACAATGCCGGTCTCCTCGCTGACCACCACGATCACCGCGTCGGAGTTTTCGCTCATGCCCAGGGCCGCCCGGTGGCGGGTGCCCATGTCCTTGCCGATCTCCAGATTGTTGGACAGCGGCAGCACACAGCCCGCCGCTTTCAGCATACCGTCCCGCACCACCACGGCACCGTCGTGCAGGGGGGTGCCCTCATAAAAGATGGTGCCCAGCATTTCCCGGTTCACGTCGCCGTTCAGGGGGGTGCCGGTGCGGATGATTTCCGACAGGTTCGAGTTGCGCTCCAGCACAATCAGCGCGCCGGTACGGGTATCCGACAGCTGCTCGGCCGCATCGCAGATGGCCACCGTGGCCGTCTGCCAGCGGGCGCGCACTGTGGAGTCATCCCGGTGCGTGCGGAACAGGCTGGCCATCCACACATCCGTGCGGCCCAGCTGCTCCAGTGCCCGCCGAAGCTCCGGCTGGAACACCACGACCAATGCCAGAAAGCCCACCTGCAGCACGTTGTTCAAAATCCAGGTCAGAGTACGCAGGTTGAAGTAAAACGCCAGCGCGTACACCGCCAGAATCAGGGCCGCGCCCCGGGCCAACTGCCCCGCCCGGGTGCGCCGCACCAAGCCGATCAGGGCGTACACCGCCACCGCTACGATGAGGATGTCCACCCAGTCGTTCCATCCGCTGGAGCGGAAGTTATTCAGGATCTTATCCAGTCCGTTCTGTAGTGCAGACAATCATCCCACTCCTGTTCCCGGTTCTGCGCCGTTCCGTCTGCCTGCGCAGAGCTTTGTTCAGCATCGTTTTAGTATAGCATATTTTTTTAGTCTTGAAAACCGCCTGTTCAGCGGTCAATCAGGGCCACCGCATGGGCTGCAATGCCCAGCCCTTGGCCGGTAAAGCCCAGGTGCTCTTCGGTGGTGGCCTTCACGCTCACCGCACCCACGTCCAGACCCAGCGCCGCCGCCAGGTTGGCGCGCATGGCCGGAATATGCCTGGCCAGCTTCGGCGCCTGGCACAGGATGGTGGCATCCACATTTTCCACACGCCAGCCCTGCTGTGCCAGCAGGCGTGCCACTTCCTTCATCAGGGCCAGACTGTCCGCCCCGGCATAGGTGGGGTCATTGTCCGGGAAATGCTGGCCGATGTCCCCCATGGCCGCCGCGCCCAGCAGGGCGTCCATCACCGCATGGGCCAGCACGTCGGCGTCGGAATGGCCCAGCAGCCCCTTTTCGTAGGGAATGTCCACCCCGCCCAGAATTAGGCGGCGGCCTTCCACCAGCTTATGTACGTCGTATCCATGCCCAATGCGCATTGCTCCGGCTCCTTTCAGGTCCTCAATGGTGGTGATTTTATAATTCTCGTAGGAGCCTTCCGTCAGCTTCACCGGCCGCCCGGTCCGCTCCATCAACTGGCAGTCATCGGTCACATCCTGCTGCCCCAGCGTCTGGGCGGCCGCCAGATACGCCGCCCGGTCAAAGCATTGAGGCGTCTGCACCGCATACAGCGTGCTGCGCTGGGGCGTGGCCTGCACCAGCCCGTCCGGCCCGGCCACCTTGACGGTGTCCTTCACCGGCACAGCCGGGGCCGCCGCGCCGCACTGCCACGCCGCGTGCAGCGCCCGGGTGATGACTTCTTCGCTCACAAAGGGCCGCGCAGCGTCGTGAATGGCCACAAACTCGCCCGTAGCCGCCTGCACGCCGCTGCGCACGCTCTCGGCGCGGGTGGCACCGCCCCGCACCACCAGCGCCGGCTTGCGGCAGGCCGCCGCCAGGGCACGGGCCGCCTCTTCGTTGCGGCTGCCCGCCACCAGCACCAGCGCGTCAATGTCCGGGTGTGCGTCAAAGGCCTCCACACTGCGCTGCAGAACCGTTTTGCCCTCAATGAAGGCCGCCAATTTGTCAAACCCCATGCGGGTGGAATTTCCCGCCGCCACCAGCACCGCCGTTGTGGTATGTTTCATGGTTTCTCTCCCTCTGCCCGGTGGCCGAAGCACCGCTTGCAATCGTTCCAGAGGCCGGGCATTTGCTTATAACACTCATTATGGAATATTATACAGGCTCCCTTCAAAAAAATCCACCGCAATGTCCCCGGAAGCCTCCCTCTTTTTCGCCGGATGAGCCGCACGCAAAAAAGCCTCCCGAAGTGCCTGCATTCTGCCTGCAGGTTTTTCAGGAGGCTTGCGGTCCGTCCGGCTTGTACACGGCGGGTGCAGCCGCCGGTTCATGCATTCCGGCGCTGCTTTTTGTCCAGCCGCATTCGGTCGGCGATCATGGCAATGAATTCGGAGTTGGTGGGCTTTCCCCGCAGGTTGTGGATGGTGTAGCCGAAGTAGCTGTTCAGGGTGTCCACATCGCCCCGGTCCCAGGCCACTTCAATGGCGTGGCGGATGGCCCGCTCCACCCGAGAGGCCGTTGTAACGTTCTGTTTGGCGATCTGCGGATAGAGCCGCTTGGTCACCGCGTTGATGTACTCCGGGTCGGCCATCGTCAGCAGAATGGCGTCCCGCAGGAACTGATAGCCCTTGATGTGGGCCGGGCCCCCGATCTGATGCAGGATCTCCGTCACGGTGATCTCATCGCTGCAGATGGTCCGCGGCTGCTCCGCCACGCCGGCCGCCCGGAGGACCCGATCGGCCAGAACCGTTTCATCAAACGGTTTCACAAAATAAAAGTCAAACCCGTTGTCCAGCAGTTCCTCTTCCACGCCGTCGTTCTGGAAGGTTCCGGTCACGAAAAACACCGTGCCTCTGCCGCCGTTTTCCTGGTAGCGCTGCTTCACGGCCAGGGCATCCAGCCCCGGCATAAAGGCATCCAGCAGGGCCACCTGCGGACGGTCCTCCAACAGGCACTGCAGGGCCTGGCCGCCGTCCTTGGGGCAAACCGCCACATCCACGCCGCGTTTTTCCAGCGTTTCACGGCAAAGTTCCGTGACGTTGCTGCCGGTATCCGTCATCAAAAATCTGATCTTCTCCATGCGATTTTCCTCCGTTTCTCAAGTTTCCCTCAACATTGGTGATTTTACCATATATTTCCATCGCTCGCAAGGGTTTTGCCAAGATTTTTTCCATTTTATGGTAAGTTTTTTCCGACAAAATCTCCGGTTTCCTGCATAATTCTCATTTTTCTCGGTCTAATACCTGTTTTTCGTGCCTGTTTCGTCACTCGTCCGGCTTCATTCAGTTTCCAGCACCCGGTCCGCGGCGTCCAGCATGGTTTTGGCAAAAATCCCGTAGCCCTTCGCCGGGTCGTTCACCAGAACATGGGTCACCGCGCCCACCAGCCGGCCGTTCTGCACAATCGGGCTGCCGCTCATCCCCTGCAGGATCCCGCCGGTTTTCTCAAGCAGTTTCGCATCGGTCACCCGCACCAGCAGGTCCCGGTTGGCGTCCCGGCTGTTCAGGTTGACCCGTTCGATCGTCACATCGTACCATTCCGGGGTCTGGCCCGTCGCCGTGGCCAGAATCTTCGCCGGGCCGGCCTGTACCTCCTGGGGCATGGCCACCTCCATGGGCTGCCCTTCCGGGATATCGGTCAGCAGGCGGCCGTACACGCCGGTTTCGTCATTGGCCAATATGCTTCCCATGGCACCGCTCTGACCAAACACGCCCTTTAATTCGCCCGGCTCCCCTCGTGTTCCTCTGGTCAGGCCGACGATCTCCACGGGCACCACTTCCCCGGCCCGCAGTGCAACGCTCTTTCCGGTGTCGCTGTCGCTGATGGCATGGCCCAGCCCGCCGTAGCTTCGGTTTTCCCGGTCCGCAAAGGTCAGGGTTCCCACCCCGGCCGCGGAATCCCGCAGCCACATCCCCGCGCGGTACTGCCCGGTCTCCCCATCCCAGGCCGGGGTCAGCTGTGCTTCGTGTTCCTGCCCGCCCCGGCGGTACACTAGCCGCAGCGGGCTGCCGCCGCTTTTCTGCACCGCTTCGGCCGCCCGGTCGTTGTTCAGCTCCTTCTGCCCATTCAGGCTTACCAGCAGGTCGCCCAGCTTCAGGCCCGCCTCCTTGGCGGGGTTGCGCAGCCCCTGCGGCGTCTCCACGTCCGTAAAGCCCACCACCATGGCCCCGTCCGAAAACATCTTCATGCCAAAGGGTGTGCCCAGCACCTCCACCGTCCGGCGCTCGGTCTCCACCACCCGCACCGTTTTCAGGGGCAGAACTTCCAGCAGGGCCAGCGTTTCATTGCGGCTTCCGTCTGCCCCCGCCGCAGCCGCCGGGCGGATCAACGCCGGGGCGGGCTTCAGCCAGGGGTACGCCGCCAGATGCAGGCCCTCCCCCTTTGCCACATAGACGGTATCCGGCAGCATGGCCGCCGCCCGGGCCAGCACCCCGGCCGCAACCAGCGCAGCCGCCGCAAGGATACGCACCACCCGGCGTTTTGCCTTGCCCATCTCCATTCCCCCTCGCGAAAAATGCACTCTGTTTGTAGTATGTGCCGGGCCGCGCGGGAATATTGCTTAGAGCGGCGCGCAGATTTTTTCATGGTTCGTGCGACATTTGCCTTCGTGCCGCGATGTATCCGGCACACAGAGGCAGCGTGAACCGCACCGAGGCCGGTTCCGCAGCGGCTGCGGGGCCAAGGGGTTGACAATTTTAGCCCAGCGGGATAGAATAATATATCCGGAATCAAACTGCAGAGAGGAGCACAATGCAATGGCAGACAGAGCAGGGACCAAACAGATCGCGGTCAACCGCCAGGCTCGCCATGAGTATTTCGTGATCGAAGCGCTTGAAACCGGCATTGAGCTGGTCGGCACCGAGGTAAAAAGCCTTCGCGCCGGCACCGTAAACCTGAAGGATTCCTGGGTGGACGTGGACAACGGCCAGCTGATCCTTCGCGGTATGCACATCAGCCCCTACGACAAGGGCAATGTGTTCAACCGCGACCCATTGCGGGAGCGGCGGCTTCTCGCCCACAAGTCGGAAATTCGCCGCCTGGGCCAGGAGATCAAGCTTCAGGGATACACACTCGTTCCCCTCTCGCTTTATTTTAAGCGTGGGCGGGTAAAGGTAGAGCTTGGCGTCTGCAAGGGCAAAAAGCTCTATGATAAGCGCGCTTCGGCCGCCGCAAAGGACGCCCAGCGCACCATCGACCGGGCCATGAAGACCCAGCGTTATTAAGTTACTGCTTTCAAGGGGCACTGCCCCTTCTTCGTGGGGATGTAAAGGTTTCGACGGGGAGAGGAAAGCGCGAGCAGCGGGTAGTGGTGAGGGACACACTATAACCTCCTTCAAAAAAATTAACTGACAACAACACTCAGTTAGCCGCAGCCTGAATTCAGGCTGCCGTTCTGCCCACGTTAGCGCGGCGTGGGGCCAGAATGTCATTTTAGCGCTGAACGTGAGCAGCCCTAAGCTTTGCGGGCGGCCATGAACTCATGAAGCTACCAAAGCGTCGGCCTGTTTGCCGGCCTGGCGCGGCGGGAATTTTGTAGACAAACTGCACCCGGAGATACTTTCGTAGACTTCTTTTCGGACACGGGTTCGACTCCCGTCATCTCCACCATTTAAAAAATCCCTTTCCGGTTGATTCCGGAAAGGGATTTTTTGTTGTTTTCATTGATTGAAACGGATGAAAGCCGCGTTGCATCTGGCCTTTTCCGCCGCCGCTTATGCGCCGCTACTTTTCAGTTGTGCCGCCGTGCAGGAACTGTGCCTTCCCTGCTCAGCCCTTCAGCAGGCTGATGGCCCCCCGCAGGTAATTCACGCCCACCAGCTCCAGGCCCTCAAACCGCGCCGGGTCCAGATGGCGCAGCCCCACCTTCGGCACAACGGCGCGGGTGAAGCCGATGCGCTGGGCCTCCCGCAGACGCTGCTCCAGATTGGTCACGTTGCGCACCTCGCCGCCCAGGCCCACCTCGCCGATGGCCACCGTCTTATCGCCCAGAGGCCGGTCCAGCAGAGAGGACACCAGCGCCAGGCACACCGCCAGATCGCAGGCGGTCTCGTCCAGCTGCAGGCCGCCCACGATGTTCACATAAACGTCCAGGCCGCCGAAGAAAAAGCCCGCCCGCTTTTCCAGCACCGCCAGAAGCAGGTTCATCCGGTTGTAGTCAAACCCGCTGGCCGCCCGCCGGGCCGTGCCCAGGCTGCTCTTGGTGGCCAGCGCCTGCACTTCGCTGAGGATGGGGCGGGTGCCCTCCATGGTACAGGCCACGCAGTTGCCGCTGATGCCCATCGGGCGGCCTTCCAGCAGCAGTTTGGACGGGTTGACGATCTCGGTCAGGCCCTCCCCGGTCATATCAAACATGCCGATTTCGTTGGTGGATCCATACCGGTTCTTCGCGGCGCGCAAAATCCGATAGGGCAGCGTCTTGTCTCCTTCAAAATACAGCACCGTGTCCACGATGTGCTCCATCACCTTCGGGCCGGCAATCGCACCGTCCTTGTTCACGTGGCCCACAATAAAGGTGGGGATCTCCAGACTTTTTGCCACATTCAGCAGGCGGGCGGCACACTCCTTCACCTGCGAGACGCTGCCGGTCGAGGCGGTCAGGTCCGTGGTGTGCATGGTCTGGATGGAGTCGACCACCACCAGGTCGGGCTTGTCCCGCTCGATCAGGCCGCAGATCTGGTCGATGTCGTTCTCTGCAGCCAGCAGAATGTTTTCCTGCACAATGCCCAGACGGTCGGCGCGCAGCTTGACCTGCCGCACCGATTCCTCGCCCGTAATATACAGGACCTGAAACCGATTGGAGATCGCCCCGCACAGCTGCAGCAGCAGGGTGGATTTGCCCGCGCCCGGCTCGCCGCCCAGCAGCACCACGCTGCCCATCACCACGCCGCCGCCCAGCACCCGGTCCAGCTCGCTGATGCCGGTGACGATCCGGCTTTCCGCCTCCGTTGTGCTGATGCTGGCCAGCGTCTGCGGGCGAATGCTGCTGATCCCGGTCGGGCGGCTGGCGGCTGCCGCCCGGGATGTGGCCGCCTTCGGTTCCGGCGCCACAACATCCTCCACCATGGTATTCCACGCCCCGCAGGATGGGCACTTTCCCATCCAGCGCGGGCTGGTATCACCGCATTGCGTGCAAACATACACCGTTTTTAACTTTGCCATAAATTTCTCCTGAATTGGGACTGTTGTTTGAGGTTCGCCGCGTATGCCGCGGGCCGCGAGAATCCGCGCGCCGGAAGGCATTGACAACCGGCGATCCGTGTGATATACTAAGCAATAGTTGATGTCTTAAAACTAAATACGCTGGAATAGCTCAGTTGGTAGAGCAGCTGATTCGTAATCAGCAGGTCGCGTGTTCAAGTCACGTTTCCAGCTCCAAGGATTCTCTCTGTGGTTGCAGAGAGATTTTTTGTTTTATATCTGCCCGCTCAACAGGCCGCGACACATCAAAAAGTGCACTTTCGGGCAGGCAATGATCTCAATGTAGTACACTTCCTTATAATTGTCAACAACGGAAGAGAAAGGAGCAGAACAAAAATGGCATTCTTAGGCAGCGTTGAATACAGACCTGACGAAAACGGGGTTGCTGCAAGCGTCAAGTGCCCGCTGGTGGACAGCTGGATTGACCCCGGAGACTGCCAGTCAAATCAGGGTGTTATTGACCGATACATTCCCGCCTGCTTTAAGGTAAAACCCGATTGGAAAAAGATTTGCGAATCCTGTCCATTCCGCGATTACTGACTATCCTGCATTCTTCCTGTGGTTTTGCTTTCCGGCTTGTCCATAAGAAAGCAAAACCTGCGCCATACAAAGGGCAAAAAGCAAATTTGAAGAACAACGTAGGTTTCTTCCTGACAAAAGCAATCTCTTAAAGTACGCTCAACAGAGAATCCCGCGAAAATTCTGGAGGTGATCTTACCATGAAAGAAAACGAACCCAAACCCACAATGACCGAAGGTGAACGCGCTTGGCTGGAACGTCAGAAAGCATGGGCAAGAGAGCCTGTCAAATTCCGAAAGCTCACTCCCGAAGAAGTTGCTGAACTGAAAAAGCAAGGCCGCATTTAATTGGCTTATTTAACCACGTGCCCCGTAAGTGTGGACAAATCGGGAGGTAAAAATGAAGGTTATTGAGAGCGATGCTTTCTGTGGATTCACCACTCTGAAATTTGATGGTCTCCCCTCTGACCAGTGTTTTATCGTCCCGGGAAAAGCTGTAAAAATCGATGGTGTTGTTTATCCACGCATAGTCGCTTATGACATTGGCCCACGAATGGCCATTTCCGGAGAATACGATTTTACCGGAAAGGACGCTGAAATCATTGACTGAACCACGATGCCCCCCCCCCCCGCATCGTGGCTTTTTCATGCCCATTTTTGCCCACACGTGTCCGAACTCGTCGCCCCATCGGCGAAGCAACTGCAGCCCAATGGCAGCACAGCCAATCATCACATTTGTAGCACCATTCAATCCCCACAAAAGAAAAGCGCCAGGACATACGTCCTGGCGCTGACTATGGAGCGGGTTACGAGGCTCGAACTCGCCACCTTCTGCTTGGGAAGCAGACGCTCTACCGGATGAGCTAAACCCGCAGGCAAGCGATTCACCGCTTACCTGAATATTATACCCTTCTCTCAGGCTGGTGTCAAGAGATTTTTGTGCACGTCCGGCGCGCATTTTGTCAAACTGCTCCGGCTTCGCCCGGTGTCATACCTCTTCGTCCTGCTCCTGTTCCTCCATCAGCTTCTCCCATTCTTCGTACAGCTCATTCTGGTGGAAGCGGGTATCGTCCAGATCATCGCATTTTTCCTGAAGCAGCACATGGTCCTTCAGCACTTCCGGGTCGTTGATCTCATTCTCCAGCTCCACAATGTGGGCGCCCAGCTGCTCAATTTCATCCTCAACGGCCTTCAGACGGGCGCGCAGTTCGGCCCGGCGGCGGCGCTGCTCTTTGCCGTAGGCGGGGCGCGGCGCAGCCGTCTGCGGCTTTTCAGCGGGCGCGGGCACCTCTTTGTCCTTGGCCATCAGCTGCTCATAGCTCTCATACATGGTCGCCTTGCCGTCCTCCAGATAGAGGATCGGGCAGGCCAGGCTGTTCATTAAGTAACGGTCGTGCGTCACCAGAAGCAGCGTGCCCTCATAGGCCATCAGCGCCTGGGTCAGGCTTTCGCGGGTGTAAATGTCCAAATGGTTGGTGGGCTCGTCCAGGAACATCAGATTCGGCCGCTCCAGCAGGATCTCCGCAAAGCGCAGGCGGGCCATTTCGCCGCCGGAAAGCTGGCTGCACTCCTTGAACACGTCCTCGCCCCGGAAGTTGAACCGCGCCAGGTGGCTGCGCACCTCCAGCTCGGTAAACTTCGGGTACTTATCCCAGATGGCGTCGATCACCCGGCCAGCACGGCGGGCCTGCTGCTGTTCAAAAATGCTGGTGCGTGCCCCGGCGCCCAGCCGCACCATGCCGCCGGAGGGGCGGCGGCGGCCGTCCAGCACCTGCAGCAGGGTGGACTTGCCCGCGCCGTTCGGCCCGGCGATCACCAGCCGCTGGCCCCGCAGCACCTGCATGGAGAAAGGCTCCAGCAGCGTCCGGGTGCCGATTTTGATGCACAGATTTTTCACCGTAACCAGCTCGTTGTAGGGGGCAATGTCAAATTCAAAGCGGAATTTCAGCTCCCGCACACCGGCCTTGGGTGCCTCGGTGATCTCCATTTTTTCCAGTTGCTTGCGGCGGCTCTGGGCCATTTTCGTGGTGGACGCCCGCACCAGATTCCGGGCCACATAGTCCTCCAGCTTCTGGGCCTTGGCCACATCCGCGTCATGCTGCTTCTGCTGCTGGGCCATGGCCATTTCCTTGATGGGCAGATAGGCCGAGAAATTGCCCTTGTAGGTGGTCAGGCCCTGATTTTCCACCTCCCAGATGCGGTTGCACACCGCGTCCAGGAAATAGCGGTCATGGCTGACCACCAGCACAGCGCCGGAATAGCCTTTCAGGAAGTTTTCCAGCCATTCCATCGTGGCAAAATCCAGATGGTTGGTGGGCTCGTCCAGAATCAGCACATCCGGGTGCTGCAGCAGCAATTTTGCCAGCCGCAGGCGGGTCTGCTCGCCGCCGGAGAGCACCGCCACCCGTTTGTCATAGGTTTCCGGGCCAAAGGCCATGCCGCTGAGCACCTTTTTGATCTGGATGTCCATGTTGTAGCCGTCGGCGGCATCCACCACGGCGGACAGGCGGGCGTGCTCCTCCAGAAGCTCCTCGTGGCCGTCTGCCTCCGGGTGCAGGGCCAGCTGTTTTTCCACCACCTGCATTCGGGCCATGGCGTCCAGCACCGGCTGGAAGGCCTTGCGCATTTCGCCGTACACATCCAGGGCGGGGTCCAACTTGCTGTTCTGTTCCAGATAGCCCAGCGTCACGCCGTGCACAATGGTCAACTCTCCGGCGTCCGGCTGGTACTCCCCGCACAGCATCCGCAGAAGCGTGGTTTTGCCCGCACCGTTTTCGCCCACAATGCCAATGCGGTCGCCCTGTTCCACATTGGCGGTAATTCCTTTGAGGATCACGGCCTCGCCGAAATCCTTTTCCAAATTCTGCAGCCCGATCAACATCGCTTTTTTCTCTCCCCTCCCACGGTTTCCAGCACCAGGCTTCGGCGCAGCCGCAGGATGCACTTCCTCTAATCTATCCGAACGGCCGACTTTTTGTGCCGTCCGGGTGTTTTGTTCCAATTCGTTCAGGCCATGCGCTCCAGCGCCCGGTCGCACCAGGCCAGCACATCCGCATACACCTGGTCCCGGTTGATCTCATTCAGCATCTCGTGGCGGCCACCGGGGTACAGGGTCAGCGTCAGATCGGTAAGGCCCGCCTTCTGCAGCATGGCATACACCTGCCGCACCCCTTTTCCATAGCTGCCCACCGGGTCGGCATCGCCCGCCAGCAGCAGCACCGGCATGGCCTTGCGCAGCCGGTCGGCCCAATCCTGCCCGCTCACCTGGCGCAGGGTGCGGGTCAGCTCGCCCATGGCGCTGTTGGTAAAGGTGAAGGTACACTTCGGGTCGGCAGCATAGCGGCGCACCACGTCCCGGTCCCGGCTGATCCAGTCATGGGGCGTTTCGGGGTTTTCCACCCGCGCCAGGTAATTGCCGAAGGCCAGCTTCTGCAGCAGCGGCGAATGGCCGTGCGGCCCCTGCAGCAGGCACATCAGGTCCGCCGCCAGGCCGCCCACACCGGCCGCCGGGTTCGGCCCCGCCGTTCCGCTGATCACCAGCGCATCCAGCGCCTCAGGATACTCCGCCGCAAACCACCGGGCAAAAAAGCTGCCCATACTGTGCCCCAGCAGAATCACCGGCCGCCCGGGCCAGCGCTTGCGGCCCAGCTCGTTCATGGTTTTCAGGTCCTTCAGCACATAGTACCGGCCTTTTTTCTCGGCAAAAAAGCCGTCCTCACCGCCCAGGTCGCTGGTTTTGCCGTGACCCAGATGGTCGTTGCCGAACACCCCATAGCCGTGGCGCACCAGAAACGCCGCAAAATCCTCATAGCGGCCCAGGTGCTCGCACATACCATGGCACAGCTGCACCAGCGCCTTCGGCTGCTCCAGCTGCGACGAAACGAAGAAATACCCCGCGGTTTTCTGCCCGGGGCAGGCGGAATCAAAGCTGATATTTTCGGTTCTTACTTCCCACATTTGCAAGCTCCTCCGCTTCCATCACAATGGGATACAGCTCCTCCAGGCGGGTCACCGTGTAGGTGGGCTGGGCATCCCCCGGCTCCTGGCCGTTCGGGTTGTACCAGCAGGTGTGCAGCCCCAGCTTATTGCCCCCCAGAACATCGGTGCGCAGGCTGTCGCCCACCACCAGCACCCGATCCCGGTGCTCGATGCCCAGCGTGTTCAGCGCCGTATCGAAAATCTTTTTGCTGGGCTTGGTGGCCCCCACCTTCTCCGAGATAAACACGCCGTCCAGATAGCGGTCCAGCCCGGAGAGCGCCAGCCGGTTCATCTGAACTTTTTCAAAGCCGTTGGTCACCACCGCCAGCGTGGCCACCTCGCTCAGCTCCTTCAGGGCTTCCAGCGCGCCGGGCACGGTGTCGCCGTGCTGGGCCAGCTGCTCCAGATAGGCGCGGCTCATCTGCTGGGCGTCCAGGGGGCGGTTCAGTTCTTTTCCGAGGCAGCTGAACCGTTCCACGGCCAGCTTTTCGGCCTTCATCTCTCCCCGGTCCAGCGCCGCCCACAGGCCCTTGTTGATCCGGTCATATAGGGCAACGGTTTCCGCGTCCACCGGAAGTTCAAACTGCGTAAACGTTTCGTTCAGAGCTTTCCGCTCTGCCTCGTCAAAATCCAGCAACGTATTGTCTGCATCCAGCAACAGGCAATAATAGTATGCCATAGGTCTTTCCCCCTTTTTCCTGCCATTTTATGGTGGTTCAAGCCGCCCGTTTTTCCGGCACGCGGCCAATGCAATCTGTGTTTGCCTCATTCGGCAGCTGGCAGGCAGTTTCCCTGCCGCGCTGCAAAAGGCCAATGTGTTTATTATCCTCTATTTTTATGCTTTCGTCAATGAAAACGCCCGCAAAACCAGCCCGTTCCCACAACAGGAAAAAAGCCAGCCGCATCCCAGGGAATGCAGGCTGGCTTTTCTGGTGACCCGTACCGGAATCGAACCGATGTTAACGGCGTGAGAGGCCGCTGTCTTAACCGCTTGACCAACGGGCCATAATCTGTGTTTTTATTATACACCTGTTTTTGTATTTGTCAAGCGATTTGTTGCTTATTTTTGCAGCTTTGCTGTCGCACACGGCATTGCTTTGCCGGTTCTGCTCCCTGCGGCCGCGGTTTCTGCCCCGTGCAGGCCGCATTTTACCCGATTTTTCAACTTTGTTTCGTTCTTGTTGACAGTTCCCCCCTGCTTCCTTTATACTTTTCTTGTATCTTATGGATTTTTCTGCAATTTTGTCCTTCCAGCGCCCCGTCGTGCGCACATCCGCCCTTCTCCCCTGCCATCCGAAAGGAGGAACCGCCATGCCGCATTCTGTTCAGGAACGTACGAAAACACCCATGGATGCCAAAAAGGCCGGCGCAGAAATTCTCTGGTTTCTGGCCGGTACCCTGATGTACGCCTTGGCGCTGAACCTGTTTCTCATCGGCAACAACATCGCCGCCGGTGGATTTGCGGGCATTGCAACCGTGCTCTGCAACTTCATCCCCATGAAAGTGGGCACCCTGATGTTCCTGATGAACTTCCCGCTTTTGCTGGCGTCGCTTTTCGTCAAGGGTGCAAAGTTCACCGTCAACACGCTGGTGTGCAGCTTTTTGTACAGCGCCATCCTGAACCTGACGGACTTTCTTCCCACCCTGACCGATGACCCGCTGGTGGCCAGCCTGTTCGGCGGGGTGCTGTACGGCATTGGCATGGTGTGCCTCATCCGCTCCAACAGTTCGGTGGGCGGTACCGACCTGCTCAACCGCCTGCTGGTGGTGGCCTTTCCGCAGGTGAGCGTGGGCAAAATGTGCATGATCATCGATGGGGCCGCTGTGGTGTTTGCCATGATCGCCTTCCGGGATGTGCAGCTGGGCCTGTATGCCATCATCACGCTGTATGTGTGCAGCGTGTTTGCCGACCACATTATGGGTGGTTTTGACCGGGGGAACCTGTGCTTTGTGATTACCGACGGCGACCCCACCCAGATTGCGCAGGACCTGATGCACCGGCTGAACCGGGCCGTTACCAAACTGGACGGCACCGGCATGTACAGCGGCACCCAGCGCAGCGTGCTAATGATGGCCGTGCGCCCCAGCGAAACCTTCATCGTCAAGCGGGAGATCTACAAGCTGGATCCCCACGCCTTTGTGGTGGTGGCTCAGGCCAACGAGGTTCTG
>CAKSWY010000003.1 GCA_934513685.1 uncultured Oscillospiraceae bacterium | reverse complement strand
ACCAGTTTCCTCGTCAGTCCAGGTGCGGAAGGTGGGATCCTCCTCAGCCAGCTTGGCCAGAGCCAGACCCATCTTCTCAGAACCGGCCTTGGTCTTGGGCTCGATGGCCACGCGGATAACGGGCTCGGGGAACTCCATGCTCTCCAGAATGATGGGATGAGCGGGGTCACACAGGGTGTCACCGGTGGTGGTGTTCTTCAGGCCCACAGCGGCGGCAATGTCGCCGGCGTAGCAGCACTCGATGTCCTTACGATGATTGGCGTGCATCTGCAGGATGCGGCCAATGCGCTCGTTGTTGTCCTTCACGCTGTTGTACACAGTGGTGCCGGCCTCGACAACACCGGAGTACACGCGGAAGAAGCACAGCTTACCAACGAAGGGGTCGGTGGCAATCTTGAACGCCAGAGCAGCAAAGGGAGCGTTGTCGTCAGAGGGACGGCTCTCCTCTTCGCCGGTGCGGGGGTTCACGCCCTTGATGTCCTCAATGTCGGTGGGGGCGGGCATGTAGTCCACAATGGCATCCAGCAGCTTCTGCACGCCCTTGTTGCGGTAAGAAGTACCGCAGGTAACGGGAACCACGGTGTTGGCGATGGTTTCCTTGCGCAGAGCAGCCTTGATCTCAGCCTTGGTCAGTTCCTGACCGTCCAGGTACTTCTCCATGAGAGCCTCGTCGTTCTCGGCGATGGCTTCGATCATGGCGTCGTGATACTCCTGGGCCTTCTCCTTCATATCCTCGGGGATGTCCTCCACGCGGATATCAACGCCCATGTCATCGTAGTACACATCGGCCTTCATATCGATCAGGTCGATGATGCCCTTGAAGGTCTCCTCACTGCCGATGGGCAGCTGGATGGGCACAGCGTTGCACTTCAGCCGGTCGCGCAGCATATCCACGCAGCGGTAGAAGTTGGCACCCATGATGTCCATCTTGTTGACGTACACCATACGGGGCACCTTGTAGTTATCAGCCTGACGCCAAACGGTCTCAGACTGAGGCTCAACGCCACCCTTGGCGCACAGAACGGTCACAGAACCGTCCAGAACGCGCAGGCTGCGCTCCACCTCAACGGTGAAGTCCACGTGGCCCGGGGTGTCGATGATGTTGATCCGGTGACGATTCTTCTTGTAGGCCGCGGGATCGTGCTGAGTCTCGGTATGGCTCCAGTAGCAGGTAGTAGCGGCAGAAGTGATGGTGATACCACGCTCCTTCTCCTGCTCCATCCAGTCCATGGTAGACGCACCATCATGGGTCTCACCAATCTTGTGGTTGACGCCAGTGTAGTACAGAATACGCTCGGTGGTGGTGGTTTTGCCTGCGTCGATGTGGGCCATGATACCGATGTTTCGGGTCATTTCCAGAGAAACGTCTCTAGCCATAGCAACCTCCTGTCAACGGATCAATAGCGGTAATGGGCGAAAGCCTTGTTGGCCTCGGCCATCTTATGGGTATCCTCGCGCTTCTTCACGGCGTTGCCGGTACCGTTCACGGCGTCCATGATCTCACGAGCCAGACGCTCGCTCATGGTGCGCTCGCTGCGGGCGCGGGAGTAGGTGGTCAGCCAGCGCAGACCCAGGGTCTCACGACGGGCAGCACGCACCTCAACGGGAACCTGATAGGTAGAACCGCCCACACGGCGAGCCTTAACCTCCAGGCTGGGCATGATGTTCTCGAGAGCCTTCTCGAACATCTCCAGGGGATCATTGCCGGTCTTCTCCTGAACCTCAGCAAAAGCGTCGTAAACGATCTTCTGGGCCACACCCTTCTTGCCATCCAGCATGATGTTGTTGATCAGCCGGGTGACCATTTTGGAATTGTAAAGCGGATCCGCCAGAACGTCCCGCTTTGCAACGTTACCTCTTCTAGGCATCTTTCTTCCCTCCTTCACAGAATGATATCATCGGTACTCGAAAGTAAAAATACTCCCGTTGTGCCACAAAGAGCCATCCTTCTATCTACTATCGCACGCACACGCACTCAAATATCTATATCAGAAAGCCTTTGTTGGCGGAATGTCATTTTTTACTTCTTCTTAGCACCGGCCTTGGGACGCTTCGCACCGTACTTGGAACGGGACTGGTTGCGGTTGGCCACACCCTGAGTATCCAGAGTACCACGGATAATGTGGTAACGAACACCAGGCAGGTCCTTAACACGACCGCCACGGATCAGAACGACGCTGTGCTCCTGCAGATTGTGGCCGATACCAGGAATGTAAGAGGTGACCTCGATACCATTCGTGAGCTTAACACGGGCAACCTTACGCAGAGCGGAGTTAGGCTTCTTGGGGGTCATGGTACGGACAGCGGTGCAGACGCCACGCTTCTGGGGGCTGTTCTGATCGGTGTACGCCTTCTTCTGGGAGTTGTAGCTCTTCAGCAGAGCGGGCGCAGTGCTCTTCTGAACCAGGACCTCACGGCCTTTGCGTACGAGCTGGTTAAAAGTAGGCATTGTTTTCTCCTTTCTTTCGTTATTTTGCGGTTCGCCCCGCAATGGGGCATGTCCGAAAGGACATAGCTGTGCCTTTGCACAGCGATAATATTCTAACCGAAACCGCGGCCGATGTCAACACAAATTTGCAATATTTACGTCAAAAATCCGAAAATTTTTCTGCCCGCCTTCTGGGCCTGTTTTATAGCTTCGCCCATCCAGAGGAAAAATATTCATTTTCACTGCAAAGAATCCTGCGGCCTTTTCGGCATTTTTTGCACGGTTTGCCTTTGTGGGAACGCCGATTGTTCAAGTGCTTTGTCACGCAGCGCAGCATTTATCGCTGTTTCAATATTTTTGTCATTTCACACAAGGATGTTCCGTGATTTTCCGCGTTAGACATGGCAGCGGAATATGCAGATTTTATGCAGGCGAACCCGCACAGATCGATACTGCCTTTTCCCGCCGCTTTTAATGCAATTTCGGCGCAAAACGCAAAAACACAGCGGTGCAGGCCCGTTTGGGCGGCTGCACCGCTGTGTTTTACTCTATAAGGTTTGAGGCCGCATCCCGGTCAGGCGCTGCTTATTCGGCAGCCTTCTCCTGATCCATGATGCACTCGCCGGATTCCTCACGGCGGATCAGAGCCTCTTCCACCTCCGGCAGACCAGTGCCCGCGGGCAGCAGCTTACCGATGATGACGTTCTCCTTCAGGCCCTGCAGCGTATCGACCTTGCCCTTAATGGCAGCGTCGGTCAGCACGCGGGTGGTCTCCTGGAAGGAGGCAGCAGACATAAAGCTGTTGGTGGCCAGAGAGGACTTGGTGATGCCCAGCAGCACCTGGCTGTAGGTGGCCTCACGCAGGCCGGTCTCGCCGTTGGCAATCCGCTCGCGGATCTCCTCGTTGCGGGTCTCCACCTCGATGCGGTCTTCCAGAGCGCCGCCGATCAGGTTGGTGGAACCGGCGTCCTCCACGCGCACCTTGCGCAGCATCTGACGCACGATGACCTCGATGTGCTTGTCGTTCACCTCAACGCCCTGCAGACGGTAAACCTTCTGCACTTCGCTGATCAGGTAATCACGCACAGCGGTGGGGCCCTTGATGGCCAGGATATCCTGGGGATAAGCATGGCCCTCGGTGATCATTGCGCCCTTCTCCAGCACGTCGCCGTCCTGGATGCGCACACGCTGGCCGAAGGGGATCAGGTAGCTCTTCTCCACGGGGGCGCCGTTCTCGTCCACACCGTTCACCACCACATGGCGGTTCTTCTTGGTGTCGTCGATGTGAGCGGTGCCGGCAATCTCGGTCATGATGGCCATAGCCTTGGGACGGCGGCTCTCGAACAACTCCTCAACGCGGGGCAGACCCTGGGTAATATCCTCGGCAGAAGCAATACCGCCGGTATGGAAGGTACGCATGGTCAGCTGAGTACCGGGCTCGCCGATGGACTGAGCCGCGATGATACCCACGGCCTCGCCGATGTTCACGGTGTCGCCGTTGGCCATGTTGGAGCCGTAGCAGTGAGCGCAGACGCCGCGCTTCGCACGGCAGGTCAGCACGCTGCGGATCTCCAGCTCGGTGATGCCGGCTTCCTCGATCTTCTCAGCGTCGTACAGGTCCATCATCTTGCCGTAGGGCACGATGATCTCGCCGGTGGCGGGGTTCACCACATCCTTCACGGCGTAACGGCCGATCAGGCGCTCACTGAACTTCTCGATTTCCTCCTTGCCCTCACGCAGGTCGGAAACCATAATGCCCTCGGTGGCACCGCAGTCCTCTTCGCGGATGATGACTTCCTGAGAAACGTCCACCAGACGGCGGGTCAGGTAACCAGAGTCAGCGGTACGCAGAGCGGTATCGGTCAGGCCCTTACGAGCACCACGGCTGGAAACGAAGTATTCCAGTACGTTCAGACCTTCGCGGTAGTTGGCGCGAATGGGCATCTCGATGGTCTTACCGGAAGTGTTGGCCAGCAGGCCGCGCATGCCGGCCAGCTGCTTGATCTGGTTCATAGAACCACGGGCACCGGAATCCGCCATCATGAAGATGGGGTTGCGGGCGGGCAGGTTCTTGGCCAGCGCCTTGGAAACCTTATCGGTGGTATCCTGCCAGATGCGGATGACGCGCTCATAGCGCTCGTTGTCGGACAGAACACCCTTGTTGTACTGCTTCAGCACCTTGGACACCTGAGCATCGGCCTCAGCCATCAGGGCGGGCTTCTCAGGCGGGATCACGGCGTCGCACACGGCAACGGTGATGGCACTGATGGTGGAGTACTTGTAGCCCTGGGCCTTGATGTGGTCCAGCATCTCAGCGGTGGCGTGGGGGCCGTTCTTGGTCAGGCAGCGGCTGATGATGTCAGGCAGGTTCTTCTTCGTAACCTGGAAGTCCACTTCCAGATCGAACATATGGTCGGGGTCCTCACGATCCACATAGCCCAGGTTCTGGGGAATGGGATTGTTGAAGATGATCTTGCCCACGGTGGTCTCCACCAGGCGGTGACGCATCACGCCATCCACCTCGCGCTCACGGCGCACCTGGATGGGGGCCTGCAGGGTGACCACATGCTCGGCATAGGCCATAATGGCCTCGTTCTCGTCGCGGAACACCTTGCCCGCGCCCTTGTCGTCGGGGTTGACCATGGTCAGGTAGTAGCTGCCCAGGATCATATCCTGCGTAGGCACGGTAACGGGGCAGCCGTCGGCGGGCTTCAGCAGGTTGCCGGAAGCCAGCATCAGCAGCTTGGCCTCGCGCTGGGCCTCCTTGGACAGGGGCAGATGGACGGCCATCTGGTCGCCATCGAAGTCGGCGTTGAAGGCGGTGCAGGCCAGGGGGTGCAGCTTAATGGCGCGGCCCTCAACCAGCACAGGCTCGAAGGCCTGAATGCCCAGGCGGTGCAGCGTAGGTGCACGGTTCAGCAGCACGGGATGGCCCTTGATCACAGTCTCCAGGCTGTCCCACACCTCGATGCGGCTGCGCTCCACCATCTTGCGGGCGGACTTGATGTTGTTGGCAATGCCCTTCTCCACCAGGTCCTTCATGACAAAGGGCTTGAACAGCTCCAGAGCCATCTCCTTGGGCAGGCCGCACTGATACATCTTCAGCTCGGGGCCAACGACGATAACGGAACGGCCGGAGTAGTCAACACGCTTGCCCAGCAGGTTCTGACGGAAGCGGCCGGTCTTGCCCTTCAGCATGTCCGACAGGCTCTTCAGGGGGCGGTTGTTGGGGCCGGTCACGGGGCGGCCGCGGCGGCCGTTGTCGATCAGAGCGTCCACAGCCTCCTGCAACATGCGCTTCTCGTTGCGCACGATGATGTCAGGCGCGCCCAGCTCCAGCAGGCGCTTCAGGCGGTTGTTGCGGTTGATCACGCGGCGGTACAGATCGTTCAGGTCGCTGGTGGCGAAGCGGCCGCCGTCCAGCTGAACCATGGGGCGAATGTCCGGCGGAATGACCGGAACCACGTTCATGATCATCCACTCAGGGCGGTTGCCGGACAGGCGGAACGCCTCCACGACCTCCAGACGCTTCAGGATGCGCATGGCCTTCTGGCCGCTGACGCGCTGGCCGGGCACAGGCTCCAGCTCTTCCTTCAGCTGGGCGCTCAGGGCGTCCAGATCGATCTCGGCCAGCAGCTCCTGGATGGCCTCGGCGCCCATGCCGGCGCGGAACTCGTCCTCGTAGGTTTCCCGCAGCTCGCGGTACTCCTTGTCGTTCAGCAGCTGCATCTTCTCCAGGCGGGTCTCGCCGGGATCAATGACGATGTAGCTGGCAAAATACAGCACCTTCTCCAGCTGGCGGGGGCTGATGTCCAGCATCAGGCCGATGCGGCTGGGGATGCCCTTGAAGTACCAGATGTGGCTGACGGGCGCGGCCAGCTCAATGTGGCCCATGCGCTCACGGCGAACCTTGGCCTTGGTCACCTCAACGCCGCAGCGATCGCAGATCTTGCCCTTGTAGCGGATGCGCTTGTACTTACCGCAGTGGCACTCCCAGTCCTTGGTGGGTCCAAAGATGCGCTCGCAGAACAGGCCGTCCCGCTCGGGCTTCAGGGTGCGGTAGTTGATGGTCTCGGGCTTCTTTACCTCGCCATAGCTCCAGGCGCGGATCTGATCGGGAGAGGCAAGGCTGATCTTAATCGAATCGAAATCATTATATTCCATGAATCGAACCCTTCCTTAATTGAAACTGTGGTGTATGCTTCGGGTCGGTCTTGCCTTAGAAGTCCTCGCCCTCGGGCAGGATGCCGGCGTCGCCGTCATCGCTGAACATGTCTTCCATGTCAGCGGCAGTGGGGCCTTCTTCCTCTTCTTCAAAGCCCTCGTCGGCGTTTTCAATGCTGTAATCGTCGTTCAGTTCGCTTTCCAGCAGCACGTCATCGCCCATATCGCGGGAGTCAAAACCGGTCTCTTCGTCGTCGAAGTTCTGCTTCAGGTCAATTTCCTCGCCTTCCGCATCCAGCACACGCACATCCAGGCCCAGGCTCTGCATTTCCTTGATCAGCACGCGGAAGCTCTCGGGGATGCCGGGCTTGGGCACGTCCTGACCCTTCACAATGGCCTCGTAGGTCTTGACACGGCCCACCACGTCATCCGACTTCACAGTCAGGATCTCCTGCAGGGTGTAAGCAGCGCCGTAAGCCTCCAGAGCCCAAACCTCCATCTCGCCGAAGCGCTGGCCGCCGAACTGGGCCTTGCCGCCCAGAGGCTGCTGGGTAACCAGGCTGTAGGGGCCGGTGGAACGGGCATGGATCTTATCATCGACCAGATGATGCAGCTTCAGGTAGTACATATAACCCACGGTAACGCGGTTGTCGAACTTCTCGCCGGTACGGCCGTCGAACACTTCGCTCTTGCCGTCCTCGTCCAGCTCGATCTTGCTGAAGTCGATGATGTGGCCGCGCTCGCCCATGATCTTGGGCAGCTGGGTGGGATACTCGGGGGCATTCTCGCCGTGGTTCTGCTCAGCGGCGGTGCGGAACGCCTCGTGGATGTCGCTCTCGTGGGCGCCATCGAACACGGGGGTCATCACCTTCCAGCCCAGAGCCTTGGCAGCGTAGCCCAGGTTCACTTCCAGAACCTGACCGATGTTCATACGGGAAGGCACGCCCAGGGGATTCAGTACGATATCCAGCGGGGTACCGTCGGGCAGGAAGGGCATATCCTCCTGCGGCAGAATGCGGGAGACAACACCCTTGTTGCCGTGACGGCCGGCCATCTTATCGCCCACGCTGATCTTGCGCTTCTGGGCAATGTAGCAGCGCACCACCTGGCGCACGTTGGGCTGCAGCTCGTCGCAGTTGTCGGGGGTGAACACCTTCACGTCCACCACGATGCCGTAGGCGCCGTGGGGCACACGCAGGGAGGTATCACGCACTTCGCGGGCCTTCTCACCGAAGATGGCGCGCAGCAGGCGCTCCTCGGCGGTCAGCTCGGTCTCGCCCTTGGGGCTGACCTTACCGACCAGGATGTCGCCGGCATTGACCTCGGCGCCCACGCGGATGATGCCGCGCTCGTCCAGGTCCTTCAGGGCATCCTCGCCCACGTTGGGGATGTCACGGGTGATCTCCTCGGGTCCCAGCTTGTTCTCGCGGGCCTCGATCTCGTACTCCTCGATGTGGATGGAGGTGTACACATCCTCACGCACGATCTTCTCGTTGATCAGAACGGCGTCCTCGTAGTTGTAGCCCTCCCAGGTCATGAAGCCGATCAGGGCGTTCTTGCCCAGGCTGATCTCGCCGTTGCGGGTTGCAGGGCCGTCGGCGATCACCTGGCCGGCCTTCACTTCCTCGCCCACCGAGACGATGGGGCGCTGGTTCACGCAGGTGCCCTGGTTGGAGCGCATGAACTTGATCAGCTCATACTCATCGGTGGTGGTCTTGGAGGTGCGGATGATCACCTTATCGGCGTCCACACGCTCCACAACGCCGTCGTGCTTGGCCAGCACACAGACACCGGAGTCACAGGCAGCCTTATATTCCATACCGGTCGCCACGATGGGCTGCTGGGTCACCATCAGAGGCACAGCCTGGCGCTGCATGTTGGAGCCCATCAGGGCACGGTTGGCGTCATCGTTTTCCAGGAAGGGGATCATGGCCGTTGCCACAGACACCACCATCTTGGGCGAAACGTCCATGTAATCGACCTTTTCGCGCTCGATTTCCAGAATGTCATCGCGGCGGCGGGCATTGACGCGGGCCTTCATAAAGTGGCCGGACTCGTCCAGAGGCTCGTTGGCCTGGGCCACCACGTACTCGTCCTCCACGTCGGCGGTCATGTAGACCACCTCATCGGTGACGACCTCGTCGATCAGCTTGCCCTCGTCGTCGAAGGTCTTTTTCACCTTGCGGTAGGGAGCCTCAACAAAGCCGTACTTGTTGATCTTGGCGAAGGTAGCCAGGTAGGAGATCAGACCGATGTTGGGGCCTTCAGGCGTTTCAATGGGGCACATACGGCCGTAATGGCTGTAGTGAACGTCACGCACCTCGAAACCGGCGCGGTCACGGGACAGACCGCCGGGGCCCAGAGCGGACAGGCGGCGCTTGTGGGTCAGCTCAGCCAGCGGGTTGTTCTGGTCCATGAACTGGGACAGGGGGCTGGAACCGAAGAACTCCTTCACCGCGGCAACCACAGGCCGGATGTTGATGAGGGAGGCGGGGGTCGCACCGTCGGCGTCCTGTGCCTGCAGGGTCATGCGCTCACGGATAACGCGCTCCATACGGGAGAAGCCGATGCGGAACTGGTTCTGCAGCAGCTCGCCCACGCTGCGGATGCGGCGGTTGCCCAGATGGTCGATGTCATCGGTCACGCCCACGCCGTGATCCAGGCCGTTCAGGTAGTTGATGGAGGAGAAGATGTCGTCCACGGTGACGGTGCGGCAGATCAGCTGATCATGGCGCTCTTCCAGCAGCTGCTTCTGCTTTTCCACATCGCCGTCGGTCTCATCCAGGATCTGGCGGATCTGAGCGAAGTTGCAGCGCTCGTTGATGCCGCACTCGGTCACGTCGAAGCTGAAGAAGGGCTGGGCATCCACACAGCCGTTGGTCACGACCTTGACCTTCTTGCCTTCCACGTCCAGCCACACCACGCTGACGCCGGCCTTGTCGGCCTCCAGCGCCTTCTCGCGGGTGATCTGCTCGCCGGCGGTGATCAGGATCTCGCCGGTCAGGGGGGCGATGACGTTCTCGGCCGCGGTGAAGTACTCAATGCGGCGGGCCAGGCTCAGCTTGCGGTTCATCTTGTAGCGGCCGAACTTGGACAGGTCGTACCGGCGGGGGTCGAAGAACAGCATGTCGATCTGGTTCTGGGCGCTCTCCACCGTCGGGGGCTCGCCGGGACGCAGCTTCTTGTAGCACTCGATCAGGCCCTCGGCCTCATTCTTGGTCACGTCCTTTTCCAGGGTGGCCAGAATGCGCTCGTCCTCACCGAAATAATCCAGGATCTGCGCATCGGTGCCCAGGCCCAGCGCACGCACCAGGGTGGTGACGGGCAGCTTGCGGTTCTTATCAATGCGGACGTAGAACACATCGTTGGAGTCGGTCTCATACTCCAGCCAGGCACCGCGGTTGGGGTTCATGGTGGCGGTGAACAGCTTCTTGCCGGTCTTGTCGTAGCTCTCGCCGAAGAACACGCCGGGAGAACGAACCAGCTGGCTGACGATCACGCGCTCGGCGCCGTTGATGATGAAGGTGCCGGAGTCGGTCATCAGGGGGAAGTCGCCCATAAAGACTTCCTGCTGCTTGATCTCGCCGGTCTCCTTGTTCAGCAGACGGGCGGTCACGCGCAGGGGAGCCGCGTAAGTCACGTCCCGTTCCTTGCACTCTTTGATGGTGTACTTGGGCTGCTTGTCCAGGCGGTAGTCGATGAAATCCAGCACCAGATTTCCGGTGTAGTCGCCAATGGCCGAAATGTCCTTGAAGACCTCTTTCAGGCCTTCATCCAGGAACCACTGATAGGAGTTCTTCTGAACTTCGATCAGGTTGGGCATTTCGATGACTTCATCGATGCGGGAAAAGCTCATTCTTTCGGTTTTGCCGAGCTTTACGGGCTTGACCTTCATCATAAAATGCGTCCTCTCCTCTTCTTTGAATTGGATATGATGGCAAAGCGCACAAGGCCAGCCCCGCATCCTGGCACTGTTTTTGTGAGTTTTTCACAAACTTTCGGTGCTTTTTTGCACATGCGAAGTGGTCTTGGGCGTTCTAATCCATTTTGTTATACCATAGCAGTATAATGCCAAAAAAAGGCTATGTCAAGAGGTTTTTTTACTTTTTTCAATTTTCATTTTTTGTAGTTAAACGCCCGGCTCAGTGTGAACTTTTGTATTTATTGTGCGGCCGCCGCCGGGTTCTCCGCCGCCGAAGTGGTCTGCCGGTCCGGCAGGTGCTCGGCGTCCCCCAGCAGCATTTCAAAGTTCACGGCCTCCAGCTCCCGGTTGATGGTGCCGCTGATGCGGCCGAACACCCGCTGGAAGGCGCAGCACCCGGAAGCACCCCGGCTGCACTCGCCTGCATCCTCGCCCAAACAGCGGGAAAGCCGGTACGGGCCTTCCACCGCCTCGATCACCTGCCGCAGGGTGATCTGGGCCGCCGGGCGGGAAAGCTCATACCCGCCCCGGTTGCCCTTGTAGCTTACCACCAGCCCGCTCTGGGCCAGCTTGCCCAGAATTTTGAGGGAAAAGCGCAGAGAGATGGCCATCTGCTCGCTGATGGTGCGGGCGTCCATCCGCCGGGCCTCTCTGGCCAGGCAGTAAACAATGCGCACCGCATAATCGGCTTCCTGAGTAATATGCACGAGAAACGCTCCTTTAACTATACCAGAACAATGTATTTTGCATCCTACTATTTATACCAGACTGGCCGCCGTTTGTCAAAGCAAAGGCGGTGCAGGCGCAAAAAAGCCGCCGGGCCTGTCCCATTCAGGGCAGGCCCGGCGGCCTCATGGTTCAAAACCGGCGATCAATCCAGGAAGTCGCGCAGCTTCTTGGAGCGGCTGGGATGGCGCAGCTTGCGCAGGGCCTTGGCCTCGATCTGGCGGATGCGTTCACGGGTGACGTTGAACTCCTTGCCCACCTCTTCCAGAGTGCGGGGGCGGCCGTCGTCCAGGCCGAAGCGCAGGCTCAGCACCTTCGCCTCACGAGGGGTCAGCGTTTTCAGCACCGAGCCCAGCTGTTCCTTCAGCAGGGTGTGGCTGGCGGCCTCGGCGGGCACGGGGGCGTCCTCATCGGGGATGAAGTCGCCCAGATGGCTGTCCTCCTCCTCGCCGATGGGGGTCTCCAGGCTTACAGGCTCCTGGGCCACCCGCATGATCTCGCGCACCTTGTCCACAGGCATATCCAGCGCCGCGCTGATCTCATCGGCGGTGGGCTCATGGCCGTTCTCGTGCAGCAGCTGGCTGGACACCTTCTTCACCTTGTTGATGGTCTCCACCATATGCACCGGAATGCGGATGGTGCGGGCCTGGTCCGCGATGGCGCGGGTGATGGCCTGGCGGATCCACCAGGTGGCGTAGGTGGAGAACTTGAAGCCCTTGGTGTAGTCGAACTTCTCCACCGCCTTGATCAGGCCCAGGTTGCCCTCCTGGATCAGATCCAGGAACTGCATACCGCGGCCCACATACCGCTTGGCGATGGAGACCACCAGACGCAGGTTGGCCTCGCTCAGGCGCTGCTTGGCGCGCTCACCCTTGGGGCCGCCCTCCTGAATGTCCTTGGCCAGCTGAATTTCCTCGTCGCTGGTCAGCAGGGGCACCCGGCCGATCTCCTTCAGGTAGACCTTCACGGGGTCGTCGATGGCCACACCGTCGGCAGACAGGCTGCTCTCAAACTGCTCCACGCTCTCCTCGGTGAGGGTAAAGTTCTCGGCGTCATTTTCCGGTTCGTCCACCACTTCAATGCCGTTGCGCTCCAGCGTCTCGTACAGCTTGTCGATCTGCTCCACGTCAAAGCCGCTCTCTTCAATGGCGTCCGCGATCTCCTTGCCGTTCAGTTTGCCGGTGCGCTTGCCGTTCTCCAGCAGTTCCCGCAGCACATTCTTCTTTTCTGCCATATGTTGTTCTCCTCTTCGTTTGTTCGTCCCCGGCATCGGCCCGCCGCCTTCGGGGCAGCTTTCCCCGGTTCGATGCGTTTCAGTCTTTGGGCAGGCGGTGCTGCCCGTTTTATGGTTCCCGGCAGGGGCACAGCCCCTTCAGGCACTGCACCGCAGGCGGCAGCCTGCGGGATTCAGTCAATTCAGTGTGAGGTTCCGGGGCTTCCTCCCGGCTCCTCCGCGCCCTTTTTGCGGCGCAGGGTCTCCAGATAGTCGTCCAGCTCCTGCACCGACATCGTCCCGGCTTCCCGGCTTCGGGGCAGGCTGCGCTCCATCCGGTCCATGTACAGCTCCACGTCCTGATCGGTCAGGGCGATGTCGTAGTTCCGCGCCAGCAGCTGGCTCAGCGTGGCGATCTCTTCCTCACTCAGCATCCCGCTCAGAACGCCCAGCTCCGGCTGGACGCCCCGCGCCTGGCAGCTGCAGATGGCAGTGTAGGCGTTGCGCATATCCTCCATCAAAAAGCGCTCCGGCGGAATGCGCTGCTTTACCCGGGCGATCAGCTCCGGCCGCTTCAGTAGGGCACACACCAGCTGCTGTTCGGCATTGGCCACGCCCAGCGCCTCGCTGCCGCCCATGGTGTAGGGCACCTTGATCTGGGAGGCCACGCCCTGATGCAGCAGGGCTTCCTGCCGCTGGCGATTGGCCCGGCGCCGGGCCTGAGCAATGGCCCCGTCCAGCTGGGCCAGAATGGCCGCCTTGGAAACGTCCGTCTCCTCCGCCAGCCGTCCGGCGTAGACGTCCCGCTCGGTGGGGGTCACCCGCCCGGCCAGCAGGCCGATGGCCTCTTTGATGTAATCCAGCCGCCCGGCCGGGCTGGCCACATCGTGTTTTTCTTTGATGCGGGCCAGCTTGTACTCAATGGCATTGCGTGTGCCGTTCAGCAGCGCCTCAAACCGCTCCCGCCCGTATTTCTTGATGTACTCGTCCGGGTCCTTCGCGCCGGGAATGTTCAGCACGCTCACCCGGATGGGGCTTTGGCTGAACAGCTCCAGACTGCGGGCGGTGGCCTTCTGGCCCGCCTCGTCCGAATCGTAGCAGAGCACCACCTCGTCGGCATACTCGCTCAGCAGCTTTACCTGCTCGCTGGTCAGGGCCGTGCCGCAGGCCGCCACCGCCGTGTCAAAGCCCGCCTGGTGCAGGCTGATCACATCCATGTAGCCCTCGCAGAGGATGTAGCGGCGGGACGCGCTCTTTTTGGCGATGTTCAGCGCAAACATGGCCTTGCTCTTCTTGTACACCATGGTCTCGGGGCTGTTCACGTACTTGGGCTTTGAGTCGTCCAGCACGCGGCCGCCGAAGGCAATGATGTTGCCCCTCAGGTCAAAGATGGGGGTCATCACCCGGCCGAAGAAGGCGTCGTACAGGTTGCCCTTCTGGCTTCGCTTGATGATGCCGGAGGCCAGCAGCTCGTCATCGGTATAGCCCAGGCTTCGCAGATGCTCCCGGCAGGCGTGGAAGCCCGTGGGGGCATACCCCAGGCCGAAGCGCCGGATGGTGCTGTCCGACAGGCCGCGCCCCTTCCAGTAGGCCCGGGCGCGCCTTGCCTCCTCGTTGGTGGCCGTGAGCTGCGCGTAGAAGAAGCGCGCTGCATCCCGGTTGATGTTCAAGATGCGGCTGCGCAGGCGGCCCGCCTTGTCGTCCTCCTCGGGCATGGGCATGCCTGCCCGGCCCGCCAGGGCCTTCACCGCCTCCACATAGTCCAGATTGTTGATCTTGCGCACAAAGGTGATGGCGTCGCCGCCCACGCCGCAGCCAAAGCAGTAAAAGCTCTGGTTTTCCGGGTAGACCACAAAGGAAGGAGTCTTTTCGTTGTGGAACGGGCACAGCCCCGTCTGGGTGCGGCCCCGGTGCCGCAGCTGCACATAGCTGCCGATCAGGTCCACAATGTCGGTGCGGCGCACCACTTCCTGCACATATTCCTGTGGGATCATCCCATCACCCCCTTCTGTTAAAGAAACTCTTTTGAGCGGCCTCGGATTTCACGTTTCAAAAAATTGTTTTGGTCCGGGCCGCCTTTTACAGCACATGCCACTTTTTCGGTACGAACCGCTCGGCAAAGGCCCGGGTGGCAAATTCATCGCTCATGCCGCTGATATAATCGGCCACGGCCCGCTCCACACCGTCCTGCCAGGCCAGCTCCACATAAAAGTTGGGCATCTGGTCCGGGTCCCTGCAGAAGCTCTCGTACAGCGCTTCGATCAGCCCATCCACCTTATGCTCCTCTTTTTTGGCGTTCTCGTCCTCATACACCGTCGAGTACATAAAGTGGTGCAGCTCGTCATAGGCCTGCTGCACGGGCGTGCTGAACGCCAGCCCCACCCGGCTGGTCTGCACCAGGTCGGCAATGAGGGTGGTGATTCGCTGAGACTTGGTCCGCCCCAGCGTTTCCGTCACATAGCGGGGCAGCTGCTCCGGGCGAAGCACCCCGGCGGTGATGGCGTCCTCAATGTCGTGGTTCATGTAGGCAATGCGGTCGGCATAGCGCACCGTCTGGCCCTCCAGCGTGGCCGCCCAGGCCCCTTTGGTGTGGGTAATGATGCCGTTGCGCACCTCCCAGGTCAGGTTCAGGCCGCGGCCCTCTTTCTCCAGCTTGTCCACCACCCGCAGGCTCTGCTGGTAGTGGGCAAACCCGTTGGGCATCAGCCGGTTCAGCGCATGCTCGCCCGCATGGCCGAAGGGCGTGTGCCCCAAATCGTGGCCCAGGGCCACCGCCTCGGTCAGATCCTCGTTCAGCCGCAGTGCCCGGGCGATGGTCCGGGCGATCTGACTCACCTCAAGGGTGTGGGTCAGCCGGGTGCGGTAGTGGTCCCCCTCCGGGGAGAGAAACACCTGGGTTTTCTGCTTCAGGCGGCGAAACGCCTTGCTGTGCAGAATGCGGTCCCGGTCCCGCTGGTATTCGGTGCGCAGCGGGCAGGGCTCCTCCGGCCTCCGCCGGCCCCGGCTGTCCGCCTCATGGGCCGCCCGCGGGGCCAGAAAGCTCTCTTCGATGCGCAGGGTCTCTTCCCGAACGGTCATGCCGTGCTGCCCCCTCTCGTGCAAAACAAGGTGAAACGAAAACTTTCCCTATAATATATATACGACAGCGACGGCCAAAACCCTTTTTATTTTCACAATTTTTTTTGGAATGTTTCCAAGTCATTCCCGGCCGGTGCCAACACGCGGCCCCGGTTTTCCACAAAATGGTCAGAACGCCGTGTAAAACCCGGGCGACACCTCAATGGCGGCCGCGCCCCGGCTCCATTCCTGCAATTTGGGAATGAGCGGCGCTTCCTCGCCCTGGGGCAGCACGCACCGAAGCGTGACCTGGTGGGTGAACTCCGGCTCTTCCATGTGGGCGCCCGCGGTACGCAGCAGCAGGTCGGCCCGCTCATACAGCGGGTATTCCACCGTGACCGTCAGCCGCACGCACACGCGCATGGTGCCGCTGGGGGCAGCCTCCAGGGCCAGCTTGGCCGCCTGGGTGTAGGCCCGCACCAGCCCGCCGGTGCCCAGCAGAATGCCGCCGAAATACCGGGTGACCACCACCACGCAGTCGGTCAGCCCCGCATGGCGGATGGCCTCCAGCACCGGCAGGCCGGCGGTTTTGGCCGGCTCGCCGTCGTCGGAATAGCGGGTGCGGTTGCCTTCCCGCAGCACATAGGCGTACACATTGTGCCGGGCCGTGCGGTTGGCTGCCCGCACGCCGTTCAGCACGGCCAGGGCCTTTTCTTCCGTATCGGCAAATTGGGCCAGGCCGATGAACCGGCTGTGCTTTTCTTCATATTCTCCGGTTCCCTGCCCCAGCAGGGTGCGGTAGTCTTCCATGGCGGCCTCTTTCTCTCAGGGCGCATCCCCCGCCGCAGAGCCGAAGGCCCGGGCGCGGGGATACACCGTACACAAAAAAGGCGGTTTGCATCGATAGCAAACCGCCTTGTGGGCTGGTACTTACTTGTTGGCAGTACGACCAAAGCGCCGGTTGAAACGATCGACGCGTCCGCCGGTGTCCACCAGCTTCTGCTTGCCGGTGTAGAAGGGATGGCACTTGTTGCAGACTTCCACGCGGATCTCAGGCCGGGTGGAACGGGTCTCGATCACATTGCCGCAGGCACAGGTGATCTTGCAATCCACATAGTTGGGATGGATGCCCTGTTTCATGGTTCATTCACCTCTTTCTGGTATATGATTTTGTAGGGGCCATGCTCAATACATGCGCCCAATCACAACCTTCAATATCGGCCACCAGCGCGGTTCATGCGCCCGCGGAGCAGCCTTGGGAACGATTGCCTGAAAAGTATAGCACACCGCGTTTTGGTATGTCAAGCGTTTTTTGCTTTTTTCGAGGGGCTGGCGGACTTTTTTGTGCGCAGGGCCGTTTTGCCGCGGCCTCAGCCCATCCAACTGTCCGCATTCTCCTGCGCGCCCTCAAACTTCACCAGATATCCCTTGCGGTATTCCAGCATTCCCCGCTGGCCCCGCTTCCAGGCAGTGCAGCTGTGGCCGTTCACCCACAGGCGCAGGGTGCCGCCCTGGGCATCAAAGCAGGCAATGCTGCCGCGGCCTGCGTCGTACCAGTCCAGCAGCTCGGCCCGCACCACGGTGGTGGGGCGATAGATGCCCATCAGCCGGGTGCGCATCATTCCAATCATCGCGGCCGTGGCCGCCAGAAGCAATCCCATCAGCATCCAATCCATGGTTTGTCCTCCCTTCGGGCGCATTCCGCGCGCCGATTTCTCGTATCACGTTTGGGTGGGCGGGCGGCGGTCTGCTGCCCTTCCCGGGTTCAGGCTTCTCGAAAGCGCCGCCTCTGTTTCGCCCTCTTGCGGACGTTGCGCCTCGGTGGAATCCCTGTTTGCCTTTAATACGAGAAGGGATGTCCGGATATTGCAGCGGATGGGCATTTGTCTCCTTTTTGTAATTTTGTTTTCACATTTTTTGCATTTTTTCGTTGGAATCCCGCCTGCATCCGGGGTTTGCTTCGCTGCTCCCCCGTTCTGCCCGGCTTGAAATCCCATGTCCTGCGCGCAAAAGCCCTACACGCGCAAAAACGCCGGGGCGGCTTTGCTGCACGCCCCGGCGTTTGAATTCAACTGGCGATTCGATCAGGCCAGCAACGGCTTGATGGCCGCGCTCAGCGCATCCTTCTGGGCCTGGGCCTCGGCCAGGTCCTTGCCCAGGGTGGTGTAGTAGGCCTTGATCTTCGGCTCGGTGCCGGAGGGGCGCACGATGACCGAAGCGCCGCCCTCCAGCGAGTAGATCAGCACGTTGGCGGCGGGCAGGCCCGTCTCCTCCGGCTTCTTGTAGTCGGTCACCTTTTCCACCTTGTAACCGGCGATCTCGGTCAGGTGGTCCGCCCGCAGGTCGGCCATGATCTTGGCCATCTTGTCCATGCCGGACAGGCCCTCGAACTCAAAGCTGTCCACCTTGTTCAGGTAGCGGCCGTACTCGCGGTAAATGCGCTCCAGCTCTTCCTTGATGGAGGAGCCGATGCTGCGGTAGTAGGCGGCCATTTCGCAGATCAGCATACTGCCGATGATGGCGTCCTTATCCCGCACATAGCTGCCGGCCAGGTAGCCGTAGCTCTCCTCGAAGCCGAAGATGAACCGCTCCACTTCCCCGGCGGCCTCCAGCTTGGCGATCTGGTCGCCGATCCACTTGAAGCCGGTCAGCACGTTGCGGCACTCCACGCCATAATGGGCGGCCACCTTGTCCGCCAGCGGGGTGGACACGATGGACTTCACCATCACGGGGTTGGCGGGCATGGTGCCCTTCTCAATGCGGCCGGCGCAGATGTAATCCAGCAGCAGCACGCCCACCTCGTTGCCGCTCAGCAGCTCATAGCTGCCGTCCTTGCAGCGCACGGCAATGCCCACGCGGTCGGCGTCCGGGTCGGTGGCCAGCATCAGGTCGGCGCCGCTCTTCTCCGCCAGCTCCAGGCCCAGGCGCAGGGCCTCAAAGATCTCGGGGTTGGGGTAGGGGCAGGTGGGGAAGTTGCCGTCCGGATTCTTCTGCTCGGGCACGATGGTCACATCGGTGATGCCCAGATCCTTCAGAATGCGGGTCACCGGCACCAGGCCGCTGCCGTTCAGCGGGCTGTACACCAGCTTCAGCCCGGCGGTGGCGCACAGGCCGGGGCGCACGCTGCGGCTTTCAATGGCCTGATACAGGGCCTCACAGCAGTCGTCCTCCACATACTGAATCAGCCCGGCCGCCATGCCCTCTTCAAAGGTCATGGTCTTGGCGCCGGTCAGCACATCGGTCTTCTGAATCTCGGCGTATACCACATCGGCCGCCTCATCGGTCATCTGGCAGCCGTCAGGGCCGTAGGCCTTGTATCCGTTGTACTTGGCGGGGTTGTGGCTGGCCGTTACCATAATGCCGGCATTGCACTTATAATACCGGGTGGCAAAGCTCAGGGCAGGCACCGGCATCAGGGCCTTGTAAATGCGCACCTTCACGCCGTTGGCGGCCAGCACCTCGGCCGCGGCTTTGGCGAACACATCACTCTTAATGCGGCTGTCGTAGCTGATAGCCACGGTCTGGCTGCCGCCCTGGGTTTTCACCCAGTTGGCCAGGCCCTGGGTGGCCTGCCGCACCACATACACGTTCATACGGTTGGTGCCCGCACCGATCACGCCGCGCAGGCCGGCGGTGCCGAACTTCAGCGCCACGGCAAAGCGCTCTTTGATGGCCTCTTCGTCACCGGCAATGGAGGCCAGCTCAGGGGCAAGATCCGGGTCATCCAGGTTTGCGGCGCACCAGCGCGCGTATTCTTCTTGATACATATCTTCCACCTGCTTTTCTGAATTTTACCATGGGGCCGTGGCCAAAGCCCGGCGTGCGCGCGGGGGCAGTTTCGCCCGTTTGTGCGCCGGCGTTTCCGGCCCGTTCTGATGCTTTTATGATAAACGCAAAGCCGTGCCTTGTCAATGGCAGTAAGGCACGGCAAACCGTCCAACTCTCCCCTTCATTGCGCTTTTTTTCGTTGTTTTTTCGATTTCTATACATTTCTCTCTTCTCGGTCAGCCTTTGTGTATTGTACAAACCGGGCCGATGCCGTATACTTTTTATAAGAGAATCTTTGATCGCGGCCAATCGGGTGCATTGCCCGCTTTGGGCCGCCGCCTGAAAGGACGCACCGCCATGTTTGCAAAGATCACCAGCCTGGGCCTGCGAGGGCTGACCGGCTTCGCCGTCACCGCAGAGGCAGACCTGGCCCCCGGCCTGCCCGCCCTGACCCTGGTGGGCCTGCCGGACAGTGCCGTAAAAGAAACCGCCGACCGGGTGCGCAGTGCCCTGAAAAACCTGGGCTACACCTGGCCGGTCAGCCGCATCACCGTAAACCTGGCCCCGGCCGATGTGCGCAAAACCGGCCCCGTGTACGACCTGCCGGTGCTGCTGGCCCTGCTCTGCGCCAGCGGCCAGCTGCCCGCGGTGGACGAGCGCTTTGCCTTCATCGGGGAGCTTTCGCTGGACGGGCAGCTTCGCCCCGTGACCGGCGTGCTGCCCATGGCGCTGGCGGCGGCGGAGCAGGGGGCCAGCGCCCTGTTCGTGCCCCAGGCCAACGCCGCCGAGGCCGCCGTGGTGCAGGGGCTTACCGTGTACGGCGCGGCCGACGCTCGCCAGGTGGTGGCCCATCTGCGGGGGCAGCACAAACTGGCCCCGGCGGCCCCCACCCGCTTCTCCCCCGCTCAGCCGGAGGAACTGCCGGACTTTGCGGATGTGCGGGGCCAGCCTGCCGCCCGCCGGGCCATGGAGATCGCCGCCGCCGGCGGCCACAACATTCTGCTCATCGGCAGCCCGGGCACGGGCAAATCCATGCTGGCCAAGCGCCTGCCCAGCATTCTGCCTCCCATGGAGCAGGCCGAAGCGCTGGAGACCACAAAAATCTACTCGGTGGCAGGGCTGCTTCCCGGCGGCGGGCTGTACAGCCACCGGCCCTTCCGCAGCCCGCACCACAGCGTCAGCCCGTCGGCCCTGTCGGGCGGCGGCAGTGTGCCCCGCCCCGGCGAGGTGAGCCTTGCCCACAACGGCGTGCTGTTTCTGGACGAACTGCCGGAGTTCAAGCGGGACGCACTGGAGATTCTGCGTCAGCCCATGGAGGACGGCCAGGTGACGGTAAGCCGGGTGTCGGGCAGCGCGGTGTTCCCCAGCCGCTTTATGCTGGTGGCCGCCATGAACCCCTGCCCCTGCGGCTATTACGGCCACCCGACCCATCCCTGCACCTGCCCGCCCAGCGCCATTGCCCGTTATCAGCAGCGCATCAGCGGCCCCCTGCTGGACCGCATTGACCTGCACGTGGAGGTGGCCCCGGTGAGCTACGAGGAGCTTTCTGGCGAGGCACAGGGCGAGGCCAGCGCCCCCATCCGCGCCCGGGTGGAGGCCGCCCGGAAGATTCAGCGCGCCCGTTACGCCGCCATGGGGCTGGAAGGGGTCTACTGCAACGCCCAGCTGCCCGCCGGGGCCCTGCGCAAGGTCTGTCTGCTGGAGCCGGAGGCCAGCGCCCTCATGCGGGGTGCGTTCAGCCGCATGGGCCTTTCCGCCCGAGCCTACGACCGGGTGCTGAAAGTAGCCCGCACCATCGCCGACCTGGCCGGGGCACAGCGCATCAGCGCCGCCCACCTGGCCGAGGCGCTTCAATACCGCAGCCTGGACCGCACCGCCGCCTACACCCTGTAAAAAGCGATGTTTCATACACACGAAAAGGCCCACGCCGAAGTTTTTCTTCGGTGCGGGCCTTTGGCGTTTCTCGCTGCAAAAAATGCAGAAATCGCCGTACAAACAAAAGCGCCGCAAGCAAAAACTTGCGGCGACGTCCAGAAGCTGGTTAGCCGACCTGCTTAAGGACATTCTTGGCGGTGTGGCTACCGCCATCAGCATCAAGATGCTGAAGCTTGAGTAACCCAGCAGAGGGCCGGAACCGGAAAGGCCTGACCCCTCCGCTTTTAGTGTATCACAAATTCTGGGCTTTACAAGCCAGAGGAGGCAAAAACTGAAAAGTGTTCTTACCATCCTTCTGGTGTAGGGAATTGTCCGCAATGTCCTTCGGTATTTCTGGGGGGTAAGCGGTATTTTCGCTTACTGTGCATCCGAACCGCTGGCCGCTTCACCTGTTTCCCGGTTCTCCAACTCACTGGCGGAATACAGGAACACATTGCACTTCGAGGCGCTCACCGTGTACACGGTGCTGTCCTCGGTCTTCATCAGGTAAATGTCCCCGGTCACCGGGTTGGTGTCGCCGAAGTACAGCGTTTCCTCCGTGCCGTCCGCCAGGGTGTAAATCACCGTCACCACCGGGTCATCCATGCCGTACTGCACCGGATCCGCTTCCGTGATGACCCGGTTGGAGGTCAGGCTGCACAGGGCCGTCACCATGCTGTCGGCGCGGGTGGTCTGCACCGCCGCGTCGCTGCCCTCCAGCGTCCAGTTGCCGTCCTCATCCCGGTTCAGCGTGGCGGACTGCTCCTGATAGATCCAGGTCAGCGTGCGGAGGTCCGAGGCCGAAAAGGCCGAGATCGTCGCGTTTTCCTCGCTGCTGGCCGCCTCATCCGCCGCCGTTTTCCGGGCGGTGTAGCGGGTCGCCAGCACCACGCCCAGCGCCAGCACAAGCACCAGCCCCGCCAGAATTCCAAACATGCGCTGTTTCTGCTTCATCTCAGCGTGCCCTCCGTTTCAAGGTGATCACCGCGCCGCACACCAGCAGGGCCAGCGGCAGCAGGGCCACCGTCAGCGCACCGTAGCGCGCCGTCTGCCCGGCGGTAAAGGTCAGGGCATCGCTGGTCAGGCCCTTGGTCGCCACCAGCGTGGCCGTGGTGTCAGTGTCGGTCAGCCAGCCCACGCAGCCCAGCAAAAAGCGGCTGTTGCCGCCGGCCACCCGGCTGTCGGTCTGGGCATCGTTCAGCGCCGCGCTGGCGGCCCAGACGATGCGGCTCGTCTGGCCATCCTCGCCGGTTTTCTCGGCAGCCACCGCCAGGTCAAAGAGGCCGCTCTGGTCGCCGTCCTCCCGGCTGGTGGTCTGCATATTGAAGCCCGCCGCCTTGTTGTAGGCGCTGGAGCTGGTGGTGAGCAGCGGCGTAAGGGCAATGTCGGTCAAGTCGCTCTCCATCTGGATGGCCTGGGCAAAGGGCATCAGCACCAGGCTGCCGTCCATCTGGCTGGTGGCCGAGTGGGTCTGCACGTCCGGCACCAACCAGTAGGCATAGCCCTGGGCATGGTGGCCTGCATCCCCTTCCACCACCAGGCCCTCCATGGGGCTCATGCCGTACTCCGCCAGCAGGGCGTTCAGGTTGGGGGTGCTGACGGAGGGGTCGGTCAGCACCAGCAGCCGGCCGCCTTGGTCCAGATACGCCCGCAGCAGGGTCAGATCGGCCTCCGTATAGTCCACCGTCGGGCAGATCAGCGCCAGCGCCGAGATGTCCTCCGGAATTTCGCTGACGCTCAGCAGGTTGACGTCCTCCACGTCCATGTTCTGCAGGCTCAGCGAGCTGGTCAGGTCGCTGTTCAGGGCGGTCTCCCCGTGGCCGGTCAGGCGACCCAGAACCGGGGTGCTGCCGCTGGTCACATACAGAATGGCGCTGGAGATCTGGTTCTCGGCGTCAAACTGGGTGCTCACGTTTCCGGTGGTGTAATAGCTGGCGTAATCGTAGCTGTAAAAATCGCTGGCGCTCAGGGTGCGCAGCCGGTCGCCGCACTGGACGATCAGCCCGCCCTCCGCCGCGTCATCGGTGCCCAGCTGCTGGGCAAAGGTGGGGTAAATGGCCGGGTCCTTCTGCTGCCAGCTCACATGGCTGCTGGCCCCGGCGTACCGGTCCAGCAGGGCGGTGACCATGGGGTCCTCGCTGCCGGTCTGGGCCAGATAATACAGGTTCACATCCTGGTCGATCTCCTCCAGCATCTGCTTGGTGGCATCGCTCAGGCTGTAAAGGCCGCTGTCGCTCAGGTCAAACTGGGTGGTCTGGCTGGGCAGCGCGTTCACCAGCAGATTGACCAGCACCACCGCCACCAGCGCCAGCACGGCCATGGCCGTGGCCGCCGTACCGTTTTTGAACACCCGTCCGTCGCCGGTTTTTGGGGCCCGCTTGGGAAATTGAAGTTTCTTCATGGGTACTGCACCTCCTCACCGTCAGTTCCACCGGCGCTTTTCCAGCGTCTGGCAGGTAAAGAACAAGAACAGGGCGGTGACGCTCAGGTAATACACCACAGCGCTCAGGCTGAACAGCCCGCTCACGAACGTTTCAAAGGGGCTGAACAGGCACAGCGCCCCCAGCAGCGAAGAAAACGCGCTGGTCAGCGCCGCACTGCGCAGCCAGAACAGCACCAGAATGACCGCGCAGCACACGGCGAACACGCCAAGCCCCAGCCCCCAGCTGCGGCTGTGCCAGCCCGCGTAGGCGGCCCCCAGCACGGCCAGCACCAGAAACACGCCCATGGCCAGCGCACTGCCCACGGTGAACAGGGTTTGAATGCTGGGCATCAGGTAGGCCAGAAGCAGCACAAAAAAGCTGCACACCGCCGCCACGATCTGGTTCTCATTCAAGCTGGAGAGAAACACCCCGATGGCAATGCAGGCCGCCCCCAGCAAAAAGAAGGCCAGCAGGGCCGCGTAGCTCTGGCGGTAGCTCACCGCCCCGCCCCGGCTCATAATGAGGGGGTACAGGGCAAACACCAGCACCGCCAGGCCGAACACGCTGAGCACGGCCAGGTATTTGCCCAGCACAATGCGCCACAGGGGCACCGGGCTGGTCAGCAGCAGCTGATCGGTGCGGGCGCGGCGCTCTTCGGCAAAGCTGCGCATGGTAAGCAGCGGCACCAGCACCAGCAGCACAAACAGGTTGTTGTACAGGGTATAGCTCAGATCCGGGTAGCCGCTCATCAGGTTCATCACCGTAAAGTACAGGCCGCCCACTGCCAGAAAGAAGGCCAGCAGCACATAGCCCATCATTCCGGTAAAGAACCCTTTCAGGTCCCGCTTATAAATGGCGATCATTCCGCATTCTCCTCCTCACTGGAACAGTTTTCCGCCTCCGGCTCTGCTTCGGCGGAATCCTCCGGCGCCTCGGCCGGGGCCTGTGCCGCCTGCTCCGGGGCGAGTTGTTCCGTGTCCGGCTCCGGCGCGCTCTCTTCCACCAGCTGCAGGAACACATCCTCCAGGCTGACGGCCGCGGTGCCCAGCGCCAGCACCGGGCACCCGGCGGCGGCCAGGGCGGCGCTCAGCGCGCCCCGCAGGTCGCTGCCCGCCGGGGCGTTGGCCGTAAAGCTCACCTCGCCGTCCTTTTCGCCGGTGAGGGTCACGTCGGTCAGCCCCTCCACCCCGGCGGCGGCCGCCAGCACGCGGGCTGCCTCGCCCTGGGCGGTGGCCGTGAGGGTCTGGTGGCCCTCCAGCCGGTCTGCCAGTTCGTCCGGCGTGCCCTGGGCCACCAGGCGGCCGTGAGCAATGATGAGCACCTGATCGCACACCGCCTGCACCTCGCTGAGGATGTGGCTGGATAGGATCACCGTATGGGTGCGGCCCAGATCCCGGATCAGCGCCCGGATCTCGATCATCTGGGCCGGGTCCAGGCCCACGGTCGGCTCGTCCAGAATGATGACCTTGGGGCTTCCCATCAGGGCGCCCACCAGCCCCACCCGCTGTTTGTAGCCCTTGGACAGGTTGCGGATAAGCCTTCTGCCCACGCTCTCCAGCCCGGTGCGGGCCATGGCCTTTTCCACCTGACTTGCGCGCTCGGCACGGCGCACGCCCTTCAGCTCGGCGGCAAAGCGCAGATATTCCTCCACGGTCATGTCCTGATAAAGCGGCGGCTGCTCAGGCAGATAGCCGATGCAGGCCCGCGCCGCCCCCGGCTCCTCCAGCACATCGTGGCCGTCGATGGTCACGGTGCCGCTGGTGGCGGAGATGTACCCGGTGAGGATGTTCATCGTGGTGGATTTACCGGCGCCGTTGGGGCCGAGCAGGCCGTAAATCACGCCCTGCTGCACGGAAAAGCTCAGGTCGTCCACCGCCAGATGGCTGCCGTACCGCTTGGTGAGATGCTGTACTTCGATCAAGAGTCCACACGCTCCTTCTTCCGCCGTTCTTCCACACACCGGCGGCAATTTGTTGAAAAGATTCTGCGCCGCAGGGCCGAAATCCCGACAATGGCCCCACGGCGTTTTCACTCTTTTGCCATTTTAAGGGGCATTTGTGAAACCAATGTGACAGAGCTTTGAGGATTTGGAAAAGCTCTGCGCCCCGATTCACCCTTCCCCGCGCCCCTTCGCTTTGGGCCGCGTTTATTCGCGTTTTTGCCAGAGCCTTTGCCCGCCTGCGCACAGAGGCAAGCCGCCCCGCACGCAAAAAAGCAGCGCCTGCACAAACCATGCAGGCGCTGCTTTGATCTTATTGAGGTGAGAAGGGGCTTCTCACTTTTTGTTCTTGTCCTGGCCGAACTTATACTCGGTACCGTTCATCAGGCGCTTGATGTTGGCCCGGTGCATCCAGATGACCAGCCCGCCCATCACGGCGGCGCAGAAGGTGGTAAAGGCCACGTCGTAACCCATCCAGCCGGAATAGAAGAAGGTGAACACCGGGTAGAGGGCCGCCACCGTCACGCTGGAAAGGCTGACGATGCGGGTGGAAAAGGCCAGCGCAAAGAACACAACGGCCAACGCCAGCACCACCAGCGGGGCCGTGGCCAGAATGGCCCCTGCCGCCGTGGCAACGCCCTTGCCGCCCTTAAAGTGGAACCAGATGGGCCACAGATGGCCGCACACGGCGCAGAACGCCGCCAGGTAGGCCCCGTAAACGCCCAGGGCCGGATCTCCCGTTCCCCATTCCACAATGAAGCGGCCCAGCAGGGTGGAAACCGCGCCCTTGCCAATGTCGCCCAATGCGGTGAGCAGCGCCGCCTTCAGCCCGAAGGTGCGCAGAATGTTGGTGCTGCCCGCATTGCCGCTGCCGTGGGTGCGAATGTCGTCATGATACAGGTACTTGCTTACCAGAATGCCGAAGTCTACGCTGCCCAGAAGATAGGCCAATACGCCGCCCAGTGCCAGCATAACCCAGAATTTCGGGTCCGGGCCAGTCACAAAAACGCCGAACACAAAAGCGGCAGTCGCACCGTCCGCCCCGCCAATGATCCCCAAGCTCATCATTTGATAACAGCCTCCTTCAGTGGGACCCGAACCGCCGCTTTGGCCGACTTTTGCCTTCCCGCCGGGTTCCGATCCACGCTCGCTGTGTTTGCTTTCGGTCAGGCCGCCCCGCGGGCGGAGAAGAAATGGTTACTTCGTGTTGCCGTCGCCGCGCTCACGCACCACCATGCGCACCGGGGTGCCCTCCAGGCCAAAGGTCTCGCGAATCTGGTTCTCGATGTACCGCTGGTAAGAGAAGTGGAACAGGTCCTTCCGGTTCACGAAGCACACAAACGTGGGCGGGCGGGTGCTGCTCTGGGTCATGTAGAAGATCTTCAGGCGGCGCCCCTTGTCGCTGGGGGGCTGCACGCGGGCCGTGGCCCGGGCCAGCAGCTCGTTCAGCACGCCCGTGGGCACGCGCAGGGCGTTCTGCTCGTCCACATACTTGATCAGCTCAAACAGGCGGTCAATGCGCTGGCCGGTTTTGGCGCTGATGAAGATGATGGGGGCATAGCTCATAAAGCTGAAATCGTTCATCATCTTTTTGCGCACCGTGTCCATGGTCTTGTCGTCCTTTTCCACGGCGTCCCACTTGTTCACGGCGATGATGCAGGCCTTGCCCTGCTCATGGGCGTAGCCGGCCACCTTGGAGTCCTGCTCGGTGAAGCCCACGGTGGCGTCGATCATGATCACGCACACCCGGCTGCGCTCCACGGCGGCCAGGCTGCGCAGAACGCTGTAGCGCTCCACGCCCTCTTCCACCTTGCCGCGCTTGCGCAGGCCGGCGGTGTCGGTAAACACAAAGCTGCCGTACTTGTTGTCCACCTGGCTGTCAATGGCATCCCGGGTAGTGCCGGCCTCATTGGCCACGATCATCCGGTTTTCGCCCAGAATAAAGTTCACCAGGCTGGATTTGCCCACGTTGGGGCGGCCGATGACGGCCACGGGAATGCGGTCGTCCTCCGTCTCGTCCTCATCGGCAAAGTGCAGGTGCTGGCACACGGCATCCAGCAAGTCGCCGGTGCCGTGGCCGTGCACGCTGGAAACCGGGATCAGCTCGCCCAGGCCCAAGGTGTAAAAGTCATACAGCTCCATGGGGGCGTCGCCCACCTTGTCGCACTTGTTTACCGCAACGATCACCGGCTTGCCGCAACGGCGCAGCATGGACGCCACTTCCTGATCCTGCGCCGTCACGCCGGCGCGCACGTCCACCACCATCACGATGCAGTCCGCTGCATCAATGGCCAGCTGCGCCTGCTGACGGATGTGGCTTACAATGCCGTCGTCGCTCTCCGGCTCGATGCCGCCGGTATCAATCAGCAGCATTTTGTGGTTCAGCCACTCGCAGTCGCCGAAGATCCGGTCCCGGGTAACACCGGGGGTATCCTCCACAATGGCAAGGCGCTGGCCCACCAGCTTGTTGAACAGGGTGGATTTGCCCACGTTGGGGCGGCCCACCACCGCCACGATCGGTTTGCCCATTGGCGTTCGCCTCCTTTTTTATTTACGGCAGCCCCAAAGGGCCGCCCTTCGTTTTCGTTTGAGCGTTCTCTTTTTCAGTATGATACATCAAAATCGGCCCGAGCGCCAGCACTGCCGCCGCTTTTTCACGGCCGCCCCCGGCTTTTGGGGCCTGCGCTCAGCCTTCCAGAATGGCCCGCAGGTTGTCGGCCCCTGCCACCGGCAGGATCTTCACCCGCACGCCCAGGGCCTCGGCCAGCTGCTCCACCGTCACATCGTCCAGGAAGCGGTCCTGCTCGTCCCGCAGCATCACCTCGGGCACCCCCAGCACATCGCTGGTGAGTTTGCCCTTGCACTGGTCAATGATGTCGGTGCCGGTGACCAGCCCCGCTACACTGATGTTGCCGCCGAAGAAGTTGTTCTGGATGGGATGCACCGTCACCTTGACCGAGGGGTGCCGCCCATGGAGCGCCTCCATCATTTCCTGAATGAGGGGGGCCGCCAGGGTGCCGGTCACCACATCCATGCGGCGGATGCGCCGCCCGGTGCGGCTGTGGGCCAGCGCCCCCAGAAACTCGTCCCGGTACAGCCGCCACATGCCCACACCGTTTTCCAGCTGGGCATACTCCTCATAGAAGTCCCCCTCCGGCACCGGCCGGCCCGCCGCCAGATACCATTCGTCGCCCGGGTAGATCAGCCGGGTGCCGTACTCTTTCACACAGCGGCGGCCATACTCCTCCAGAATGTCCAGCGTTTGGGCCGCGGTCTCCTGATCGTAGGGGGTCAGGGGGTACAGGCCCTTGCGGTAGCGGGTCACGCCCGAGGGCACCGCCGCGATGCTGAGGATGGACTCGTGCAGCTGGCACAGATCGTCCAGCGTGCGGCGCAGTTCATCCCCATCGTTGATGCCCCGGCACAGCACCAGCTGGCAGTTCATCTCAATGCCTGCCGCGGCAAACTGCTTCAGATAGGCCAGCGTTTCACCGGCCCGCTTGTTGGCCATCATGCGCACCCGAAGTTCCGGGTTGGTGGTGTGCACCGAGATGTTGATGGGGGAAATGTGCATATGGCCGATGCGCTCCACCTCATGGGGGCTGAGGTTGGTCAGGGTGATGTAGTTGCCGAACAAAAAGCTCAGCCGCTCATCGTCGTCCTTAAAATACAGGGCCGGGCGCATTCCCTGGGGCAGCTGGTCGATGAAGCAGAACATGCAGTGGTTGGCACAGGAGTGCTGCTTGTCGATCAGATAGGTCTTGAAGTCGCAGCCGAAAGGCTCGTACTGATCCTTCCGCACCTGCAAAGTCCGGGTCTGTCCATCCCGGCACAGGGTCATTTCAAAACGGGGCGAAGAGGTGTAAAACTCATAATCCAGCATATCGTTCAGCGGGTTGCGGCCCACCGTCAGCAGCACATCGCCGGGCTGAATGCCCAGTTTCGCCGCCGGGGTGCCTGCTTCCACGCTCTGCACCTGGATTCCCATCGGTTCTGCCTCCTTTTCGCTCGAATCCTTTTAAAAACAGGCGCTGCTGCCCGCCCCGGCCTTTGTGTGCCGGGGCAGGTGCCGCGCTTTGCGATTTGGGCTGCCGGGCAGCCCGAACAGGTACAAAGAAAAAAGGGGAAGGCAAGCCTCCCCCTTTGCGCAGAAGCCGAAACTCAGGCTTCCTTCTTGACGATTTCCTTGCCCTTGTAGTAGCCGCAGTTGCCGCATACCTGGTGGGGAAGTTTATACTCGCCGCAGTGGTCGCACTTGACCAGGGCAGGAGCCTCCAGCTTCCACACGGAGGAGCGACGTTTGTCACGCCGTGCCTTGGAAACCTTTCTCTTGGGTACCGCCATTCTTAAGCACCTCCTCGATGTGAATGTGAATCAATTCAGCAGTTGTTTTAATATAGCAAGCCTTGCATCGGCGGCGGGAAGTTCCTCTTCCGGCTGACAAAGACAACCCTCCGATTTTTTCCTGCCGCATACAGGGCATAGCCCGGTACAATCCTCACTGCACAAAAGCAGCGGGGGCGCCTCCAGAACCAGCTCCTGATACAGAAGCTCGTCCAGGTCCAGTACGCCGCGTTCATCCACCGGCAGCTCGTCCTCACCGGCCAGGTCATGCTCCTTTACCTTCCACGAGCGGGTCAGGCTGCATTCCTGTTTGACCGGATCAAGGCAGCGGGCACATTCGCCCGAAAGTTCTGCCGTGGCCTGAAGTTCCAAAAACACTTCGCTGCCCTGCACCCACGCCTCAAATAAGGCGCTGACCGGCTGGCTGACCCGATAACCGGGCCAATCCCGTCCGCTCAGATCTGCCGTAAATTCTTCACGCACATGATCGGGGCCGCGCAGCAGCAGTTTTTTTAAGTCAAATCGCATACTTCACCTCTAAGGCCGCCTGTCTAGTATAATCAATCCATCCGCGTTTGTCAAGCACAAATCGAAAACGGGAGCCAAAAATTTTCCGGCTCCCGCATCGAACACTGATTCTGCTTCCCAGATGGGCCGCTTTTACAGGTACTTCTTCACGCTGTCGGGCAGCTCAGCCTCATCGGCAGAGACGGTCACGATGACCTTCACGTTCTCACCGGCCAGGGCGTCCACGGCGGCCAGGGTCTTGCCCAGGGCCTCGTAGTCACGGCCGCCAACCTTCAGGATGCCGTCCACATACAGCTCGGTGATGTCGTAGTTGCCAGCCAGCACACCGCTGATGAAACCGTACAGCATGTCGTAGCCGCTGATCTTATATTCATCCATATCGATCAGGCGAGCCTTGTAATCGATGTGGTAAGTCAGGTTCATGCATTTTTCGATGACGACCACGTTGCCGGTGGTAGTCTGGGTAGCGTTGTTGATCATGTCAACCATAGCTTTGGTCTTACCGGAGCCCTTGGTTCCAACAATCAGCTTGATCATAGGGGTGACCTCCTTTAATTTTGCGGGTATTCGATGCAAAGCGCCCAAGCGTGCGCCGCAATCACTTCAGTTTGGCTTCCAGTTCCGCCTTGCGGTCCTCGTAGCCGGGCTTGCCCAGCAGGGCAAACATGTTCTTTTTATAGCTCTCCACGCCGGGCTGATCGAAGGGATTGACTCCCAGCAGATAGCCGCTGATGGCGCAGGCGCGCTCGTAGAAATAGATCAGCTCGCCCAGGTTGGCTTCGTCCAGGCTGTCCACCTGGATCACGCCGATGGGTACGCCGCCGTCGTTGTGGGCGAGAATGGTGCCCTCCATGGCCTTGCGGTTCACAACGCTCATGTTCTGGTCGGCCAGGAAGTTCAGGCCGTCGAAGTTGCCCTCCAGCGGCTCAATGTACAGATCCCGGGTGGGCTTTTTCACGTCCACCACCGTCTCGAACATCACACGGGAACCGTCCTGCACGAACTGGCCCATGGAATGAAGGTCGGTGGAGAAGATCACGCTGGTGGGCATGAGGCCCTTCTGGTCCTTGCCCTCGCTCTCGCCGAACAGCTGCTTATACCACTCGTTCATCATGGTGAAGTTGGGCTCATAGCAGGCCATCAGCTCCACGCTCTTGCCCTTGCGGTACAGGATGTTGCGGGCTGCGGCGTAGCGGTAGCACTCGTTCTCGGGGCTGAGCTTCGAGAACTTTTCCATGCCGGCGGCTGCACCGGCCATCAGGGCTTCAATGTCGCAGCCGGCGCAGGCGATGGGCAGCAGGCCCACTGCGGTGAGCACCGAGAACCGGCCGCCCACATCGTCGGGCACCACAAACGTCTCCCAGCCTTCCGCATCGGCCAGCTGCTTCAGGGTGCCGCGGGCCCGGTCGGTGGTGGCGTAAATGCGCTTCTTGGCCTCTTCGGCGCCCACCTGCTCTTCCAGCATCCGGCGCAGCACCCGGAAAGCCAGAGCAGGCTCGGTGGTGGTGCCGGACTTGGAAATGATGTTCAGGCTGATGCGCTTGCCCTTGCAACAGTCCAGAATGTCCTGGAAGTACGCGGGCGAGATGGAGTTGCCCACAAAGAAGATCTGCGGGCCGTTCTTGACAGTACAATTGTACATCTGCCCCTTCACGGCCTCGATGACCGCGCGGGCACCCAGATAAGAGCCGCCGATGCCGATGACCACCAGCACGTCCGAATCCTCACGGATGCGGGCCGCGGCGGCCTTAATGCGGGCAAACTCTTCTTTATCGTAATCCTTCGGCAGGCTTACCCAGCCCAAAAAGTCGTTGCCGGGGCCGGTTTTGGTCTCCAGCAGCCGATGCGCGGTCTCCACCTGCGGATAGAGGGCGGCGAACTCGCTGTCCTTCACAAACTGTTCCAGATGCTTGCTGTTGTAACAGACACTCATGCGTGATCTTCCCCCAAAATTTTTGTGAATTCTGTTGCTAATACTATACCCTTTTGCAGGTGTTTCTGTCAAGACTGAATAGGACAAGTTTCCATGCCGCCGGCAAGTTTCTGCAGCCTGCCCGGCTGTGCCCCGGCTGCCTTCGCCGCTGTCTCGTAGTTTATCTATTTTTCCTCGTAGTTTACAATTTCAGCGCGGCCCGGGTCAGGCGGCGAAAACTGCGGCCAAAATCCAGCTGCGGCACCGCTTTCCCGGCCTGAACCGGCCAGCGGCCCAGCTCTTCTTCCCCGCTCATCACCACCGCAAGGCCCAGCGGCTGGCCCTGGGCCAGCGGGGCCTCGGCCTGCTCCGGCAGCTCCAGCCGAACGGTCAGCCCGGCGCGCTCGCCTTTTTTCAGCAGCAGCGTTTCGGGCAGGCAGTACTTCAGCGGCACCGTCTCGGCCTCGCCCCGGCGCACCGGAAGGGTTTTGGGCGCATCGGCGGGCAGCGGGGCCTGCCCGGCCTCAAAATTGGAAAAGCCGTAATCCAGCAGAGTGGCGGCCGCCTCAAACCGCTCAGCGCTGGAGGCCGCCCCCAGCACCACCGCAATGAGCGAAAGCCCCTCCCGTTCGGCGCTGGCGCTGATGCACACGCCCGCCCCGCCAGTGGTGCCGGTTTTTAGGCCGGTAATGCCGCTGTACCGCTTCAGCAGCTTGTTGGTGTTCAGCAGCTGGGTGGCCCCGCCCCGCAGAGAGTCCATCCAGATGGTGGTGTAGCGGGTGATCTGCGGGTGGCGGTTCAGCATTTCCCGGCTCATCACCGCCACGTCCCGTGCGGTGGAAAGGTGGCCCGCCTCGTCCAGCCCGCAGGCGTTGCAGAAGTGGGTGCCGCTCATCCCCAGCTCCGCCGCCTTGCGGTTCATCTGCTCCACAAACACCGGCTCGGACCCGCCGATGTACTCGGCCACTGCCACGGCCGCGTCGTTGGCGCTGGAAACGCAGATGGCCTTGAGCATCTCATCCAGGGTCAGCTGCTCCCCCGGCTCCAGCCAGATCTGGCTGCCGCCCATGTTGTAGGCGTGTTCGCTCACCGGCACAATGTCCGTCAGCGCCGCTTTGCCGCTCTCCAGCGCCTCCATGGTGAGCAGCAGGGTCATCACCTTGGTGATGGAGGCAATGGGCATCGGCTGGTCCGCCTGTTTTTCATACAGCACGGTCCCGCTGGCCTGATCCACAAGAATGGCTGCCCGGCAGGGCAGGTCGAATTCCGGCAGTTCAAAGCGTCTCTCCTCCTGGGCAAAGGCGGGCAGGGCCGCCGCCAAAGCCAGCATCAGCAGGGCCAACAGGGCCGCAGCGCAGCGTTTCATGGGGCTTCCTCCTTATGTTCCGTGTTCAGGCGCGCCGCCGTCGCCCTTTAGGGTCGGGGCGTACCGCCGTTACCACTGTATGCGCCCGCCGGGCCGAATAGCCGCCCATTCGCCGGGCTGCCCGGTGTTCGGGCAAGAAAATTCCATTCCCGTGCCCCATCGCCCCCTTGCGCAGGCCGGGCCTTGCCGATATACTATATACTGATTTTATATGGCCATCCTGTATCCGGCCATATCCGCCGGGCGGCGGTGCGTTTTTGTGCCGCCCCGGCGCGGTTGACTTTTTGATTGGTTGAATTGTGAGAAACTATGCGTGTAAGTTTTTATACCCTTGGCTGTAAGGTAAACCAGAACGAAACTGGTGCACTGGAGCACCTGCTGTGCCAGAACGGCTACACTCTGGCCGGGCCGGACGAAGCCGCCGACGTCTACATCGTGAACAGCTGCACCGTGACCGCCAGCGGCGACCGGAAGAGCCGCCAGTGGCTCCGCCGGGCCAAGCGCCAGAACCCCGGCGCCGTGACGGTGCTCACCGGCTGCTACCCCCAGGCCTTCCCCGAAGAGGCAGCTGCCGTGATGGAGGCCGACCTGGTGACCGGCAGCGCCAACCGCCGCAGCCTGCTGGCGGACATTCAGAAGGTGCTGGACAGCGGCGAGCGGCTGGTGCACATCACCCCGCATGAAAAGGGCGAGGCCTTTGAGGAGCTGCCCATGGAGCGCTTTGAGGGCCACACCCGCGCCTTCATCAAGGTGGAGGATGGCTGCAACCGCCAGTGCGCCTACTGCGTCATCCCCCGCGCCCGCGGCCGGGTGCGCAGCCGCAGTGTGGAAAGCGTGCTGGAAGAGCTGCGCGCCCTCTCGGCCGCCGGATACCGGGAGGTGGTGCTCTCCGGCATCAACCTGCCCAGCTATGGGCTGGACACCGGCGTCAGCCTGGTGAGCCTGATCGAGCAGGCCGCCACGGTGCCGGGCATCCGCCGCATTCGTCTGGGCAGCCTGGAGCCGGACCTGCTCTCGGACGAGGATATGGCCCGGCTGGCGAAGGTGGAGGCCCTGTGCCCCCAGTTCCATCTCTCGCTGCAAAGCGGCTGCACCGCCACCCTGCGCCGGATGCGCCGCACCTACACCGCCGAGCAGTACGCCGACACGGTGGCCCGGCTTCGGGCTGCCTTCGGGGAGGACCGGGTGAGCTTCACCACCGACGTGATCGTGGGCTTCCCCGGCGAAACCGAGGAGGAATTCTGCGAGAGCATGGCCTTTGTGCAGCGCATTGGCTTTTTGAAGGCCCATGTGTTCCCCTACTCCCGCCGGGCCGGTACCCCCGCCGCCGACTTCCCCGATCAGATTCCGGAGGAGGAAAAGGCCCGCCGGGTGCACCGGATGCAGACCGCCGCCGACACCGCGCGGGATGCCCTCGTTGCCCGCATGGCGGGCAGCCGGGCCGAGGTGCTGCTGGAAACGTCCCTTTCCTCCAGCCTGTTCACCGGCTACACCAAGCTGTACGTGCCGGTGGTGGTCAGCGCGCCGGGGCACAAGTCCGGTGAAATTCTTCCCGTCACCCTCGGGGAGTTCGACGGCCAGCGCTGCCGGGCCGAGCTGGCCCTGTAAGTGCCAAAAACGCCCATACAAATCCAGCGATTTGTACGTTCAGGGGCCGCTTTCCCCTTGCACCGCGGGCAAAGCTATGTTATTCTTTTGTCAGAGTATGAGGCATGCTTGGCCTCACGTCCTCCGGCCGGCCGTCTGCGGCGGCCCGCCGGGGCAAAACCGTTTGCAGTTGCCCATCCACGGCTTTGGAAATAAAAGGAGATATGAAGCATGAGAGGAATTTACACACCTGTGATCGACGTGCGCCGCAAAGTGTTCACGGAAGTGGCCCGGATGTCTTACCAGGGCGGCAGCTCTTCCGATTACGGCGAGCAGATGCGCAAGTTGCCCTATAAGATCATCCCCGGCGAAGAGAGCACCCACAACATGAACATCTGGCTGGAGCGGGCCATCGTGTCCGAGCGCATTCGTCTGGCCATGGGCCTGTCTCTGCGCCCCATCGGCCAGCAGGTGGCCACGGATGAAGGCCTGGAGCACAGCGTCATTGCGGACAAGTACTACGAGCCCCCCCTCATCAACGTGATCAAGTTCGCCTGCAACCGCTGCCCCGAAAAGCTGGTTCAGGTCACCGATCTGTGCCAGGGCTGCCTTGCGCACCCCTGCCAGGAAGTCTGCCCCAAAAAGGCCATCTCCTTCCAGAACAACCGATCGGTCATCGACCAGGACCTGTGCATCAAGTGCGGCCGCTGTGTGGACGCCTGCCCCTACCACGCCGTGGTGAAAACCGAGCGTCCCTGCGCCGTCGCCTGCGGCATGGGCGCCATCGGCAGCGACAGCCTGGGCCGCGCCAACATTGACTACGACAAGTGTGTTTCCTGTGGTATGTGCCTGGTGAACTGCCCCTTCGGTGCCATTTCGGACAAGGGCCAGATCTTCCAGCTCATTCAGGCCATGAACCGTGGTGACAAGGTGCACGCCATTGTGGCCCCCGCCTTCCTGAACCAGTTCCCCGGCCTGACCCCCGAAAAACTGCCCGCCGCCATGACCCAGCTGGGCTTTGAGGACACCGTGGAGGTTGCCATCGGCGCCGACCTGTGCACCATCGACGAGGCCGAGGACTTCATTGCCGAGGTGCCTGAAAAGATTCCCTTCATGGCCACCTCCTGCTGCCCCGCCTGGAGCATGATGGCCAAGAAGCTCTTCCCGGAGCGCGCCAACTGCATCAGCATGGCCATGACCCCCATGGTGCTGACCGCCCGCATGATCAAGCAGGCCAACCCCGACGACCGCATCTGCTTCATCGGACCCTGTGCCGCCAAGAAGCTGGAAGCCAGCCGCCGCTCGGTACGCAGCGATGTGGACTTTGTGCTGACCTTCGAGGAGCTGGCCGGTATGTTCGAGGCCAAGGAAGTGGACTTCAGCGCGCTGGAAGCCAGCGACGACCTGCAGTACGGCACGGCCGACGGCCGCGGCTTTGCCGTGGGCGGCGGTGTGGCCCAGGCCGTGGTCAACTACATCAAGGACAAGTACCCCGACCGCGAAGTGAAGGTTGCCAGTGCCCAGGGCCTGGCCGACTGCAAAAAGATGCTGATGCTGGCCAAGGCCGGAAAGTACAACGGCTACCTGCTGGAGGGCATGGGCTGCCCCGGCGGCTGCATTGCCGGCGCCGGTACGCTGGCTGACCCCGCCCGCACCGCCACCCTGCTGACCAAGTACAAGAAAGACGCACCCATCCAGCACTCTGCGGACAGCGACTTCAAGGATTACGGCAAGCTGCTGCACGACTGATGCAGCGCTCCCTGCCGCTTCAGTAAAAAACCGCCCCCGATGCCAGAAACGCATCGGGGGCGGTTTTTGTCATTTTATCGTGCTTGCGCGCCCTGCGGCAGCCTGCCGGGCGGCGCGGAACTATTTTGTTCCAATTTTTCCGGAAGAATAGTTGATTCTTACCAACCTTTTTTGTATAATCAATATATCTGATAATTCTTTTATATTGGTATCAAAAAGCAATATAAAATGGTTGATTAGGAGATGAGCCGTATGGCAAAAGAAAAGTCCCCCCGTGAAAAGAGCACTCCCAAAAGCGGCACACCCGCCGGAATGCGGGAGGGCATGAAGAAGGCCACCACCGGTATGCTGGTGCTGTTTCTGCTGCAGCAGAAGCCCATGTACACCTACGACATTATGCGCCGGGTCGAGGAGATCACCGAGGGTGCGCTTACCTTCAACACCCTTTACATTGCAATTTACCGCCTGAAGGAATTCGGCTATGTGGAAGAATTTGAGCGCCGCCTCTCTGAGGACAATCACGCCCGCGTTTATTTCACCATCACCGAAAGCGGCCGCAAGTATCTGAAGGACATCATTGCCGAATACCGGCAGATGACCGCCGCCATTGACGCGGTGCTTTCCTCCGGTGGTGACGAAGCGTAACCCGGTTTTGCTGCTTTCCGCCTGCCCCGTCCTGAATCCATGCAAATACAGCGCCCTGCCCGGTACTTCCGGCCTGCAGGGCGCTGCTTTTTTGCGTTTTTCTGTGCCGGGCGGGCAGGGTTCACTGCTTGCAGTCCGCCAGGGCCACCACGCCCCAGCCGTTCACGCTTTTCACCCAGGCCTTGCCGTCGCAGGCGGTGGTCGCCTCGTCAAAGCCGAGGTTCGTCTGATACACGTCCGCCAGATTGATGTAATTCCATTTGCCGTTCATACGCACAGCGGCAATGCCGGTGTCAAAGGGCAGCACGTTCTCGTACTTGCAGTGGATCTGCATCTCGCCGTCCTCGTCCACATAGCCCCACAGCCCGTCCGCTTTTACCGGGAACAAGCCGCTTTTGCACAGCTTGTAATCCTGATAGCGCTGCTGGTTCAAGGGCTTGCCGGTCATGCTGTCGGCCTGAAGGTATTCGCCGGTCTCCTCCACCTGCAGGGCGGTGAGGGTGCCGTCGGCGTTCACCCGGTACGGCTCGCCCACATCCTCACCCTGGGCCAGGGTACGGGGGCTCACCTTCACAACGGGGGCCATAAACGAGCCGGAGCCGCTCAGGCTGCTGCTCCAGGGCTGGTACTCGCCGTAATCCAGATAGTACAGCCGGCCGCTGGTCTCGTCGTACTGGAAGGTCACGGTCTCGCTGCCGTGGCCGCCTGCGCCGGTCACCTTGCCGGAGCGGTCAAACACCTTGCTCTCATCGTCATTGGTCAGGCCGCACACGGCGCACCAGTGCACGTCCTCGCTCTCCGGAATCACCACGACCCCGTTCAGGTCCACCACACCGGTCTTTCCATCCCGGTGGAACAGATACAACTCTTCCCGGTGGTCCATGGGGTTCACGGTGTTCAGGGGATAATCCGCCAGGCTCTGCACCCATTCGATGCTGCTGTCCGGCTGCACCAGCCAGGGAATGCCGTCCGGCTGGGAAGCCGAACTGGCCGCCGTGCTCTGGCTGGCCTGAGGCACGCTGGTGGTTTCGGGGGTGATGGTGGTGCTGCTGAAGCTCTCTTTGCCGCAGCCCGCCAGCAGCAGGCAGGCGGCCAGGCAGGCGGCCCCCATGCGCAGAGCGTTTGAAGTGGTCATCGTTGTCAGGCTCCTTCCCCTGGGTGCCGCTGAACTGGCCGAAACCGGCCGCTGCCGCACCGCAATATTTCGCGTGTTGTCGCCATTATACATCCACGCCGGTGTTTTGTCCAATGAATTTTCTGTGTCCTAGGCCTTCGCCCCGGTTCACTTGTGGTACTTGCTTCCCGCGTTGATGGAGAAGGCCCGGTAAATCTGCTCGCACAGCACCAGCCGCGCCAGCTGGTGGGGCAGCGTGATGCGCCCCATGGAGAACCGAAGCGCTGCAGCCTGCTTCACCGCCGGGGCCAGCCCATGGGAAGAGCCGATCACAAAGGCCAGGTCGCCGCAGCCGCCGACCCCCTGCTTCTCGATCCAGCCGGCCAGCTCCTCGCTGGAGAGCTGCTTGCCCTCCACGCACAGGGCCACCAGCGCCGCCCCGCGCTTCACCTGGGCCAGAATGGCCGCGCCCTCTTTTTCCAGCGCCTTGTCGATCACCGACTGGCTGGCGTTTTTCTCCCGGATGGTCTCCTCCGGAAGTTCCACAATGCGAAAGCGGCAGTAGGCCCCCAGCCGCTTCTGGTATTCCGCCACGCCCTCGGCGCAGTAGGCCGCGTTCAGCTTGCCCACACAGATCAGGTCCACGTTCATCATGCCGCGCTCCTCCTTCTTTGCCTTTTCAGAACAGAATGTTGTCGCTTATCTGGCTGCGCTTCTGCGCCTGAATGATCGTGCCCTTTTCCGGCGTGCAGCCCGCCATGGCCAGCGTGCGGAACACCGTGCCCAGCGCAAGGTCCGGGGTGTTGTTCTCCTGGCTCAGGTGGCACAGGGCAAACCGGGTGCAGCCCTCCTGAAGCAGCTCCAGAATTTTGGCCGCGCACTCATCGTTGCTCAAATGGCCCCGGGCCGAGGCGATGCGCTGCTTTAAGTAATAGGGGTACGGCCCGTTGCGCAGGCTGTACGGGTCGTAATTGGCCTCCAATGCCACCAGGTCAGCCCCCGAGAGGTTCTGGTGCACCGGGGCCGTCAGCTGCCCCAGGTCGGTGGCGATGGCCATCACCCGGCCGTCCGGCGTATGAATGCGGTAGCCGCAGCAGGGCACATCGTGGCTGGTGGGAAAGGCCGTCACCTCAAAGCCGCCCACATCCAGCGTGCGCCCCTCAACGGCCTGCACTTCCAGCCCCGCGGGAAGCACCCCCATCGCGTCCAGCGCGTCCAGCGTGTCCGCCCCTGCGTACAGGGGCGCCGGATGGTTCTTCAGGAACACCTGCAGCCCCTTGATGTGGTCGCTGTGCTCATGGGTCACCAGAATGCCCTCCAGGTCGCTCAGGGCCAGCCCCAGCTCCTTCAGGGCGTTCACGGTGATGCGGCAGCTTTTGCCCATATCAATAAGCAGGTATTTCTGCCCACACTGCACCAGGCCGCAGTTTCCGGACGAACCGGAATAAAGGGTGGTAAAACTGGCCATAGCTCCTCCTGATCGTTTCATCAAAGAAGGGCCGCTCGTGAGCGGCCCTTCCAAACAGTTCTATTGCAAAATCTGGCCTTACATGGCCTGCTCCGCAGCCGGGGCCGCGGTTTCTTCCCGATGAATGTCCGCCCCGAGGCCCTGCAGCTTTTCCACCAGGCTCTCGTAGCCGCGCTCGATGTAGCCGATGCCGGTGATCTCGCTGGTGCCTTTGGCCGCAAGGGCCGCCACCACCAGGGCCGCACCGGCCCGCAGATCGGAAGCGCGCAGGGGGGCGGGCAGCAGCTCGGGCACGCCCTCGATCACCGCCACCTGGCCGTCCACCTGAATGTTGGCGCCCATGCGGGTCAGCTCATCCACATAGCGGAAGCGGTTCTCCCAGATGCCCTCGGTGATGATGGAGGTGCCGTGGGCAATGCTCAGCATCACGCCCATCAGCGGCTGCATATCCGTGGGGAAGCCGGGATGAGGCATGGTTTTGATCTTCAAAGGCAGCAGATCGCCGGTGCGATACACCCGCACGGCGTCGTCAAACTCCTCCACCGTGGCACCCGCCAACTCCAGCTTGGCGGTGATGGGCTCCAGATGCTTGGGAGTGACGTTTTTGATGAGCACATTGCCCCCCGTCACAGCCGCGGCCACCATAAAGCTGCCGGCCTCGATCTGATCGGGAATCACAGAGTAGCTGCAGCCGTGCATCTTTTCCACGCCGCGGATCTTGATCACGTCGGTGCCTGCACCGCGCACGTCGGCGCCCATCATGTTCAGGAAATTGGCCAGATCCACCACATGAGGCTCCTTGGCCACATTTTCCAGCACGGTCAGGCCATCGGCCAGCACCGCGGCCAGCATGGCGTTCATGGTGGCACCCACCGAGACCGTATCAAAGAACACGTGTGCGCCCTTCAGCTGCTTGCCCTCCACCTTGATCATTCCGTACTCCACCGAGTCGGCCGCACCCAGGGCGCTGAACGCCTTCAGGTGCTGGTCAATGGGGCGGGGGCCAAGGTTGCAGCCGCCGGGCATGGCCACCTGGGCCGAGCCGAAGCGGCCCAGCAGCGCGCCCAGAAAATAATAGCTGGCGCGCATCTGGCGGGACAGATCGTCCGGCACCTGCGTACTGGTCAGGCAGGTGGTATCAATTTCATAGGTATGCTTATCCAGCAGCCGCACCTGTGCACCCAGGGCGGCGAGGGTCTGCAGAGAAACGGCCACGTCGTGAATGTCGGGCACATTTTCCAGCACACATTTATCGGCGGCCAAAATGGTCGCGGGCAGCAGGGCCACCGCTGCGTTTTTCGCACCGCTGATGGTCACTTCGCCCATCAGGGGCTTGCCGCCCCGAATGACAAACTTTTCCAAGCAAAACTCTCCTTTGGGCCTGATGTACATCCGCCGCACAAAGGGGCGGTGCATCCCGTTGCCGGTATGGGGCAGCCTGCCGCGCACCAGCTGATATATTATACACCGCCACGCAGGAAAATGAAAGTATCAAGGGTATTATTAGCGTATCGCACAACAACTATCCATGTTTTTCGGCAAAATTTGTCCATGTTACAGCGCATGGATGTTTTGCTGGTTTCTTTTGTGCAAAAAAGCACCCTTCAGCGGGCAAAACCGCCGAAGGGTGCCATATTTTCGTGCCTGTTCGGTACAAAAAGTGATCAGAAGCCGGGGAAGTAATTCCGGGCGCTTACCAGCGTACCGCCCACGCGGATCTCAAAGTGGCAGTGGTTGCCGGTGGACCAGCCGGTGGAGCCCACCAGGCCGATCAGCTCGCCCTGCTTCACATACTGGCCGGAGCTTACCACAACCGACGAGCAGTGTGCGTACAGGGTGGTCATGCCGCCGTGGTTGATGATGATGGAGTAACCATAGCCGTGGCCCGCCGCGTTCCAGCCGGCGGCGGTCACAACGCCGCTGTCGGCCGCATAGATGGGCGTGCCGTAGGCCGCGCAGATGTCCGAGCCCTTATGGCCGCTGCTCATCCAGCGGCTCACGGAGCGGTAACCGGGCACAGGCCACATCAGCGAGCCGCTGCCGCCGGAGCTGGGCGCGATGGAACCGTTGGGCAGGCGCGTGCCCTTCACCACTTCCTTGGTGACCGGCTCCTGCAGCACCGTTTCCTCAATGATGTCGCGGCCGGTCTCAATTCCGCCCACCTTGGTCACATCCGCGGTGAGCTCCTTGATGCCGTCCACACCTTCCTGCACCGTTTTGGTGGTGCCGTAGGAGTAATCCTCCGAGGTGGTCTCGTTGGTCTCAAAGGGAATGGACACCTGATAGGTGATCCGGTCGATGGTCTTGACCTCCAGGAACGGCCGCTCCTGGCCCAGAACCAGCGTATCGCCGATGTACATGTTGTAGCCGCTGGCGCTCATCTGGGGGTTCAGGGCGTACAGTTCGTTCAGGGTCAGGCCGTTGGCCGCGGCGATGGTCCAGGGGGTATCGCCGCTCTGCACGGTGTAGTCCACCTGGGCCTGCTCCAGGCCGGTGATGCGCTGGCACACCGCGTCCACATCGGTGAAGGAATCGGTGAAGTAAATGCCGTCCACCAGCTCCACGTCCTTGGTGAAGTCCACCCGGTGGTTGGGGTCGCTCTCATCCTCGTAGGGGGCCTTGATCTCCTCCAGCGTCTGGCGCACCGCGTCGCCGTCGGTGGTCACCGCCACCAGGTCGCCGTCCACATACAGGGCGGTGCCCTCCTGAATGTCCTGGCTGGAGGCCTGCAGAATGGCGTCCGCCATCTGGTTTTCGTCCATCACGTCACCCTGAATGGCCAGGGTAAAGGTGGGCTCCACCTGCCAGGTCTTGCCCTCTTTCGTGCCCACCGAGGCAATGCGCTGCTGCACATCCTCCCGGGCGGTATCAAACACGGTCTCGCTGGCCACATAGCCCACATTCTGCCCGTTTACTTCCACCGCCAGAATGTAGTTGTAGTTCAGCACGGTATGTACGGTAAAGCAGAACACACCGGCCGCAGCCAGCGGCAGCAGGTAGCCCATGGCCCCACGGGTCAGGGTACCAAAGCGGGAAGCGCCCCGCCGCATGACCCGAACCAGCACCTTGGCGGGCGAACCGCCCTCCTGTTTGGCCTGCGCCATCTTCTGGTTGACGCTGCGCGCGCCGTTCCAGAGATACACCAGCGGGGCGGCGATCTCATGCCGCATATGGTTCAGGATGTGCAGCGCCTCCAGGCCGGCTTTGCGGGCCAGCTGGGCCGTTTTGTGGGCCAATGCAAGCGCCCCGTGGCGCACTCCTCTTACAAGCCGGACCAGGGTGTACTCTCCCCAGAAGCCGACCTGATACAAAAAGTCGCCCAGCCAGGCCACCTGCGCGCTGTGATGGAACCACTTGCTGAACCGCTGACGGTAGGGTTCCAAACGCTGGCGCAGGGCGCTGGGCTGTTTTTCTTTCAGCTCCAAAGACGATCTCCTTTCCCAGGTTTTCGGGCCGGAACGCCGGCCCCCCGGTGGGCAAAAGCCGCCGCAGTGCCGCCGTCAAAACCGGCGGACGGGCGCTGCCCTTCTGTTGATGTTTGTGCCGTTCGCCCGCCGTGCCTGTGCGTTCAGGCCGCTGGCCGGGCAAAAAAACCACGTATTTATTATACACCCACGCCTTTTGCAGGCAAGGCGGCTGGTGAAATTTGACGATTTTTTTCACAGCTTTGTCATAGTTTCGCAAAGTGCCGCCATGTCCGGCGGCAGGGGGCAGTCCACGGTCTGCATCCCTTCGGCCCCCGGCGAGGCAAAGGTCATCCGGGCACAGTGCAGCGCCTGCCGGCCAATGTGCGCCCGGCTTCCGCCGTACAGCTCGTCCCCGGCCAGCGGGCAGCCGATGTGGGCAAAATGCACCCGCAGCTGATGGGTGCGCCCGGTGATGGGCCGGGCCGCCACCAGGCTCAGGCCCTGCCCGGCCGCCAGAACCCGGTAGCTGGTTCGGCTTGGCTTGCCCTGCGGGCCCACCTGCCGCAGAATGATGCTGCCCGGTGCCCGGTCAATGGGCGCGTTGATCTCCCCTTCAAGCCGGGGCGGCACGCCCTGCAGAACCGCCAGATAGACCTTCTGCACGTTCCGGGCCAGCGCCGCGGCGGCGTAGGCATTTTTTGCGCACAGCACCAGACCGCTGGTGTCCCGGTCAATGCGGTTCACCGGGCGGAACACCCCGGTTTCGCCCCGCCGCTGCAGCAGGCCCATCCAGGCGTTGGCCAGGGTGCCGTCCGCCGCGTTCAGGGTGGGGTGCACGGTCATGCCCGCGGGCTTGTTGACCAGCGCCGTGTGCGCGTCCTCATACACCAGCTCGATGGGCAGGTCCTGGGGCGGCACCGTGGTCTCCTCCTCGGGGGGCAGGGCGAAGCGCACCGTCTCCCCCGCCGCCATGCGATGGTCGGTAAACACGGCCCGGCCGTCCACCAAAAAGCCCGCACCCCGGTATTTTACCCCCTTGATGAGGCTGGCAGACACCCCCTGCTGGCGCAGAAAGTCCCGCAGGGTCAGCCCTGCTTCTTCCGGCTGGGCGGTGAAATTCAGCCACAGCGGCTGGCCCATGGCGCTCGCCCCTTTCTGCGAAAAACAAGCGGTAAACTTTACAAAAACAAAATAAGTATAACATATGCGGCCATTATTGGCAAATTCCCTGCCGCTTTGCGGTTGCCAAACCGGCGTTTGCGTGGTATAATTCTGCACGGAAAACGAGTGGAACATACGGCGGCGGGGCGGCATTGCGTTCGCTCTGAGGAAAGTCCGGGCTTCACAGGGGCATGGTAACTGCTAACGGCAGCCGGGGGTGACCCCAGGGATAGTGCAACAGAAATAGACCGCCGGGTTTCGGCCCGGCAAGGATGGAAAGGCGAGGTAAGAGCTCACCAGCGCACTGGCGACTTTGCGGCTATGTAAACCCTACCAGAAGCAACCTCCGTATGGGACATATGCGCTGCCCCGCGCGTCCCGGTGATGGCGTGAGCCTTGCGGTGACGCAAGGACAAGATAGATCGTCGTTTAATACAGAACCCGGCTTACGGTCCGGTCGTTTTCCGCCAAAAGGCCCCTTCCCGCATGGGAAGGGGCCTTTTGGCATCTCATTCTATAAAATCCGGTTCAAACCTGGGCCGTACTGCGGTGCAGCAGGCTGTGGGCCGCGGCAAAAAGGCCCACGGCCAACAGCGCAAGGCTGCCCCACACCAGGGCCATACCCAGGCGCGACCACAGCCATTGCACGGCCTGCAGCTCCCATTGAAAGCCGATGCAGAGCGCCCAGACCAGCCACAGACTCTTCACGCCGAAGCGGTTGATCATCGCGCCGCCCAGAAATTCCACCGCCAGCAGGCCGAAGAACAGCGCCGGGATCAGCCAGCCGGGCATTGCGGCGGCGAGCGCCCTGTAATCCGTCAGGGTCAGATAGGCGGGCACGCCCCGAAGCAGGGGCAGCAGGGTGCTCTCCAGCAGAAACGTGAGCAGTTCCAGTACCAGCATCTCCGCGTTCTGGCACAGGCACAGCCACAATTCGGCGGCCACCATCTGGCGGCGGGTGGCACCCATCTGCAGCCCCAGCCCGAACTCGATGGTAAAGCGCACCATCCCGAACACCGCCATCAGCAGCGGCCCGACGACCAGCCCGAACAGGCTGGCCATCGGGATGAGCGCCCCATCCTCACTGAGCAGCGGGCTCACGATTGCCTCGATCACCGCGACGATCAGGAATGCTGCGCCCCACACCAGAGCGATCCACCGGAAATCCTCCTGCTGAAGCCAGAGCTGCCGCAGCAAAAACGGTTTTTGTTTCATAAACGTCACCTCCGCACCACCATCCGGGCCACTTTGGCGCGGAACCAGAAGGCCGCGCCGGCCGCCAGCACCAGGCTGGCCGTCCCCAGAAGCGGCCGGGCCTGCCTCAGTGCAAGGCTCGGCTCCTCATAGCCCAGGAACAACGCCCCGATCAGGGACGCAAGCGCCGCCATCGTCACCGCGATCACCGCCGCCACCAGATACCAGCTGTGCTTGGCGCGCCCCAAAACCAGCCCCAGCTGGCACAAAAACAGCAGCAGGGCAAACAGCAGCGGCAGGCTGGCTGTGAACTGGCTGCTGAAGTTCAATTCTTCCGGCGGAAGGATCCAATGGGCCAACCAGTCACCGGCCATGCACACGGCCAGCATCACCAGCGCATACAGCAGCGTGGCCGTCTCCAGCCCGCGAAAAATTTCCCGCCGGGCGGCCCCGAAGCATAGGGCCTCCTCCGCATAGCTGCGGCTCAGCGTGTAGGGCATGATCAGGCTCAGCAGCAGCACCATAATGGGAACGGACGACAGGTAGGTGCTGAGCAGGCCCGCGCCGCTGCTCCGAATCTCCAGCAGCGCCCCCGCCGCAAAGCCCGCACAGGCCGCGGCGATCACACCCACGGCCTGAAGATACCACAGGCTGAAATAGCGCAGGGTCTTATTCATGGTTCAGCACCTCCCCATGGCCGCACAGGGCCACAAACACCTTCTGCAGGTTCAAAGCCCCCGCGTCCAGATCAGCCGGCAGGGCGGCCAGCTGTTCCGGCGTGCCCCGCACAACGCAGCTCAGGCGGCGGCCAAGGGTCTCTCTGCTCAGCACCTTCAGCCCGGTGCAGGCCGCTTCCACCGCCTCGGCGGGGCCATCCACCAGCCGGAACTGCTCCAGCAGGCTGTCGGTGGGGGTGTTTTCCAGCACCTTGCCCTCGTCCAGAATCACGACCCGCTCAAACACGCCGTTGGTTTCGTCCAGAATGTGGGTGGACACCACAAACGTGCGGCCGGTCTCGCTGTAGTCCTCCAGCAGCAGCTGGTAAAACCGCTCCCGGGCCACCACGTCCAGGCCCGCCACCGGCTCATCCAGAAACGTAAAAGGGGCACGGCTGGCCAGCGCCAGAGTAATGGTCACCATACTCATCATGCCCTTGCTCAGCTTGTCCACCCGGGTCTTGCGCTCTCTGTCCAGCCCGAATTCCTTCAGCAGCCGCTCGGCGTAGGCCACGTCCCAGTTGGGGTAATAGATGGCCGCCGCCCGCAGGTAGTCCTTCACCCGCAGGGCGTTGGCCCCGCCGTTTTTCAGGGCGGGGCTTAACTCCCGGGCAAAGCACAGCTGGTCCAGCGCATGGCGGTTTTCCCACACCGGTTCGCCGTTCAGCGTTACTTCCCCTTCGTCCCAGGTGTTCTGCGCCGTGAGAATGCTCAGCAGCGTAGTTTTTCCGGCCCCGTTGCGGCCGATCAGCCCGTAAATGCAGCCGGGCACCAGCTCCAGGTCCAGCCCACGCAGCACGTCCTTTTTGCCGTAGCTCTTGCACAGTCGGGTTGCTTTCAACGTTCCTTCGCTCATTGCTTTACCTCCTCGGCGGCACGGGCCACCATCTCATTCAGCTGCTGCACCGTCAGCCCCAGGCCGGCGGCTTCTTTTACCATGGGGCACACAAAGCGCTTGTAAAAGGCGGCCTGGCGGCTGGCCCGCACGGCCTGCCCAGCTCCCGGCGCCACAAACATGCCGATGCCCCGCCGCTTGTACAGAATGCCCTGCTCCACCAGCAGGTTGATTCCCTTGGCCGCGGTGGCCGGGTTGATCCGCAGCGCCCGCGCCAGTTCGTTGGTGCTGGGCACCTGCTCTTCCTCCCGGTAAATCCCCCGCAGAATGTCATCCTCGATCATATGGGCGATTTGAAGGTAAATCGCCCCCTGATCGCTCAAGGTTTCGTTCACGTCCGCGCCCCCCTTATTGGTTCATTACTTATGTAACTAACCATACCACCAACCCAGCCGTTTTGCAAGAGGAGAGTTAAAATTTCCCCAAAGAATTTTCTGCACGCAAAAAGGGCCTGCCCATGAGCAGGTCCTTTTTCTTTATGCAAGCCCCAGCACCACCCGCAGCACCAGCAGGGTGATCACCCCCGGCGCGCCCAGCACCACGCTTGCATAGGCGGCGGCATAGTTCAGCGCCAGCGTTACGCCAGTGTAGCTGCCCAGCAGGTTCACCGCCCCCAGCGCCCCCAGCCCGCAGAAGGCCCCGGCCAGCACCCGTGTCGCCGGGTGGCTCTGGCGGCTGGCGGCCCAGGCCACACATACCAGCCCCACCGCCGCCAAAGCCATCCACATCCCGTTCACAGAATGGCCCGCAGCCCCAGGGCGCGGGCCTTGCGCTGTAAGTAGCGGTAGCGGCACAGCAGGGCGCTGCGCTCATAAATGCGCTGTTCCACCAGTTCCGGCTCGGTTTCCAGGTCAAACAGCAGCTGGTTGCGGCGCATCTCGGCCAGGCAGTCCCGCAGTTCCTGTTCCAGCGTCGGGCGGTAGCGCTCCAGTTCCGGGTCCAGCGGCTCGTCCCGGCGGGGACGTTTCAGGGCAGCAAACTTCATTGGGCTTTCCCACTCCTTCAATGTGTTTTTCCCATGCATATGCCGCCCGCGGCGCCGGTATGCCCCGCACACAAAAAAAGTCTGCCCGGCCTCTCCCGTTTGGAGAAGTCGGACAGCCTTATCTTATTCGCAATTCCGGGTAATTCCTGGCAATCAGGGCAAACGCCGCAAAAAGGCCCATTTGTTCAAGCCTTCGTCCGGCGCTTACTCGTTGCTCTCGCCTGCCAGAATGAAGTCGATCTTGCCCAGGGCCACGTCGGTCTTGGCCACCTGCACACGCACCTCGTCGCCCAGGCTCCAGCTCTTGCCGGTACGGGGGTCTGCAAAGCGCATACCCTCGATCAGCTCGGGCTTGTCCTCACACAGGTGGCTCACATGCACCAGACCTTCCACGGTGTTGGGCAGCTCCACATAAATGCCGTGGGGCGCCACGCCGGACACCACGCCCGTGAACACCTGGCCCAGCTTGCTGCGCATGAACTCGGCCTTGTAGCAATCCTCGGTGCTGCGCTCCACGTGCAGGGCTTCCACTTCGCGGGCGCTGGCCTGGGTGCAGGCCTCGGCCGCAAAGGTCTCATAGCGGCGGGTCAGCAGCTCCGGCTCTTCCCCGGCCACCAGGTCGCTGAGAATGCGGTGAATGGCCAGGTCGGGGTAGCGGCGGATGGGGCTGGTGAAGTGGGTGTAGTCGCTCAGCGCCAGGCCAAAATGGCCCTTGGGGTCCGGCTCATACTTGGCCTTGCCCATGCTGCGCAGAATGCTGGTGTGCACACAGCGCTCCAGCGGGGTGCCGCGGGTCTCATCCAGCAGCTTGGCCAGCTCCTGCTGGGTGGGGGTCTCGCCCGCAAAGTGGGCGTTCAGGTTGCAGGCGGTGAGAATGTTCTTCAGGCGGTCCAGCTTTTCGGCTTCGGGGGCCTGATGAGTGCGGTAGACGAAGGGCACCCGGCTGGTGCGGCCCTTGTTGGCGGCGCACTGGTTGGCCAGCAGCATACACTCCTCAATGATGGCCTCGGTCAGGCCGCGCTCATGGGGCCGCACGTCCACGCAGACGCCGTTCTCATCCAGCACCAGCTGGCTTTCGCCGCTCTCGATCTCCATGCCGCCCCGGGCACGGCGGGCGGCGGTGCGCAGTTCGTACAGCTCCTTCAGCAGGGGCAGCTGGCCCAGAACGCCGGCCTCCTCGTACTTCTGGCGCACCTCGGCGGTCTCGGTGCCGTCGTAAATGCTGTTCAGCTCGCTGTACACGCCCTTCACCCGGCTGCGGATGACGGTTTTCACAAAGCGGTAATCCTGCACATCGCCCTTGGCGTCCAGCTTCATCAGGCAGCTGAAGGCCAGGCGCACCACCTGGGGGTTCAGGCTGCAGATGCCGTTGGACAGCTGCCGCGGCAGCATGGGAATGACCTGATCGGCGTAATACACGGACGTGCCGCGCTGGAAGGCTTCCTTGTCCAGCTCGCTGTCCGGGGTGACGTAGTGGCTCACGTCCGCAATGTGAACGCCCAGCTCGTAGCCGTCGCCCACCTTGGCCAGGCTCACCGCGTCGTCAATGTCCTTGGTGGAGGCCGAGTCGATGGTAAAGATGGGCAGGGCGCGCAGGTCCAGGCGGCCCTTCATGTCCTCTTCCCGCACCTCGGCGCCCTCCAGCTGGACGGCTTCCGCCTTCACGGCATCGGGGAAATGCTTGGTCAGGCCATGGGCATACAGAATGGCCTTGGCGCAGCGCTTGGCCTCGTCGGCACTGCCGAAGCGCATGGCCACGCCCACGCGGTGCTCCTCGTGGCGGCTGCCGCGGCTCAGGATCTCCACCGCGGCCTTCTCGCCCACCTCTACGCCGCCGTCGGCGCTCTTCTTGATGAACAGCTTCACGGCCGGGCAGGCATCCGGCTCCAGATACAGACGGTCGTCGCCCTCTTCCTTACGCACGGTGCCCACAAAGGTGTTCTTCTGTTCGGTGATGTAGGCGACCTCGCCCTCATCGCTGCCCTCCACACGGGGGTGGTCAAACTTGTGCACCAGCACCTTGTCGCCAGGCATGGCGCCCTTCAGGCTGCGGCCGGGGATGAAGATATCGCCGGACAGGTCCTCCCGCATGGCAAAGCCGAAGGTGCGGCCCAGCTTCACAATGGTGCAGGGGATGCAGTCCTCGGGCTTCGGGGGGGCCACCGCCGGGTCGCCGGGCAGGTAGTAGGTGCCCATTTTCTGCACCAGCTTGCCCTCGCGCACCAGGTTGTTCAGCTCCCACATCACCTTGCGCTCCACGCCCACACGTTCCTGAATATCCCGCAGGCGGCGGGGGCGCTTCTCCACTTCTCTCAAGATCTTGCTTCTGATGGACATAATCTGCTTGTTCTCCTCTTTCGCTTCCCGGCTGCATCCTTCCTCTTTGGGTGCAGCCACCACCGCCGGGCACCCCGGCAAACATTTCCCATTCCGGCAAACGCAGGTTTGCCGCGGCGGCCCCATCGCCGCCCGTTGTTTCACTTGTTTCTCGGGCCACCCCGCCGGGCAGCCCATATAGAAAAAAGCCCGCAGAACTGCGGGCTTTTCTTGCTTTGTTTAGCCCAGACGGACGCTGAGCACGCTGACCAGCAGGGTGACAGCCACAAACACGATGCCACAGATCTTGGTCAGTTTGGCCATTTTGGCGTCGTTGCTGCGGCTGCGGCCGGCGCTCATGGTATCGCTGCTGCCCATGATGGCACCAGACAGGCCGTTGCTCTTATTTTCCTGCGCGCCGGTGAGCACGATGATGGCCAGGGCCACCAGCACCAGAATCCCGCCGCAGATGATCTCAAAGATATTCATAGTGTGAACGCTCCTCCACTGATTATACACGTTATGCGTTGTTATCATACCATAACAAGGGGTCAATTGCAAGCACAATTTCGCCTTGCCGGGCAGTTTTTCGTCGGTTTTTGCCTCTCAGCCCAGGGTGAGCTGCTCGGCAGTGTCCTCGCCGCGGATCAGCGCCCCGGCGGCGGGCAGGGTGCGCACCCGGTAGCGGTGGGGGTCGGCCAGCTCCAGCATCTCGGCGGGGCCGACCCAGGTAATGTGCTGGTTGCGCTTCAGCGTGATCACGGCCACGCCCTGGCTGTCGCGGGTGGCCTTTGCCGCGATCTGGGCGCTGCCCACCAGCAGCAGGCGGCTGCCGCTGGTGCGGATGGCCAGCTCGCTCTCCTGCGGCAGGTAGAGCAGCGCGGCCAGCGGCTCCTTGGCGGAATAGGCCTTCAGCAGCTTTTTGCGGTTCTGCTTGGTGGCATAGCTCTCCATGGGCACCTGGGCGCACTTGCCGCTCTCGAAGAAGAAGAGCATGTGGCCCTCATAGCCAGCGGTCACCGCCAGATATAGGGGCGTTTCGCCCTCGTCAAAGCCCAGGCGGCTGGGCACAAAGTCACCCATCACGCTGGCCTTGGTGTCCTCAAAATCTCCGGCACGGCACTTGTATACCTGCTGCTGGTTGGTAAAGAACAGCAGCCAGTCGTCGTTCTTTGCCTCGATGCGCTGGGTGATCTCGTCCCCTTCCTTCAGCTTCTGCTCGCCGGACATACGCAGAGACTGGGGGGTGATCTTTTTGAAATAGCCCTCGCGGGTGAAGAACAGCGTCACCGGATAGCTGGCCATGGCCGGCTCGTCCTCGCCCTCGTTCTCTTCGGCGTAGTCGTAAATGATCTCGCTGCGCCGGGGCTGACCGTACTTTTTGGCCACGTCGTTCAGCTCGTCCACAATGATGCGGCGCATTTTGCTCTTGCTCTCCAGAACCTCCTGCAGGCGGGCGATCTCCTTTTCCAGGTCCTCGATTTCGGTGGTGCGCTTGAGGATGTACTCCCGGTTCAGGTGGCGCAGTTTGATCTCGGCCACATACTCGGCCTGCGTTTCGTCAATGCCGAAGCCGATCATCAGGTTGGGCACCACCTCGGCGTCCTCCTCGGTCTCCCGCACAATGCGGATGGCCTTGTCGATGTCCAGCAGAATGGCCTCCAGGCCTTTGAGCAGGTGCAGGCGCTTCTGCTTGCCCTGCAGTTCAAAGTAGGTGCGGCGGCGCACACAGTCGGTGCGGAAGGCCACCCACTCCTTCAGAATCTCCCGCACGCCCATCACCCGGGGCTGGCCGCCCACCAGCACGTTAAAGTTGCAGGCAAAGCTGTCCTCCATGGGGGTGGAGCGGTAGAGCTTCTGCATGAGCTTGTCCGGGTCCTGGCCGCGCTTCAGGTCGATGGTCAGCTTCAGGCCGTTCAGGTCGGTCTCGTCCCGCATATCGCTAATCTCTTTGATGCGCCCGGCCTTCACCAGATCGGCGATCTTGTCCATGATGGCCTCCACCGTGGTGGTGGGGGGAATCTGCGTCACCTCAATGCGGTTGCCCTCTTTTTCATAGCGGTACACGGCGCGCACCTTGATGCTGCCCCGGCCCTGCTCGTACACCTTTTCCATCTCGGCCGCGTCGTACAGAATCTGGCCGCCGCCGGAGAAATCCGGAGCGGGCAGCGGCACCGAAAGGTCGGTGTTCTCATCCTTCATCAGGGCCACGGTGGCCTGGCACAGCTCAGCCAGGTTGAACGAGCAGATGTTGGAGGCCATGCCCACGGCAATGCCCAGAGTGTTGTTGGCCAGAATGGTGGGGAAGGTCACGGGCAGCAGCGTCGGCTCGGTGGTGCTGCCGTCGTAGTTGGGCACAAAGTCCACGGTGTCCTTGTCAATGTCCCGGAACAACTCCTCGCACACCGGCTCCAGCTTGGCCTCGGTGTATCGGCTGGCGGCGCAGGCCATGTCGCGGCTGTACGCCTTGCCGAAGTTGCCCTTCGAGTCCACATAGGGCACCAGCAGGCTCTCGTTGCCCCGGCCCATGCGCACCATGGTGTCGTAAATGGCCGCATCGCCATGGGGGTTCAGGTGCATGGTGCTGCCCACGATGTTGGCGCTTTTGGTGCGTGCCCCCTTCAGCAGGCCCATCTCATACATGGTGTACAGCAGCTTGCGGTGGGCCGGCTTGAAGCCGTCGATCTCCGGCAGGGCGCGGGAGACGATCACGCTCATGGCGTAGGGCATGTAGTTGCTCTCCAGCGTGTCCACAATGGGGGTGTGCAGCACCACGCCGGCCGAGAGGATCTCGACCCCGTCGCCCAGCTGCGGGCGCACCGGGGTGCTTTTCCGTTCCTTTTTGGTTTGTTTCTTTGCCATTTATCCTTGCCTCGTTGTAAAAGCCCCGGCCGCCTGTCCTGTGCAGCGGGGGCTTATTGGGTTGGTCGGCGGGCCGGGTCAGGACACATCCAGATCGTCCAGATACTCCGCTCCGTGCAGGGCAATGTGCTCTTTGCGCCCGGCCAGATTGTCGCCCAGCAACAGGTCAAATACCCGGCTGGTCTCCTCCGCGTCTGCGGGCAGCACCTGAATCAGGCGGCGGCTGGCCGGATTCATGGTGGTCAGCCACATCATCTCCGGGTCGTTTTCGCCCAGACCTTTGGAGCGCTGGATGGTGTACTTTTCGCCCTCAATGCGGGCCAGAATGCCCGCCTTTTCCTGCTCGGTGTAGGCAAAATAGGTCTTGCTTTTGGTGTTGATCTCATACAGAGGGCTTTCGGCAATGTAGACGTAGCCCTTCTCGATGAGCGTGGGCACCAGCCGGTAGAGCATGGTGAGGATCAGGGTGCGGATCTGGTAGCCGTCCACGTCTGCATCGGTGCAGATGACCACCTTGTTGAACCGAAGCGAGGCCAGGTCGAACGTGGCCAGGTCTTTTTTGCTTTTGCCGCCCAGCTCCACGCCGCAGCCCATCACGCGGATCAGGTCCGTGATGATCTCGCTCTTGAAAATGCGGTCGTAATCCGCCTTCAGGCAGTTCAGGATCTTGCCGCGCACCGGCATAATGGCCTGGAACTCGGAATCGCGACTGGTTTTCACCGCGCCCATGGCGGAATCGCCCTCCACGATGTACAGCTCCCGCACCGAGGCGTCCCGGCTGCGGCAGTCCACAAATTTGGCCACCCGGTTGGCGATGTCCAGCTGGCTGGACATGGTTTTCTTAATGGACTGGCGGGTCTTTTCGGCGTGTTCCCGGCTCTGCTTGTTGATGAGCACCTGCTGGCAGAGCTTCTGGGCCTCCTCGGGCTTTTCCAGAAAGTAGACCTCCAGCTGGTGCTTGAGGAAGTCCGTCATGGCCTGGGCCACAAACTTGTTGTTAATGGCCTTCTTGGTCTGGTTTTCGTAGCTGGTACGGGTGGAGAAGCTGGAGGAAACAAAGATCAGGCAGTCCTGCACATCGGCGAAGGTGATCTGGCTTTCGCCTTTTTTATACAGGTTCTTGGCCTTCAGATAGGCGTTGATCTGGCTCACAAAGGCCGATCGCACCGCCTTGTCCGGGCTGCCGCCGTGTTCCAGCCAGCTGGAGTTGTGGTAGTATTCCAGCAGCTGCACCTTGTTGGAAAAGCAGAAGGCCGCGCTCATCTTCACCTTGTAGTCCGGCTGGTCGGCCCGGTCGCGGCCGACGGCGCTGCTCTCGCAGAACACCACGGGGGTCAGGCCGTCCAGCCCGGCGATCTCCTGCACATAGTCCTGAATGCCGTTCTCATAGTAGAAGGTCTCTTCGGTGGGCTCGGCGCCGGTTTCATCCCGCAGAATCAGCGTAATGCCCGCGTTGACCACGGCCTGGCGCTTCATCACATCCCGGAAGTACTCCGCAGGCACGTTGATGTCGGTAAACACCTCGTCGTCGGGCTTCCAGCGGATGATGCTGCCGGTGCGGCGGCCCTTGTAAGGCTCCTTGTGCAGGCCGCCCACGTTCTCACCCTTCTTGAAGTCCAGGTGGTAGTGCTGGCCGTCCCGGTAGATGTCCGCGGTCATCCAGGCGCTGGCGTACTGGGTGGCGCACAGGCCCAGGCCGTTCAGGCCCAGGGAGAACTCATAATTATCATCCCCGGCCGTGTACTTGCCGCCTGCATACATCTCGCAGAACAGCAGCTCCCAGTTGTACCGTTCCTCGCCCTGGTTGTAATCCACGGGCATACCGCGGCCGAAGTCCTCCACCTGAACGCTGCCGTCCTTGAAGCGGGTGACAATAATCTTATCGCCGTACCCCTCCCGGGCCTCGTCAATGGAGTTGGAGAGGATCTCGAAAATGGAATGGGCGCAGCCCTCCATACCGTCGGAGCCGAAAATAACGGCCGGGCGCTTGCGCACCCGATCCGCGCCTTTCAGGCTGGTAATGCTTTCGTTGTCGTAGGCTTGTTTGTTTGCCATGAATGCCTCCGTACTCTATCCATCCGATTTTTCGGCCCAAGCGCCGCGCCCGGCCCTTTTCCGCCGGGGAAAATCAGATTCTGTAAATCGAAACAGGCCCGCTTCAGGCGAAGGATAAAATTCGCGATGAAACGCCCGGAATTCGGTCAACTTCCGCCCGACTCCTTCAGAGCAATTCGAGCGGTAATTTTTATTAAACCACGGCGACGGGGCAAATGTCAACCGTCCCCCGCCGATTCTGCGCATCCGCAAAAGGAAGAGCGGCCAGACATCTGACCGCTCTTCCCTGCTTATTTTCTCTTTGACCGCGGGGGGCGCGGGGGCTGCGCCGTTACTTCACGAACAGCTTTACCCACAGATAGCCCACCAGCGCAATGATGGCGCACACCACCACCGTGATGGGCGGCGCCCACCGGATGATCTTCCTGGCCGTCTCGTCCGGGTCCTCCGGCAGCTCCTGGGCCTCTTCCTCTTCCCCGTAGAACTCCTCGGGGGGCAGGGTGGCCGTGGTGCGGCGGCCGGGCTGGGCAATGCGCATATCCCCGTCGTCCTCTTCCACGCGGCCGGTGATGGCGGCCCGGTCCTGCTCGGTCAGGTCCGTCACCACGCGGGTGGGGCTTTCATCCTTGATGGAGGTCACCATGCGGGTGGGCTCCTCGGCGGTGTGGCCCTGCTGCAGCAGGGTGGACAGGGCATTCTGCATGAGAATGCGGTCGCTGCCGCACTCGCTGCACCAGACGCAGTTCTCCTCAATGGGATGGAAGGCACCGCAGGCGCAGTACCAGCCGTATTCCGTCATCTGGGGAGCCACCTTCAGGTCCACCTCGCTGCCCACCTTCTGCTTCAGGCGGCGGGCCAGCTCCGGCGGAAGGGCCTTGGGCGCAGGCAGGCGCACCCGCTTGAACTGCTCCAGCGAGAGGGTTTCGCCGTTGGCAAATTCCGCGCTCTTCAGCTCCACATCCACGCTGCCCACCGAGCCGCTTGCCACATACACCGCGTCGTCCTGGCCGAACAGCTCTCCCGGGTTCACGTTCAGGCTCTCATAGTGATAGGGGGCCTCGCACACCACCTCACCGGCAGCATTTTTGCACTTAAAGCTGATCACCAGGTCGGAGAGTACCTCCTGGCTGATGTTCTTGAACGTAAGGCAGACCGCCACTTCGCCGGTCACATCCCCCTTCAGCAGCTCCACGCGCACAAACTGCACCGGGCTGCCCTTGGTGTAGTAGTTGGCGCGGGACTGAGCCAGCAGGTCAAAATTCTGTTCCATTTCCATGCACTCCTTCATCCGAAGCCGCCCGGCCGGGCCGGCTGCGAAAGGGTTTTGTCAGAGCTTCGGCTCCTGGTTTTCCGGGTTCTCGCCGGGCTGCTCCTGAGCCATCTCCGGCGCAGCCGGTTCCTGCGGGGCGCTTTCCCCGTCTGCTTCCGGCTGGGCCGCTTCCTGCTGAGGGGCAACCGGTGCTTCCACCGGCTTTGCCTCTTCGGCAGGCTCTTCCAGCGGGGGCAGCTCGCCGCCCTCCATGATGATCTTGAATTCGTCGCCGGAGATCTTCTCCCGCTCCATCAGGTACTTGGCCAGCTTATGCAGCTCCGGCATATGCTCGGTCAGAATGCGGCGGGCGGTCTCGTAGCCGTCCTCCACAATGTCCCGCACCTCGCTGTCGATCTCAGTGGCAATGGCCTCGCTGTATCCCTTGCCCTGGCCCAGATCGCGGCCCAGGAAGGTCTGGGCCTGATCGGTGCCGTACACCACAGGGCCAAGCCGCTCGCTGAAGCCGTAACGGGTCACCATGCTGCGGGCCGTGCTGGTGGCGCGCTCCAGGTCGTTGGAAGCTCCGGTGGAGATGTCCTCCAGCACCAGCTGCTCGGCCACACGGCCGCCCAGCAGGGTCACAATGCTCTCCTGCATGGCGGTCTTGGTCACATAGCTGGCGTCCTTATCGGGCAGATACATGGTAAAGCCGCCCGCCTGGCCGCGGGGCACAATGCTGATCTGGTGCACCGGGTCGTGGGTGGGGCAGAAATAGCCGGTGATGGCGTGGCCGCCCTCGTGGTAAGCGGTCAGGCGCTTTTCCTTATCCGTCACCACATGGCTCTTCTTTTCGGGGCCAGCCACCACCTTGATGGAGGCCTCTTCGATCTCCTGCTCAGTGATGGCCTTGCGGCCGCGACGGGCAGCCAGCAGGGCCGCCTCGTTCACCAGGTTCTCCAAGTCAGCGCCCGAGAAGCCCACGGTGGACTGAGCGATGGTTTTCAGCTTCACGTCCGGGGCCAGGGGCTTGTTGCGGGTGTGCACCCGCAGAATGTCCTCGCGGCCCTTCACATCGGGCAGGCCCACATACACCCGCCGGTCAAACCGGCCGGGGCGCAGAAGCGCCTGGTCCAGAATGTCTGCCCGGTTGGTGGCGGCCATCACGATCACGCCCTCGTTGGCGCCGAAGCCGTCCATCTCCACCAGCAGCTGGTTCAGGGTCTGCTCGCGTTCGTCGTGGCCGCCGCCCAAACCGGCGCCGCGCTGGCGGCCCACCGCATCGATCTCATCAATGAAGATGATGCTGGGCATATTCTTCTTCGCCTTGTCGAACAGATCACGCACGCGGGAGGCACCCACGCCCACATACATCTCCACAAAGTCCGAACCGGAGATGGAGTAGAAGGGCACCCCGGCCTCACCGGCGCAGGCACGGGCCAGCAGCGTTTTGCCGGTGCCCGGAGGGCCCACCAGCAGCACGCCATGAGGAATGCGCGCGCCCAGGGTATTGAACTGGCCGGGATTCTTCAGAAATTCCACGATTTCCTGCAGTTCGGCCTTCTCTTCATCGGCACCGGCCACATCGGCAAAGGTGGCCTTGCGGCCGCCGTCCTGCTGATCCTTGACCTTGGCGCGGCCCACGTTCATCACGTTGCCGCCCTGGCCGCCCCGGAACATCATGAACAGAATGCAGACCAGGCAACCCATGGAAAGGCCGCTCATGAGAATTTCCGCCCAGGGGAAGCTGGTTTTCTGGCCCACAATGTCGTACACCATGGGGGCCGAGGGGTTGGCCGCATCGTAAGAATCAATGTATTCGTCCATATGATTCACGAAATAGGCCAGATAGGGGACTTTGTAGCTGACCACCACTTCGCCGCCGTTCAGCGGTTCCACCTTATTGGTGCGGTCTGCGGTGAGCACCCCCTGCAACACGCTTTCGCTCTGCTGGTTTGCGGCCGTGGCATCCGGCAGCTCCACGTCGCCCTGCTTCAGGCTCAGCTTGATCACGCCGGTGTTCAGGTCCAGCGCAAAGCCGGTGACCTGATTGGCCTTGAAGTAGCTCACCACCTGCGAATAGCCCATGGTGGAGCTTTCGCTGTCCGTTCCCGAGGTAAACAGGGTGACAGCCACCAGCACCAATACCATCAGCACCGCCAGGTACATAATATTGCGATGAGGTTTCCTTTGCAAAATATCAACTCCTATTCAGCAGGGGACAAGACGCCGTCCCTGCGCGGCGGTGGGCGCACATCGCCCGGAATGGCCGGAATTACTTCTCGTACACTTCCGGCTTCAGGATGCCCACATAGGGCAGGTTGCGGTACTTTTCGTCGTAGTCCAGGCCATAGCCGACTACGAACTCATCCGGCACCTGGTAGCCCACATAGTCGGCGCGCACGGCGGCGCGGCGGCGCTCGGGCTTATCCAACAGGGTTGCAATGCGGATGCTGTTGGGGTTGCGGTCCTGCAGCAGCTGCTTGAGATAGTGCAGGGTCATGCCGGTGTCCAGAATGTCCTCCACGATCAACAGGTCCTTGCCGGCCAGGTCGGCGTCCAGATCCTTCACGATCTTCACCACGCCGCTGGTTTTCACGCCGTTGCCGTAGCTGGACACCACCATGAAATCGATGGAGCAGGGCACGGTGATGTGGCGCATCAGGTCGGTCATAAACACAACTGCACCCTTCAGCACGCTCACCAGCAGCAGGTTTTTGCCCTCGTAGTCCTTGCTGATCTGGGCACCTAGTTCCGCGCATTTCGCTTCCAGCTCTTCCTCGCTGTACAATACGCGCAGGATATCGTCATTCATGCTCATACTTCCATTCCTCGCTTTGTTCAAATTCCGCTGTTTCTGCTCGCTGCGCCGTCAACCTCAGCACCTGCCGGGTTTCGGGGGTCGGTTCCAGCCCGGCAGCGAAGCCCTGCCCGCACAGCCACAGCACCCGGCCACCCGGTGCGGCCAGAAGCGGCAATGCGGCCCGCTGGGCCACCGGCACACGCCCCTCGTTCAAGAGCTTTTTCAGCGTTTTTGTGCAGTTTCTTCCAGGCAGCTGAAAGCGGTCGCCCGGCATACGGGACCGCAAAATCGGCTTATACTGTTGTATTTTATCATAATCTGCGCAAGAGTTTAAGTCTTTTTTGTGAACAGGCTGAAGTTTTATGAAATTTTCATACTCCAGCACCTGCGCGGTGATGCGCCAGCCCCCCGACCAGTCGATGGTTCCGGGGGTCAGCGGCCGCTCCGGCAGGGGGGCCGGTTCACCGGCCGGTGCCCTGCCGCCCCGACGGCGCAGGTGCCGCGGGGCAAGCGGTTCCAGCCGCAGCTCACCCTCCTGCGCCCGGGCCAGCAGGCCGCCGGGCAGCGGCTGTGCCCCCTGCCCTGCCCGGGCCAGCGCCGCCAGCCGGGCCACCGCGTCCGCCCGGGCATGGGGGCCCAAAAGCCGGGCCAAGGCTTCGTCCCGCACCGCGGGGTGCGCTTCGTTCAGGGTGCTCAGCCGCCAGCCGCTTCCCTGCTTTGCCGTCTCTAACAGGGTGTCCGCCTGGGCGGCCAAATACCCGTCCACCAGGGCCATCCGGTCGCAAAAGCGGGCCAGGGCCTCCACCGTCTGGGGGTTTACCGTTTCCAGTGCAGGCAGCACATGGTGCCGCACCCGGTTGCGGGCGTAGTCATCGGCCGTGTTGGTCTCGTCCGTCACCCAGGGCTGGCCCAGCGCCCGGCAATAGGCCTCGGTCTGGCGGTGGCTCACCGTAAGAAACGGCCGGATGACCGCCCCCCGCACGGCCGGAATGCCCGCCGCCCCCGCCGGGCCGCAGCCCCGGGCCAGGTGCAGCAGCAGGGTTTCGGCCTGGTCGTTTCGGGTGTGGGCCGTGGCCAGCTTGGCCCCCTGCTCCCGGCACAGCCGCTCAAAAAAGCCATAGCGCAGCTGCCGTGCCCATTCTTCCCCGGCCCCTTCGGGGGGCACGATGCCCTCTTCGGGGGCGCTGAACCGATGCAACGGCACCTCCTTTTCCCGGCAGAACGCCGCCACAAAGGCCGCGTCCCGGGCCGAGGCTTCGCCCCGCAGGCCGTGGTCCACATGGGCGGCCTCCACGGTCAGGCCCAGGGCCGGGCCGCACCGCAGAAAAAACAGCAAAAGGGCCATGGAGTCGGCCCCGCCTGAGACCGCCGCAATGACCCTGTCGCCGGGCTGCACCAGCCCGTGCCGTTTCAATTGTTCCAGCGCCGCCGCTTCCAGTGCGGCAATGGGTTCAGTTGTTTCCATGGCTGAAATCCAGATTCATGAAGCGGGTGTGTGCGCCGTCCCACCCAAGCTGGACCGTATTGGTCTCGCCGTGGCGGTTCTTGGCCACAATGCACTCCGCCGTACGCTCATCGGCCTGCTGCTCTTCCGCGCCGTCCTGATGGCTGTTGTAGTAGGCCTGCCGGTACAAAAACAGCACCACGTCCGCATCCTGTTCGATGGAGCCGGAATCACGCAGGTCGCTCAGCTGGGGCCGATGATCGCTGCGGCCGGTGGCCTTTTCGGCCGAACGGCTCAGCTGGCTCAACGCGATGACCGGAACGTTCAGCTCCTTGGCCATGATCTTCAGGTTTCGGGTGATGTCGCTGATTTCCTGCACCCGGTTCTCGGTGCGGCGGCCGCTGGTCATCAGCTGCAGATAGTCGATGATCACCAGGCCGATGTCCGGCCGGGACGGGTCCTGGTTGATGCGGCGGATCTTCGCCTTCACCTCGGGAATGGTAATGCCGGAGGTATCGTCCATATAAATGGGCGCACTGTGCAGCATTTCCGAAGCCCGGGCCAGATCGTCCCAGTCCTCCTCCGTCAGCTTGCCGGTGCGGAAGGCCTGGCTGTCAATGCCCGCCTCCGCCGAGAGAATGCGGCTGGTCAGCTGATCCTTGGTCATTTCCAGGCTGAAAATGGCCACGGGGATCTTCTGCTTTTTTGCCACGTTGGTGGCGATGTTCAGCGCAAAACTGGTTTTGCCCATGCCGGGGCGGGCCGCCAGAATGATCAGGTCCGAGCGGCCCATGCCGGTGAGCACCGTGTCCAGATAGGTGAACCCGGTGGGAATGCCCGCGTACTTGTCCCGGTCCGGCCCGGCGATCTTCTGCAGGTTCACCAGCGTATCCACGATCACGCTGGAAATGCTGGTGAGGGCGCTGGTGTCCCGCCCGGAGCGGATCTCATAGATCTTCTGCTCGGCGCTCTCCAGCAGCAGATCGGCATCCGGTTCCTCGCCGCTCTGCTCCAGAATGTCCTTGGCGGCCCCCATCAGCTGGCGCACCAGGTATTTTTCCTGCACGATCTTCGCGTAGGCCTGCACGTTGCTGATGGAGGGCACCGTTTCTGCCAGCCCGGTGAGGTACACCTTGGCCGCGTCCGCGCTTTCAAATACGCCTTCGCTGGTCACAGCGTCCAGCAGGGTGACAAAGTCCACGGTCTGGCCTGCCGTAAACAGGCGGACCATCTCCGCAAAGATCTGGCCGTTCTGGCGGGCATAGAACATCTCCGGGCGGAGGGTTTCCACCAGCTCGGGAATGATGTCCGCCTGAAGCAGCGCCGCGCCCAGCACCGACTGCTCCGCCTGCATACTGTAAGGCAGGTTTACGCCCATGCTTTCCAGGTTCAGCTCTGTGCCGCCCGTGCGGCGCAACCCCTGTTCGGCCATGGTCAGTTCAGTTCCTCCACCTTCACCTTAAAGGCGGCGGTCACGTTGGTGTGCAGCCGCACGGTGGCGTTGTAGGTGCCGAAATCCTTGATTTCCCGGTCGATCTCCACCTTGCGCTTGTCGATCTCGGTGCCGGCCACCTGGCTCAGGGCCGCGGCCACTTCCTTGGTGGTCACCTTGCCGAACAGACGGCCGGAAGCGCCGCCCTTGGCCTTCACGGTCACGGTGCGGTCGCCGATCTGGCTGGCCAGCTGCTTGGCGGCTGCCAGCGCCTCGGCGGCGTGATGCTCCTTGGCTTCGTTCTTGGTGCGGGCCACGTTCAGGGCCGCCGCATCCGCCTCAGCGGCCAGGCCGCGGGGGAACAGGAAGTTGCGGGCGTAACCGTCCGACACCTCATGGATCTCATCCTTTTTGCCCAGAGACTTCACGTCCTGCTTCAGAATCACTTTCATGTCAGTCACCTCAATATTTCGTTCCGCCCTGCGGCAGGCGCCGGGCGGTCGTTTGTGTTCCGCGCCCCGTTCCGCCGGGGCTATTTTAATAGAATGGCATATTTTCGGATGGAATGCAAGCCTTGCCCGCACATCCGGCGGGGTTCATTCCGTCTGGGCAGCGCTGCTGCGCATCTTTTCGGCCTGTTCCTGGCGGAAGGCGCGCACCGCGTCCCGGATTCTGCGGCGGGCCTCGTCCTGGTTCACGCCTTTCAGCTGGGCGCCCGCCATGGTCAGGTGGCCGCCGCCGCCCAGCGTTTCCAGAATCACCTGCACGTTCACCGCGCCCATGCTTCGGGCCGAGATGTTCACCCCGCCATTTTTCTCCACCGCCACGAAGCTGGCCTCCACGCCGTCAATGGTGAGCAGGTCGTTGGCGGCCTGGGGCACCGCCACCTGGGCCTGGGGCGGCAGCTCGCCCGCCACGCTGATGGCGCAGCCCAGGTACACCTCGGCATTTTCCACCAGGCTGGCCTTGGCGGCGTATTCCTCCAGGCTGGTGCTGAACAGCTGCTTGACCTCCTCGGTGCGGGCGCCCATGCGCCGCAGCCAGGCGGCCGCCTCAAAGGTGCGCACACCGGTGTGCAGGGCAAAGTTGCGGGTGTCCAGCATGATGCCCGCCAGCAGGGCTTCGGCCTCCAGCTGGGTGGGTTTGTCGCCCTTTTCACCCGCGTACTGAAGCAGCTCACTCACCAGCTCGCAGGCAGAGGAGGCATACGGCTCCTGATACCACACCGCCGCGTTGGGAATGGCCCCCATCGCCCGGCGGTGATGGTCGATCACCGCCACCCGGGCGCACTGCTCATACAGCTCCCGGCTTTCCACCATGTGCACCAGGCAGGTATCCACCACCACCAGCAGGGTGTCCGGCGTCACCGCTTCTCTGGCCCGGTCCGGGTCGATGAAGCTCTCCTCCAGGCCCGCCTCTTCAAAGCGATGGATGAGGCTGGCCGCCAGCGTGGCGTTTTTGCGGATGGCAATGGCCGCGGGCACATCGCAGATGTGGCACACCCGCAGCACGCCCAGGGCTGCGCCCACACTGTCCAGATCGCTCATGCGGTGACCCATGATGAGAACGCTGTCACTGCGGCGGATGGCGTCCACCAGGGCAGCGGCCACCATGCGGCTGCGCACCTTGCTGTGCTTTTCAATGCTGCGGGACACACCGCCGTAAAATTCAAACCCGTTTTCAGTTTTCACGGCGGCCTGATCGCCGCCGCGGCCCAGGGCCATGTCCAGGCTCTGGCGGGCCATCTGCTGGCATTCGGCCAGCGTGCCCCCGTGGCCCACGCCGATGGAGAGGGTCAGGCCCACGTTCTCATCCAGCGCCCGCATTTTATCCAGAATGTCAAACTTGCCCGCGATCATCTCGGTGAGGTGCCGCTCTTCCACCACGGCCACATAGCGGGTGCTGGCCACCCGGCGCAGAAAGCCGGTGGTGCGGCCGATGTAGTGCTCCAGCAGCAGGTTGACGCCCTCCAGCAGCCGCGCCCGCTCCGACTCCCGCAGGTTTTCCAGCAGCACGTCCGAGCCGTCCACCTGAAACAGCATGTACACCGGGCGGCTGGCCCGGTACTCGGCGGCCTGGGCGCTCACGTCGGTCACATCCACCAGATGCACCACGGCCAGGCTCCGGTCCTTGTCCGACGGGGAGGAAAACACCCACCAGCGGCAGCCCTTGCATTCCAGGCTCTGCCCGCCGGGCTGGCAGGCCGAGTGCAGCTCCAGCCCGGGCAGCACCCGGCTCACCGGCTGAAGCACATAGTCCTCATCGTCCAGCAGGGCCTGCCGGAACGCGTCGTTGTACCACAGCACGGTTTTGCCACCCAGCAGCAGGACCGGGTTGGGCAGCCCGGCCAGGCTGAACTGCACGCTGCTGCCCTCAAACACATCGCCGGAGAGATACCGGGCAATGGCTGACCGCAGGCCGCCGCCCCACAGGGCAAGCAGCACCCCGGCCACTGCCGCCAGCAGCAGCACCCCCAGCAGCAGCACCGGCTGCTGAACGGCCAGCGCCGCGCCCAGCCCCAGGCACAGCACGCCCAGAACGATCAGCAGAATCTCCAGTTCTCCTCTTGGCTTTGGATTGGACTTCATGGCTTACGCCTCCTGTTTTGTAACGCTCTGCGCTTTGGGCCAAACCGGCAAAAGCGCCCCGCTGCCCCGCAACGAGGCCGCGAAAGCGCTTTTCGCCCTTCACTGCGCGCCCCAAACGCCTGTCTGCAACGGCAGGCGCTCAGATCTCCATCAGAATGGGCAGGATCATGGGGCTGCGCTTGGTTTTCCGGTAAATATAGGAGGAGAGTGCCTCCCGCACGCGGGTCTTGACGCTGTTCCAGTCGCGCACATGCTCGCCGCGGCACTTCTCAAAGGTATTCTGCACCAGGCGGCGGGCCTCGTCCATCAGCTCTTCGCTCTCACGCACATAGACGAAGCCGCGGCTCACCAGGTCCGGCCCGGCCAGCAGCTCGCCCGTGGCGTTGTTCACGGTGGCCACCACGATCACCAAGCCATCCTCGGAGAGGTGGCGCCGGTCCCGCAGGACCACGTTGCCCACGTCGCCCACGCCCAGGCCGTCCACCATCACGCTGCCGGCAGTGACCGGCTCGCCCAGGCTCAGGCCATCCCGGGAGACGATGAGGCATTCGCCGTTCTCGCCGATGTGGATGTTCTTGGGCTGAATGCCCAGTTTGGCGGCGGTTTCGGCGTGCTTTTTCAGATGCTTGTATTCGCCGTGCACCGGCATGAAGTACTTGGGCTGGGCCAGCGTGAGAATGAGCTTCTGCTCCTCCTGGCAGGCATGGCCGGAAACGTGCACGTCGTACATGGACTCATAGATGACCTCCGCGCCCAGCTTCAGCAGGCCGTTGACCACCTTGGTGACCATCTTCTCGTTGCCGGGAATGGGGTTGGCCGAGATGATGATAAAGTCGCCGGGGCCGACGCGCACCTGCCGGTGGCTGGCGGACGCCATGCGGGACAGGGCGCTCAGCGGCTCGCCCTGGCTGCCGGTGGTGATGAGCACCACCTGGTCCGGCGGATACTTGTTGATCTCCTCAATGTCGATGAGCACCCCGTCCGGCGCGTGGAGATAGCCCAGATCCATGGCCATCTGGGTGTTGCCCACCATGCTGCGGCCGCTCACGGCCACCTTGCGGCCGTTCTCCACCGCCAGGTCAATGATCTGCTGAATGCGGTAGATGTTGGAGGCAAAGGTTGCGATGATGATGCGCTTGCGGTCCGCCTGGCGGAACAGGTTGCCCACGCCCGCCGCCACCTTCTGTTCGGTGGCGGTAAAGCCCGGCCGCTCCGAGTTGGTGGAGTCGCTGAGCAACAGCAGCACGCCCTTGCGGCCGTACTCGGCAATGGTGTCCAGATCGGTCGGCCCGGCAGAAAGCGGGGTGTAGTCGATCTTGAAGTCGCCGGTGCACAGGATCACGCCCGCCGGGCACTCGATGGCAAAGCCCACCGAATCCGGGATAGAGTGGTTCACATGAATGGGCTCCACGGTGAAGCAGCCCAGTTTGAATTTGCGCTTGGGGGTGATCTCCACCAGCTTGGTGCGGCCCAGCAGGTTGTGCTCTTCCAGCTTGTTCTTGATGAGGCCGATGGTCAGCCGGGTGGCGTAGATGGGTACGTTGATCTGCTTGAGCAGATAGGGCAGCGCGCCGATGTGGTCCTCATGGCCGTGGGTGATGATCACACCCTTGATCCGGTCCTTGTTCTGCACCAGATAGGTGAAATCGGGGATGACCAGGTCCACGCCGTACATATCGCTGTCCGGGAACACCAGGCCGCAATCCACCACCAACAGGTCGTTCTGGCACTCATACACGGTGATGTTCTTGCCCACCTCGCCCAGGCCGCCCAGCGGCATGACCTTCACGGGTACGGCAGGCTCCGTGGGCTGGGCCGCCTTGCGGGGGCGGTTGTAATAGTTGCGGCGGTGCTGGGGCCGGGGCGTGCCCGCCGCCGGGCGCGCAGGCTGCTGCCCGGGTGCGGCCGCGCGGGCTGCCCGGGTGCCCTGCTGGCCTGCAGGGCGGTTCTGGCCGGCCGCCTTGGGCCGGTTCTGACGCTGTACTTCTGCCATTCGTTTCCTCCAAACTTTCCGGCAGGGCCACAGCTCCGGCGGCCCCGCCACGGCCGGGCGGGCCAAAAACAGCCCGATGGCGGCGGTGCACAGAAGGCTGTGCGGCCCCTGTTTCGGCAGGCCGCTGTCTTTGCATTCTTCCGCCGGTTCCCGGCAAATGTCTTAAAAGGGGTGCGGCAGCGCGTTCGGCCTGCCGTTCCCGTCATGTACCAACGAAGCCGCGGCCGCGCCGCAGCATTTTATGAATTGTATACGCCCTTCCGGCCGTTCGCCCCGGGCCGCGCCCTGCTCATTTTCCCGCATGGGGGCACAAAACAGAGCATCGCCCTGCCCAAACGAAACTACGAAAAAGAAGCCCGCCATCTCCTGCATGGCGGCCCCGGCGGTGCGGTGGAACATTGCGCGCCGGGAAAAGCCAACGGGAGACACTGTGAGCATCCGAATGCGCCATTGCGGGCCGCCTTGCCTTACGGGAGCAACGGCGGCCGCCAACGGCCAAACTGTTTTGGGCGCATAGGGTTCATTTGTTCAATGCAACCCTGGCCCTGGCAGAGAATCACGTACACATCATTCGTTGTGTACATTATACGTCCCTTTTCCGGGGATTGTCAATCAGTTTTGCCCGCATCCAGCCCCTGCAAACCCCACGCCCGCACGAAATTGTTCCCCTGCGGCCTGCTTTGCATTGCCAGTGGGGCGAAGGCACGCTATAATAGATGAGCTCTGCAATACAAATAAAGCGTTTTGGGGCCGTGCCGCCCCCTGCGCCCTGTTTTTGCAGGTGCGCGTTCCGCAATTTCAACGAAAGGATCCCCTCTCATGAAACACATCCAGATCTTCACCGACGGCGCATGCAGCGGCAACCCCGGCCCGGGCGGCTGGGGGGCCATTCTGCGCTACAAGGCCCATGAAAAAGAACTGTCCGGCGGAGAAGCTGAAACCACCAACAACCGCATGGAGCTGATGGCGCTCATCGCTGCGCTGGAGCAGCTGAAGGAGCCCTGTGAAATTGACCTGTGCAGTGACAGCCAGTATGTGATCAACGGCCTGCAGAAGGGCTGGGCCAAGGGCTGGCGCGCCCGCGGCTGGAAAAAGGCGGACAAGTCCCCTGCCCTGAACAGCGACCTCTGGGCTCGCCTGCTGGACCTGAGCGAGGCGCACACCATCCATTACAACTGGATCAAGGGCCACGCAGGCCACCCGGAGAACGAGCGGTGCGACCGGCTGGCCGTGGAGCAGAGCAAGCGCTTCGGCGGCCGCCAGGCCTGAATCGCTTTTGCCGGAGCGTTTGCAGTGCAGAACCTTTGCGCATTTTCCTGTTTTCGGTATGGATTTTTCGGCCATACTGTGGTTAAACCCACCAAAACACTTCTTTAGGGGAAATTTCTTCCGGTGAGGGCTTGCAAACTCCACCATTTCGGTGTAGGATATGGAAGGAAGCGGAGAGTGCCCCCCGCACTGTCGCCTTCGTTTTGTGCAACGCCCCTCTTCCCGCGCCCAAGCGGGCCGGGGCTTCTCCCCATAATTTTTTACAGGAAGCGAGATGCGTATCGTGGAAAAGATTGTATATCTGGATAACGCCGCCACCACCCCGGTGGCCCCTGAAGTTCTGGAAGTGGTCACCAAAGCCCTGAGCGGCGCCTGCGGCAACCCCTCCAGCCATTACAGCGTTGGCTACGAAGCCAAGGAATTTGTGGACACCGGCCGTGCCCAGGTGGCCAAGGCCATCAACTGCCAGCCCGGCGAGATCTTCTTCACCGGCTGCGGCTCCGAGGCCGACAACTGGGCCATCAAGGGCACTGCCCTGAAGCTTGCCAAGAAGGGCAAGAAGCACCTCATCACCTCTCAGTTCGAGCATCACGCCGTGCTGCACAGCATGAAGGCTCTGGAGCGCGAGGGCTTTGAAGTGACCTACCTGCCCATCACCTCCGACGGCTTCGTCCGCCCCGAGGATGTGGAGGCCGCCATCCGGCCCGACACCGCGCTGGTCACCGTGATGATGGCCAACAACGAGATCGGCACCATCCAGCCCATCAAGGAGATCGCCGCCGTCTGCAAAAAGCACGGCGTATGGTGCCATACTGACGCGGTGCAGGCCGTGGGTGCCATTCCCATCGACGTGCAGGACCTGGGCGTGGATATGCTGAGCATGTCCGGCCACAAGTTCAACGCCCCCAAGGGCATCGGCGCGCTGTACATCCGCCGCGGCATTCTGCCCTACAACCTGATTGATGGCGGTGGGCAGGAAGGCCGCCGCCGCGCCGGCACCGAGAACGTGGCCGGCATCGCGGGCATCGGCAAGGCGCTGGAGATGGCCACCGGCCACCTGGAAGAGAAGATGGCCCATCAGCGCGAGCTGCGGGATTACACCATCAACCGCATTCTGAAGAACATTCCCCTGGCCCGCCTGAACGGCAGCTGGGAGAACCGCCTGCCCGGCAACGTGAACATCAGCTTCCCCGGCCTGGAGGGCGAGACCATCCTGCTGGATCTGGATATGCACGGCATCTGTGCTTCCACCGGTTCCGCCTGCAACAGCGACAGCCTGGACCCCAGCCATGTGCTGCTGTCCATCGGCCTGCCTGAGGAGATCGGCCACGGCAGTATGCGCTTCACCTTCGGCCCCCAGAACACCATGGAAGAGGCTGAGTACCTGTGCCAGACGCTGGAGGAGGTCATCCCCCGCCGCCGCGCCATGAGCTGCATGTGGCTTCAGAACGAAAACACCGTGCGCGATTTCAACCTGAAGAAGTAAGACACTTCGGACAGTGCCCCTTTCCCGCCGGGCGGCGGCACAGCGTTTGCCCCGCCCCGGCTTTTGAACCAACAAAGGAGAGTTTCAACATGGCAAGCATGTACAGTGAAAAAGTTATGGACCATTTCGCCCATCCCCGCAATGTGGGCGAACTGCCTGACGCCAACGGCGTGGGCGAAGTGGGCAACCCCAAGTGCGGCGACATCATGCGTATGTACCTGAAGATCGAGAACGGCGTCATCAAGGACGTGAAGTTCCTGACCTTCGGCTGCGGCGCCGCCATCGCCACCTCCAGCATGGCCACCGAGCTGATCAAGGGCAAGAGCATTGAAGATGCCCTGAAGCTGACCAACAAGGCCGTGGTGGAAGCGCTGGACGGTCTGCCCCCCATCAAGGTGCATTGCAGCGTTCTGGCTGAGCAGGCCGTGAAGGCCGCCCTGAGCGATTACTATCGCCGTCAGGGCATCGATCCCGAGCCCATCGTCGGCAAGCTGGAAGAGGATTGCCACGACTGCAACGGTGCCTGCGGCATCTGAGCCAAACCCAAATAAAGCATAGAACGCGCATCCTGCGCAGGGAGTCATTCCCCGAACGCAGGACGCGCGTTCTTTTTATGCTTAAGTTATTATACTTTCGCTATTTTTATGCTTTAAAGCATACTTTCAACGCCAAACGCTGGAAACACGGCTCTATCACAGCCGCTCGATAAAGTTCCGGAGCAAGCCGCGCACTTATTCCTCGCAGGCCGAGGGCACCGGCTGCGTTCCTGCCTTCGCTTCGTCGGCATCGCACGCCCGCTCCAGGCTCACCACCAGCTTGCTCAGTGCCAGCAGGGCCAGCAGATTGGGCAGCACCATCAGGCCGTTGAACAGGTCCGCGGCGTCCCACACCAGCTGCACCTTCAGGCAGGCGCCAACGGCGATGAACACCACCGCCAGCAGGGCGTAGGGCTTGACGGCCTGCTCGCCCAGCAGCGCCTTCACGTTCATCTGGCCGAACAGGTACCACCCCACAATGGTGGAAAAGGCAAAGAACAGCATACACAGGGCAATGAACACGTTGCCCGCCTTGCCAAACACCGTGGCAAAGGCGTACTGGCTCAGGGCCGCGCCGGTCAGGCCCGACGCCGTGGCCCCGGTGGACAGAATGACCAGCGCGGTGAGGGTAAGGATAACAAAAGTGGTGAGGAACACCCCGACCATGGCGGTAATGCCCTGATCCTGCGGCTTTTCCACCTTGGCCAGCGCGTGGGCGTGGGGGGTGGAGCCCATGCCTGCCTCGTTGGCAAACAGGCCGCGGGCCACGCCGAAGCGCATGGCTTTCTGCACCGTGATGCCGGCTACACCGCCCAGCACTGCAGCCGGGTCAAAAGCCGCCACAAAAATGCTGGCGATCACCCCCGGCAGGCTGCGCCAGTTGCAGGCCAGAACGATCAGGCTGCCGCCGATGTACAGCAGCGCCATCACCGGCACCAGCTTTTCGGTCACCGACACAATGCGCTGCACCCCGCCCAGAAAAATGAACCCGGCCACCAGCGCCACCGCAACGCCCACCACGATTTTCGGTGCACCGAAGGCGTTGTACATAGCGTCGCTGATGGAGTTGGATTGCACCATATTGCCCATGAACCCCAGCGCCAGAATGAGCGCCGCGGAGAAAAAGCCCGCCAGCACCTTGCCGAATCGGTTCGGGAACGCCGCCCGGATGTAATAGGCCGGGCCACCCACGGCCTTGCCGTTTTCATCGGTGGTGCGGAACTTCTGTGCCAGAACGGCCTCGGCGTAGTTGGTGGCCATACCGAAGAAGGCACTCACCCACATCCAGAACACCGCACCCGGGCCGCCGGAGACAATGGCCGTGGCCGCACCCGCAATGGTGCCGGTGCCTACCTGCCCCGCCACCGCTGTAGCCAGCGCCTGAAAGCTGCTCATGCCCTGATGGTCGGCCTTTTCGCCCCGCAGGGTCAGGCCGCCCAGCGTGAATTTCAGCCCCTGGCCCAGCTTGCGCACCTGCACAAACCCCAGCCGAATGGTAAAATACACGCCGGTGCCCACCAGCGCCGCCAGCAGAAGATAATTCCAAAGATACTGGTTGAGGGTCTCAACCAAACTCAAAATCGCATCCATTGCAGTTTACTGCGCGGCGGCCGTGCCGTTTTAAGCACCGATGGTCTCTTTTGCCCCGCGCTTTTCCTTTTCCCATTGTTCGCGCCGCCGGGCCTGCCCTTCCGTTTTTGGGGCCATTGGCCCGGGCGACGCAACCTTATAATGGTAGCATGGTTTGGCCCCAAAGGTCAATGTACCTAAAGCACCATAAAGCCGCATTCAAATTATATTCAAAACACAAATCTGTGCATTATAAAAGCACATCGAAGCCGAAATTGTCGTTCCGTTTCGATGTGCCAGATGTTTACAGATTTTAATTGTATTGCTCAGCTGCGCTTCTCAAGCGTTCGTGTGCTCGGCCGCCTTTTCCGCCGCTTCCTTGGCCATGTGGTCCTTTTCCAGCCGGGTCATCAGGTTGCTCAGCGCCAGCAGGGCCAGCAGGTTGGGCAGCACCATCAGGCCGTTGAACATATCCGAGGCGTCCCACACCAGCTGCACCTTCAGGCAGGAGCCAACGGCCACAAACACCACCACCAGCAGCGAGTAGACCTTGATGGCCTTTTCGCCCAGCAGGCTCTTCACATTGGCCTGGCCGAAGAAATACCAGCCCACAATGGTGGAGAAGGCGAAGAACAGCATGCAGATGGCAATGAAGACCTCGCCCGCCTTGCCGAACACGGAGGCAAAGGCGTACTGGCTGAGGGCTGCGCCGGTCAGGCCGGAGGCCGTGGCACCGGTGGACAGGATCACCAGCGCGGTGAGGGTCAGGATGATGAAGGTATCCAGGAACACGCCCACCATGGCCGCAATGCCCTGATCCTGCGGCTGCTTTACCTTGGCCAGCGCATGGGCATGGGGGGTCGAGCCCATACCGGCTTCGTTGGAGAACAGGCCGCGGGCCACGCCGAAGCGCATGGCCTTCTGCACGGTGATGCCGGCCGCGCCGCCCAGCACGGCGCTGGGGTTAAAGGCCGCGGTAAAGATGCTGACGAACACGCCGGGCAGATTGCGCCAGTTGCACACCAGCACCGCCAGGCTGCCCACGATGTACAGCAGGGCCATGATGGGCACCAGCTTTTCGGTCACCGAGACGATGCGCTGCACGCCGCCCAGGAAGATGAACCCGGCCACCAGCGCCACCAGAATGCCCACCACGATCTTGGGCACGCCAAAGGCATTGAACACGGCGTCGCTGATGGAGTTGGACTGCACCATGTTGCCCATAAAGCCCAGAGCCAGAATGATGGCCACCGAGAAGAAGCCCGCCAGGAACTTGCCGAAGCCATTGGGGAAGGCCGCCTTGATGTAATAGACCGGACCGCCCACAACCTTGCCGTTTTCATCGGTGCTGCGGTACTTCTGGGCCAGAACCGCCTCGGTGTAGTTGGTGGCCATGCCGAAGAACGCGCTCACCCACATCCAGAAGATGGCACCGGGGCCGCCGGAGACGATGGCCGTGGCCGCGCCGGCAATGTTGCCGGTGCCCACCTGGGCCGCCACCGCCGTGGCCAGCGCCTGAAAGCTGCTCATGCCCTCGTGGTTCGCCTTTTCACCGTGCAGGGTCAGGCCGCCGAAGGTATGCTTCAGGCCCGCACCCAGCTTGCGCACCTGCACAAAGCGCAGGCGAATGGAAAAATACACGCCGGTACCCACCAGCAAAAACAGCAGTACGTAGTTCCACAGGTAGTTGTTCACTACATCAACCAGGTTTGTCAAAAAGTCCATGAGCGTTTCCTCTCTTCCACCAATTTGCCCGGTCTCTTCCGTTTGCCCGGGCTGAACTTTGTTTCTCTTGCCGCGCTGTTATGGTATCACGGAACGCGCCGCACGGTCAATGTACCTTCAATACCAATAGAATCACATTTTTTTGTCATTCGGATACAATATTGATAAAACACAAAAACGCTTCCGCAGCTGTCGTCAGCTTTGCGGAAGCGTTTTTCAGAAGCATTCTGTTGTTTCTGGCGTGGGCCGCCGCGGCATTTTGCCTGTTTTGCCGCTGCTTTTTGTGCACCGCACCCGCGCCGGGGCAGCCCTGCCGTCTGTACGGCTTACCGGGTCAGGTGAATGCACTGGGCGGACGGATCCAGCCCGTTCTCCGCCAGGAAGGCCTCGATCTCCTCATCCCGGCTCAGCAGGATCAGATAATCGTAATTTTCAACCAGTTCTTCCGGCGTGTACCATTCGTCCTCATACTGCCAGAACTTCGCGGTGTTGGTGTTCAGCACATAGCGGGCCACATACCGAAGCGACCAGGTGTCCACATCTCCGCCGCGGGTGTAGAACAGATAGCGGCTGCCGTCCGTCAGGCCGTACTCCTGCTTCAGGGCCAGCACCGGCTGTTGGCTGTTGTCCGGGTCCTGATAGGGTGCCCGGCTGACCAGCGCCGTCAGGCCGTTGTTGCCCGCCAGGCAGAAGGCCGCGCCAAAGGCCAGCACCACGGCCCCGGCCGCGGCAGGCAGCGCGCCGCCCGCCTTGCCTTTGGGCAGGGCCAGCAGCAGCCAGGCCGCCAGCGCCGCCGCCAGAAACTGCAGCGTGGTGGTGTGGTAGCGCTGAATGGAGGCCAGCACCAGCATCTCGTCAGTGTTCATGGAGAACACATAGGTGCCCCACAAGCAGCCGATGTACGCAAGCTCTGCCCCCAGGCAGGCCCCGGCCGGCAGCAGCACTGCCCCCAGAGAGCAGCGGGTGTACCGCCGCACAAACAGGCACACCAGAACCAGCAGCACCGCAAAGGCCAGCATGCGGCGGGTGTCCCCTTCCGAAAGGCTCAGCAGATGGCTCCTGAACAGCCCGTTGAACTGGGCCAGCTCCTCGGCGGTTTTGCCGCCCAGAATGGTTTCGTAGCTGCCCAGGCTCACCGCGTGCTTGCTGGAAGCGCCCGCCGGGTACACCAGCGCCACATGCCGCAGCCACAGCCAGTAGGCCGCAAAGGGTGCCGCCGTGCAGGCAAGCCCCGCCTTGAGCTTTGCCGCCCGGGGCGCGCTGCCCTTCGCCAGCCAGTACCACAGCACCGCCAGCACACAGGCGATGAAAAACAGGCCGCTGTTTTTTACCAGCGCCAGAAAACTCAGGCAGGGCAGCGCCGCCAGGGCCGCCTTCTCCGAGGTGTGCCGGTGCGCCAGCACCACCGCCAGGGCACCCGCGCCCAAAGCCGCCAGCAGCGTATCCACCCGCAGGTCAGCCAGCGGAACGTTGCCGCCCACGAGAACCAGCATGGCGCCCGCGGCCGCCAGCCAGCCGCCCGGGCACTTTTTGGGGCACATCCCCCACAGCGCCCAGGCCCCGGCCAGCACCAGCAGCCCCTGGCTGAACATCATCATGCCGTCGGAAAGGCCCACCGTGCCGCACACATAGTCGATCCAGCAGGCGGCGGCGGGCGGGTAGCCCACAAACTCCACCGCCGTGTTGGCGGTGTTGGGCAGCTGGGCCTGGGTGACCACGGTTTTGGCCATGATGGCCCAATGGGCAAAGTTGTCATGCCCCGGCACAAGGCCGCCCCGGGTGAGCACCAGCAGCCAGGCACTCATCACCGGGAAGGCTGCCCCCCGCAGGCTCAGCCAGGGGGCAAGCGCCTCCCGCCGGCGCACAAGCACCCAGATCAGAGCCGCCAGGCCGCCCAGCGTCAGCGCCCAGCGCACCGGGGTGAGAATGTTCAGCAGCCCGGCCCCGCACATGGCGCAGCCGATGGCCGAAATGGTCACCAGCGGCGTCTGCTCCACAGGCAGCGCAAAGCGCCGGGCCGCCCACAGGCACCACCCCGCCAGGCTCAGGGCAAACAGGCCCAACCGGGCCAGCAAAAGCAAGGTATTCAAGGTTCCCTTCTCCTTAAAACTCCATGGATGCCAGCGGCGTGCCGTCCAGAAGCTTCTGGGTAAAGCAGCCGCCCTCGTAGGTCATATAGCTGTGGGTGCCGTCCTTGGGGATGGACACGCTGCCCGGATTGAGAATGAGAATGCCGTCCTTCCACTCCAGATGCTTTACGTGCACATGGCCGAAGGCAAAGGCACTGCCCGCCGGGATGGGCGGCAGGTGGTCCGGGTCAAAGTGGTGGCCGTGGGTGGCAAACAGCGTCCTGCCGTTTTCCAGCACAAGGGTGGTGTATTCTGCCATCACCGGGAACTCCAGCACCATCTGGTCCACCTCGGCCTCGCAGTTGCCCCGCACCGCCACGATCTTCTCCTTGATGCCGTTCAGCATGGGAATGACCTGCTTGGGCGCATAACCCTCGGGCAGGTCGTTGCGGGGGCCGTGGTAGAGCAGGTCCCCCAGCAGAAGCACCCGGTCCGGCGCTTCTGCCTCAATGCGTTTCATCAGCTGGCCGGTGTACAGGGCCGAACCATGCAGATCGGATGCGATCACCAGCTTCATGTCAGGCTCCTTTCTTCTTTGGGCGGGGCTTTTGGCTGCAATGTCAGCGCAAACTCCGCGTGGGGGTACAGGGCGATGGGCATGAGATACAGGGTCATGTTCAGCCCGGGCGACAGGCAGTGTTCCATCACCGCATACACCGTAAACATGGCCACCGCCAGCGCCAGGGGCAGGTCGCCCTGCTTCAGCAGCCGGTAGGTGAGCAGCACAAAGCCCAGGCAGATGAGCGCCACCATGATCGGACCGCACAGATAGTAGTAGTAAATATAGGAATTGTCCACCCGGTAAAAGCCGTCGGGAATAAACGCCTGCCCGAAGAAGAAGTGCTGGTTGCCGTAGAGCTTTTCCATGCCGAAGGTGTTGTAGGCCAGCGAAATGCGGCGGCTCAGCACAAAGTCAACGGCAGCCATCACCTTATTGTCCTTATCGTACACAAGGCTCAAAGCCCAGGTAAAGGCCGCCACCAGCGGGGCCGCCAGGCACAGCAGCGCCCGCACCGGCTTTGCCGCAAACAGCCGCGGCAAAAAGCGGGCCAGCACCAGCAGCACGGCAAACCCGAGGCCGATCAGCACGGCGCTTCGGCAGTCCGGCACCTGCTGAATAAACACCAGCACCGCCCCGAAGGGCAGAAGGTGCCACAGCTTGAAGCGGGGCCGCAGGGCCAGCCACAAAATGGCCATCTGCGCCAGGGCAATGCCCAGAAAGTTCACGCTGCCGAACTGCAGGTCCGCCCGCAGGCGGCCAGTCTCCCAGCGCTCGGCCCAGCCGGCGGTGAACACCCCCGCCCCGATCAGGGCCAGATGCGCCGCCAGCTTGGCAAAAATGCTGCCGCTCAGCCAACTCAGTGACCAGCGCAGGTCCACGTCCTTCAAAATCAGCATGGCACACAGGCTGTTGGCAATGGGGTCGTAGCCGGTGATCATGTGCGAAAACGCAAACCACAGGCACAGCCCCACGCTGACCAGCAGCTGCCGGCCGGAATACCGGCTGGCAAACAGCACCTTGGCCAGCACCAGGCAGCCGATCAGGGTGGTGCCCACAGTGTCCCACAGTTCCGGAATTTCCGGCAGGGCCAGCAGCTTCTGGGCCGCCAGCTCTCCGGTGCCCCAAAGCCATTCCACCACAAAATAGGCCGCGACCAGCGCCGCCCCCAGCCGTTGGCGCACCGCTTCGCCGCCATCGACCCAAAGCCAGCGCTCGCGGTTCCACAGGCCATTGGTGCTGCCGCCGGGCAGGGCCGCCGCCCCAAAGCCCAGCACCAGCAGGCAGGGCAGCAGGCGGATGAGCAATTTTACCGTCATTGCGTCTCCTTTCGGAAGGTTCAGGCGTTCGCTTCGGCTTCGCCGTACCGGCGCACGATCTGACCCATCTCGTCAAAATGCTGTTCCATTTCCGCCACCAGACGGAACTGGGTGCGGCTGCGCACCAGGTTGTGGGTGGGATAATCGGTTTTGAAATACACGTCCCCCTGCAGGTAGTCGGCCAAAAAGCGCATACCGCACTCCAGTGTCAGCAGCTTGGCGCCCCAGACCATATACTCCCGCTCCTTGGCGGTGAGCACGCCGCCGCAGCCCTCCAGATAGCCCTTGGTGTACAGCTCAAACAGGTTCATGTCGAAATGCACCTTGTCCAGGTCCGGCTCGTCCTCGTCGGCGGTGGAGGCCCCGTAGCGGATGGCGTCGCCGTAGTCGTTCAGGGCCGTGCCGGGCATGATGGTGTCCAGGTCGATCAGGCACATGCTGTGGCCGTTCTGGTCAAACAGAAGGTTGTTCAGCTTGGTGTCGTTGTGGGTCACCCGCAGGGGCAGGCTGCCGTTGCGGATCTGCTCCATCAGCACGCCGCAGTCGGCCTGGCGTGCCAGCACAAAGTCGATCTCCTCCCGGCAGGTGCGGGCCCGGTCCTTCACATCCCGCTGCACGGCCTTTTTGAAGTCCGCCAGGCGGCTCTCGGTGTCGTGGAAGCGGGGAATGGTCTCGTACAGGGTCTCCACCGGGTAGCCGTCCAGCTGGCGCAGGAAGCGGCCGAAGCCCAGGCCCGCCTCGTACATCAGCTGCGGGTCGTCGGCCGTCTGGTGGCACACCGCATCGGCAATGTAATTGTAGCAGCGCCAGGGCATTCCCTGATCGTCTTCAAAATAGGGGTCGCCGCTCTTGGTTTTGATGTAGCTGAGGGTCTCCCGGTCCGGGTTGCCGCCCTGGGCCCGGATGGACTTGCGCAGATACTCGGTGACGCCGAAGATGTTGGCCATCACATGGTCCGGCCGGTGGAAGGCCACGATGTTCACCCGCTGAAGCACGTAGGTCAGCTCATCGCCGGTCTCCCCTGCCATGTACACCGCATAGGTCTCGTTGATATGCCCCGCACCGAAAGGCTTGACGTAGCTGCAGTCGTTGCCGAAACCGAAGGCGTACAGGGCGTCCTCCAGCTGGCGGCTGTCCACCCCTTCAATGGGCCGCCGGGTGGAGAAGATGACCTCCCCGGCCTCCACCTTGCGCAGGGGGGCAATGTGGCAGTTGGCCTTCACCACGCTGCCCAGGCCCACATGGGCGCCGTCCCCCACATCGCTGTCGTGGTCCACAATGGCGCCGCTGTTGATCAGCACGCCCTTGCCCAGCTTCACATGGGTGTTCAGCACGACGCGCTGCATTACAAAGCAGCCGGCCTCCATCTGCACCGAGGGGCTGACGATCGCGCTGGAGTGGCACAGACAGGGCACGTCAAACCCGGCCTCCTGCAGCTTTTCCACCCAGGCCAGGCGCATCCGGTTGTTGCCGAAGGCCGCCACCGCATGGGGGAATTTCTCCCGCCAGATCTGGTAATCCACGCATTTGCCGATGACGCGGCTGTCCTTTGCCGCGTCGTCCAGAAAGGCAATCTCATCGTACTTCCCGCTCTGCCGGGCACATTCATAGACCATATGGCCGAAGCCGCCGGCCCCAAGGATCAGAAGGTTGCTCATGGGTCGTTCCTCATTTCTTTTATAGGTCACCGCAGAGGGTCCTGCGGTGGATGTTTCCGGGTTTGCCGCGTTGAAAGCGGGCCTTCAGCACTCCAGCGGAAGGCTCTTTCGCTGGTCAGCCAGACGGTGGGCCAGCGAATACCCCCGCCAGTGTCGTCTGTTCCATCTGCCGCTCCTCATTTCCTGCTGCTCTGTTTTGCCCGCAGCATCCGCTTGTATTTGCCGCCCCAGATCTTAAAGCGGGGCCACAGCCCCTTGCCCCAGCCATATACCGCCGGAATGACGTGGAACCGCTCTTTCAGGGTGTTCAGCTGCGCGGCCGTGTGCCCGGCCCGGTATCGCCCGCTGGCCGCCAGATGCCGCAGCGGGGTGCTTGCGCTGAACTTTTCCATGGCAACGGTGTCGTAGCTTTGGCCCACCCATTCCAGCGTTTCGGCGTCGGGGGCCTGCCCCAGAATGTTCTTGCCGCTGCGCAGGCCGTGCAGGGGCCGCACCTCATAGCGGCCCGGGCAGCGGGTCATGGCCCAGGTGCCGTAGGTTTCAAACTCGCTGAAACCGGAGCCTTTGAGGGCATCCAGTGGCACCGCCGCCAGAATCTTCTCCCAGAAGGCGGCGCCGGGCAGCCGGTCGTTGGCCTCGATCTCGTCCAGCATCCGGCAGGCCATCCGGGTGTCAAAGATCATGTGCTCGGCAATGAAGCTGTCCTCCTGGCATTTTTCCAGGCCCAGCAGGGTTTTCATCGTGTCAAAGTAGGGCTTGTTGTACTCCGGCCGCACGTTGAACAGATACTGCCCCTGCTCGTTTTGGAAGGAGATGGGCCGCACCGGCACCGTGTCGGCGTCCCACACAATGTAGGCCTTCTCCGTGCATACCCGGGCGTAGCCCAGCTTCAAAAACTGCTGGAAGTACCACCCGGCCCGCTTGTCCGTATAAATGCGGGCATACATGGCCTTTTTTACGCTGGCCAGGGTCAGGCCCTCCATCAGCTCGTTCTCGTTCACAAACACAATGCGCTCATCCCGGGGCAGCAGCGGCTCCAGGTCGGCCCCGCTGAGCACCACCAGCCGCCGGATGGGCAGGTTTTTGAACACAAAGGGTAGGTTCACCTGGGCGGCGGGCCAATCCCGCTTCAGGATGGGCATGACCACGTCGTAGGTTTCGGTCCAGGGCTGTCTGTTCATTTTTTCCAAATCCCCTTTTTCACCAGAAAGCGCTCGCCCTTGGCGTACCATTTCCACCAGCCCATGCTCTCCAGCCGGGCGGCCTGACGGGCATTTTCCTCATACTTGGCGGTCCAGAAATCCCGGCTGCGGCGGCGGCTGCCCTCCGGGCCCTGCTCCACAATGTGGTGCATGAAGGCCCCGAAGGGGTTGCCCTCGATCTCCTGCCGCACCCGCTCGGGGTCGGTGAAGGCGGGCTGGCGCAGCATATACAGCCAGCGCGCCCGGTCCTCTTCCACGGCCCGCACCTTCTCCACCATGTCCTGCACACTGGTGCAGGCGGTGCAGTCGATGAAGGCCTCCGGATTGTAAATGCGGGCCACCTTCGGGTCGCCCCAGTAAATGGGCACGGTGGCCGCCGCAAAGGCATCCAGAATCTTCTCGGTGCAGTAGCCCATGGTCTGGGCGTTTTCAAAGGCCAGGCTGAAGCGGCACTGCTGCTGGAAGGCCAGCTTGTCCGCCACCGGCTTGCCGCCTGGCTGGTTGTTGCGGCTTCGGCCGCCGCTCTCCACCCGCTTGTACTGGCTCAGGGCCTCGAACATCTGCTCCCGCATGGGGTTGGCTCCGTAATTGGACACCACATAATTGCAGAACTTTTCCTTGCTCCGGTACACGTCCTCCGGCAGCGTGTGCTTGACAAGCGCCAGCTTGCCCAGCTCCTTCCAGCGGGGGAAGGCGTACCACTGCAGCGAGAGGAAGCGATCCTCGTAGGTCATCCAGTCGCTGCCCACTGCATAGTCGTACAGGTTAAAATCCGGCCGCTGGTTCTCGCCGGAAACCAGAATGCGGGTGCAGTCATAATGGCGGTACTCTTTGCCGAAGTAGCTGCACAGGATGTAATCCGGGTCGTCGCAGAACTCCACCTCGCCCAGGTCGGCAAGGCCATCCCGCAGCATCTGGGCAAAGCCGTCCCGCATATCCTGTTCCCGCAGGAAGTCCACATACTTCACTTTGATTTTCATGGCTCGTCCTTTCCGGGCTTTACCAGCGCCCGCAGGGGTGTTTTGTTCAGCACGGGGGCCAGCCGCTGCAGAATGCCCCGGAATTCCTCACTTCGGCCGTACACCGCCAGCAGCACCAGATTGGGCACCACGGCGCTGATCACCCCCTGCGCCAGGAAGGTGAAGAGGGTCGTCTCCTTCACCCAGGCACAGCACAGGCTGGTGAGGGCCACGCAGCCCACCGTGAGCAGCAGCTGCCGAAGCATCTTGAAGAGGAACGGCACCGGCGGCAGATGGAAGCCGTCCCGGTACACATAAAAGCCCTTGGGGAAATAGGTGGTGCCCACCTCGGCGATCAGCGTTGCCAGGTAAATGCCCAGCAGCCCCAGCCGGGGGCCAAGGGTGAAGTCCAGCACCAGATTCAGCACACCGCCGAAAATGGCCAGATAGCACCCCTGCCGCAGAAGGCCCATGGAAGTTTTAAAGGTATCCAGCACGTTGGCCGCCGTGCCGAAATAAAAGTGCAGCACCAGGCAGGCCACCAGATCCATGCTCAGCACCCCGGCCTGCAGCTCGGGGCGGTCGCCGTAAAACAGCCGCACAAAAGGGGTGAGCAGCTGGAACAGGCACACCGAAGAGACACAGCTGATCCAGAAATTGGCCAGATGCAGCTGGCCGAACACCTCCAGCTTGCGGCTGAGGGTCTCCTTCGTCACCAGGTTGCCGATGCTGGCCCCGAAGGACACCGTGAGCATGGCAATGACCATGACCACCTGATTGATGATTTTGGTGTAGGTGGAGGCATAGCCGATGAGAATGGTGCTCAGCAGCGCCGAAATTACCAGATTGTCCGTGGCGGAGAGCAGCTTGAAGGAAAGGTTGTTCAGGAACATGGCCCGCACATCCCGAAACATCCGCTGCATGGCCTGCTTGGGGATGGGGTCCGCCTTCTTTTCCCGAATGAAGGGGTACAGCTGGTCCGCCTTATGGGCAATGACCAGGTTCTTGGCCAGCCCAATGACCAGCTCCGTCACCAGCGCCGCCACAAAGTTGCGGGTCAGCAGCACCACGGCGCACTTGCCCAGGCTGGCGGCCACCGTGAACACCGTGTTCAGGTTGTTGATGAGGTACCCCTTCTGGTCCGCCGAGATGATGCTGGACTTGTAGGCGAAAAACCAGTAGCTGCTCACCGAATTGAACAGGAACAGCAGGTAGACCAGATACAGGTTGATGGGGGGTGCATTGTCAAAATTGACCAGCCGGTCCAGCACCGGCACCAGGCACAGCCCCAGAATCAGGATCACCCAGCCGATGACCCGGTAGCACTGCTTGTAAAAGTGCATATAGCTCTGGATGGCCCGGGTGTCCTTCTCGGCCAGCGGCTTGTACAGATAAACCGTGATGGCCGAGCCGACCCCCAGCTCCGCCAGCGAGAGGAAGGTCAGCACGCTGCTGAACAGGCCGTCCACGCTCACATATTCCATGCCCAGGTAGTGAATGAACACCCACTGGGAGAAAAACGCAATGAAAATGGAGGACAGCTTTTGAATCACGCCGGTCACAATGGCCAGCACCGAGTTTACTGTGCGTGAATTTTCCAACTTTGCTTACGCCTTTCCTCCTCCCGTTCGGTCAGGCCGTCCAGGATGGAAACAAAATTCTGGTAATACTGCTGCGGGCTGTACGCCTGGGCCGCGCGCTCGCCCGCAAGGCCCATGGCCCGGCAGCGGGCGGGGTCGTCCATCAGAGTGCGCAGGGCGCTGGCCAAATCCTCCGGCAGGTTCGGGGTGACGTGCACCAGAAGCCCCGCTTCGGGCGGGACATATTCCGGAATGCCGCCGGAGCGGGTGGCCACCACCGGCCGGCCGGAGGCCATGGCCTCCACCGCCACCAGCCCCGCGGCCTCCTGCCCGATGGTGGGCATACAAACCGCATCGGCCAGGGCGTAATAGCGCCACAGCTCGGTGTTATGTACAAACCCGGTGAACACCACCCGGCTGCCGCCCTGTTTGGCCAGCGTGTACAGCTCCTGCTCATAGCTCTCTTTGGTGGAAAGGCCAAAGTTCGTGCTGCCCACCGCCACCAGAACCGCCCGCCGGGGCAGCTTCTGCATGGCCAGAAGCAGTTCCTTCACGCCTTTCAGGGGCACCATGCGCCCGCAGTATACAATGGCAAAATTCTCGGGGGCAATGCCCAGCGTTGCGCGCAGGGCCGCCCGCTCGCTCTCGCTCAGGCGCTGGGCAAAGGTGTCCAGCGCCGCGCAGTTCGGCCACACCGAAACCTTCTCTGCCGGGCAGCCGCTCTTTTCTTTCCAGCCCTCGCCCACAAAGCGGCTCACCGCCAGCAGCTGACCGAACTGTGCATCCCGCCAGGGGGTGGGGCGGCCCACCCAGTGCAGATGGTACAGCACCTTTTCCGGCGGCACCTGGGCCTGACGGATCATCTCCAGCTCGCTCTCAGCCAGAACGTAATCAAACTCCTGCCAGTGGCGCTTCAGCCAGGCAGCCGCCTCCACCCGCTGATAAGGGAAGGGCAGCTCCTTCTGCTCGCCGGTGCGGTTCAGCGCCAGCGTGCGCACCCGCCACCAGACCTTATTCCAGAGGGTGTGGGGCTTGAACCACACAAATTTTGCGTGCCGGAAGCCCGCCGCCTGTGCCCGGGCCTTCGGCTCGTCCACCGTCAGCACCGTGAACTCGATCTGCGGGTCTCGCTCGTTCTGCTCCAGCAGGTGCTGGGCCAGGGCCTCCACGGCGCCGCCCAGCGTGGCCGGCACCGGCAGCTTGCCCACCAGCACCATGCAGACATGATAACGCGCCATCAGTGTTCCCCCCATAGTTTCCGATACAGCCGGGTGCCGCCGCGCAGCCCCGCCAGCCGCAGGCACAGGCCAAAACGCTTCGGGGCGTAGGCCAGCAGATCCCGGTTGGCCGTCTCCTCCCGGGCGATCTCCGCCAGCTTCCCGGCCGCCGCCGCCAGAATCAGCCGCTGCTGCCAGGCCAGGGCGGCACTGCGCAGCAGAAACACCCGGCGCACCGGGTCATTTGCAAAGGCCGCCGCCTCCGCCTTCAGGGCCGTGACCACCTGGCCGAAGCCGTCCAGCCGTCTGGCCCACCGGGCGGGGTTCATACAGGTGCTGTCCCGCCCCTGCTCCGGGGCGTCCCGGTACACATACAGGGCCTGCTCGCACACCGCCGCCGTTTTTGCATGGGCCAGCACCTTGGGGCACCACTCGCAGTCCTCATGGTAGATGCCCTCGTGGAACCACAGCCCCTGTTCCACCAGAAAGTCCCGCCGCACGGCATAGCGCCAGGGGGCCGTCACAAAGGGGAACTCCACAATGCACCGGCGCAGATAGCCCTCCAGCCCGTCGGCGAACTGGACGGCCCGGAAGGGCGCCCGGATGGTCTCGTCCCGGGTGGAGTAGCTGTTGTACAGCACCACATCCCGCCCATTCTTCAGCTCGCCCGCCAGCGCGGCCAGAAACTCCGGCCGAACCAGATCGTCGCTGTCCACAAAGGCAAGCCACGCGCCCTCGGCCGCCCGAATGGCCTGGTTGCGCGCGGCGGACTGGCCGCCGTTTTCCCGGTGCAATGCCCGCACCTGCCGGTAGGCCGCCGCGTATTCATCGCAGACCGCCCCGCTGCCGTCGGTGGAGCCATCGTCCGCCAGAAGCACCTCATAGGAAAAACCGGCCGGGCAGGTCTGGCTCAGCAGGCCGTCCAGGCAGGGGCGCAGATAGGCCATAACGTTATACACCGGGATAATAATACTCAGTGTAATTCCTGTTTCCTTCATGAATCTGCTCCTTTTGTGCGGCAATGCGTGTATTTCCAATCAATCGCAACATTCGTTGCAAAACATCTGAATTTCCCGGTTGGCTCGCTGCGTTTTCCACTTCGTTTCTGCTTTTTGTGGAAAACTTCACTCCCGATTACAGCGCCTTCCGGTATTCCGCCAGCATTCTGGCGGCAATGCGGTCCCACAAAAAGTCCCGCTCCACGGTCTCATGGGCCGCTGCGCCCACCGCTTCCTGCCGCTTCGGGTCGGCGGCCAGGTCGGCGATCACGCGGGCATAGGCCTTGGCGTCAAAGCCGCGCTGCACAAAGCCGTTCACTCCGTCCTGCACCAGCAGGTCCGAGCCGCCGTTCAGACTGGTGAGCACCGGCAGGCCAAAGTACATGGCCTCCAGAAGCACCATACCGAAAATCTCATAGCGGGTGGGCAGCACAAACAGGTTGGCCCGGTCGTACAGTTCGTGCACCTGGCTTTGGGGCACCCGCTCGGTGTAGTCGATCCGGTCCCACACGCCCAGCTCTCTGGCGTAAGCAAAGCACTCGTCCCGGTAAGCGGCCTCGCCTTTTCCCACCAGCGTCAGGCGCAGGCTAGGCACGGTGTTGGCCGCCTCGGCCAACACCTCAAACAGAAAGCGGATGTTCCGCCGCTCCTCCAGCACGCCGATGTACAGCAGCTCAAAACCCTCCCGGGCCGCGGCGGCCGGGCGGGCCGAAGGGTCATAGGCGGCCTTCAGCGTATCCTTATCCAGGCCGACCCCCACCGGGATCACCTTCTCAAAGCCCTTCTGGCGCAGGAACTCCGCCGCCATGCGGCTTTTGGCAAACGCGGTCACCGCCCGGTTTTTGCCGGGGCGGTTGAACAGCGGGTCAAACACGCGGCACTTCAGGTTGTAGCCCCGGGTGAAATCGCTGCCGTAGGGGCCGTGGTACAAAAACACCGGCTTTCCCGGCTTTTGATGGCGGTACAGCTGCCAGCTGGTCAGCTGGTCATACTCCGACACCTGCAGCACGTCGTACTGCTTCAGCAGTTCGCCCAGGCCGGGAAAGATGGCATTTTTGAACAGATCGTACCCCTTGCGCCAGTGGATGGTCACCGGGGTGTCGCTGCCCGGGGTCTCCACCACCTGGTCGTAGCTGGGGGATGAGGCGTTGTAGTACACAATGTCGCACACATGCCCTGCCCGGATGAAGGCCCGGGCCAGGCCGATCTCCTGGCTGTTGTAGCTGGCGGGGTTCATCACGCTGGCAAAGGTGCGCACAAGCAAGATCTTCATGGGGGTTCCTCACTTTTTGATGCAGTGCTTCAGGGCCAGATACCGCTCCCGCCCAAGCAGGCGGGCCGCCAGCCCGATGGCCCGGAAGCGGGCCTTGCGCCACCAGGGCGACCAGGTGGCCGAAAAATGATGGATGGACCGGGTGTTCTCGGTTTTTACCACCATCTGGGTCTCATGCTCAAAGGGGCAGAAGTATTCGCTGGGGTACAGCACAAAATTGCCCACCTGCTGCATCCGGTTGCCGCCGGTAAAGCCGTGGCGGCGCAGCATTTCGGTGGTGTAGGCCACGATGGTTTTGGTGTTCAGGCTGCCGTCCTGCCGCACAAAGTGCAGCTTTGCATAGTCCTCCAGCAGCTCGCCCAACAGTGCATCCCCGGGCAGGGCCGAGATGATGGAGCCGGGGTTGATGGTATCCCGCAGTTCAAAGCCCATCAGGCAGGGCGTCTCGTCCAGCAGGTCGTCCACCGGGCGCAGCAGCTCCACATCGGTGCACAGGCACACGCCGCCGAAGTGATACAGGATCCAGAAGCGGGCATAATCCGCCACAAAGGCATACTTTTTGGCCCCGTAGGCCTCCGCCGTGTAGGGGATGCTCGTCACGTCGAAGTTGTCCTCATTCCACTCCCGAATCTCCCACCCGGGCATTTTCTCCCGCCAGGTGGCGATGCACCGCTGGATGAGTGGGGATTTTTCTCCCCGGCCGAACCAGCAGTAGTGGATGACCTTGGGCAGGCCCTTTGCTGTGTATTCCATGGGGCAAGCTCCCTTTCTGTTTGGTTGATGGGCAAAGTCGGCTCAGCGCCGCCGGGCCGCCGCCCGCTCGTACAGCGCCAGTGTATCCCGGGCGTTCTTCTCCCAGGAATAATTCTGCCGGATGTAGTCCGCCTGGGCCTCGCCCGCCGGGGGCGGGGCCTGCAAAGCCCGGTTCAGGGCCTCGGCCAGGGCGGCCGTGTCGCCGTGGGCAAAGCTGGCGCCGAACGCCCCCAAGAGCTGGGTGTTTTCGGGGATGTCGCTCACCAGGCAGGGGGTGCCGTAGCTCATGGCCTCCAGCAGGCTGATGGGCATTCCCTCCAGGTCGCTGGGCAGCACGTACAGGGCCGCGTTTGTAAACAGCTCGTCCTTCTCTGCCCCGCGCACAAAGCCGGTGCGCACGGTGCGCGCATCCTCGTCGGCCTTTTGGCACATTTCTTCATAGTAGCCGCCGGAATGGCTGTCGCCCCCGGCGATCACCAGCTTTTTGCCGGTGTTCAGGCTGCGGTAGGCATCCAGCAGGTAGTGCAGGCCCTTTTCCGGCACAATGCGGGCCAGAAACAGCACATAGCCGTTCGGCTCAAGGCCGTATTTCTCCCGGATGATCTGAGCCGGGCGGCGGGTCGGCTGCGCCACGCCGTTTGGGATGAGAGTGGTCTCACGGCCGTAGGTCTCGCGGAAATACCGCTGCACATTCTCGCTGAGCACGATGACCTCATCGGCGTAGCGGGCGATGACCTTCTCCCCCAGTTTCAGGTACCAGGTGCCGAAGCCGCCCCACTTGGCCCGCTGCCAGTCCAGCCCATGGACGGTTGCCACCGTGCGCTTGCCCAGAAAATGCGGCAGCGCCAGCATCACGCTGGGCCCCAGGGCGTGGTAGTGAATCACATCGTACCCGCCAAACAGGGCGTGCAGGGTGGCCAGAAACGAGTAGATCACCGCGTCCAGGCTTTTTTTGTTGACGGTGGGCACCGTGACGATCCGCGCCCCGGCGTACTCGCTGCACTTGGGGGCGCCCTTTGCGGCCCGGTTGTACAGGGTGACGGTGTGGCCCATGGCGGTCAGCTGGCCCGCCAGCTCTTCCACCACCACTTCCACGCCGCCCTCCCGGCCGGGCACCCGCTTGTGGCCGATCATGGCGATGTTCATGAACAGGTCTCCTTTTATCGGGTCACTTCTTCTGTGCTTCGGGAATAAAGGCGTTCTCGCTCAGGCTGTATTTGCCGCCCTTGAGGAACTTGTGCTTCACCACCCACCAGCCGGGCACCCAGATGTACTTGTGCATGGCTGGAGACACGCTGCCGATCATCCAGCAGTTGCGGTCGCACTGCTTGGTCTGGGCGCGCACGGTTTTGGCCTGCTCGCTGTTCCACAGGGTATCCCAGTCCGGGCTTTCCTTCAGGTTGCCCATCACAGCCTTTTTCGCCATGCCGTTGCAGGGGATCACGTCGCAGAAGGGGTCGATGAAGAAGGCGTCCTTGGACATATCGCAGGGCAGCAGCCGCTTGTTGCCGTAGATGTAGTTGATGAGGCCATGGTTGAAGTAGGCGCGGAACCACTTTTTGGGGCTTTTGCTCTGAAGCAGTTCGTTGATGAGCGCCTCAAAGTTCTGGGCCACATGGTATTTGTCATCGATCTTGTTGTCGGTCTTGCGGAAATAGAAGCTGTTGTGCAGGGTGGCCGTGGCAAACTCCATGCCCATCTCGTCGCTGAGCTTGTACAGCGGCACCAGATCCTCGCAGTTCATATCCTGCACGGTCATGCCGAAGCCCACATCCGGGTGGCCCATCTCCACCAGCGTTTTCAGAGTCTCATAGCCCCGGTTCCAACCGTCGGGAATGCGGCGGATGGCGTCGTTGGTGGCCTGCATACCCTCAATGCTGATGCGGATGCCGATCTTGGGGAACTGCTTGCACAGGGCGATGATCCGGTCGGTGAAGTAGCCGTTGGTGGAAATGACGATGCGGTCGGTCTTTTTATACAGCTCTTCCACGATCTCCGGCAGGTCGCGGCGGATAAACGGCTCGCCGCCGGTGATGTTGGTGAAGGCCATTTCCGGCAGCTTCCTGATGGTGTCCATCTGGATCTCTTCCTCCGGGCGGGAGGGGTCACGCCAGCAATCGCACATATTGCACTTGGCGTTGCAGCGGTAGGTCACGATCACCGTGCCGTACAGGGTCCGTCTTGCCATAAACTGATTCATCCTTTCAAAAGGGCACCGGGCAGTGCCCGCCATGCGCCCGCGCGGCGTGTTTTTTCGCAGTCCGCACGTTTCATCGCGCATTTCGTTTATACGATTCGTGTTTTATCGATTTCAAAATACTCTTTGTTTTTATTGTTTTCCGGTCAGCTGCTCGTAAATGGGCAGCAGCCGGGCCAGATAGGCCTCCTCGCTGAAGGTCTCGGCGGCAAACGCGGCGGCGCTTTTGCAAAGAGCCTGATACTCCTCTTCCGTCAAGCCATACAGCCGCCCGATGGCCGACGCCAGGTCCTCGGCATCGCCGGGGCGGAACAGAAAGCCGGTCCGCCCCTCCTGCACCATTTCGGGAATGCCGCCGATGCGGCTGCCCAGCACCGGCTTGCCGGCCGCCAGGGCTTCCATCACCGAATAGGGGCCGTTCTCATACCACTCGCTGGGCAGCACCACGGCCCGGCAGGCATTCAGCCGCTCGGTCAGCGGATGGCCGGTCAAAAAGCCCAGGAACTTCACTCGCTCGCCCAGCCCAAGGGCCTTCGCCTGCTGTTCCAGCTCGGCCCGCTGAGGGCCTTCCCCGGCAATTTCCAGGCAGGCATCCGGGCAGGCGGCCAGGGCGTTCAGCAGGGTGGGCAGCCCCTTCTCCGGGGTCAGGCGGCCCAGATAGAGCAGCTTTGCCTGCGCCTCACAGGGCACCGGCGCAAACACCGTGCCGCCGGGCAGGAAGTTCGGAATGTGCCGGATGGGCGCTTTGGTGAAGCCGGCCTTCTGCAGCAGGTCGCGGTAAAAGCCCGATGGGGTGATGTAGCAGTCGATTTTGTTGTAGCTGCCCCGCATCCGGTACAGCACCGCCTCGGCCGCGGCCAGAATGCTTTTGGCCCGGCTGCCCTTCACGCAGCGCTTTTTCACGCAGGGGGCAAAGTTCCCCTTCAGGCAGTCCTCACAAATGCTGTCCGGCGCCAGGCAGGTGTAGTTGGGGCACACGCAGATCAGGTCGTGCTGGGTGAACACCACCGGAACCCCGGCGGCCTTCGCCGCGTCCACCACCGAGAGGGTGATCTGCCGATGCACCAGATTCAGGTGGACCACATCCGGCTTTTCCGCGGCCAGCAGGGCGGCAAACTTCTGCTTGGCCTCGTGGGAATACAGCAGCTTCAGGCCGCTTTTCAGCTGAGCCATCGCCCCCTGTGGACCATTATACTCCACATTTGTTACAAAATATTGCGCCTGCTCACAGGGCAGATTTTTTTTGCTGTCCATTGCAAAAAAGATCACCTGATGACCGGCCCGACGCAGCGCCTCCGCCAGCGCAAAATAGTACGTTTCCGACCCACCCTTGCGGTAGTGGAATTTATTCACCAGCAGGATCTTCATACAAGCCGTCCTTCCGGGATGGTTTCCCTTGTTCTCCATGCCTTTGCCGCTTCCGGCTCCGACTGTGCGGGGCGGCCTCGGTTTCCGGCTGCTGCCCACACCAATACAGAGTATAGTATACACCAAATCGATGCTCTACGCAATGAAAAGCATCCCCCGGGCTGTGTCCCGCCGGGCACTGGGCAGGCCGCGGCGGGCGGGCCGCACGGGGCGGACTGTGCTGTGATTGGCCTCTTTGGTGACGATCCGAATGATTATATGGCAAAATGCGGTGCAAAATGGCTGCACAAAAACGGCGTCAATGCACTCTGTATGTCTCCGGGAAAACACAACTACAGCCACGTCAACTGCCCGCTTGAGAAAATTGAGACAGCAATTCAATGGTTAATGGCTCACGGAAACAGAAAGGTCGGGATTATTGGGAAACTTATCCTGATTGGTGCAGACGATGATAGCCTGTGGGAGGCCGGGAAATATGTCCGGCGTATGGATCAGTGGTTGCAGAAACATCCGCACGAGTGTGACTATGAGGCTGTAACGTATCCCCATGGTACGCATTTTGTGCTGCCGGAATCCATGCTGCGGATGGCACTGCCAATCGGCTTGAAATTTGTGATGCGTTTTCTTTTCCGTTCCGCAAAGCAATATCCCGATGCGTGTGAAGCGGCAAGGAACGACATCGACAAACGGCTTTCGGCGGCGCTGCAGGAGTGGATCGCGGTATAATATCACACCGCAAGTGGGAACCTTCCGGTTGATCGAACCGGTTCAGGGCACACTTTGATGCGGGGCTTCCCTGCATATGTGCTCTGCGGAACCGCCCTCCAATTCCCCCGAATATTGCGGTGAGCCGCACCGTTGCGCCCCCTGCGCCGCAATACGGCTCTCCCCCTCTTAAAGCAAACGGCGTGACCATGATGGTCACGCCGTTTTCCGTTTTTACGGAGCTTACGCACTTACGAACCCTGCAAAGGGATGGCCCCTTATACCAAGCGCCCGGTATCAGGGAGACTTTTTCTCTAAAACGATAGCAATCAACAAAAAAACGGACAAGCCGCTCGTCTGCGCGCTTGTCCGTTTCGATTGTTTTTATTTGTGCGGCCCTGCCGGCATCGCGGCCAGCCTTGCCGCGCGCCCGCTTTTCCGGCGGAGTGCCCGGATTCCGGATTGGCCGCGCCTGCCGGAACCCACGGCCACAAGGCAAGCCATATGGCGGCAGCGCTCAATAGGCGCCGTCCCCCCGCAGCACCACGCCCACGGTGCGGGCAATGATGCGCAGGTCGGTCCAAAGGCCCTGCTCCTCAATGTATTTCAGGTCCAGGCGCATCCACTCATCAAAGCTCAGGTTGCTTCGGCCGCTCACCTGCCAATAGCAGGTCAGGCCGGGACGAACGGCCAGCCGGCCCCAATCCCAGTCACTGTACTGGGCCACCTCTTTGGGCAGCGGCGGGCGGGGGCCGACAATGCTCATGTCACCCTTCAGAATGTTTACCAGCTGGGGCAGCTCGTCAATGCTGGTTTTGCGCAGCCAGCGGCCCGCTGGGGTAATGCGGGGGTCGTTGGTCATCTTGAACACCGGCCCGTCCACCTCGTTCTGGTCCTGCAATTCGGCCAGCCGCTCCTCCGCGTCCTGATACATACTGCGGAACTTGTACATATAGAATTCTTTGCCGTTCTTGCCGGTGCGCTTCTGCTTAAAGATCACCGGGCCGGGGCTGGTGACCTTCACCGCAATGGCGGCTCCCAGCATCAGCGGCGAGGTGATCACCAGCCCTACCCCGCTTCCCACCAGGTCCATCAGCCGCTTGGTGGCCGCCCACAAGGGGCCTTTGTCCGGTGCGCGGCGCACATTGATCATCTTCAGGTCCGCCACCGTTTCCACATGGGGGCTGGCCGGAATGAAATCGTTGTAGGAGGGAATGATGGAGATCTTCGCGCTGTACCGGCCGCTGGCGGCCACCAGGTCGCCGATGCAGTCCGCCTGCCGGGCCGGCAGTGCCACCACCACTTCCTCGATCTTTTCCTTCTGCAGCACCTGCCGGAACTGTGCCACCGGGCCGCGCCAGGTGCCCATGTCCGCCACCTGCTCGTCCGACACATAGCCACGGTAGTTGTAGCCGGTGTAGGGCCGGGCTTTCAGCTCTTCATAATAGCGATGGGCCAGCGGGCCGCTGCCCACCAGCAGCACCGCCCGGGTGTTGTGCCCTTGCGTGCGCACGACCCGCAGCAGGGCGCGCAGCACCGCGCGCTTGCCCACCAGGCCAACCACCGAAAACGCCAGCAGAAAGGCAACCTGCCAGCGGGCAAAGTCGCCCATTTTCAGAAAATACAGCACAAAGCCCAGGGCCACCACACCGAAGCCATTGGCCATGGCCAGGCTCACTGTCTCTTTCCAGAAGCTTCGGAAGCGGTAGCTGCCGTACATATTCAGGAAGATCAGCACCCCCACCATCAGGGTGCTGTACACCAGCGCCATGGGGATGTAATGGTCCTCCAGCAGCAGCGCCGGGTTGGTAATGCCGAACATCAGGCCCTGCCGGATGTACACCGAGAGCAGATAGCTCACCACCAGCACACACCAATCCAGGGCGGCATTGATGAAATTGAACAATTTCTGGTGTCCGGTCGTCTGCATGTTCTTGCTCCTTTATGGGCCGCGCTTTTTGCGTTTCAAAAGCGGCCCTGTGTTTTTCGCACAAATTGCCCCTCGCCCGCCGAATTTTCGGGCTTTTGTTTGGGCTTTGGGGTGGCGCGGTTTATTCCACGGTGGTGATGTCCTTCTCCAGATCCACCAGCCAGCAGCACACCGCCGGGTCGGCCGAGAGCTGGGCCTGTTTGGTCATGGCCTCGCCCTCGTCCTCAAACCAAAGCAGGAAGAAAAAGCCCTCGTCCGGCTTGCCGTAATACAGCCAGGTGCCGTCGGCGTGCATTCCATCTTCCAGATGATCCAGGTCCAGTTCGTCCTGAAGGGCCGTGCCCTCCTCGCAGTACACAGTTTCCGGCTCCACCTGCATGGAGGCAATGGCCCGCAGCGAGCAGTCCAGATATTCCCGCCGGGTCAGGCCCTCACTGTCCGCCCGGCCGTAACCGGAAAGAAATGCGCTGACCAGCAGGTCCCGCAGCTCGATCATCTTCATTTCGCTCATACTTACTCTCCCACTTCAAACGCCCGCCGGCTTTGCACTCTGCGCGTCGTTTGCTTTTGCAAAATTGCTGTTTTTATGATTTGTATTGAAGACATTGTACCACGTTCCGCCGCTTCTGTACAGCGGCAGGCCGCGATGCCCCGCCGCAAAAAAGGCCCCTTCAAAACAAAAAAAGCGCCCCCGCCTTTGCAGGCGGGGGCGCAAAGCCTGTCCGGGGACAAGCCTAAAAAATCAGAGGAACACGGGTTGCTCCGCAGAGCAGATCAGCAATTCGCTTATTCAGCAGCCTTGGCAGCCTTGATGGAAGCGATCAGCTGAGGAACGACCTTGAACAGGTCGCCACAGATGCCGTAATCGGCAACGCCGAAGATGGGGGCCATGTCGTTCTTGTTCACGGCAATGATCATCTCGGAGTCCTGCATACCGGCAACATGCTGAATGGCGCCGGAGATACCCAGAGCCACGTAGATCTTGGGATGCACGGTCTTACCGGTCTGACCGACCTGATGGTCAGAGCTGATCCAGCCGGAGTCAACCACAGCACGGGAAGCGCCCACGACGCCGCCCAGCTCAGCAGCCAGCTCCTCGGCCAGCTTAATGCCAGCCTGAGGATCCTTGCTGATGCCACGGCCCACAGACACGACCACGTCGGCGCCGATCAGGTCAACCATCTTCTTGGCAGCCTTCTCGATGCTCAGAACCTTGGTCTTGCAGTCAGCCTCGGTCAGCTCGAAGGCGGGCTTCACGATCTGGCAGGCCTCAGCCTTGGCAGCATCGAACGCGCTCTTCTTCATAACGCCGGGACGGACGGTGGACATCTGAGGACGGAAACGGGGGCAGATGATGGTAGCCATCAGATGGCCGCCGAAAGCGGGACGGGTCATCTTCAGGTTACGATCTTCCATGTTGAACTTCTGGCTGTCCACATCGATGGTGGAGGAGGTGCGCAGGAAGTCCATGTACTTGGCGGTGTCGATGTCCAGGTGAGTGGCATCAGCAGTCAGGCCGGTGTGCAGACGAGCTGCGCAGCGGGGGCCCAGGTCACGGCCGATGTTGGTCGCGCCGATCAGGAACACCTCGGGCTTGTACTCGTGGATCACATCGCAGATGACCTTGGTGTAGGCATCGGTGGTGTAGTCCTTCAGCAGGGGGCTGTCGCAAACCAGAACCTTGTCGGCGCCGTAGCCGCCCAGTTCCTTCGCAATGCCCTCAACGTTCTCGCCCAGCAGCAGGCCGGACAGCTCGCAGCCCAGCTCGTCGGCCAGCTTGCGGGCCTCGCTGATCAGCTCAAAGTCGGTGGGCATCAGCTTGCCCTCGCGCTGCTCGCAGAAAACCCAAACGCCCTTAAAGGCGGCGGTATCAGTGCAATCGTATGCCATAGTTGGTGAATCTCCTTTCATCAAATCAGGTGCTTAGCAGCCAGGATACCGGCCATCTGAGCAGCGACGTCATCACCCTCCAGCATGGTGCCGGCGCCCTTCTGGGGCGGGGTGAAGGACTTGAACACGTTCGTCGGGGAGCCCTTCAGGCCGATGGTATCGACCTCGATCAGGGGATCGTCCTTCAGAGCGTTGTAGTCGAACACGTCCATGGGCTTGGAGTAGCACTCGAAGATGCCGCCAACGGACATATAACGGGGCTCGTTCAGCTCCTTAACGCAGGTCAGCAGGCAGGGGGTCTCGGCCTGAATCATCATGAAGCCGTCCTCCAGCATGCGCTTGGCGGTCACAACGCCGTCCTCCACCTTCACGTCAGCCACATAGGTGATCTGAGGCAGGTGCAGCTTCTCAGCGATCTGAGGACCAACCTGAGCGGTATCGCCATCGATGGCCTGACGGCCGCAGAAGACAACGTCGCCCTTTTCCACGCCGATCTTGTTGATGGCAGCGGCCAGGATCTGAGAGGTAGCGAAGGTATCGCTGCCGCCGAACTCACGGCCGGAAACCAGCACGGCACGGTCAGCGCCGCGGGCGATCAGCTCACGCAGCATGCCCTCTGCCGGCGGGGGACCCATGGTGACCACGATGACTTCGCAGCCGGTCTGATCCTTCAGACGCAGAGCAGCCTCAACAGCAGCCAGGTCATCGGGGTTGGTGATGGTGGCCATGGACGCACGGTCCAGGGTGCCGTTCTCGTTCACCGCAACCTTACCGGAGGTATCGGGAACCTGTTTCACACAAACAATTGCTTTCATCTCGTTTTGCCTCCTTACTTCAGCAGATCGCCGGAAATAACCATCATCTGCACTTCGCTGGTGCCCTCGTAGATCTCAGTGATCTTGGCATCGCGCATCATGCGCTCGATGGGGTAGTCACGGGTGTAGCCGTAACCGCCGAACAGCTGCAGGCAGCGACGGGTTACATCGCTGGCGGTGCGGGCGGCGATCAGCTTCGCCTCAGCGGCCTCCACGGTGTAGTGCTCCTTGGAGCCCTCCATGGCAGCCTGCTTCTTCATGGCTGCACGGTAAACCAGCAGACGGGCAGCCTCCACGCGGGCCTTCATCTCAGCCAGCTCGAACTGAGTGTTCTGGAACTGAGCGATGCTGCGGCCGAACTGCTTGCGCTCCTTGACGTAGGCAACGGTCTCGTCCAGAGCACCCTGAGCAATGCCCAGAGCCTGAGAAGCGATGCCGATACGGCCGCCGTCCAGAGTCTTCATAGCAACCTGGAAGCCCTTGCCCTTGACGCCCAGCAGACGATCCTTGGGGATCTTGCAGTCTTCCATGATCAGCTCGCAGGTAGAAGAACCACGGATGCCCATCTTCTTCTCATGCTTACCGACGGAGAAGCCCTCATCGGTGCGCTCCACGATGAACGCGCTGATCTCCTTAACCTTGCGGCCCTTCTTGTTCACAACGGTACCGGTCACGGCAATGATGATGAACACATTGGCGTAGCCAGCGTTGGTGATGAAGATCTTGGAGCCGTTCAGCAGCCAGTAGTCGCCCATATCCACGGCGGTGGTCTGCTGGCCCTGCGCGTCGGTGCCGGCGCCGGGCTCGGTCAGGCCGAAGGCGCCAACCCACTCGCCGCTGCACAGCTTGGGCAGGTACTTCATCTTCTGCTCCTCGGTGCCGTTCTCAAAGATGGGAGCGGCGCACAGGGAGGTGTGAGCGGAAACGATAACACCGGTGGTGCCGCAGACCTTGCTCAGCTCTTCAACGGCCATCGCGTAAGACAGCACGTCAGCGCCGGCTCCGCCATACTTCTTGGGGAAGTAGATGCCCATCATGCCCAGCTTGGCCATCTTGGCCACGGTCTCCTCGGGATAGCGCTCCTGCTCATCCACTTCGGCGGCCAGAGGCTTGACTTCGTTCTGAGCGAACTCACGGTACATCTTCTGAACCATCAGCTGCTCTTTGCTCAAGGTAAAATCCATGGTAAGTCCTCCAGTTTCTTTAATATATGTAACCCATACCAGGGGCGGGCATCCGCTACCCGCCCCTGATGGGGAACATGTTTACTTGCTGTAGTTGTAGAAACCGATGCCGGTCTTGCGGCCCAGCTTGCCGCCACGAACCATCTTCTTCAGCAGAGGATGGGGGCGATACTTGGGATCGCCGGTCTCGTCATACAGCACATTCATGATGGCCAGCACGATGTCCAGGCCCACCAGGTCGCCCAGCTCCAGGGGACCCATGGGATGGTTGGCGCCCAGCTTCATGGCGGTGTCGATGCCCTCAACCGAGGCAACGCCATCGGCGTAGATGCCGATGCCTTCGTTGATCATGGGGATCAGGATGCGGTTGACCACGAAGCCGGCGGCCTCGTTCACCTGCACGGGGGTCTTGCCGATCTCAACGCTGATGGCTTTGATCTTCTCAACCACCTCATCGGGGGTGTTCAGGCCGGCGATGACCTCAACCAGCTTCATAACAGGAGCGGGGTTGAAGAAGTGCATGCCAACCACAGGGCGGTTGATGCCCTTGCCGATCTCGGTGATGGACAGGCTGGAGGTGTTGGTGGCAAAAATCACGTCGGGGTTCTTGCAGATGGTCTCCAGCTCCTTGAAGGTCTGCTGCTTCACAGCCATCACTTCCAGAGCGGCCTCGACAACCAGATCGCAATCGGTGCAGATGTCCTTCACGCCGGTGTGGATCTTGTTCAGGATGGCGTCGGCAGCAGCCTGATCCATCTTGCCCTTGGCGATGCGCTTCTCAAAACCGGCAGCGATCTTCTTCTTGCCGTTGGCGGCAAACTCCTCGTTGATGTCGCACAGATAAACTTCGTAGCCCTCAGCCTGAGCAAAGGCCTGGGCAATGCCGGAACCCATGGTGCCGGCGCCAATGATACCAACCTTCATGGTAGGATCCTCCATAATTCAGCGCAATGCGCTTGTTTGATGTTTAACGTTATTTTTTTGACATTCCGGAGTAAAGAACAGCGACCGGCTGTTGTGCCAGCCGCCGTTCTTCCGAAATTGATCAGTTGTTGGTGAAAACCGCCTTGGGCTTCGGCTTTTCCTTGGAGAGGAAGCAGCCCATGCCCTCCTTCTGGTCGTGGGTCTCGAAGCAGGCTCCGAAGAGCTTTTCCTCAATCACCACAGCCTCGTCCATGCCAACTTCCAGACCATCGTTGATGGCCTTCTTGCAGTTGCGCACGGCGATGGGAGCGTTGCGGGCGATCTTGCCCGCCAGCTTCATGGCATTCTCCATCAGTTCCGCCTGCGGATACACCGCATTCACCAGGCCAATGCGCAGGGCCTCGTCCGCCTTGATGTTCGCGGCGGTGTAGACCAGCTGCTTGGCCATTCCGGGGCCGACCAGGCGCGCCAGGCGCTGGGTGCCGCCGAAACCGGGGGTGATGCCCAGGCCAACCTCAGGCTGGCCGAACATGGCGTTGTCCGAGCAGATGCGGAAGTCGCAGCACATGGCCAGCTCGTTGCCGCCGCCCAGAGCGAAACCGTTCACCGCAGCGATCACCGGGATGGGGAAGGTTTCGATCATGCGGAACACGTCGTTGCCCATTTTGCCGAAGGCTTCGCCCTCCGCCTTGGTCATCACGCTCATGCTGCCGATGTCGGCGCCGGCCACGAAGCTCTTTTCGCCCGCACCGGTCACCACCACACAGCGGATGGCGTTCTGATCAATGCCCTCAAACACGGCCTTCAGATCGGCCAGCACCTGGGGATTCAGAGCGTTCAGGGCTTCGGGGCGGTTGATGGTAACCAGACCCACAGCGCCCTGCGCTTCATAGTTTACAAAACCCAACTTCGTACACTCCTTTACAGTCGTGTTGATTGGATTGGCGAAAGGCCAAACTCAGTCACGCTCCACGATGGTAGCGCAGCCCATGCCGCCGCCGATGCACAGGGTAGCCAGGCCCTTGTGAGCGCCGCGATGCTTCATGGCGTACAGCAGGGTGACCAGGATACGAGCACCGGAAGCACCCACGGGGTGACCGATGGCGATGGCGCCGCCGTTCACGTTCAGCTTGCTCTGGTCAAAGCCCAGAGCCTCGCCCACGGCGATGGACTGAGCAGCGAAAGCCTCATTGGCCTCGATCAGGTCCATGTCGTTCACGGTCAGGCCAGCCTTGGCCATGGCCTTCTTGGTGGCGGCGATGGGGCCCAGGCCCATGACCTCGGGCTCAACACCGGCCAGAGCGCCGGAAACCCAGGTAGCCAGAGGCTCGATGCCCAACTCCTTGGCCTTCTCCTCGCTCATCACAACGATGGCAGCAGCGCCGTCGTTGATGGCGGAAGAGTTGCCGGCGGTCACAATGCCGTCGGGCTTGAAGGCGGGCTTCAGCTTCGCCAGGGTCTCCATGCTGCTGGCGCGGGGGCCTTCGTCGGTATCAAACACGGTGTCGCCCTTCTTGCCCTTGATGACAACGGGAACGATCTCTTCCTTGAAGGCGCCGTCGGCGATGGCCTTCACGGCCTTCTCCTGGCTGTGGCAAGCGAAGGCATCCAGCTGCTCACGGTTGATGGGGCTGTAGCCGTACTTCTTCTGGTAGGTCTCGTTGGTGCAGATGTTCTCAGCGGTCATGCCCATGTGCTTGTTGAAGCCGGTGGCATCCCACAGAGCATCGTTGACCATGGTATCGATCAGCTCGCTCTTGCCCATGGGAGCGCCCATGCGGTAGCCGTAGCGGCCCTTCATCATAGCGAAGGGAGCCATGTTCATGTTCTCCATACCACCAGCAACCACGATGTCGGCATCGCCGGCCTCGATCATCTGAGCGGCCATGTTCACGCAGTTCAGGCCGGAACCGCAAACGACGTTCACGGTCACAGCGGGGGTCTCGATGGGCAGGCCAGCCTTCAGAGCGGCCTGACGGGCAACGTTCTGGCCCAGACCGGCCTGGATAACGCAGCCCATGTACACATGGTCAACCTGCTCGGGCTTCACGCCAGCGCGGTTCAGAGCTTCCTTGATGACGATGGAGCCCAGCTCAGCAGCGGGCACATTTGCCAGGGTACCGCCGAACTTGCCGACAGCAGTACGGCAGGCGCTGGCCAAAACGATCTTTTTCATTGGGGTAACCTCCTTAAGTTCCTGATACATATTTTGCACACACTCTATACAAACCGGGTGTAGGGCCCGGCGTGTATCAAATTAAAGAAGAAGCCGCCGTTTCTGCTTACCGCGCGGCACCGCCGCGCTTTTCGCGGAACTTCTCTTCCATGCGGCGGGCCACATTGGGGGTCACAAAGGAAGAGACATCCGAACCATAGCAGGCAACTTCCTTCGCTATGGTACTGCTTAAATACGCATATTGCAAGCTTGTTGTGAAAAACATTGTGTCGATGTTCGGCTCCACGATGTGGTTGGTCTGGGCGATCTGCATTTCGTACTCGAAATCCGTCACCGCCCGCAGACCGCGCACCATCACGTCTGCCTTCATCCTGCGGGCAAACTCCACTGTCAGCCCGTCAAATGTTTCCACCTGAACATTGGGCCACTGGGCCGTGCACTCCCGCAGCATCTCCACCCGCTCTTCCACGGTAAACAGCGGCGTTTTTGCGCTGTTGGCCAGTACGCCGATGATCACCTCGTCCATCACCCGGGCGGCCCGCCCGATGATGTCCAGATGACCCCGGGTCACAGGGTCGAAACTGCCGGGGTAAATTGCTCGTGCCATAACACTGATCCGTCCTTTAGGAATAACAAAGAGGCGCAGCGCTGCACACTTCACCTGAGACTACTATAACATAGCAGTCCGTCTTTGTCAAAGATTTATCAATGATTCCACGGAGAAAGCGAAAAATTGGCGCAATGCACACAAAAACCGTTGTTTTCTCGGCATTGCTGCTTTGTTGCTCCGCGAACCAAACCGGCCTGCCGCCCCGTTTCTCGCCCTTTTCGGCGCATGGTGAGGGGGCCTGCCGCCTATTTCTCAACACTCGTCTTATCCGCCTGCGGCAGCCTCTATGGCCGCCCCGGCGGAATCGGGCCGCATTCTTTGCCGCCTCCCTATTATAATAGGAAACGCAGGAAAAGAAAGCCTCCGGCAGCAGAAAGCCGCGGATTTCAGCCCGGTTTTCTTGACCCCTTGTGCGAATGATGTTACAATGGGGCCAGAGCCTGTATATTCGATATTATAAAGCAAAGCGTCGTAAATGACAATAAAACCATCAAAAAAAATCTCAAAGAAAATGAAAGGATTTGCGAACAATGGATCTGAAAGAAATTTATGCTTCGAAATTGGTCAGCGCCGAACAGGCCGCTGCCGTGGTGAAGTCCGGTGACTGGGTGGACTATGGCTGGACCACCGGCACCCCTGTGGCCGTGGATAAGGCCCTGGCTGCCCGCCTGCCCCAGCTGGAGAACGTGAACTTCCGCGGCGGCATCCTGATGTGGGTGCCCGAGATCTTCAAGATCGAGGACCCCGCCGCCCACATGACCTGGAACAGCTGGCACATGAGCGGCATTGAGCGCAAAGCCGTGGCCCAGGGCTTCAGCTTCTACTCCCCCATCCGTTACAGCGAGCTGCCCCGCTATTACCGTGAGTCCGCCAACAAGCCCGACGTGGCCATCTTCCAGGTTGCCCCCATGGACGAGCACGGCTACTTCAACTTCGGCCCCAACGCCAGCCACATGGCCGCCCTGTGCGAGACTTCCAAGTGCGTCATCGTTGAGGTGAACGAGAATATGCCCCGCTGCCTGGGCGGCATGGAGGAGAGCGTCCACGTATCCCAGGTGGATATGATCGTGGAAGGCGACAACCCCACCATCGCCGAGATGGGCGGCGCTGCCGCTGCCACTGAGGTGGATCAGGCGGTTGCCAAGCTGATCGTGGAGCAGATCCCCAACGGCGCCTGCCTGCAGCTGGGCATCGGCGGTATGCCCAACGCCGTGGGCAGCCTGATCGCCCAGAGCGACCTGAAGGATCTGGGCGTTCACACCGAGATGTACGTGGATGCCTTCGTAGACATTGCCAACGCCGGCAAGATCACGGGCGTCAACAAGGCCATCGACAAGGGCCGTCAGGTGTACGCCTTCGGTGCGGGCACCAAGAAGCTGTATGACTACCTGAACAACAACCCCGCCTGCATGAGCGCCCCCGTGGATTACACCAACGACGTGCGTACCATCAGCCAGCTGGACAACTTCATGTCCATCAACAACGCGGTGGACCTGGACCTGTTCGGTCAGGTGAACGCCGAGAGCGCCGGTGTGAAGAACATCAGCGGTGCAGGCGGCCAGCTGGACTTCGTGCTGGGTGCCTACCTGTCCAAGGGCGGCAAGAGCTTCATCTGCTGCTCCTCCACCTTCATGGACAAGAAGACCGGCCAGCTGCAGAGCCGCATCCGTCCCACCCTGGCCAATGGCTCCATCGTGACCGACACCCGCGCCAACATCCACTATCTGGTCACCGAGTACGGCCTGGTCAACCTGAAGGGCCTGTCCACCTGGCAGAAGGCTGAGGCCATTATCTCCGTGGCGCACCCCGACTTCCGCGACCAGCTGATCGCCGATGCCGAGAAGATGCACATCTGGCGCCGCAGCAACAAGCGCTGAGCTTGAATCGGAACCCATTCTGCGTTAAGAGTTTGTCTTGATTCTGGTTTACCAATTGCAATAAAACGCCCCGGCTGCATGGCCGTTTCCTTTCATTGAGGAACTCGCAATGCCGCCGGGGCGTTTCGTTGTTTCGGGCGCGCTCATCCCGTCGGGCGTATCGGATCGTTTGTGCGGTTTATGAAGCCGTGGACACCGTGCGAGCTTGGCAGCAGCCGATTGAGCTTGGCACTGGGAATTCAGGAGGTGTGTTCAGCTGCTGGCAGGCCCCCTTGTGAGGGCGATGTTCCGGCTGCTGTTCCGCCGCGTGAACAGAACCGAAGAAGCCGCGATTGAAAAAGAGCTGCTGAACGAGGGCATTGCGGAGTAAATAACCGCCATGCATGAAATTTAATGGAGGCCCAAGGGGCAAAATCCCCCTTGGACATCCATTACTTTTTTATATCATGTTTTTTACAAATTCAGATTCTCCACAGACCTTTGGCCTTTTCAAATAAAATGTATCCAACCATTAAAGTTACTCTTTAAATGCAGAAAAACCGCCAAAAAGGCGGTTTTTCTGAGAAAGGTGGTCCGAGTGACAGGATTCGAACCTGCGGCATCCTGCTCCCAAAGCAGGCGCGCTACCAACTGCGCTACACCCGGTTGTATACTGCTGCGGCACAACGGCATCCCGCCGCAACAGTTATTATACTGAATTTTTCAAAGGCCGTCAATGTGCGGGCCGCAACTTTGTCCTTGCCTGCTGCAAAATACCGCTTTCACCGCATTGCAGCAAAACGCTCAGCATCCCTCAACCCACCAGATACAGCAGCAGAGGTGCCAGCGCCACCGCGGCGCTCAGGGCAAAGCGCACCCAGAGGGTGCCACCGTCCACGGCCAGGCTGCCCTCCCGCTGGGGGCGGCTGGCCCGCCAGGGGGCGTACAGAACCAGCATGCCGCCCACGGCCAACACCAGAACCGCCATCAAAAGGGCATCGGTATTCTGCAAAGCCCCTTCCGACAGGCGGCCCAGCAAATTCACCAGGGCATCCCCTTCCCGGCTCCAGGGCTTCAGCCGCCCGGCCAGCATCCAGCGCAGGTTCATCTCACCGGAGTACACCGCCGTATAGGTGAGCACCGAACAGCCGAAATAGGCCGCCCCGGCCGCCGCCTCCAGCAGCACGGTCTGCTTGGCATAACCCGGCCACACCAGCAGCGCCAGCGCAGCACAGGGGGCCAGCACCACGGCCCAATAGGGGTAGGCCGCCGCGCCGATGAAAAAGCTGCCGTACCCGGCCAGCATAGCCCACAGCGCCCAGACCGGGCGGGCCTGCTCGTCCATACGGCTCAGCCAGCACACCAGCGCCGTGGCCCCGAACAGAAGCACAAAGGCCGAGATGGTCGCCCCGCCCAGGTCCAGATTGCGGCCGAACAAAAAGCGAATGAACCGCCGCTCGTCAAACTGGGTGGGAGTATTCATTTTGTCCCGCAGGAACAGCAGCTTCGACAGCAGCGACAGACTGCACGCCCCAGCGCTTGCCCCGGCAATGCGCCACAGCCGCTTTTCTTCCAACAGCAGCAGGGGCAGAAAGACCATGAGGGCGAACATCTTAAAGGTGACGGCCAGGGCAAACCAGCCGATGAAGCCCCGCTCATCCTTTTTCAGCCAGGCCCACAGGCCCATCAGGGTGAAGAACACATTGAAAATGTCGATCTGCCCAATGCAGAACAGGCCGTTCAGCAGAAACAGCGAGGTAGAAAAGCCCCAGCAGGCCCACAGGCCCTGCTCCTTTGGGCGGCCCAGCTGGCGGGCAATGCCCAGAATCGCCCAGTTTGCCCCCACAAAGGGCAGCATTCCGGCCAAGCGCACCCACACCATGGCGATGAGGTTGGTCTCAAAGGTCAGGCCGGTGGCCAGTTCCCACAGGTACACCGGCAGGTTCCACACCGCAAGCAGCACATACACCCAAATGTCGTAGGGCACCTCGCCGGTCTGGCCGGTGGCCTGGCCGATGGGCAGCGCCGTGGCCAGCTGGTAAAACTGATTCAGGCGGCCGGTGCGCAGCGCATCCCAAAAGCTGATGCTGTGGCGCACGATCAGGGGCAGGTCGGTGTAGTTGTAGCACACCAGGCACACCGCCAGCAGCACGGTCAGGGCGGCCCAGCGCACCCGGCCCGGGGCCGCCTGGGTTGCGGGAAGTTCCGGCTGCCCGAACACCCCCAGCCGGGGCAAAGGGTGCCGTTTCTGATTCTTCGCAGCGGTCATGGCAAAAACTCCTCTTGTCTTTCGTGTGGCTGTTTCACTTCCGGCAAACTTCCATGCAAAAAGGCCGTCGTGACGCGCCTGGGCCGTATAGGGTCAGGGGCGCGGCACAGGCGGCCTTTGCATTTTTGCGTTGGGGCATTGGGCGCTTGATTCAGCGCAGCGGCGCAGCACCAAAATACTGCCGGGCTTTTTCGGCGGCATTCATCACGCAGGCGGTCAGATCGTCCAGATGGGCGAATTTGCGGCTGGGCTCCAGAAATGCATAGAACTCCACCACCGGACGCTGGCCATACAGCTGTCCGTCAAAGCCCGGAATGAAGGTCTCGCAGGTGGCTGCCGCCCCCTCCTCGCTCACCGTGGGCCGCCGGCCGAAGCCGGTCGCGCTGGGGTACCAGGTACCGTCCACCAGCGTGCGAGTGATGTACACCCCCTCTTCGGGGGTCTGGAACCCGGCCGGGTATACCTGATTCAGCGTGGGAAAGCCCAACGTATGGCCGAGGCCCTTTCCCCGCTGCACCGGAAAGTCGATCTGATACGGCGCGCCCAGCATGGCGTTGGCGGCGGGCACATCACCGTGCAGCAGCGCATAACGGATGCGGGTGCTGCTCACCGGGCGGCCCTCAAACATCTGCATGGGCACCACCTGAAGGGTCAGGCCCCGCTGGGCGCACAGCTGCTCCAGCACCTCCACGTTTCCGGCCTTGTTCCTGCCAAAGGTAAAGTTTTCGCCGCAGCACAGCACCTTGGCCCCAAAACAGCCCACCAGCAGATCGTCCACGAACTGCTCCGGCGTCAGGCTTCGGAACTCTTCAAAGGCCGGGGCCATGTAATGCTGCACCCCCATGGCCGCCACCCGGCGGTGCTTTTCCTCGGTGGGCAGCAGGCGCGGGCCTTTGATACGGCTTTCCGGCGGCAGGCGGAAGGTAAACAGCGCCGGGGCCAGGCCCTGCCGCCGGGCGGCTTCCACCGCCGTTCGGATCACCGCCTGATGGCCCTTATGCACACCGTCAAAAAAACCCATGGCCACGGCGCTGCCCTGCAGGGGCACCGCCATGGCCCGCATCTGCTGGGCCACTTCCATTCGCTTTAACCTCTCTCCACAAACAATTTTTCCACCTTCAGGGTACTGTCCTCGGTGCGGGCCAGCCCCAGAAAGGTTCCATCCGTCCCATACACACGCCAGCGGCCGTCCGGCTTCCGGCAGCGGTAGGTGGGGGCACCGTTCATCAGGCGGGCCACCGTTGCCTCATCGGCCTGATACTCGGGCAGGTGGGCAAACACGGTATCCGTCGGCAGAAGCAGCTCGGCCAGGGTGCCGTTTTGCTTTGCCTCATAAATTTCTTCCAGCGTATGGCTGTCCTCCAGCCGGTATTCTCCCGCCTGAAGCCGCTGCAGGGCGGACATGGTGGCCGGCACTCCCAGGGCGCGGCCGATGTCCTCCAGCAGCACCCGCACATAGGTGCCCTTGGTGCAGGCGATCTTCAGCCGGTATTCATCCGGCCCGGCCGAGCCCATGTAGTCCACGGAATACACGGTGATGGGCCGCGGCGTGCGCTCCACCTCCAGCCCCTGGCGGGCCGCCTTATAGAGAGGCTGCCCATTCACCTTCACAGCGGAGTACATGGGCGGAAGCTGCATCTGCTCCCCCACAAACCGGGGCAGAACCTCCAGCAGCTCCTGCTCGCCCACATTCACCGGGGCGGTGCGGGTCACGGTGCCGGTGATGTCGCCGGTGTCCGTGGCCATGCCCAGGCGGATGGTGGCAAGATAGGTCTTATCGTGGTTCACCTGCATATCCACGGCTTTGCGGGCCATGCCCACAAACACAGGCAGAACGCCGGTGGCCATGGGGTCCAGCGTGCCGGAATGCCCCAGCCCCCGGGTGCCCAGCACCCCACGAAGCTTGGCCAGCACGTCAAAGCTGGTCCAGCCGGTGGGTTTGTTCACCACCAGAATACCCTGATACGGGCTTGGGCCTTCATTCCTTCTGCTCACAGCGCGCCAGCTCCTTCTTCACTTCGGCCAGGACGGCAGCCTTTGCGTTGTCCAGGTTGCCCATCAGCTCACAGCCGGCCGCCCGCACATGGCCGCCGCCGCCCAGGCGCTTTGCAATGGCGCAGGCATCCACCTCATCGGTGGTGCGCACGCTGATCTTGTAGCTTCCGCCGGGCTGCTGGCGAAGGGTCAGGCCCACCTCCACGCCTTCAATGGCGCGGGGCAGGCTGGTCAGATCCTCCAGATCGCTGGGGGCTACCCCGCTGGAGAGAATATCCTCCCGCGTCAGGTAGATCAGCGCACAGCGGCCGTCAAAATAGTACTCCAGGTTGTTCAAGGCCAGGCGCTCGGCCTCCACCCGCTGGGGCTTCTTGCTCTCGAACAGACGGGCGTTCAGCTCGCTTGCGCGGGCACCTGCCTCCATCAGCCAGGCAGCCGTGATGTGGCTACGGGCCGTGGTGTTGGCAAAGCGGAAGCAGCCGGTGTCGGTGGCAATGCCGGTGTACAGGCAGTCGGCGATCTGGGCGGTGATCTCCACCCCCATCTGCCCCAGCAGATCGTACATGATCTCGGAGGCCGCCGCCGCGTCTGCATCCAGCAGGGTGGCGTCGGCATAGCCGGAGTTGCTGGAATGGTGGTCGATGCACAGCTCGATCTGATCCACATACTGCTGCAGGGCGTCGCCGAACAGCTGAATGCCTGCCACGTCCACCGCCACCACATGGGCGGGGGTGAACTGGCCCTCGAAGCACTCGATGTTCAGATAATCATACTGCGCGGGAATGGGGTCGTTGCACAGCACCGCCGCCTGCTTGTTCAGCGCGTGAAAGGCCCAGTACAGTGCCGCGCCGCAGCCCAGAGTGTCGCCGTCCGGGTTTTTATGGCACAGTATGAGCACATTGTCCATGTCACACAGCCGCTGTGCGGTCTGGCTCAGATCCAGAAATTCAGTCATGGTCTCCTCCTGGCGGGGTGTTTCGCGGTGCAAGGAACCCCGCACGGCAGCCCCTCCGCTGCCTGTTACTCCTCTTCGCCGGCGGCCTCGGCGGGCGCTGCGCCCTCCTGCAGGTCTGCCAGCAGCTGGTTGATGTGGGCCGCATAGGCAGCGCCCTCATCCACCACAAATACAAACCGGGGGGCCTTCCGGATGTGCATCCGGCGGCTGATCTCGGTGCGCACGTGGCCCGATGCCTTGTTCAGGGCCGCCACCGCGCCTTCGGGACCGTCCTTGCGGCCCATCACACTGATGTGCACCTTGGCCACATCCAGATCCGGGGTCACATCCAGCCGGGTGACGGTCAGCAGGCCTTCGGCCAGGCGAGGGTCCTTCATCTGGCCGATGATCCCGATCAGCTCCCGCTTCATATCCTGGGCCATCCGGCCCTGGTTCTTGCTGTTTGCCATTTGTTCTCTCCTATGGCAGGGCTGCACCCTCCTTCCGCCAGGCGGTTGGAACGGCACAGCCCTGCCCTGTTCCCGTTACGGGTTTCTTTCTTCAAAAGCAGGCCGGGAACGCAGCGCGCTGCGGAATATCAATCCCGGTACTCCTCCAGCACATAGGCCTCGAAGACGTCGCCTTCCTTCACGTCGGCAAACTTCTCCAGCGTAACGCCGCACTCGTAGCCCTGGGCCACGTCCTTCACGTCGTCCTTGAAGCGGCGCAGGCTGCTGATCTCATCCTCGGCCATAACGATGCCGTCACGCACAACGCGGATCTTGCTGGCGCGGGTCACCTTGCCCTCGGTCACGTAGCAGCCGGCCACCTGGCCCACACTGCTGATCTTGTACACCTGACGCACTTCCAGACGGCCCTGCTCCACTTCGCGGATCTTGGGGGCCAGCATACCCTTCATTGCGTCGGTCACATCGTTGATGGCGTCGTAGATGACGCGGTACATACGCATCTCCACTTCCGCCTTGGCGGCCTCTTCCTTGGCGATGGGGTCGGGGCGCACGTTGAAGCCGATGATGATGGCGTTGCTGGCGTCGGCCAGCATCACGTCGCTGGTGTTGATGGCACCGACACCGGCGTGGATGACCTTCACCCGCACCTCGTCGTTGCTGATCTTCTCCAGGCTCTGCTTCACAGCCTCGGCGCTGCCCTGCACGTCCGCCTTCACGATGATGTCCAGCTGCTTGCGCTCGCCCTCGGCGATCTGGCTGAACAGGTTATCCAGAGTGGTCTTCTGGTAGCTGGCGAACTGCTTCTCCTTGGCTTCCTCGGCGCGCTTGTCGGCCAGTTCACGAGCCAGGCGCTCATCCTGCACGGCCTCGAACAGGTCGCCAGCGGCGGGCACCTCGGTCAGGCCGGTGATCTCCACGGGGGTGGAGGGGCCGGCCTCGTCAATGCTGCGGCCCTTATCGTTGCGCATGGTACGCACACGGCCCACAGCGGTACCGGCAATGATGCAGTCGCCCTTGCGCAGGGTACCGTTCTGCACCAGAATGGTGGCGATGGGGCCCTGGCCCTTGTCCAGACGGGCTTCCACCACGGCGCCCTTGGCGCGGCGGTTGGGGTTGGCCTTCAGCTCCTTCACTTCCGCCACCAGATTGATGTTCTCCAGCAGCTCGTGAATGCCCATGCCGGTCATGGCAGAAACGGGCACGCAGATCACATCGCCGCCCCAGGCTTCCGGAACCAGCTCATACTTGGTCAGCTGCTCCATCACGCGCTCGGGGTTGGCGGTGGGCTTATCCATCTTGTTGATGGCCACAATGATGGACACATTGGCAGCCTTGGCATGGTTGATGGACTCAATGGTCTGGGGCATGATGCCGTCGTCGGCAGCCACCACCAGAACCGCAATGTCGGTCATGTTCGCGCCGCGGGCACGCATGCTGGTGAACGCCTCATGGCCCGGGGTATCCAGGAAGGTGATGGGCTTGCCGTCCACACTGACCTGGTACGCGCCGATGTGCTGGGTGATGCCGCCGGCCTCGCCCTGGGTCACATGGGTCTTGCGGATGGCGTCCAGAATGCTGGTCTTGCCGTGGTCAACGTGGCCCATAACCACCACAACAGGGGGACGTTCCACCAGATCGGCCTCGTTGTCCTCTTCCACCTCGAACAGACGCTCCTCGATGGAAACATGGACCTCATGCTCGACCTTGGCGTGGAATTCCTCGGCCACCAGAGAAGCGGTGTCAAAATCCACCACGTCGTTCACGGTGTGCATCTCGCCCATCATCATGAACTTCTTGATGACCTCGGCGGCGCTCTTCTTCAGGCGGGTGGCCAGCTCGCCCACGGTGATCTCATCGGGGATCATCACCTTCAGCTGGGCCTTGCGGGCCTTCTCCAGCTGGATGCGCTGCAGCTTCTCGGCCTCGGTCTCGCGGCGGCGCTGGAAGGGCTGGTTCTTCTTGTTCCGGTTGTTGAACTTCTGCTTGTTGCCGGCCGGCGTGGGCTTGCGGCGGTTCTCCACGGGCTTGGTGGAGGCCAGCTCGGTGTAGCGCTCGTTGTACTTATCCAGGTTGGTGTCGCTGGTGCGGGTGTCCACGGTCACGGTCACCTGCTCGCGCTTGATCTGTACGGGCTGGGCGCTGGCCTGGCCCGGCTTGAAGGCAGGCTGTGCCTGACGGCCGCTCTTGCCGGTGTTCTCCGGCTTCTTATGCTCGGGCTTCTTGGCAGCCTGCGCGGCAGCCTGGGCAAAGCGGGCAGCCTTCTCGGCAGTGGCCTTCTCGGCGGCAGCCTTTTCGGCAGCGGCTTTCTCCGCGGCGGCCTTTTCGGCAGCAGCCTTCTCAGCGGCGGCCTTTTCAGCAGCAGCCTTGGCGGCGGCCTCGGCGGCAGCCTTTTCAGCTGCGGCCTTCTCAGCGGCGGCCTTTTCGGCAGCAGCCTTCTCAGCGGCAGCGCGCTCCGCCACTTCCTGGGCGTGCTGAGCCACCTGCTGGCGGCGCTTCTTGCCGTGGGCCAGCTCCACAATGGAGCCGTCGGCGCGGCGCAGCACGGCAGCGGGTTCCACTTCCTGCTTCGGCTCTTCCTTCTTCACAGGGGCAGCCTCCTCCTTGGCAGCGGGGGCGGCGGGCTTCTCGGCAGCCTTGGGGGCCGCCTTCTTCTCCGCCTTGACGGGGGCAGACTTCTGCTCGCTCTCAAAATAGGCGGTCAGGTCCTGCTCCTGGGCGCCCTTGGTCAGCTGATCCATCACCAGGTTCAGCTCTTCCTTGCTCAGGTTTGCGCCGGGCTTCTTGGTCTCGCCGGTCACGGCGGCCAGCTCGTCAATCACCTGCTTGGCAGGCTGGCCCAGGTCCCGGGCCAGGTCACTCACTTTATACTTAATCAGCAAATCGTTCGCCATTCGCTTATTCCTCCTTCTCTGTATGAGGCAGGCCGCTCAGGTGCTTTTCACACAGGCGGGCCAGGTTTTCGTCCGTAACGGCGTATACGCCCACAGGCTTATGGGTCACAGCACACAGCTGCTCCTGGGTGAGGGGCATGGACTGAACGTCCAGAATGCCCTCACAGAATTCTCTGGTTTTGCGGGCGGTGCGGGGGCTGACGTCCTGGGCCGTAAGCACCAGAACGGCTTTGCCCTTCATCACGCTTTCGGCCACGGCGTCAAAGCCCATGACCAGCTTGCCTGCCTTGCGGCACAGGCCCAGCGCACCCAGCATCGGGTTCTGGTCAGCCATCCGCTTCACCTCCCAGTTCCTTTTCCAGCCGGTCGTATACTTCCGGGGGGATGGGCTGCTCGAAGGCATGCTCCAGCCGCTTGGCCTTGCGCGCCTTGGCCAGGCACTGGGTGCTGCGGCACAGGTAAGCCCCGCGGCCGGGCATTTTGCCGGTCAAATCCACGTTGATGGCCCCCTCGGCGCTGCGCACAATGCGCACCAGCTCCTTTTTGGGCTTGCCCTCATTGCAGCCGACACAGCGGCGAATGGGTACTTTTCTCGGTTGCATGTTCCTTCTTCAGCTCCTTTGTTCCGGCGGGATTATTCCTGCGCTTCCTTGGCAGGGCGCTCCTCGCCGTAATAGCCGCTCTCGGGGCAGATGTCAATATTATAGCCGGTCAGGCGGGCGCACAGGCGGGCGTTCTGGCCCTTGTTGCCGATGGCCAGGCTCAGCTGGTTGTCGGGCACGGTCACGCGGCAGGAGCGGTTCTCGCCGTCCAGAATTTCCACGTTCAGCACCTTGGCGGGGCTGAGGGCGGCGCTGATGAACTCGCTCACGTCCTCGCTCCACTTCACCACGTCGATCTTCTCGCCGTTCAGCTCCTCCACGATCTTGGAAACGCGGGCGCCGTGCGCACCGATGCAGGCGCCCTGGGGATCCACGTTGGGGTCCTTGCTGGCCACGGCGATCTTGGTGCGCATACCGGCCTCGCGGCTGATGGCCTTGATCTCCACGGTGCCGTCGAAGATCTCGGGCACTTCCATCTCAAACATACGCTTCACAAGGCCGGGGTGGGTGCGGCTGATGAGCACCTTGGGGCCGCGCTCGGTGACGGTCACGTCCACCACATACACCTGCACCACCTGGCCCTCAGTGAAGGTCTCGCCGGGCACCTGCTCGTTCTTGGGCAGGTAGGCCTCGCCGCCCTTGCCTAGGTCCAGAGCAACTACGCCGCGCAGGGTGTCGATGCGGGTGACGGTGCCGGTGACGATCTCATGCGCTTTGGACTGCATCTCGGTGAACTGCTGGTTGCGCTCGGCCTCGCGGATGCCCTGACGAATCACGTGCTTGGCGGTCACGGCAGCAATGCGGCCGAACTCCTTGGTCTTGAGGGGGGTCACCAGCCGGTCGCCGGCCTCCAGGCTCTTGCGGAACTCGTGGGCCTGGGCCACGCTCACCTGGGTGTGGGGGTTCTCCACCTCTTCCACCACGTCCCGCACCAGGGACACATTGAACTTGCCCTTGGCCGGGTCGATCTCCACCAGAACGTTGTCGTCCTCCACCTCGTAATCCTTCTTCACGGCGATCACGATGGCGTTGCTGATGCGCTCGATGAGATAATCGGCAGTCAGGCCGCGCTCTTTTTCCAGCATGGCCAGGGCTTCAAAAAACTCTGCGTTCATTTTTCCGGTATCCTCCCATGATCTGCGCCCCGAAACACAGGGCGGTCTGTTGTTTTGTTGGTTGTCTGGCCGCGCACTGCCGCGGCCGGCGGGGCGGGGCACCGGCAAATGCCGAAGCCGCCCTTCTCTGTTTTACGCAAGGTATCTATGGAATGCAGGCCATCGGCCCGCGGGGTCACGTTTCAGAACAGGTCCTCATCGTCGCACAGCTTCACAAAGCTAGCGGCGGAAATGTCAAAGCTCACCGCGCCCTCGGCGGTGTCCAGCGTGACGGTGCTGCCCTCACGCCCGGCCAGAATGCCCTCCAGCTCCCGGCGGCCGGCCTCATCCGGGCGGATGAGCCGTGCGGCCACTTTCTGGCCCTTGAGCTTATCGTAGTGCTCTTCCCGGGTCAGCCGGCGGCCCAGCCCGGGACTGCCCACCTCCAGAAAGTAGCTTTGGTCAATGGGGTCCGCCTCATCGATCACCGGATCAATGGCGTGGGAGACCAGCGCACAGGTGTCGGTGTCCATGGTGCCGTCGGGCTTGTCGATCAGCACGCGCAGGTACCAGTCCGGGCCTTCCTTTTCAAAGCGAACATCCCAGAGGGAAAGGCCCATGCCCTCCACCACCGGGCGCACCAGCGTCTCCACAAAGCCTGCGGTATTTTTGCCTCCCGCCGTTTTTGCCATGCTAAAAGCCTCCCACATACAAGAAGAGCGGACCTTGCGGTCCACTCTTCTAAGTTAACTATCATCGTACTATGCCACTATAACATAAACCCGTTCGCTTTGCAAGCATTCCCGCAGAAAAACCCGACTTTTCGCACATATTAGGGCTGTTTTGAGGCTGTTTCGGCCAATTCTTGAGCTTTTTGAGCAAACAGGCGGCGTTTCAGCCAGGCTGCGGCCGGCTGTTCGATGCATCGGGTCATCAGCGCCGAAACAAGCAGGGCCGCGCCCCAGCACAGCAGATTGTAGGTGTGCTGCCAGTCTGCGTCCCCCAGCTGGTTCGGCGGGGTGGTGCCCGTCCAGGGCGGCAGATGCCAGCGGTACTTCAGCCACACCGCCAGGCTCTGGTGCCACAGGTAGAAATTGTAGCTGATGGCCGCCAGCCACTGCCACAGCCGCCTGCCCGGCAGCTGTGGGCCAAGGCACAGCCCCAACAGAACGACGCACTGAAGCAGCGCCAGCGGCAGCCGATACACCAGCTGCCAGCGCTGGCCGTCCGGGTCATAGGCCAGGTCCTTCTGCATTTGAAAAACACACCAGAGGGCCGCAAGCCCCACGGCCAGTGCCGTCGCCCGGAAGGGCAGGCGGGCCGCATACCGGCACAGGGCCTCATAGAGTTCCGCCCCGGCCATGCCCATGGCCCACACACCCAGAAAGGCGGGCAGCTGGTTAAAGGCCATCTGGTAGGCCGCACCGGAGAGCTTCAGCGCAAAGCCCCAGCTGTAAGCCAGCTGCCCGGCGTACAGGGCCGCAAAGCACCCCAGCGGCCAGCGCCAGAATGCCCGGGCCAGCAGCGGGAACAACAGATAAAAGCCCACCAGCACCCCCACCGTCCAGGTGGCGCTGCCCAGACTGGTGACCAGATAGCTTCGGTAAAACAGCATATGGGTCAGCGTCAGGTGGGCGGCCAGGTCTTTTCCCAGCTCGGCCGACCAGCCCTCACTGCGCACAGCCAGCAGCAGTGCAAACAGCACCACCGCATAGTAGCAGGGCAGAATGCGCAGGGCTCGGCGCCGCCAGAACCCCTCACAGCCCGGGAAGCTGCCCTGGGCCGCCCGTGCCCGGGCATAGGGCAGCCACAGGCAGAACGCCGACAGCAGGATCATGCCGTCCACCCAGATGTACCCGGTGCGCACGGCCAGCTGCAGCGGCCCGGGGTTGATCCAGGTCTGCTGCCAGATGTGGAACCAGCCCACCATGCCCACCGCCATGGCCCGGAATACATCCGCCCCCAGCGGGCGCTGCGGGTCCTGGGGCGGCAGCAATCGGTTCAGGGTCGCAGCACCATCCCGGCTCAAAAGGCCCACTCTCCGTTTTTGAAGATCTGCACGGTTTGGCCATCGGCGGTCAGGCCGGTGATGTCCATGTCCGGGCTGCCCACCATCACGTCCTCGTGAATGGCCGAGTCGTTCATGCCCAGGGCCTGCCGCTGCTCCCGGGTCATGGCCGTGCCGCCCTGAATGGTGCCCGGGTACCCGGCGCCAAAGGCAATGTGGCAGGCGGCGTTTTCGTCAAACAGGGTGTTGTAGAACAGCACCCCGCTGCGGCTGATGGGGCTGGAGGCGGGCACCAGCGCCACCTCGCCGATGTGGCAGGCGCCCTCGTCGCTGGCCAGCAGCTCGCCCAGCAGCGCATCGTTCTTCTCCGCGCTGTGGGCCACGACCTGCCCATCCCGGAAGGTCACCGAAAAGCCCTCGATAAGCTGGCCGTTGTACACATAGGGCTTCGTGCCCTTGACCACGCCGTTCACCCGCAGGCGGTGCGGGCAGGTGAACACCTCTTCGGTGGGCACGTTGGCAATGAAGTCCACCCCGTTCTCCGCCTTGCTGGAAGCGCCCTCCCACAGGCTGCCCTCGGCCAGGCCCACGGTCAGGTCGGTGCCGTTGGCCGCGGTCATGTGAATGCTCTGCAGCTTCCAGGCGTTCAGCTGGTCCCGCCGGGCGCTGGTTTTGGCCACGTGCTGCCGCCACTCGCCCACCGGGTCGCCGCCGGTGACCCGGCACACGTCAAAGATCAGGCTCCACAGCTTTTCCACCGCTTCGTCCACTGGCAAGCTGGGGAACACCTTGGCCGCCCAGGCGGGGGCGGGCACCGCGGCCACACACCACTGCACCTGGTCGTTCATGGTGTAGTCGTTCCAGGGCTTCATCGCCTTGCGGCGGGCCATGCTCACCCGGTTCAGCTTGGCGGCATCCAGCCCGGCAAAGGCCTCCGGGTCGCTGGCATGAATGGCCAGCAGGCAGCAGCCTCCGTCGCTCTCAGCATAATCCAGCCAGCTGCGCAGTTCGTAGGGCAGCACCTGGCTCAGGGCGCTCTCCTCCCCCATCTCCATGCGGATGCGGGCCAGCTGCTCGTCCTCATAGCGGACAATCACGTCTCTGGCCCCGGCCTCGTAGCCGGCCTTGGCGCAGCAGTGGGCAAAAAAGGCCATGTCCACCGGGCAGCGAATGAGAAACGCCTGCCCCGGGCGCACGTTTACGCCCACTTTTACAATAAAATCGGCATATTTCTGAAGAAGTTCCTGATTCATGGGAATCCCTCGCTTTCCTGTTGTTCCGAATGTGTTTTTTGGGGGCGGCGTATTGCCTGGTTGGGAGGGCTTTTTTGCGGTGGTGCTGCTTTCTGCCGCGCCAGAGGCTTCCCCTCGAGGGGAAGCTGTCGGCGCAAGCCGACTGATGAGGTGGCATCTTCACGCCGTCAGAACGTTACGGCGGTGTCATGCACTTCACCTTTCCGCATTGCCGCAGCGCCACGACAACGATTCGCGCCCCACCTCATCCGTCATTGCTTCGCAATGCCACCTTCCCCTCAAGGGGAAGGCTTTTTCGGCCGCCGTCATCACCCCGGGCAGCGATATACATGCACCGTATAGGTCGCCAGGCGGCCGTCGTGGCACACCTCCTGGGCCGTGCGGCCCTCGGCGGCCAGCCAGCTCTCCAGCCCCTCGTCCAGGTCACCGGAGAGCAGCAGCCAGTAGGTTCGCCCGCCCTCCAGTTTGGGCGGCTCGCTCCGGTCAAAGTCATCGTGCTCGTTTTCCGGGAAGTAATACTCCAGGCTGGTCCATTCCAGATAATACATATCCGTGAGAATGCCATCCGCCGGGGTCAGGTCCGCCATGCCGGCCAGCACCGCCTGGTAGCGCTCGTTCTGCTCCCGGGCCGATTCCACCTTGTCCCGATAATCCGGCACGCCCACGGCCACGACCACCGCCGCCAGCAGAACGCTCAGCAGCGTGCCCCACCGCATACGGCTCAGGCACACGCCGAACAACAGCCAGACGATCACCGCCGCCGGGTACAGATACTTGGTGGCAAACATGGGCCGGATCAGGGCCGACACCGCCAGCCCCACCGCCATGGTGCCGAACACCGCCGCCAGTCCGGTCAAAATCCACAGGCTCGTGCCGTTCAGGCCCACCGCTTTTTTCTCGTCCGGCCGCCGGGCAAGGCCCGTCTCCCGGGTCAGGGCCATGCCCACTGCGGTGACAAACAGCAGCAGGCAGAAGTAAATCGCCGTTCCGCTTCCGGAATCAAACAGGAACTCCAGGCACTGGCGCAGGGTCGGCGTCTTGGTCATCCAGTAGTCCTCGGTGGTGCGCCGGAAGGTGGTAAGCAGCACCACAAACCAAGGCAGATAGCCCGCCACCGTGGTCAGATACACCGCCGCCAGCTTTTTGAAGGGAACCAGTTTGCACAGCACCCCGGCCAGCAGGCCCACATACAGAAAGGCCACCGTCACCAGCGCGTAATAGTGGCAGTAGGCCGCGGCCAGCGAGGCCAGCACAAAGCCCGCACAGTCCCGGTTTTGTGCACCTTTGGTGAGCAGGCGGTACAGCTCATAAAAGGCCAGCAGCACAAACAGCGCGGCCCAGCTGTACATGCGCACCTCCAGAT
>CAKSWY010000002.1 GCA_934513685.1 uncultured Oscillospiraceae bacterium | reverse complement strand
GTGTCAGGGCATTGGCCGCGGCAAAGCCTACGGCCTTGGCTTGATGACGATCCTGCGCGGAGGAACTGGCCATGGATGAACTTCCGGGCATGATCCGGCCTGATTTGCAGGCACTGCCACAGGTAAAAGACCGGATGACGTTTCTGTATCTGGAACACTGTACGCTGGGGCGGCAGGACGGTGCCATTACCGTGACGGACGAAAAAGGCGTCGTCCAGATCCCGGCGGCGGGCATCTCGGTGCTGCTGCTTGGGCCTGGCACCCGCGTGACCCATCGCGCTATGGAGCTGATGGGCGATACCGGCGTGGGAGCTGTCTGGGTGGGAGAGCACGGCGTGCGCTACTACGCCCACGGACGCCCGCTGACCACCCATTCCAGGATGCTGATTCGGCAGGCAGAACTTGTCAGCAACCAACGGAAGCATTTGGACGTGGTGCGTAAGATGTATCAGCTGCGTTTCCCTGAAGAAGATGTTTCCAACCTTACGATGCAGCAGCTACGCGGCCGGGAGGGCAGCCGTGTGAGGAACGTCTACCGCAAGGCGTCCAAAGAAACCGGCGTGCCATGGAGTGGACGGCTGTACCGCCCGGAGGATTTTGCGTTAGGAGACCTGGTCAATCAGGCGCTGTCGGCCGGGCATGCGTGCCTGTATGGGCTGGCGCATGCGGTCATTGTCGCGTTGGGCTGCGCACCAGGGCTGGGGTTTGTGCATGTCGGCCATGAGTGTTCTTTTGTGTACGACATTGCAGACCTGTATAAGGCCGAGGTGACCATTCCCATCGCATTTGAGGTTGCAACGCAGGCACCGGAAGACCTGCCTGCCGTTGTGCGCCGCCGTGTGCGGGATGCCATGGTGGAGCACCATATTCTGGAACGGATGGTGCATGACATTCGCTGGCTGCTGCTGAGCGACGGAGAACAGATGGAAGAACCGGATGCCGTGTATCTTTGGGACAACAACCTCGGCACGGTGTCCAACGGCATCAACTATGCTGCCTGGGAAGAGGGTGAGGAGCCATTGTAGTTCTGACGATGACCAGCTGCCCGCCGCGCCTGCGGGGAGATCTGTCCAAATGGCTGTGTGAGATCAACACCGGCGTCTACGTGGGGAACGTGAGCAGCCGCGTGCGGGATGCGGTCTGGGATCGGGTCTGCCAGTACCTGAAAAATGGACAGGCGACGATGGTCTATACAGCGGCCGGCGAGCAGAAGATGGAATTCCGCACCCATAATACTAACTGGGAAGTGGTGGATTACGACGGCATTAAGCTGATGCGCCGTCCGCTTCCGCAAGCGCAACCCCAGGTCGAGGCGTTGGAGCTGAAACCGGGATTCAGCAAGGCGGCAAAGTATCAGATGGCACAGAAAATGGCGCAAAGAGCTGCCCGACCGCCCGGAAAGCAGGATTATACCGTGATCGACCTTGAAACAACAGGACTGCATGCGGCAACGGATGCAATCGTGGAGTATGGCGCGGTCCGGGTCCGGGATGGGCAGCCAGGAGAGGAGTTTTCGGCGCTGGTGCGGCTGGAAACGCCGTTGCCCGCAGAAATTGCCCGCCTGACGGGCATCACACAGGAAGAACTGGAAGGCGGTATGGACGCCGCGGATGCGCTGGAGGCGTTCCTGCGCTTTGTAGGCAAAGATACTTTGGTGGGACACAACCTGCAATTTGATTTGGAATTTCTGCGTATGGCCTGCATTCGGAACATGAAACCGGTTTTGGCCAACCGGAAAATCGATCTCCTTCCTCTTGCACGGCGAAAAATACTGGGCCTGTCCAGTTATAAACTGCTTGCACTGGCGCAGCATTTTGCGCTGGCAGACAAGGTAGAGCACCGGGCGGTGCCCGACTGCCGTTTGACGCAGAAAGTTTATGCGAAACTAAACGAAAATGGAGCGGAACGCAACGGATACAGTCGGTGATACGGGATCTTTTTAGTCTTTTCCCCGCATGCGCGGGGGTGATCCCGTCTCACGGGCCAAACATACGATCGCAGCCTTCTTTTCCCCGCATGCGCGGGGGTGATCCCGCTCCGGGCCTCGGGGGTGGAAGATGCGCCGGCTTTTCCCCGCATGCGCGGGGGTGATCCCTCGACGCCGTTGTTGATTGCGTCAGGGAGTGTCTTTTCCCCGCATGCGCGGGGGTGATCCCGCTCACAAATTCACCCCCCTTCTCAAAAAATGCTTTTCCCCGCATGCGCGGGGGTGATCCCACTTCAAAAAATTCATACGCACCTCACAATGTCTTTTCCCCGCATGCGCGGGGGTGATCCTATCACTCCTTTCATCGTCTTTATTATAACTCACTTTTCCCCGCATGCGCGGGGGTGATCCTGTGGGCGTCGAGAACATGGAGACGGGCGAGTTCTTTTCCCCGCATGCGCGGGGGTGATCCCCCGCCGCTTGCATCCCATCAAGCACAAATTTCCTTTTCCCCGCATGCGCGGGGGTGATCCTTATGTATGATTGTTGCAGGGCTGTGGACGCTGCTTTTCCCCGCATGCGCGGGGGTGATCCTAACCGATGGGTCGTCGGTTTTGAGGACTGTTTCTTTTCCCCGCATGCGCGGGGGTGATCCTGTGATGTGCTGCATATGGACAATTATGCACAACTTTTCCCCGCATGCGCGGGGGTGATCCCAATTTAAGTACGCTGTTATGTGCAAAAATGTTCTTTTCCCCGCATGCGCGGGGGTGATCCTGGCATTGCCTATATTTTTTAGTCGGCGCTGCACTTTTCCCCGCATGCGCGGGGGTGATCCCGTGGTTGAATTCTTTACGCAGCTGCCGACAAACTTTTCCCCGCATGCGCGGGGGTGATCCTGAGTACATTGGCGTGTGCCGCCGAAATCGGTACTTTTCCCCGCATGCGCGGGGGTGATCCCATGACCGTGACCGTCGGCCCCGGCCTTGCCTGCTTTTCCCCGCATACGCAGGGGTGATCCCCTGGCTGGTGCCCGGCGACGGCACCTTTTACCCTTTTCCCCGCATGCGCGGGGGTGATCCTAAAGCCCTATAACACGGATTGTAAAAAGCCAACTTCTCCCCGCATGCGCGGGGGTGATCCTTTTTGCGGTAGGTGTCCGGGCCGATTTTCACACTTCTCCCCGCATGCGCGGGGGTGATCCCCACATGGACTGACGGTGCATCGTTTAAAAACTCTTCTCCCCGCATGCGCGGGGGTGATCCCACCATCGCGGGCATTTTCTCGGTCGTTCAGGCCTTTTCCCCGCATGCGCGGGGGTGATCCCGTAGGACACAACCGGGCCAACTTTGGGTCAAAGCTTTTCCCCGCATGCGCGGGGGTGATCCCCCGTCCGGCGGAAACACCGTTTTTATCGGAGACTTTTCCCCGCATGCGCGGGGGTGATCCTACGGCCATTGCGAAGTTGCAGATGGCGCTGGCTTTTCCCCCGTATACGCAGGGGTGACTCTTGGAGGTTGAACGCTCCAAAGGAAAGAAAGTATATCGTATGTGAATCTAATATGCTGCCATTTCGGCCGCCGTTCAAGCTTCCGCAAGTAATTACGTAAACAATTAATGCGATAACACCAATCAAATCCTCTCGAGGGGAATGCCAATGCAGCAAAGCCTTCCCTGTGCGTGCCTATCGTACCATATGTCCTATAAAATAAAGCAGAAAAGCCGCGGTGTGCAGACACCGCGGCTTTTGCTGTTTCGCGTCAATTCCTCCAATTGCAGCAAATTTTGAAAAGTTGCATCGTATATCCGACAATATGCATCCGGCGGCGAGAGTTTTGACATAAAGAAATCCGGACACGAGGCTTTCACAAGAAGCTGCGGAATCCGGATACAACACACAGTATGAGTGCAGAAAGGGAGACGAACCATGACGGAACGGAACAAATTTGATGCGAGCGAAGCGACCATGCAGGACAGCACCACCCAGACCATGATGGAGATCGATCTGGTGAACAAGGGCAGCGGCGTGACCTACGCCAAGGTCCCGGTGGTGGGAGGCAACACCATGGGCCAGCTGTTGGACGCGTATGCGCAGGATCTGGGAATCCGGAGGGACGCGGCCAAGCTGGTGTTTGTGAATAAGCGCACCGGTGTGGAAAGCTGCGATGAGAACGAGACGGTGGAGGGCATGGGGCTGATGAACGGCGATGTGCTGACCATTTCGGACGACGGCGGCGTGGCTTAATCATTTTCGGACAAACACCGCAAAACGAGGAAGGAATCGTACATGCTGAACTGGATTTGCATTGCAGCGGGGGCGATTCTGCTGCTGGGCGGTGGGGCTGCCTGGATGGCCCTGAACCGCCGCAGCAAACCATCGTACAAAAGCAGACAGCCGCCGCCTCTGCCGCAGGGGAGAGGCAGCGCGAGCCGCCCGGCGGCGCTTCGGCAGCCTGTGGGAAATCGGCCGAGACTGGCCGCCCCGGCAAACGTACGCCCGGCGCGGCGGGAAGAGCCGATCAACCACCGGAACCCGCGAACCGCCCGGCCCTCGCGGTCGGAACCGGCGGTGCGACGCACCCTCCCGGCGGCAGGCGCGGGGCCGCGGGGCATTCGGCCGGATCAGTTCCCGTGCTGCCCAATCGACCGGGCGCGGAACCTGCCCGGGCAGCCCCAGAAAATTTTCTGGAATGAAACGGCCGGATGTTATCGCTGCCCGAACGGCCATCGAATTGCCCCCAACGGGCGGCCCATTCTTTGAGGTCGCCGAGGACGGAAACAAAACAGGAGGAAATGATGGAGGATCGTCTGTACAATCCGTTGAAGCTGTCGGCCTATCGGCCGCTGTTCGGCGGAAAACGCGTGCTCATTTGCGGCGCGGGCGCGGTGGGGTCTAACGTGGCGGAAGCGCTGGTGAAAATGGGATGCAGCCTGGACCTGCTCGACTTTGACACCTTTACGCTGGAAAATGCCGCCAAGCACAGCTGCCTGGTGCGCACGCCGGAGGATGTGGGCCAAAACAAGGCCCGGTGCGTGGCCCGGCGGGTGCAGCCGTTTCTGGAAGAGGGCTGCACCGCAAACGGGGTGGACACGGACCTGTGCAGGATCGGCCCGGAGGCACTGGCGGACTACGACGTGGTGGTGCTGTGCCTGGACAATTACGCGGCCAAGGCCCTGTTCAACGAGCTGTGGATGCAGCTGCCGCCGGAGCGCCGCCCGGTGGTGATTATGGACGGAACGCAGGACGAAATGGCGCGCAGTGTCATGATGGACGGCCGAGAGTTCTGCCTGCGCTGCCTGATGGACGAGCGCTGGCTGGAAAACGGAGCCGTGCGCACCTCCTGCAGCGGGCCGCAGCTGCGCGCGGTGGACGGTGAGACGGTGCCGGTGCGCACCAGCGGGCTGGCCAGCAGCCATGCGGCCAACCTGACGGCGGAGCAATTCCGCGCGCAGGTGATCGGCGTGAAAGAGGCCATGAACCGGCGCCTGACCTATTACGCCTATCCGAATATGGAGCTGACCGTGACCCACCCCAAGGCGAAGCGGGGCTGCCCGGGCTGTGCGGTTCAGCCGCCGAAGGAGATCCTCTGGCTGGAGGGCACGGTGCTGGAACTTACGCTGGGACAGGCGCTGGAGCAGATCGCCGCCCGGCTGGGTCAGGCAGCCTTTGAGCTGCAGGTTCACTGGCTGAATTACAACCAGCGCACCTACACCGGGTTCATCCGCAGCGACCTGTGCCACGTCTGCGGCGCGCCTATCAAGGTGATGCGGCACGAGGGCCGCACCTTTTTGCAGGATCTGCGCTGTGAGGCCTGCCGCGCCGTCGGCCGCCCGGCCCGGTACGACGTGGATTTCGCAATGGATGATGTGCTTTATGCATTTTCGCCCGAGAGCGACCCGGAGATGAAAGAACGGACCCTGTTTCAGCTGGGCTACCCGCTGGGCGCGCATCTGAAGGTGCTCTGCACGCAGGCCAACGGCAGCCGGGAAACGCTTGTGTTTGCCCTGCGGGGCGACCCGGAGCAGATGCATCGGGTGCAGCATTTGGAGTAAAAGGAGGAGAAGCATGGCATACAGCACGACTTATACGGACGAGCGGGGCAGCAGCGTGCCCGTTTCCATTTCGGACGGGGAATCCCGCGAGGCCATCCGCAACGACTGGAACGTTCTGCGGGGTATGTTCAACCCCCGGTATGTGACGGTGGAGGAGGTGGCCTGTGAGCCGGGCGAGGAGTTTCGTTTCCGGATCACGGTGCACGCCCCCAGCCATTACCTCACCGACCGGGACGACGCTTCCCCCAAGAGCTGTTCCTCTATGAGCGCGGAGGTGGCGGTGTTTCTGGGCTATCCGCTGAAAAGCGTGAAAGCTGCCTACCCGGCAAAGCGGCGGCTGGCCAGCCCCAACGTATTCCGCAGCGGGGCCGCCTGCATTGACGAATGGAAAATTTATACCAGCTCGATGCTCACGGTGGCGGAAAAGCTGGTGAAGGATATGATCCACGACCCGGCGGTGACCCGCTATGACTCCATGGCCAACGGCGATGTGGCGGACTGGCACCGGGCCGGTGTGGCGAGCGGGCGCTTTCCCACCATTTCGCCCAAGCTGCTGGAGGCCCCGCAGCGGCCGCCGCTTCCGGTGCGCCGCGCGGTCCCCGGCACGGGCACGCCGCCCCCGCTGCCGCGCCGCAGCTAAAGAACCTCCGGGCAAGGCCCGCAAGCAAAGGAGAACATGCGATGGAAGTGAAAACGAACTGCCCGCCGTTGCCGCCGCGCCCCATTACGCCGTCCCGCACGTATCCGGTGCTGAGCGCGGTGGAGATCGCCGCGGTGATTGAGAAGAACTGCGGCAGCTTTCAGGCAGAGCGCCACGGCAAGGGCCGACACTACGTGTTCTTTCTGCCGGAAGCCGCCGAAGAACTGACCATGATGGTGAGCTACGGCCGCCGTTCCCCCATGAACCATTTGGAGCAGAAATACATCGGGCTGGGGCATTTCTTCCTGGAGAAGGACGGCCGGGTGAACGTGGTGGTCAGCCACTTTCTGCAGGTGCACACCATGAACCGGACGAGAAGCTCCGCCTCCGGCCTTGGCCCCAACGGGGAGAACAACCCGGGGCTGGACTTTCTGGAGTATTACCGGGACGAGTACCTTCGGGACGAAAAGCGCTTCAACCGGGATGCCCAAGGGTGCGTGGTGGACCCGTTTTTGGAGTACGGGCCCAGTGAATACTGCCTGGAGGGCCACACCCACCCGGATCTGGGCGTGTTCTGGTCCGGGACGGACCGCAGCAGCGGAGAAGCCCGGGCGGCCAAAGCGCCGGTGTGCATCTTTGTGTGCGACCCCATTCGCCGCCAGATGCTGGCCAGCATCGGCAAAAACTTTGAGAATGCCCAGGTGATCGTGTGCCGCCGCACCGCAAAGGCCGCGGCCAAAGAAGCGCCGCACCCGGCGGAGACGGAGCACCCCATGCCGGAGTTCCCGGTGGAGGCATTGATGAAGCTGGCCAGCCGCTGCCTGCGCATGGACGGGGCAAAAGGCACCGTCCGCTGTGTTACCGGAAAGCTGCGCCGCTGCACCAAAGTGCGCGTCACACTGACGATTCCGGGCAGGCCGAAGGAAGAGGAGGGCTGACATGAGCGAGCCGCACGCCCTGGGCCGCTGTTTTTACAGGGACCGGCTGCCGCCCGGGCAGGCGAGGCGGTTCTACGATGAGCTGGACCGTCGCCTGGCCGGGGGAGATTACCGCGCCGAGGTTCCGCTGACGCTGGAAAAGTGGGAACGGGCATACGACGATGCCTTTGCTGCCTGCAAGGCCCTGCGGCATGACCGGCCGGAGTACTTCTTCCTCGGGCGGCAGATGACCTTCTTATACCGCGGCGGGCAGGAAGGGAAGCTTCGGCTGCAAATGCTGTATACGCCTGCGGAAATCGAGACATTGCAGGCGGCCTTCCGGCAGAAAATGTTGCCGTTGATGGCCGGAACGGCGGCCCTGAGCCTTGTGCAGCGGGAAGAACTCATTTACATTCGGCTGGCCCGGCAGCTGCGCTACCAGAACACCCGAAGCGAGCAGGAGCACAATCTGGTGGGGCCGCTGCTGACCGCACGGGGCGTGTGCGAGGGGCAGAACGCCCTGCTGCTGTACTGCCTGCGCCGGGCCGGGGTGGCCTGCGTTCAAATCCTCGGGAGAGGGCGCACGGAGGGCCACTGCTGGGCGATGGTCTGGCTGAACGGCGAACCGGTGCACTGCGATGTGACCTGGGAGAAGCCGGGGAAAGGCGCGATGCTCTACCGGTATTTCAACCTGACGGACGAGCAGATCTCGCGGGACCACAGCGGGTTTGCCGGGCAGGGCCTGCCCGTCTGCCGCACCGAGGCGTACAGCTATTACCGGCTGCACGGGCACAGCGTCTGCTCACTGGCAGAGCTGACCGGCCATCTGCGCAGCGGTGCCGCGCAGGGCGGCATGGCCTACGGGCAGATGCAGCCGCCGTGTACCGATGCGCAGATGGGCCGGGCGATCCACGAGGCCTTGCGCGGCCTGCCGGGATGCTGGAACATTTACCATGTGGCTTCGCTGAGGGCCGTTGCCCTTATGAAACAGGCGAGCCGCTGAATCAACAGGAGGTGTACCCATGCTGCAGCGGGTGATTCGTGATCCGGGCGGAAGCAGCCTGATTCGCGTGATGCCGGAGCTTTGCGGCCCGGGGCGGACGGTGGTAAACGGCAGTGTGCTGCTGGTGCCGGCCGGAACCCAGGCCTTTGTCGCCCTTAACGGGCAGGTGGTCGGGCCGTACTGGCCCGGGCGCTACGAATTAATGACCGGGGTGGACCCCTTCTTCGTGCGGCTGCGCAATTTGATGACCGGTGGGGAAGCACCGGTGAGCGTGACCGTGTTCTTTGTGTCCACCCAGAGAACGAACTTCATGCAGCTGGGCACCGGGCCGATCCCCTTTGAGGAGCGGCGCTACCGGCTGACCATGGAGGCGCTGGCCTCGTGCAGCTTGGCCTACCGCATTGCGGACCCGCTGCAGACGCTGGAAACGATGGTGGGCACCTATCAGGCCGTGTTCTCGGACGAGGATCTGGAGCCCTGCCTGCGCCAGCTGGTGCTGGCCCCCTTGCGGCAGACTCTGGCCGGGGCGCTCAACCGCCACACCATTGTGGAGTTTAACCGAAGTCTTGGGGCCATTGGGGCCGAGACCCGCGGCCCGCTGTCCCAGGCGCTGGCAGAGTTTGGCCTGAGCCTGGAACAGTTTGCGGTGACGGCCGTGAACATTCCCGAGGAAGGCTGGGCGCGCCTGCACGAGCTGGAAGGCAAAGAGGCCGCGGGCCGCACGCAGACCGACCTGGAGAAGGACCATCTGGAACGGATCTGGGGCGGAAACCTGGACCGGCGCACGCTGGCGGAAGCCATGACGGGCCTGCCTGCCCGGGGCAGCAGCGCCGGGCAGGCAAGCGGCGGCGGGATGGCCGCACCTTTGGCGCAGGCACTGCTGCTGAGCCAGCTCTGGCCTACTTTGCAGCAGACGGTGGGCACGATGGCCCAAACCGGCGGCCCGGCGGGTACGCCGCCGCTGCCGGGGCGGCTGCGGCAGTGCCCCTGCTGTCACGGCAGCGTCAGCCCGCAGGCGGCGGTTTGCCCCCACTGCGGCCAGCCGCTGCACACGAACCATGGGACGAACGGAACCGGATTGGAATGAATCACACGGCAAACGAACAGGAGGATGAAACATGGAGCGGAACACGAATCGGTTTTGGTGGATGGTGCTGCCCGCGCTGCTGGCTTTGATGGCCCTGCCTCAGCTGTTTTATTTCTGGCTGGCCCCTGCCATGGCGGCGGCCCGCTGGCTGGTGCATGGGGTGGGCACCGTGCTTACTCTGGCGTTGCCGCTTTACGCCTGCCTGTTGTGCTGGCGGTATGGCCTGCGACGGGCCGCCGGTGCAGCGGCGCTGGCCGGGGCGGCCCAGGCCTTTACCATTCTGGTGGGGGCGGTGCTTTTGGCGGTGAACGCCAGCCTGCGCACGGCGGGCTTTGCCATGGCGGCGATGACGCTGGCCATTCTGGGTGTGCTGATCCCGATGGCGGCAGCCACTGCCCACAGTGAGCTGCCCGCCGTGCAGCCTCTGGATTGGCTGGAGCCGGAGGAACCGGCGGCGGATGACCGGACGGAATGCGCGGACGACGGGTATGCCCAGCAGGCGGCGGAGCCGTCGCCGGTGCTGTGTGCGCCGTACCGCCCGGAGCCTGCCCCGGCAGCTGACCCGGCACCCCGGAACAAAGTGGTGCCGCCGCTGCCCGCAAAGCCGCCCCGGCACTGACAAAACGAAACCGGAGAACAGAGAGAAGGTGACAGGATGAGCGATTGGCGGTGCCCACAATGCGGCTGCCCGGCCTGCCATTACAACCGGAACCGGATGCGGCGGGAGTGCGACTGCTGCGGCTGGCCGGTGGCGGACCCTGCACAGGAAGAGCAGCTTCGCCGCTTCGACCAGGACGTTGACCGGGCGGTGCGCCATCTGCGGGCCGGAAACTGGCAAGAGGCGGTCGATCTGCTGACCCCCTTAATGAATCAACAGCCCGACGAGGTTCGCCTGTATCGGCTGACGCTGCAGGCGGCCACGGAAAATTTTGAAAATCTGGCCCCATTTCCCCTGATGATCGCGCCCGCCCGAAAAAGCTGGGAAACACTGGAACGCCTGCACGGGCTGGACGGCCAGGCCCTGCAATACACCCGGGCGGTCAACCGGCACAAGCGGGAAGCGCTGGAGGCCAGAGGACGGGTCCTTCTGCGCTACCTGCTGTGGATGGGCGGCTGCCTGCTGGCGGCGGGGCTGCTGTTTGAAGGCGGCCACGACTTTTTGGGTGGGGGTGCGTTCGGCGCGGCCCTTGGACTGGGCTATGCGCTGTACAAGCAGAACCCGCTGCCGCTGCTTCACGCCCTGCGGGAGCCGGTGGACGAGGGGAAGAATCCGTTCGCCTGAGCCGCCGCCGCACCATGATGCAGCGGCGCATATCACTTGATTTCTGCAATAGTGCTTTATAATGGTGTTGTAAAACGTAAGGGAAACGTTCGCGGCCGGAAACAACAAAAGCAGAAGCGGCAGATCCGTTGGGACCTGCCGCTTCTGCTTCTTATAGGGTGCTCAAAGCCGGGGGAAAGCCGCTCAATCCTCCTGGGGACGGAACGTGATCTCGCCGGTTTCCTCATTCATCGCGTCCACAATGGCCAGACTGGACAGCCGATAGCCCGCCGCCCGCAGGGCAGCGCCGCCGGACTGGAAGCCCTTCTCAATGGCAATGCCGATGCCGCCCACCTGGGCGCCAGCCTGCTGGCACACATCCAGCAGACCGCTCATGGCCTTGCCCACGGCCAGAAAATCGTCCACAATCAGCACCCGATCCTCGGGGCCGAGGAATTTCTGGGCCAGAGTGATGTTGTAATCGCGGCCGTAGGTGTAGGAATGCACCACGGAGGTGTACACATCGCCGTCCAGATTCTTGCTCTTGGCCTTCTTGGCAAACACTACGGGCACATCAAAGTATCGGGCCGTCATGCAGGCAATGGCAATGCCGGAAGCCTCGATGGTCAGGATCTTGTTGATGCCGGCATCCTTGAATTGACGGTAAAACTCTGCGCCGATGGCGTCCAGCAGGCGCACATCCAGCTGGTGGTTCAAAAAGCAGTCTACCTTTAATACGTTGCCGGCCCGCACCTGGCCATCTTTGCGGATACGATCTTCCAGAAGTTTCAAAGCAAATGCCCCCATTTATTTGATTGGAATGGCCGACGCCCGGTCCGCCGCGCGGGGAAGGCCCCGCGCGGCGTCTCCTCACTGCCGGGCTGCGGCAGAACAAAACGATATAAACCTATTATGTCAGAATCTTTCGGTATTTGCAATGCGGTGGGGGAGAATATTTTGCCCGGAGCAGTGCTAAAGGGGAGGGCCTTCGCCTGAAAACGGGGCGAGTGAAATCGAACGAAAAACGAGTGTGTACGTCATAGAAACACATTTTGGCGCAACTATCCAAAAAATATAAAAATTTCTGTGAATAGTGGCGGAAAACAGGTAAAAATGAGAGAAATCTATGGTGAAATATTCTATTGCAGGAGGAAATGGAAACCAGTATAATAAAAGTCATCACATCCCCAAAGAAAAGGCACGAAGAAGAGGGCGGCCGAGCCAAGTGTACGGCTGCAACGGCCGGAGTGCTTTGGAGATGCGGGTTAACCATCAAGGAGGGAACTACAATGAAAAAAGTGATCTGTATGGGTCTTGCCCTGGCCATGGCGTTCAGCATGGTGGCCTGCGGCGGCAGCAGCAGTTCTGCGGCTTCTTCGGAAGCCGGCGACGCTTCCAGCAGCACCGCTGCTGAGGGCGCCGTCAAAATCGGCGGCACCGGCCCCCTGACCGGCGGCGCAGCCATTTACGGCAACGCGGCCAAGCGCGGCGCGGAGATCGCCGTTGAGGAGATCAATGCTCTGGGTGGCCTGCAGCTCGACCTGAAGTACGAGGACGACACCCACGACGCCGAGAAGGCCGTCAACGCCTACAACACCCTGAAGGACTGGGGTATGCAGGTGTTCCTGGGCTCCGTTACTTCCACCCCCTGCGTTGCCACCTCTGCTGAGAGCAACGGCGACCACATCTTCCTGCTGACCCCCTCCGCTTCCAGCACCGACGTTCTGGGCGGCGTGGCCAACCCCCTGACCGGCACCATCGACGTGCCCCGCAAGGACAATGCCTTCCAGATGTGCTTCATGGACCCCAACCAGGGCTCCGCTTCTGCGCAGTACATCAGCGAGAAGAACCTGGGCACCAAGATCGCCATCATCTATAAGAACGATGACGTGTACTCCACCGGCATTTACAACAGCTTCATGAACAAGGCGCAGGAGCTGGGTCTGGACGTGGTTTCCACCACCACCTTCACCTCGGACAGCCAGACCGACTTCTCCGTGCAGATCAACGATGCCAAGAACAGCGGCGCCGATCTGCTGTTCCTGCCCATGTACTACGATGCGGCTTCTCTGATTCTGACCCAGGCCAACAACATCGGCTATGCACCCAAGTTCTTCGGCGTGGACGGCATGGACGGCATTCTGACTCTGGACGGTTTCAACAAGTCCCTGGCTGAGGGCGTCATTCTGTTGACTCCCTTCAACGCCGATGCTCAGGACGAAAAGACCAAGAGCTTTGTGAACAAGTACAACGAGAAGTACGGCGAGACCCCCAACCAGTTTGCGGCGGACGCTTACGACTGCGTGTACGCTATCTATCAGGCTCTGACCGAGTCCGGTGTGGCTGCGGATGCTTCTGCCAGTGATATGTGCGATGCCCTGATCGCTCAGTTCACCTCTCCCAACTTCGTGTTTGACGGCCTGACCGGCGAGGGCATGACCTGGAGCACCAGCGGCGAAGTGACCAAGAGCCCCAAGGGCATGGTGATCGAGAACGGCGCTTACATCGGCATGGACTAAGGCACGGCCGACTGCATCATTACCCTGCGTTTGCAAGGGCTGTCGAATTGAATTCAAGGCCCCGAAGGGCTGCCGGGTTCCGGCAGCCCTTCTTTTGCATTCCGGCCTTGCGGCCGATCGGTCCGCCAAAGCACGTAGCTTTGTGCGGAAATCACAAACAGGGGCTGATCCCGGTCCTTGCGGGTTCCGTTGCGGAACGCCCGGAATGAGCCTTCGGGCCCCAGACAGAAATTGAGGTGTGTATTTGTGCTTACCTTCCTGAACCACCTGATCAACGGCATCAGCCTGGGCAGTGTGTACGCCATCATCGCCCTGGGCTATACCATGGTATACGGCATTGCAAAAATGCTGAACTTTGCCCATGGCGACATCATTATGGTGGGCGCGTACATCTGCTTCTTTGCGGTGTCCACTTTTGGGCTGCCTCCCATTGTGGGCGTGCTGCTGGCCATGGTGGTGTGCACCGTGCTCGGCATGGTGATTGAGCGGCTGGCTTACAAGCCGCTGCGCTCTGCGCCTTCGCTGGCCGTGCTGATCACCGCCATCGGCGTGAGCTACTTTTTGCAGAACGCGGCCCAGCTGCTGTGGACTTCCAACCCCAAGATCTTCCCGTCCTTCCTGGTGGTCACCCAGCAGAACGCCGACGGCACCCAGACCGTGAAAAGCGGCATTCAGTTCGCGGGCGGCCAGCTGAGCGTTTCGTATGCCACCCTGATCACCATTGCGGTGTGCGTGGTCATCATGCTGGTGCTCACCTGGTTTACTGAGCACACCAAGATGGGCCAGGCCATTCAGGCCTGCTCGGAGGATAAGGGTGCGGCCCAGCTGATGGGCATCAACGTGAACACCACCATCTCCCTCACCTTTGCCATCGGCTCGGCACTGGCCGCCATTGCGGGCGTGCTGCTGTGCTCGGCGTATCCCACCCTGGTGCCCACCACCGGCTCCATGCCTGGCATCAAGGCATTCACCGCGGCGGTGTTCGGCGGCATCGGCTCCATCCCCGGCGCACTGCTGGGCGGCATTCTGCTGGGTGTGATCGAGATTTTCGCCAAGGCGTACATCTCCACCCAGCTGTCGGATGCCATTGTGTTCGCCGTGCTGATTGTTGTGCTGCTGGTGCGGCCCACCGGTCTGCTGGGTAAGCAGATCCGCGAGAAAGTGTAAGGTGGAACTATGAGAAGTTTGCGTACCAATAAAACATTGCGCACCAATGTGATCACCTATGCCGTGGTGGTGGCGGCCTTCGTGCTGTTCCAGGCTCTGGGCAGCGCCGGGGTGCTGTCCTCCACCATGAAGGGCCAGCTGGTGCCCATCTGCGCCTATGTGCTGATGGCCCTTTCCCTGAACCTGACCGTGGGCATTCTGGGCGAATTGAGCCTGGGCCATGCGGGCTTTATGAGCGTCGGCGCCTTTGCGGGCGCGGTCACGGCCTCGGCCATGCAGGATTCCGTGCCTTCTTCCGCGCTGCGGCTTACCGTGGCCGTTCTGGTGGGCGCCGCGCTGGCGGCCATTGTGGGCGTGCTCATCGGCATTCCCGTTCTGCGTCTGAACGGCGACTATCTGGCCATTGTTACGCTGGCCTTCGGCGAGATCATCAAGTCCATCGTGAACAACCTGTACATCGGCATGGATGTGAACGGCCTGCACGCCAGCTTTTTGAACAACACCATTGTGCTGGGTGAGGGCGGCCGCATGATTCTCAGCGGCCCTATGGGCGTGCCCGGCATTAAAAAGACGGCCACGTTTGCCGCCGGCTTTATCCTCATTCTCATTGCGCTGTTCGTGATCTTCAATCTGGTGAACAGCCGGGCCGGCCGCGCCATTATGGCCCTGCGGGACAACCGCATCGCCGCGGAAAGCGTGGGCATCAATGTGACCAAGTACAAGCTGATGGCCTTTGTCATTTCTGCGGCCATTGCCGGTGCAGGCGGTGCCCTATACGGCCAGGCCCAGAACGCCATCATTGCCACCAAGTTTGACTTCAACACCTCCATTCTGATTCTGGTGTTCGTGGTGCTGGGCGGCATGGGCAATATGCTGGGTTCCATCCTCGCGGCGGCGCTGCTTACCGTGCTGCCGGAGCTGCTGCGCAGCCTGAACGATTACCGGATGCTCATCTACGCCATCGTGCTGATCCTGATGATGCTCTTCAACTCTGCCCCGGCCATGATTCAGTGGCGCGAGCAGATGACCGAAAAGCTGCGGAAAAAGTTTGGCAAAGAAAAGAAGGAGGGCTAAGCCATGGCACTGCTTGAAGTTTCAAACCTGGGCATTGCGTTCGGCGGCCTGCAGGCGGTCTCTCAGCTGGACCTGAAAATTGAAAAGGGCCAGCTGTATGGCCTGATCGGCCCCAACGGCGCGGGCAAAACCACCGTGTTCAATATGCTCACCGGTGTGTACAAGCCCACGGAAGGGGACATCATTCTGGACGGCAAGAACATCACCGGCCTGCCGCCGGCCACCATCAACCAGGCCGGCATTGCCCGTACCTTCCAGAACATCCGTCTGTTCAACGACCTGACCGTGCTGGACAACGTAAAAGTTGGCCTGCACAATCAGGTGCGCTACCCCATGTGGACTGGCGTGCTTCGTCTGCCCTCCTTCTACACGAAGGAGCGTGAGATGAACAAGCAGGCCATGAAGCTGCTGAAGATCTTCGATCTGGACAAGGAAGCCAAGCTCAAGGCATCCAGCCTGCCCTACGGCAAGCAGCGCAAGCTGGAGATCGCCCGGGCGCTGGCCACCAATCCGAAGCTGCTGCTGCTGGACGAGCCGGCCGCCGGCATGAACCCCAATGAGACGGCTGAGCTGATGAACACCATCAAGTTTGTGCGGGATACCTTTGGCATCGCCGTGCTGCTCATTGAGCACGATATGAGCTTTGTGATGGGCATCTGCGAGTACATCACGGTGCTGAACTACGGCCGTGAGCTGGCACAGGGCACAGGCGATGCGGTGCGCAATAACCCCAAGGTCATTGCGGCCTATCTGGGAGGTGACTGACCATGGGAGAAATGCTTTCGGTCAAGAACATTGATGTTTATTACGGTTCCATTCACGCCATCAAGAACGTCTCGTTTCATGTAAACGAGGGCGAGATCGTGACGCTGATCGGCGCAAACGGCGCGGGCAAAACCACCACCATGCATGCGATTTCGGGCCTGCTGCGGCCCAAGAACGGCGAGATCATCTACTGCGGCCAGCCCATCCAGAAGATGGAGGCCCATAAGATCATCCGGTTGGGCCTGTCTCAGGTGCCGGAGGGCCGCCGCGTGTTCAGCGGCCTGACCGTGCAGCAGAACCTGACCCTGGGTGCCTACATCCGCAACGATGGAAAAGAGGCCATTCAGGATGATTACGACCGCATTTTTGAGCTGCTGCCCCGCCTGAAAGAGCGGCGCAACCAGCCGGCGGGCACCCTGTCCGGCGGCGAGCAGCAGATGCTGGCCATCGGCCGTGCGCTGATGTGCAAGCCGAAGATGCTGCTGCTGGACGAGCCCAGCATGGGACTGTCGCCCCTGCTGGTGAAGGAGATCTTCCGCATCATCCGAGATGTGAACCGGGACGGCGTGACTGTGCTTCTGGTGGAGCAGAACGCCAAAATGGCACTGGAAATCGCCCATCGGGCGTATGTGCTGGAGACCGGCTGCGTGAAGATGGAGGGCGATGCCACCGAGCTGGCCAACAACATCGAGGTGCGCAAGGCGTATCTGGGCTGCTGAGCGCAGAAAACAACGCATTGAAAAACGACCCTGCCTGCGGGAAATTCCCGGCCAGGCAGGGCCGTTTTTTGTATACAAAACCAGCAGGCGGCAAAAAAACAGGGGGCAAAGCAAAGATTTTGTGCCGAAAATGACTAAAATACTTGCAAAGCCGTCAAATCTGAGATAGAATGAGACACAGCTTCGCATGAAAATGCGGGCGTTTGAAAGCGGGGCCGTGGCCGAGCTGCAGGCGGCTGCGGGCCACATGGAAAGGGAGCACAACATGGAGCTGGCCGGGAAAGAGCGCTTTGAAATGGACGATCTGATGGAGATCATCCGCCTGCTGCGCCGCCCGGTGGGCGGCTGCCCCTGGGACAGTGTGCAGACACACCAGTCCATTCGCATGAATTTTCTGGAAGAGACCTGTGAGGTGCTGGAAGCCATCGATCTGGCAGACAGCACCCTTCTCTGCGAGGAGCTGGGCGACATCCTGATGCAGGTGGCGCTGCATACCGCAATGGAAGAGGAACAGGGCCGCTTTACGCTGGAAGATGTGTGCACCGGGGTGTGCCGCAAGCTGATTTACCGGCATCCCCACGTGTTTGCGGGCAAGGCGGCGCCCGGGCCTTCCACCTGGGACGAACTGAAAAATCAGGAAAAGGGGCGGGCGAGCCTGACGGATGAACTGGAGAGCGTTCCGGCCACGCTGCCGGCCCTGATGCGGGCGGGCAAAACCCTGAAACGGGCGGCCCGCTACGGTTTTGGCCCGGCGGATGAAGCCGCTGCCCGCCGCGAGGCCGGGGCGCAGCTGCAGCAGCTGCTGGCCGGGGACAAAGGCACTTCGGCAGAGCGGGAGGCCCAGGTGGGCGACGCACTGCTTGCCCTGACCGCCTATTGCCGCCTGGCCGGGGTTGACCCGGAGCTGGCGCTGACCCGCGCCACCCAGCGCTTTGTGAAACAGGCAGAGAAAACCGCACCGTCAACAGAGCAGACGCTCTGTGCTGATAGAAATTTGGAGGTAAGAAAAAATGACGAAAGCTGATTTGATTGCGAAAGTGGCCGCTCAGGCTGATATGAGCAAGAAGGACGCCGAGAAGGCCGTCAACACCACCCTGGAAGTGATCACCGCTGCGCTGGCGGATGGTGAGAAGATCGCCCTGGCCGGTTTTGGCACCTTTGAGACCCGCGAGCGTGCTGCCCGTACCGGCCGTGACCCCCGCACCAAGCAGCCCATCGAGATTGCCGCCGCCACCGTGCCCGCCTTCAAGGCAAACAAGGCCCTGAAGGACGCCGTGAACAAGTAAGACGGCCTTACGCTGAAATGTCAGCCGGGCGAGAGCAGGGGCGGCGCAGCGAAACTTCGCTGGCTGCCTGTGCCGCGCCGGATGGGGTGCTGCCTTTGATGGGGCAGCGCCCTTTTTCTTACCGATTTGAACCCCGGAATATGGAGGGAAATACCCATGAGAATTGATAAGTATCTGAAGGTAAGCCGCCTGATCAAGCGGCGCACCGTGGCCAACGATGTGGCCGATGCCGGCCGCATTCTGGTAAACGGAAAGGCCGTAAAGGCCAGCTATGCGGTGAAGGTGGGCGATGTGATCGAGATCACCTTCGGCAACAAGCCGGTGAAGGTGCGCGTGCTGGCCGCCGAAGGCCCGGATCGGAAGGACGTGGCGCGGGAGATGTATGAGGTGATCGAATAAGGGCAGCACCAGGCGAATTACCCGGCGGCGGTCTACCCGGCGGCGGGCCGGCATATCCTGGAACAAAGGCTCTGGGGCCTTCCGGCAAAATGGAAGGTGTGCCCGGAGGTAAAAACACGGAACCGCACGCCGTTGCTCCGGCAGCGGAACGAATGGCGTGCGCCCGGTGGGACGAAAGGTGCAGGATATGGCTCAGGCGGTGTACCCGGCCCCCGTGCAGGAGGCAAGCGCCTCACAGGGGCATCACAATCTGATTCTGGAGGACCGGCGCGCCATGACGGCCACCGGAATTACCCGCATCGTCAGCTACGACGAATACAGCGCCACGCTGGAGACTCAGCAGGGCAGCCTTGTGGTGGGCGGCCGGGAGCTTCAGGTGAGCGAACTGTCCATTCAGACCGGCGAGGTGAAAATCGCGGGAAAAATTGAGTCCATCCAGTATGCGGACCTGAAAGAAAGCCCGGCCGGATTTTTCAAGCGGCTTGTGCGGTGAGCCGCCATGGCGGCGGCACAGGCGGCCCCGGAGCTGGCGGCGGATGCTCTTTGCTGCCTGGGGCTGGGCTTTTTGCTGGGGGCGCTGTACGATCTGGCGCGGTTCCTGCTGGGCGACCGAAAGTCGGCCTGCTTTGCGGCGGACATGGGGGCGTTCTGCCTGGCGGCTGTGCTGCTGTGCAGTTTCTCGGCCTCCCGCAGCCGGGCGGGCACGGTGCGCTGGTATATGGCGGCGGCGTTGCTGGCGGGGGATGCAGGCTATTTCGGCGTGCTGGCCCCGGCCACCCGCACGCTGGAGAATTGGCTCAGGTGGCTACTGACCCGCCCGGCGGCCCTGCTGGCACTGGCGGTAGGCTGGCCGGTGCGGCACATGGCGGAATGTGTGCACAGGGCCCATCATGAGAAAAAACAGAAAAAAGCCCAGGCTAGGCGCACAAAACAGTTGCAAAAAAACGCCAAGGTATTGTATAATTCTAAATAAGTCATGAGGCGGAGAAGCTGAACGTCACGGCGGCGAAGGAGGTGGCCTGCGTGAAAAAAGCACAGAAAAAGCGGCGCGCCGGCCTTTCCGGCACGCTGAGCAAAGGGCTGATCGCGGTGCTCGCGGTGTATCTGGTGGGAACACTGATCTACAACCAGGTGCAGATCACGGCCAAGCGGCAGGAACTGAGCGATGTGCAGGAGCAGGTTACGCAGAAGCAGCAGGAAAACGAAGAGCTGCAGCGGCTGATCGGCGACGGCAGCGGAAACGATGACGCAATCATTGAACGGGCGGCCCGGGATGATCTGGGCTATGCCCGCCCCAGTGAGCGGATTTTTTACGACATCAGCGGGAAGTGACCGCACCCTTCGGCCGGGCGATTGCCCGTTTGCGGGCCGAAGGAGTTCACACACGACAAAAAGGGGTTTCGTGCATTGCAGTTTGAGGTAGGTAGCATTTTAGAAGGTAAGGTCACCGGCGTTAAGAAGTTTGGCGCATTTGTGGCCCTGCCCGAGGGCAAAACGGGAATGGTGCACATTTCTGAGGTGTCCAACGAATTCATTCAGGATCTTTCCACCGTGCTGGAAGAAGGCCAGACGGTCAAGGTGAAGGTCATCAACATTGCGGAGGACGGCAAAATCGCCCTCTCCATCAAGCGCACGCTGCCCCAGCAGCCCCGTGCGCCCCGGCCCCAGCAGGGCGGTCGGGCCGGCGGGCAGGGCCGACCGGGCGGCAGCCGCCCCCAGCGGGCCGATGGAGGCCGGGTGTGGCAGCCCAAGCGCAGCCAGCCCCAGGGCGATATGAGCTTTGAGGACATGATGGCCCGCTTTAAGAGCCAGAGCGAAGAGAAAATCTCTGACCTGAAACGTGTCACGGAAAACCGCCGCGGCGGGGGATACTCCCGCAAGCGGTAAGCATACCGATGCAACAGCCGCCCGGGGCCACCCCAGCGGCTGCTTTTGTGTTGTGGCGGCGTGTGCAAATGTTGCATTTGCGGACGAACCGCGGATAAAATGAAGAAAACCGGCAGCCGCGGCGGGGCGTTTTCCGGCGCAGCGCCATGAATTTGAGACCCAGAGAGGAAAAGAAACGTGAAGTATCATCTGATTGCTCCCTGCTATTTCGGCACCGAGTCCACCGCTGCCTTTGAGGTGCGGCGCATCGGCGCGGAAGATGTGCAGGTTACTGACGGCCGCATTGCATTCACCGGCGGGCCGGAGATCATTGCGGCAGCAAACCTGAACCTGCGCTGTGCCGAGCGGGTGCTGCTGCTGCTGAAGAGCTACACCGCCACCACCTTTGACGAGCTGTTCGACGGGGTGTATGCCATTCCGTGGGAGGAGCTGCTGCCCGCCGATGCTCAGTTCCCGGTGAAAGGCTCCAGCCTGTCCAGCATTCTTTCCAGCGTTCCGGCCTGCCAAAAGATCGTGAAAAAGGCTGTGGTCGAGCGGCTGAAAAAAGGCCACAAGGTGCTCACCCTGCCCGAAACCGGTGCGCTGTACAAGCTGCGGTTCTCCATCCGCAAAAACCGGGTGGAGATCATGCTGGATACCTCCGGCGACGGCCTGCACAAGCGGGGCTACCGCCGCAACGCCACCGGTGCCCCCATCAAGGAGACGCTGGCGGCTGCCATTGCGGACCTGGGCCGCGTGCGCCGCGATACGCTGGTGCAGGACCCCTTCTGCGGCAGCGGCACGATGGTGATCGAGGCAGCTCAAAAAGCCATGAACATCGCCCCCGGCCTGCGCCGCCGGTTCTGCGCGGAGCATTACGGCTTTATTCCCCAGAAGGTTTGGGCCGAGCAGCGGGAGAAAGCCCTGAGCGAGGTGCGCATGGATGCCGCCTTTGAGGGCCGCGGCTGGGACATTGACCCCGCCGCCGTCGAGCTGGCCACGCAGAATGCCAAGCTGGCGGGCGTGGGCGAACGCTGCCATTTTGAGGTGGCGGACGTAGCAGACTTTGTGCCGGATGTAGCCGCCACGGTGCTGACGAACCCGCCCTACGGTGAGCGCCTGGGCGACCTGGAAACGGCGGCCAAGCTGGCCGGTGTTCTGGGAAGCCGCTGGGAGCAGAACCCCGGACAGGGCCTGTACGTCATCACGGCGGACGCGGACTTTGAGCGGCACTTCGGTAAAAAGGCGGCCCGCCGCCGCAAGCTGTACAACGGCATGATTCCCTGCCAGGTGTACATGTATTATCAGCCGCGCACCGGTGAGAAGAAAAAAGGTTGAAGAAACGAAAATATATAAAAAACAAGAAATAAATTTGAAAATTTTGAAATAATTGTGCAAGAGGACCCGTTCTAATAATAGTGAAGCTCTCGGAGAGAGCTTTCCGAAGCAGCCAGGGGCGGGCGCTGAGGCGGATGCCGGGCAAACACATTCCGGCGGTTGGTCCGGCCTCGGCGCCCGCCCCTTTTTTGTTGGGGTGCGGCTCCTGCACAAGCGTATGTGAGATGAAAAAGTACATGATGAAGCATTCCTTGTTGTTGGCGCTTGTCTGGTGTGCGGCGCTGGTGCTGTGTGCCTCCTGCGTGGTGCGCCATGTGCGGGGCACAAACGGCAACCTGGGCGTATGGCTCACCGATGGGCTGGCCGCCGGGCTGCTGGTGTATGCCATCTGGCATGAACCCATTCACCGGTTCTGCTCCCACGGGGTGGGGCGGGTGCTGGCCATTCTGTTTGGTTGCGGCATGGCCGTGTTTGTGTGCCTGCTTGCCTTTGTGGCGGTCAGCGGATATTCTGACCAGCCGAAAGGCGAAAAAAAGGCGGTGATCGTACTGGGGGCCGGCCTGCGGGGCGAGCGCATTACCAGCCTGCTGAAATGCCGGCTGGATGCGGCGTATGCGTATTGGCAGGATCATCCGGAGACGCTGCTGGTGGTCGCCGGCGGGCAAGGCCCCGGCGAAACCATTCCGGAAGGCCGCGCTATGAAGCAGTATCTGGTGGAAAAGGGCGTGCCGGAGGAACAGGTTCTGGCGGAATGCGCCAGTACCTCCACCGAAGAGAATTTCGCCTTTTCCCGGCCGCTTCTGGCGGAGCGAGGGATTTCTGCCAGTGACCCGGTGGTGCTGGTGACCAATGCATTCCATTGCTACCGGGCGGGCAAATATGCAGCCATGGCAGGCTTTACGGATGTGGACAAACTGCCCGCATCCATCAATGCCTCGGCGGTGCTGCCCTGTTATTTCCGCGAAGTGTTTGCGGTATTGTATTATTGGGTGTTCAAATCCTCGGCCGCCGGCTGGATGCACGGAATGGTGGGGCGTTTGCAAATCAAGTAAGTGAGGTGGTTCTATGGCGCCCATTATCCGGGTGGAGCACCTGCGCAAGGTGTACCGCGTGGGCAAAGAAAAAGTGGTGGCCCTGAACGATGTTTCGCTGGCCATTGAGCCGGGGGAGTTCTGCTGCATCGTCGGTGCTTCCGGCAGCGGCAAATCCACGCTGCTGAACCAGCTGGCGGGCCTGGAAAAGCCGACCCGCGGCCAGGTGTTTATCGGTAAGCACTGCATCAGCGAGATGGACGAAAACTCTCTGGCAAAATTCCGGCAGGCGCATCTGGGGTTCATTTTTCAAAGCTACAACCTGCTGGGCAGCATGACGGCGGCCGAAAATGTGGCCCTGCCGCTGATGTTTCAGGGAGTGGACCGAAAAACGCGGCTGGAACTGGCCAAGGCTGAGCTGGCCCGCATGGGGCTTGCCTCCCGTGCAGACCACCGCCCCACGGAGATGAGCGGCGGCCAGCAGCAGCGCGTGGGCATTGCCCGGGCGTTTGTGTGCAAGCCCAAGGTGATTTTTGCCGACGAGCCCACCGGCAACCTGGATACGGTGACCACCCGGAAGGTGCTGGGGCGTATCCTGAAAATGGCCAAGGAAAACGGCATTACCTTTGTGATGGTAACCCACGAGCGGGAGCTGGCGGGCTGTGCCGATCGGGTGGTGACCATTTCGGACGGCAACGTGCAGAGCGACCGTGTGCTGACCGAAGAAGAAAAGGCCGCGGGCCGGGCCGCCCTTGGGGTGGATCAGCTGGACGATCTGAATGTGGCCGATGCACTGGCCCATGAAAAAGAGGACAGCGGCAGCAAACAGGCCCGACACAGCAAGCATCTTTTTAAGAACCCGATCAAGATAAAACGCAATGCAAAGTAAGGAGAATGGACGCATGAACAAACGGATGAAAACTCTGGGCCGGCTGCTTGCCGCGGTGACCAGCCTGGCCATGCTGCTGAGCATGACGGCTTTTGCGGAAGGGAATAAAGGCAGCTCGAGTTCTACCTCAACCGCCTCGTCGGGGAGCACGGAACAGGGAGATGGAGCAGGTGGTAGCGGAAGCGGTACTGGTGGCAACCCCACTCCGCCGCCCACTCCGGAGCCTACTCCGGCGCCGCCTACGGCGGCGGCTCCGTATCTGACAGCGTATGCTCTGACCAATTCGGCAGGCGGTGAAGTGACCAAGGTGGAAAAGGGCGACCGTGTAAATGTGGTTCTCAGCGTTGTGGATCCGTCCATTGTGGGCACCAGCCTTCAGGCTAAACACATTGCGGCCCGTGTGAACACCGCCGCGTTTACTTACACCGGTCTGGCTGAGGTGAGCCAGGTTGATACAGTGGAAGGCTGCTACGTGCTGTTGTTCCGGGATGTGATCTACAACGGCGGCGACAACAATTTTAATGTGGACATCTCTTATGTGGGATCGATACTGGCCCAAGGCAGCGTGAGCCACGCCATGGGGCAGTGCGTTACCACCACCAAGGACAACAGCCGCACCCCCTCCATTCTGGTGCGCGGCAATAAGATCACCACTTCGGCCCAGGGCGCGGCCGCGGGCACCGCTCTGGCGGGCAATGAGTGCACCATGACGCTGGACATTCTGAGCACCTCCGGTGATGAGGCCCTGACCGACCTGCTGGTTACCCTGGCGCTGCCGGAGGGTGTGACCCTGGCCAGCGGCAACAGCACCGCCTATGTGGGCAGCATGGCGGCCGGAAGCAGCACCAGCGTCAGCTTCCAGCTGCTGCCGGGCGCAAACTTCACCGGCGGCGTGGCCACCGTGGGGGTCTCCCTCTCGGCGGTGGGCAAGGACACCGGCGTGGCCGTGTCCTCCTCCACCAACGTGACCGTTCCCGTGGTGCAGCCCGAGCGCTTTGAACTGACCAATCTGGAAGCCCCCGAGACCATGTACCTGGGCGAGGAAGGCTATGTGTCCCTGACGTTTGTCAACAAGGGCAAAAGCTCCATCAACAACCTCTCGGCGGAGATCAGCGGCGACAACATCGCCAACCCCGGCCAGAGCCAGTATCTGGGCAACATTGCCGCCGGCACCGAAAACTCGGTGGATTTCAACGTGCAGGCCAACAATACCGGTACGCTGAAGGGCACCATCACCCTGAGCTACGAGGACGATCAGGGCAACGTCAAGACCATGACCAAGGACTTCTCCTGCGACGTGCAGGAAATGCCCTCCTACGATGACGGCATGGACGATTTTGACCCGGGCATGGTGGAGCCGGAAAAGACCGGCCTGCCCATCTGGGCAAAGGCGCTCATCGGCGTGGCCGTGGTTGCTGTGATTGCCGGTGTGGTAGTGTTTGTCCGCAAAAAGCGCAAGGAAAAGGCGCTGGGAACACTGGAGGACGAGGATGAAGATATCTGATCTGCTGCGGCTCAGCACAGACAACCTTCGCCGCCGCAAGGGCCGCACGGCCCTGACCATCATTGGTGTGGTGGTGGGCACCTGCGCCATTGTGGTGATGATCAGCCTGGGAATTGCCACCAACGTAAACAACGAGGCCATGCTGGCCAGTTGGGGTGACCTGACCCAGATTCAGATCTACAACTATGCCTATGGCGCAACCGAAACTCCGGCCCTGAACGACGAGATGCTGAATCAGATCCGCTCGCTGGATCATGTGGTGGCGGTCACGCCTTATTATCAGCCCAATGATCTGAACGGCAAGATCCTTTCCGGCAAAAACGGCCGCTACGAAACCGGCGTGTGGCAGTGCTACGGCGCCGACCCGGATGCACTGGAAAAGATGGGCTTTGATCTGGCCGATGGTACCTTTTTCACCAGCGACATGAGTCTTGGCAAGAATAAAATTCCGGTCATGGTGGGCGAAAACTTTGCCTACAACTTTGAGGATACCCGCAAAAGCTACAACAGCGGCAAGCGGCAGATCTATCAGGGGCAGACGGATGCCAACGGCAATCTGGTGCAGCCCTTTGTGGATGTGAACAAGGACAAGATGACCCTGCGCCTTTCCTACACCGACAACAACGGCAAGGAAAAGACCCAGGACTATGACCTGGTGGTGGTGGGCACCTTCGTCAGCGATTACAGCAAACATTATTTTACCGACAGCGGTATGGTGCTGCGCCTGTCCGACATGAAGATGCTGGAAGAGGCCTACCAGAAGCTTTCCGGCACCAAAAAACGCCAGAGCCAGAGCTATATGATCTCCAACGGCGTCATGATGCAGGAGAAGGACAACGGCTACCAGGAAGTCTACGTGAAAGTGGACGAGGTGGATAATGTGTCCGACGTGGAAAGCTGGATCAAGGATCAGGGCTACGAGACCTATTCCATGACGCAGATCCGTGAGGATATGCAGGCACAGGTGGCAAAGAGCCAGATGATTCTGGGCGGCACGGCGGCGGTGGCCCTGCTGGTGGCGGCGCTGAACATTGCCAACACCATGACCATGGCCATTTACGAGCGCACGAAGGAAATCGGTGTAATGAAGGTGTTGGGCTGTGAGCTGAACAACATCCGCACGATGTTCCTGTTTGAGGCCGGGGCCATCGGCCTGCTGGGCGGCATCGTGGGTGTGGCCTTCAGCTACCTGCTCTCGTTCATCCTGAACAACGTCAGTTCGATGATGATGAGTGGCGACGGAATGTCCTCGGGGATGCTGGATGCCTTCGGTTCACTGGGGGCCTCCGGCGGGCAGATCTCCATCATTCCGCTGTGGCTGGTGCTGGCTGCGCTGGCGTTCTCGACGCTGGTGGGTCTGGTGTCCGGCGTGGTTCCGGCCAACCGGGCGGTGAAGATCAGCGCACTGGAAGCCATTCGCCGCGAGTAAGCGGCCGGACGGCAAGACGAAAAGCAATCAAAAAAGCTCCGGAGAACGGTCCGTTCGGATGGTTCTCCGGAGCTTTTGCGCATTTTTTACGGGATATAGCCCTCAGCCCCGGTGCAGAATGGCGTCCAGATCCTGCTGCGGGTCGGTGATGGGCTGCAGGTTGTAAGCCTCCACCAGCGTTTTCACCACGGTTTCGGACAAAAAGGCCGGAAGGGTGGGGCCGAGGTAAATGTTTTTGACACCCAGCGCCAGCAGGGTAAGCAGAATGCAGACCGCCTTCTGTTCGTACCAGGAAAGCACCAGCGTGAGAGGCAGCTCGTTGATGGTGCAGCCGAAGGCCTCCGCCAGAGCCAGGGCGATCTGGACGGCGCTGTATGCGTCGTTGCACTGGCCCACATCCAGAATGCGGGGAATGCCGCCGATTTCGCCCAGATCCAGATCGTTGAAACGGTATTTGCCGCAGGCCAGCGTCAGAACCAGCGAGTCCATCGGGGTACGCTTTACAAATTCCGTGTAGTAGTTGCGCCCGGGGTGCGCGCCATCACAGCCGCCCACCAGAAAGATGTGCTTTACGGCACCGCTGCGAATGGCCTCCAGCAGCTGCGGGGCCTGGCGAAGCACGGCTGCCCGGGCAAATCCGGTGGTGAGCATATGCCCGCCGTTGATGCCGCTCATGCTTTGGTCGGTGTCGTATCCGCCCAGAGCAAGGGCCTGCTCGATCAGCGGGGTGAAGTCCTTATGGCCCTGCTCGTCCGCGGTGATGTGCCGCAGGCCCTTGTAGCCCACCACCGAGGTGGTGTACACCCGGTCGGCGTAGCTGGGCCGGGGCGGCATCAGGCAGTTGGTCGTGAACAGAATCGGGGCGGGCAGTGCATCGAACTCCTGCTGCTGGTTCTGCCAGGCGGTGCCGAAGTTGCCGGCCAGATGGGGGTACTGCTTTAACTTGGGGTACCCGTGGGCGGGCAGCATTTCGCAATGGGTGTACACCTGAATGCCCGTTCCGGCGGTCTGCTCCAAGAGCTGGTGCAGATCCTCCAGGTCGTGCCCCGAAACCACGATGAACGGCCCCTCCTTGACGTCCACATGGACCCGCGTGGGCACCGGGTCGCCGAAGGTGCCGGTGTTGGCCTTATCCAAAAGGGCCATGCACTGGTAGTTTACCTTGCCAAACTCCAGAATAAGATTCAGCCATTCCTCGGTGCTGTGGGGCTGGTGCAGGGCGGCCAGCCCCTTATAAAACCAGGCGCTGACCTGCTCGTCCCGGTAGCCAAGATTCATGGCGTGGTGCGCGTAGGCTGCCATGCCCTTCAGGCCGAACAGAAGGGTAGAGCGCAGAGACACCACATCCGTTTCCCCCTGCCAAAGCCAGTCAATGGGTCCCTCTTTCAAGGCACCATTCTGCTGAAGCAGGGCCTCTTCCACCCGGCTGGTGAAGGCGCGGATGGCTTCATCGTCAAAGTTGACGTTGGTGAGCGTGGTAAACAGGCCGTCCACCAGAAGGCGGGTGACCGTTTCCGGGAATTGCCCCTGCCGAAGGCACGCCTCGGCCAGCTGGATCAGCCGGCAGACCAGCGCATCCTGCAGGGTGGCGGTTTCGGGCTGCTTGCCGCAAACGCCGGTGCGCACACAGCCGCTGCCGCCCGCGGTTTGCTGACATTGAAAGCAGAACATTTCTGACATAGCACATCCTCCCAAAGTTGTTTCCGGTAGTATGGGCCAGTGGGGGAGGGTTCATGCGCGGCCGCAGCCAAAGAAAAACAAAAAAGCACCGGGCGGTGCAGATTGGTGCACGGCCCGGCGCAGTTTGTTTTATAATTCAGGAATGCCCAAAGGGAAGCAGATGGTTAGGCCAGCGTTTCCAGTTCCGCCTGCCAGACAGCGGCGCAGGCATCGCTGGGCATACGCCAGTCGCCGCGGGGCGACAGGGTGACGGAACCGACCTTGGGGCCGTCCGGCAAGCAGCTGCGCTTGAACTGCTGCACGAAGAAGCGGCGGTAGAAGTTCTTCAGCCAGTGCAGCAGAACCTCGTTGGAGTACCGATCGCCCAGGGCAGCCTGGGCCAGCCGGTAGATTTTTGCGGGGCCAAAACCGAAGCGGAGCACATAGTACAGATAGAAGTCGTGCAGCTCATAAGGCCCGACCAGAGACTCGGTTTCCTGCGCGATCTCGCCGTTTTCCTTGGCGGGCAGCAGCTCGGGGCTGACGGGGGTATCAAGGATGTCCAGCAGAACCTCCTTCAGGGCAGGGCTGGCGGCGGTGTCGGCCTCATAGTGCACAATGTGGCGCACCAGCGTTTTGGGCACGCCCGCATTGACGCCGTACATGCTCATATGGTCGCCGTTGTAGGTGGCCCAGCCCAGGGCCAGCTCGCTCAGATCTCCGGTGCCGACGACCATGCCGCCGGTGCGGTTGGCCAGGTCCATCAGCTCCAGCGTGCGCACGCGGGCCTGACCGTTTTCGTAGGTTACATCCAGCACCTGCTCGTCCTGGCCGATGTCGGCAAAGTGGCTGTGCACGGTGTTGGCAATGCGAATCTCCTGGAAGGAAACGCCCAGCTCGTCGCACAGGATCTCGGCGTTGGAGCGGGTGCGCTGGGTGGTGCCGAAGCAGGGCATGGTTACCGCGAGAATGTCGCCGGTGCTCCGCCCCAGGCGCTTCATGGCGCGCACGGCCACCAGCAGGGCCAGGCAGCTGTCCAACCCGCCGGAAATGCCGATGACCGCCGTTTTGGCATGGGCGTGCTCAATGCGCTTGGCCAGACCGTCCGCCTGCATCTCCAGAATCAGCTCGCAGCGCTCAGCCCGGGCGGCGTTGCCGGCCGGAACAAACGGCGTGGGGGAGACAAAGCGGGTCAGGGCAACCTCACGCAGCGGAAGGGAGAAGGGCGCCACCTGATACCCGGCGGAATCCGGCTGGAAGGTGGTGTTGCGGCAGCGCTCGCTGACCATACGGCCCAGATCCAGCTCGGTGCAGGCGTATCCGCTGCCGAAGGGCTTTGCCTCGGCCAGCAGCGCACCGTTTTCACAGATCAGGTCATGAGCGGCAAACACCATGTCGGTGGTGGATTCCCCGTGGCCTGCGTCTGCATACAGATAGGCGCACAGCAGCCGGGCGGACTGCTGGCTGACCAGCTGGCGGCGATAACCGGCCTTGCCGACGGTTTCGTCGCTGGCAGAGAGGTTGGCGATCACCGTGGCACCGGCCAGCGCGTGGCGGGTGCTGGGCGGCAGCGGCGCCCACAGATCCTCGCAGACCTCAACGCCCAGGCAGAACTCCGGCATCTCCTCGCACTGGAACAGAAGCGCGGTGCCGAACGGCACCTCCTGCCCGGCGAACCGGATGGTGCGCAGCCCGGCGGGGGCCGGGTTGTAGTGGCGCTTTTCATAGAATTCGCTGTAATTGGGCAGGTGAGTCTTGGGTACCAGACCCAGCAGCCGGCCATGGCAGACCACCGCGGCGCAGTTGTACAGCTTGCCCTCCACCAGCACCGGCAGGCCTACCAGCGCCACCAGGTCCAGTTCTTCGCTGGCCTTCAGAATGGCGGTAAGGCCGGCTTCGGCCGCCTTTTGCAGGGGCTGCTGCAAAAACAGGTCGCCGCAGGTGTAACCGGTCAGGCCCAGTTCCGGGAAAACGGCCAGCTGTACGCCCTCGGAGGCTGCTTTCTGCATGGCCTCAATGGTCATCTGGGTGTTGTAGGGGCAATCGGCCACCCGAAGGGCCGGGGAGACTGTGCAGGCTTTGATAAAACCGTGTGTCATGATACGCCGTCCTTTGCTGTTTGTTTGCCAGGGCGGAAAAATTCCGCGGCAATAAAATTCTATTGCTATCATACCACAGCCGCCCGGCGGGAACAAGGGCGGGCCGCCGGGACGGCGCGAAAAAACGCGAAGGAAAACCTGGGCACGGCAGAACGGCTTGACGGACAAAGTTTGAAAAATGAGACAATTGCGCGAATCTTTTTGAAGAAGACGAAATAAAAATGAAGATGCTGTCGTATTCTTTATAACAATATAACAAAGGATGCCGAAAAAACGATTGCAGGAAAACCGGCGGCAGTGCCGGTTCTGGTGAGGGGAGGGAAGCAGATGAAACGAACCCGGTGGATGATGCTCGGGGCGATTGCCGCGGCGGCCCTGTTTGCAACGGGCTGTGCCGGGGCTGGGCTGCTGCTGGTACGGCAGACCGCACAGCAGCTAAACACGCCAACGGAGCCGGCCCCCCTGCCTCCGGCGGCACAAACGACCGAGGCACAGCCGGAGCCGACCCTCCCGGTGGCGATCTGGGACCCGCAGGCGCTGCGGCTAAGCAGCCAGAACGGCCTGTATGTGCTGGAAAACCCCTTCGACGGGCAGGGGCAGCTTCCGCTGCCGCCGGAAGTGGAGCAGGCGGCCGATACGCTGGCCCTAGCCGACCTGAATGTGTATCAAGATACCCTGATTCTTGTGCTGCTTCAGCCGAACAGCGACCACCCCAACAACGTAGCCAAAGCGACCCTTTATCGAAGCGACGATTTGGGGGCGCACTGGCAGGAACAGAAGATGAACCTGCCTGCCCTGGGGCTTCAGGAAGAGGAGCAGCTGGCGGATGCATTTTTGAATTTCTGGTCAGAACAGTGCGGTTCGCTGATTCTGGAGACGGATCAGGCCCGCCGCAGTGTGCTGCTGACCAGCGATGGGGGCCTTACCTGGAACAAACTGGAGGACCTGACCGGAGAGGACGGGGACGCCTGGATGTGCGGCGGCGGATTTGTTTCGGAACAGCTGGGCTTTTTGGCCACCACGGATCAGCATCAGCTGGAGCCGCGCCTGTATCAGACGCGGGACGGCGGGGCAACCTGGGAGAAAATGCCCATGGAGCTGCCCACGCTCACCGGCCTGCTTCGTGCGGAGGCCCTGACCCCGCAGCGCGCGGAGGATGACGCGATTGTAATCCCGGTGCGGGTTTACCAACAGCGCAGCGGCGGCCAGTGGGTGCATATTCTGCAGTACATCTCCCGGGATGAGGGTCTGACCTGGAAATTTGCTCAGCAGGAGGGGTGACACCCGGAGGGGATGCACCATGATTTTATTGCTCAAATTATCGTTCAAAGAAACGCCCGGCACAGGGCGAGGGCAGACGAGTTTGCCTTCGACGCTGTGCCGGGCTTTATCTTTATAGGTAGGCAAGTTAAATAGACAGGAAAGGCGAATCAACAAAAGGCTGAATAAAAACCAAAAACGAGCATCCGAAACTCGGATGCTCATTTTGTGCTTCTTCTGAAGTTTGGTGGAGATGAGGGGGATCGAACCCCTTACCTCTTGAATGCCATTCAAGCGCTCTCCCAAGTGAGCTACACCCCCATGGCAGAAGAAGCAGATTCAATTGCGGCCGCTCTTGCGGCTGTGAGAGTTATTATAGCAAAGAGAAGGAGAGATGTCAACAAAAACTTCTTAAAAAAGCGAAATTGATTTGAATTTTACGAAAACAGGCGAAAAATCACAGCGTTTGCCAATACCACAGGCCGATGCCGAACACAACAGCAATGAAAACCAGCCATAAAACAAGATAGCGCACGTTCAGATTCTGGCGCAGAGCAGCCCCCAGAGTAGGGCGCTCGGTGCGGGGGCGAGACTTTTTGAAGAACGGGAAATTCATGGCAGTGCTCCTTGAAAAAATGAGAAATTAGGAATTAGAAATGGAGAGCGGCAGGACTGAGTGTGCTTCATTGCTCTTCGGTAGGGCGCGCGGGCGCTGTGCCGCAGGGCTTTTCCGCCCAGAACGCCCGAAGCTCGTCCGCCAGCTGGGCCGCGCTCAGCACCGGTCGGCAGCCGTTCCAGTGGGCGGGCAGCAGGGCGCGGTAATCCTCCCAAGTAAAGCGCTCATCGATCAGCAGCACAACCCCCTGATCGCTTGGGGTGCGGATGACCCGCCCGGCGGCCTGCAGAACCTTGTTCATGCCGGGGTATTGGTAGGCGTAGGCAAAACCGCTGCCGCGGCTGCCCTCAAAATAGCGGCGCAGCATTTCCCGCACCGGGTTGACCTGAGGCAGCCCAACGCCGACCACAGCGGCCCCGATGAGCCGGTCGCCCACCAGGTCCACGCCTTCGCCGAATACGCCGCCCATCACGGCAAACCCCAGCAGTGTTTCGCCGGATGCCGTGGAAAATTGGGCGAGAAACGTCTCCCGCTCGCTGTCCCCCATGCCGGGCTGCTGAAGCAGGGTGGGGATTTGCGGGAACAGCTCCGCAAAGCGCTGGGCGGCCTGGTTCAGATAGGCATAGGAGGGGAAAAACGCCAGATAGTTCCCGGCCCGGCCCTCGGTCATTGCGGCCAGAAGGCGGCAGACCTCATCCAGGCTGGCGGCCCGGCTGCGGTAGGTGGTGGAGACCCGGCAGGCGCAGAACAGGCCCAGGTTTTCCCGGGGAAAAGGGCTGGGCAGGGCAACGCACCGGGCTTCCGGGCAGCCCAGAATGTCCCGATAATAAGAGGGCGGGGCAAGCGTTGCGCTGAACAGAACAGCGGCCCGGCCCAGCGCGAAGCTGGCGTTCAGAAAATCACTGGGGTCCAGGCACAGCTGCCGGGCCAGCACCTGCCCGCCGGTAAGGCTGACCTGGGTGATGTAATGCTCGTCGTACCCGTCGGCCACCCGCAGCCAGGCCCGAAAATCGAAGTAAAGCTGAAGCAGCACATCGTGGGCAGGCCCCTGCCGGTGTTCGTCCAGCCATTCCTCCAGCGGCTTCAGGCAGCGGCGCACCGCTTCGGAAAAGGCTTCCTGGGCCGGGGTGAAGAACAGGGTGCGGTCCGGGGCTTCGCGGCATTGATCCCGCCAGGTGAGAAACTGGGTGTTGACCTTGCCCAGGGCGGTTTTCAGGCGGCTGCGCCCCTTGCCGAGGGCCTTGCGGGCCTCCGCCAGCTGTGCGCGGCCCAGTTCGGCCGAGTACATTTCCCGTGCCCGGTCGGGCAGGTTGTGGGCCTCGTCCACCAGAAACAGATGGTCGCCGGGCGTTTCGAAAAAGCGGCTCAGGCGCACCACCGGGTCAAACAGATAGTTGTAGTCGCCCACGATCACATCACACCAGAGGGCCAGATCCAGTCCCAGCTCAAAGGGGCAGACGGTGTGGCGGCGTGCCAGCACTTCCAGGGCGGGGCCGTCCAGGCGGGTCTTGTCTAGCCCTTCCCAGAGGGCGGCCTTCACCCGGTCGTAATAGCCGTTGGCGTAGGGGCAGGCCTCGGGGGTGCATTCGCGGTGCTCCAGCAGGCAGGCTTTGTCCTTTGCAGTGAGGGCAATGCTGCGCAGATGCAGCGACGGCGGCAGCAGGTCCAGCGCCTGCCAGGCGGCCCGGCGGGTGGTGGTGCGGGCTGTGAGATAAAACACCCGTTCGCCGTCCCCCTCGCCCATGGCCCGAAGGGCCGGGTACAGGGTGCTGATGGTTTTACCGATGCCGGTGGGGGCCTGCACCATCAGGCGGCGGCCCTGGCGGCAGGCACGGTACACCTCGCCGGCCAGGGCGTGCTGCCCGGGGCGGAACTGCGCGAAGGGAAAGGCCAGCGCCGCCAGATCCTGTGTGCGGTCGGCCTGCCATTGGGCCTGCCGTTTGGCCCAGGGGGCGTACTCTTCCAGCAGCTCCTGCAAAAATGCGGTTAGGGCCTGGGCGGAAAAGCAGCGCTCGAAACGGACGATTTGCTGATCTTCCACCTGAAAATAGGTCAGGCGCACGCCAATCTCGTCCAGCCCCTGCTGGGCGGCCCAGATGGCGGCGTATACCTGCGCCTGTGCCCAATGAACTGGCGCCATCTCTTCGGTGATCTGCTCGGTGGGGCAGGTGACGGTTTTGATTTCATCCACCATGACCAGCCCGTCAACGCCGGTGAAAATCCCGTCGGCCCGGCCTTCCAGCCGGTAGACAACGCCGGCGGCGTTCAGATCGGCCTTGATGGAGACTTCGGCTTCGTATCCGTCTCCGGCGGCTTTTTGTAGGCGGCGATGGATGCGCGCCCCCTCCAGCGCCCGGTCAAACCCGGTGAAGCGATTGTCGATGCTGCCGGTGTTGCGCAGAAATTCCACCAACTGCCGAACAGAAAGGCGGACCTGAACGGTCGATTCCGGTTCCATATTCGTTCGGGTCTCCTTTCCAAAATTGAATTTGGAGAAATGATTGACTTTATCATAGCGTATTTTGCGCGGGTGTGCAATCCGGCGGCGGTTCCTGCAGCCCCATGGCGCGAGCGGTCTCCCGGCCGATGGCCTCCACCTGAGAAAAATCTGCCGCAGCCTTATAAAACTCCTCCAGCAGGTCATGATTCTGCTTGGCGGAAGCCTGCATGGCACTGGCCTGTGTCAGAAGGTCCTCCGCGGCCTTTTTGTTGAAGCGCAGCCGTTTACGGCGGCAGCTCAGCGTGGGCTGGGTGCTGAACCGGGCACAGCGAATGGTGCGCTGCCCCTCAAAGTGCAGCGGGTGCCAGCTGTTGGCGGTGAGGAAGGCAAGGCGCAGGTCGGGGAAGATCAGGTGGTCGATTTTGTCGCCCGGCGCCATGGGGCACCAGCACACGATGACCCGGTGGCCCTTTTGCAGGGCGGCGTCCCGCAGAAGCTCCAGCAGCAGGCGGCTGGCCGCGCCGGTTTCGTCCTGCAGAACCACCTGCCGGTCGGTGAGGGCAGCAATGGTATCGCTGTAGACGATTCGCCCTTGCGGGGTGACGGCACTGAGCAGCCGGTCGCAGGCAAGGCCGGGGCCGGGCAGGCTGGGCAGATAGCGGGCGGCCAGCCGGGCGGCTTCTTTGCGGACCTTGTCAAAGTCGGTGGTGCAGGCGGCGGTGCGGCGGCTGTCCAGCAGAATGCCCCCGGCGGCGGAGACATAGCGGGCGGCCCGGCCCTGGAACCGGCTGCACAGGTCAAACAGGCGCTGGATCTCTTCGCGGTTCTCCTGCAGATAGGCCCGGTTCAGGGTGTGATACAGGCTCACCACCTGTTCGTGCGCCACCGGATAGGCCGGGTCCAGGGTGTGGGGCGCGGTGGCGTCCACAATGCCGCAGCCCTCCTGCCAGAAGATGGCGCCGTCCAGGCTGTCCGGGTCCGAAGAGCAGTGGATGTGTTCCACCACGCCGCGGCCGCGGGCGGTCAGCTGCTTCATCAGGGTGGACTTGCCGCAGCCCGGCCCGGCCTTGATGAGCCAGAGCGCAAGGCCGGGCTGCCGGGCCAGCTCGTGAAAGTAGCCCCGGAAGCCGGTGGGGGACAGGCAGCCCAGGAAAAAGTTGGCCTGAATGGGTGCATGGGTGTGTTCCATAAATGTTTCCCTCCTTTGGGCACATCCTATGCGGGAGGGCCTGCGCGCGCCACAAGGGCAAAAAGCGGAACCGCTGCCCCGGAAAATGAAAAGAGAGGAAGAGATTTGAGATAAAATGAGGGGGAACGCTATTCCCATTCCGGCGGTTTGCGTATATAATAAATAGAAGATTTGATGGGGGCGCTGGTTCGGCGGCCCCCGCACAAAACGGACGAAGGCCGGAAAACGCTGCCTTGGCCCGGGGCCACTGCGGCCCGAATGTTTCAGGAAAGGAATGTTGAAGCAATGCCCCAATTTTCAGTCCCGCTCGGAAAACTGGCAAAGCAGCTGAACCTGGAGAGCCTGTACGCCCCCAAGGACCTGTGGCAGATTCCCATCACCACGGCGGACATCAACCGCCCCGGCATTATGTTGGCAGGCTTTTATCAGTATTTTGACGCCACCCGAATTCAGATCATCGGCATGGTGGAGATGGCGTATCTGAAAGACCTGCCGGACGATGAGCGGCGCAACCATCTGGAAAAGCTGTTCAGCATGAAGCCCCCCACCGTGATCATTTCCCGCGGGATGGACCCGCTGGATGAAATGCTGGACTTTGCCCGCTGGTACGATGTGCCCCTGATGCGCTCGGCCGAAACCTCCTCCACGCTGATGAGCAACCTGATCAGCTACCTGAATGTGGAGCTGGCCCCCCGCGTGACCCGCCATGGCGTGTGCGTGGAGGTGTACGGCGAGGGCATCCTGATTCTGGGCGACAGCGGCGTGGGCAAAAGCGAGACGGCGGTGGAGCTGGTGAAGCGCGGCCACCGGCTGATTGCGGATGACGCGGTGGAACTGCGCCGCACTTCCGGCACCACCGTCATCGGCACCTCGCCGGAGAACATCCGCCATTTTCTGGAGCTGCGGGGCATTGGCATTGTAAACGTGGCCCGCACCTTCGGCATTGGCGCCGTGAAAACCAGCGCCAACATTGACCTGGTGGTGGAGCTGGAACCCTGGGACAAGAGCAAAACCTACGACCGTACCGGCCTGACCGGTGAAAACTATGAGATTCTGGGCGTGCAGATTCCCAGCACGGTCATTCCGGTGATGCCCGGCCGAAACCTGGCGGTGATTCTGGAGACAGCAGCCATCACGAACCGCCAGAAGAAGATGGGGTACAGCGCCGCACAGGAGCTGCTGACCCGCCTTGGTCTAGAGGACGACCTGAGCAACAAAACCTGAAACGCTGCAAAGTGAGGAGAAAAAAACTATGGAACAGTATACCATTGGCGTAGATCTGGGCGGCACGACCATCACGGCCGGCCTTGTGGACAAAGACCATAACATTGTGGACCGTGCAAGCTGCCTCACCGGGCTGCCCCGGCCTTCGGAAGAAGTGGAGCAGGAGATTGCCGGGCTTTGCCGCCAGCTGGCCGAAAAGCACAAGTTTGCGATGAGCGACCTGAAGTGGGTGGGCATCGGCACACCCGGCAGTGTGAACAGCGAGAGCGGCGTGGTGGAGTTCAATGCGAACTTCGGCTACAACGATTGGGCATTGCAGGCCAACATGGAAAAGCTGCTGGGCTGCAAGGTGTATATTGAAAACGACGCCAATGCGGCGGCCTACGGCGAATACATCGCCGGTGCAGCCAAGGGGGCAAAGTATGCGGTGGCCATCACCCTGGGCACCGGCATCGGCGGCGGCATCATCATCAACGGCAAGATCTTTGCCGGCTTTAACTACGCCGGTGCCGAGCTGGGCCACACCGTTGTGGTGAAGGGCGGCCGGCCTTGCATGTGCGGCCGCCGCGGCTGCTGGGAAAAGTACGCCAGCGCCCGCGCCCTGACTGAGGACACCCGAGCCGCGATGCTGGCCAACCCTGACAACATGATGTGGAAACTGGTGGGCGGCGACCTGACCAAGGTGGGCGCCAAAACCGCCTTTGATGCCCTGCATGCAGGCGATGAGCTGGCCAAAACTGTGGTGTCGAACTGGATCGAGTATGTGGCCTGCGGCATTACCGACGTGGTGAACATTTTCCAGCCGGAAGTGATCTGCATCGGCGGCGGCGTTTCGGCGCAGGGCGAGACCCTGCTGGGACCCATCCGGGAGTATGTGGACCGAGAAGAGTATGCGCGCAACGGCAAAAAGCGCACGGTCATCAAAGCAGCCGAGCTGAAGAACGATGCGGGCGTGTTGGGTGCAGCCAGCCTGGGCGAGCAGCAGATGGCCTGAGCCTGCGCTGAAACGAGGAGAACATGACCATGAGACAGGATCAGCTGGAAATGCTGAAAGGCTTGTGGGACCGGGAGGGCGTGCCGTATGAGTGCGGTACGCCCCTTGCCCGGTATACCACTTTTAAAATCGGCGGCCCGGCGGCTTTGTTTGCCCGCCCTGCCGATGCCCGGCAGCTGGAAGCGGCGCTGGCAGCCTGCAAAAAATCCGATGTGCGATATTATCTGTTGGGGCAGGGCTCCAATACGCTGTTCGCGGACGAAGGGTTTGACGGAGCAGTCATCTGCACCCGCATGATGGGCGATGTGCCGCGCATTGAGGGCGAACGCATGACGGCACCGGCCGGGGCCGGGCTGACGGCCCTGTGCGCCATGGCGCGGGACGCCGGGCTGACCGGCCTGGAATTTGCCTGCGGCATTCCGGGAAGCCTGGGCGGCGCGCTGTATATGAACGCCGGTGCTTACGGCGGTGAGATGAAGGACGTGGTGGAAACGGTGACCTGCCTGACCCCGGAGGGAACGGTGGAGACCCGCACGGCCGATGAACTGGCGTTCGGGTACCGTACCAGCGTGTTTGAGCAGGACGGCAGCTGTGTACTCTCGGCCACGCTTCGCCTTGCCCATGGCGACAAGGCAGCCATTCGCGCCCGCATGGCGGAGCTGCTTGCCAAGCGCCGGGAAAAGCAGCCGCTGGAATGGCCCAGCGCAGGCAGCACCTTCAAGCGGCCCCAGGGGGCCTTTGCGGCCGCCCTCATTGAGCAGTGCGGCCTGAAGGGCCTTCAGGTGGGCGGCGCGGCCGTGAGCCGGAAGCACAGCGGCTTTGTGGTAAACTTAGGCGGCGCGACCTGCGCCGATGTGATCGCCCTCACGGAACAGGTGATCCGTGTGGTGAAGGAGAAAACCGGCTACACGCTGGAACGGGAAATCCGTGTGGTGAAGTAAGGCGGGTTTCACCGCCCGGAGAGGGCGAACGGGACAGCACGCGGGAAACAAGACAGCGGCTGCCAGACAGGATGGGAAAGTACCCGGCGCCGGAACAAATCGGCGGGGCCGGGCAGAACAGGAGCGAAAAATGGAACTTGTGATCGTGACCGGGCTTTCCGGTGCGGGCAAATCTCTGGCGATGAACGCGCTGGAGGACATTGGCTATTTTTGCATTGACAACATTCCCGCCGGGCTGATGCCCCGCCTGCTGGAGTTTGCCCAGCAGGGCGGCAACCTGCTGAAAAAGGTGGCGGTGGGCCTGGACATCCGCGGTGCCCGCTCGCCGCAGGAGATTCGGGACGCACTGGCCACGCTGGACGACCGGAAGGTGGATTATCGGATACTGTTTCTGGAGGCCACGGACGATGTGCTGCGCCGCCGCTACAAAGAGACCCGCCGCCGCCACCCCATCAGCATCAGCGAGGGCATTTCCACCAGCGAAGCCATTGTGCGGGAGCGGCAGATCCTGCGCCCCCTGTTTGAACGGGCGGATTTTGTGGTGGATACCTCGCTGCTCTCCACGGCCCAGAACAAAGAGCGTATCTGTGCGCTGTTCTTGACCGGACATGAGCGGCCCATGGCCCTGAACATTGTGTCCTTCGGGTTCAAGTTCGGCCTGCCCGCCGAGGCGGACATTGTGTTTGACGTGCGCTGCCTGCCCAACCCCTTCTATGTGCCGGAGCTGAAGGACAAGACCGGCCTGGATCAGGAAGTGGTGGACTATGTGATGAACTCGGCGCAGTCGCAGGAACTGCTCAAGCGCATGGAAGGGCTGCTGGAGTACTCTCTGCCCCTGTATGTGCAGGAGGGCAAGAGCCAGCTGACGGTGGCCGTGGGCTGCACCGGCGGCAAACACCGCTCCATCACATTTGCCCGCAAACTGGCGGAATTCTGCGACCGGCTTGGCTATGAGCCCAGCGTGCAGCATCGGGATGCCCGCCGCACAAACTGAACACGATTTCCGGCACAGCCGCTTCAGAATGCGCAGGCCGGCAGACAATTCAAACAAGCAATGCCGTCAGTCATGCTTTGGGCCGCAGAGTGCGGAAAAGAATGGCTGACGGCAGTGGTTTCAAAGAACGGAGAGTACCCTTGAGTTTTTCGCAGGACGTAAAATATGAGATCATTGCCCGGCGCATCGGCAAACCCTGCTGTGCGCTGGCGGCCTGTTACGGAGCGGCCTGCTTCGGCAAGTATTTTGATGCCCAGGGAATGGTGCTGCACACCGAAATTCCGGAAGCGGCCCGGCTGGTGCAGAAGCTGTACCATCGGGTGGGCATTGAGGGCGAGATCGTTCAGAAAGAGCGGCTGGGCGGCCCCATCAGCGAATTCAGCGTGAAAGACCCGGAGCAGGTGGCCCGTATGATGGAATTGTTCGGGCACACCGGAACCGAGGCCAGCCTACGCATCAACCCGGCCATTCTGCAGTGCAGCGGTTGTGTGAGCGCCTTTGTGTCCATGGCATTTTTGTGCAGCGGCACCATGACCGACCCGCAGAAGGAGTACAATCTGGAATTCCTGACCGGCCGGCGCAATCTGGCGCGGGATTTTGAGGCCCTCATCGCCGAGCATGAATTCTGCCCGCATCGCACCGTGCGCAAGGGGGCCAACGTGATTTATGTCAAGGCCAGCGAACCGCTGGTGGACCTTTTGACCTTTATGGGCGCGCCCAAGGCGGCCATGCAGCTGATGGAGCTGAAGATGGTGAAGGACGTGCGCAACAAGACCAATCGCATCATCAACTGCGAAACGGCCAACCTGAGCAAAATGGCCGCGGCCAACGCGCCGGTGAACAAGGCGGTGCGTTATTTGGAAGAGCACGGCGACCTGGCCGGCCTGCCGGAGCCGCTGCGCCAGGCGGCCCAGGTGCGGCTGGAGCAGCCGGACGCTTCGCTGGCGCAGCTGGCCCCGCTGCTGGACCCGCCGGTGAGCCGGTCGGGACTGTCGCACCGGTTCAAGCGCTTGCAGGAGATCGCAGAAACCCTGCGGGAGAGGAGAGAGCATGGCTGAACGGCAATTTACCCATCTGCACGTACACACGGAGTACAGCCTGTTGGACGGCGCGTGCCGCATTGATCAGCTGTTTGACCGGGTGAAGGAACTGGGCCAGACCGCCATTGCCATCACCGACCATGGCGTGATGTACGGCTGTGTGGATTTTTATAAGGCAGCTAAAAAGGCGGGCATCAAGCCGATCATCGGCTGTGAGGTGTATGTGGCCACCCGCACCCGGTTTGACAAGGTAGCCCGCATTGACGGCAACCGCCACCTGATTTTGCTGTGTAAAAATGAAACCGGGTATAAAAACCTCATTAAAATGGTCAGTGCCGGGTTCATTGAGGGCTTTTACTCCAAGCCCCGTGTGGACCATGAGCTGCTGGAACAGTACCACGAAGGGCTGATCTGCCTGTCGGCCTGCCTGGCGGGCGAGGTGCCGCAGGCGCTGCTGGCCGGTGATTACGACCGCGCCAAGGAAATTGCGCTGTGGTACAACAACCTGTTTGGGCAGGGAAATTACTACCTGGAGGTTCAGGACCACGGCATTGAGGAGCAGCAGACGGTGCTGCCCCAGCTGCTCCGCCTTTCCAAAGAGACGGGCATTCCGCTGGTGGCCACCAACGATGCCCACTACCTGCGCAAGGAAGACAGCAAGATGCAGAGCATCCTGATCTGCATTCAGACGGGCAAAACCGTGAACGACCAGGATCGGATGGAATTTGAGACGGACGAGTTCTACCTCAAAAGCACCGATGAGATGTACGATCTGTTCTCCATCTGCCCGGAGGCGTGTGAGAACACCAACAAAATTGCCGAGCAGTGTAACTTCGATTTTGAGTTTGGCGTGACCAAGCTGCCTTACTTTGAAGCGCCGGACGGAATGGAAAATCAGGAGTACTTTGAGAAGCTCTGCCGGGAAGGTCTGGTGCGCCGCTACGGCGAACATCCCGACCCGGAGCTGACCAAGCGCCTGGAATATGAAATTGGGGTCATCAAGCGCATGGGGTACACCAACTATTACCTCATTGTGTTCGACTTTATCAATTACGCAAAAAGCCAGGGAATTCCGGTAGGCCCCGGCCGCGGCAGTGGCGCGGGCAGCCTGTGCGCCTACTGCGTAGGCATTACCAACATCGACCCCATTCGGTACAACCTGCTGTTCGAACGCTTTCTGAATCCGGAGCGCGTGAGTATGCCCGACTTTGACGTGGACTTCTGCTACGAACGGCGGCAGGAGGTCATTGACTATGTGAACCGGAAGTACGGCCATGACCATGTGGCCCAGATCGTTACCTTCGGAACCATGGCGGCCCGTGCGGCCATTCGGGACGTGGGCCGTGTGCTGGACATCCCCTATCAGGAGGTGGATGGAGTCGCCAAACTGGTGCCGATGGAGCTGAAAATGACCCTGCACCGGGCCATGGAGGTTTCGCCGGAGCTGAAAGCCCGCTACGACGCCGATCCCAAGGTGCAGGAGCTGATCGACACCGCCATCAAGATCGAGGGAATGCCCCGCCATGCCTCTACCCACGCGGCAGGCGTGGTGATCACCCGGGAGGCGGCCAATGAGTATGTGCCCCTTTCCACCAACGACGGTGTGCCGGTGACCCAGTTCAACATGACCACCATTGAGGAGCTGGGCCTGCTGAAGATGGACTTTTTGGGCCTGCGTACCCTGACGGTACTGCACGACGCCGAGGAGATGATTCGCCGGGTGCAGCCGGATTTTTCGCTGGATGCCATCTCCTATGAGGACAAGGCCACCTACGAAATGCTGGCCCAGGGCGAAACCGAGGGTGTGTTCCAGCTGGAATCCACAGGCATGCGGCAGGTTCTGGCCGGGCTGCACCCGCAGAGCCTTGAGGACGTCATCGCTCTGATCAGCCTGTACCGCCCCGGCCCCATGGATTCCATTCCCACCTACCTGCGCAACCGCCGCCAGCCGGACCAGATCCGCTATAAAACGCCGGAACTGGCGCACATTCTGGACGTGACCAACGGCTGCATCGTGTATCAGGAGCAGGTCATGCAGATCTGCCGGGAGCTGGCCGGCTTCTCCTATGGCCAGGCTGACCTGGTGCGCCGTGCAATGAGCAAGAAAAAGCACGATGTGATGGAAAAAGAACGCCAGCACTTCGTGTACGGCAACACGACCCCCGGGCAGGAATGCAACGGCTGCATTAAAAACGGCATTTCGGAGGAGGCGGCCAATGCCATCTTTGACGATATGTCCAGCTTTGCGTCCTACGCCTTCAATAAATCTCATGCCGCCTGCTATGCCTATGTGGCGTATCAGACCGCGTACCTGAAGTGCCATTACCGCAGCCAGTTTATGGCGGCGCTGCTCACCAGCGTGCTGGACAACACCGACAAGGTCATCGAGTACTCCGGTGAGTGCCAGCGCCTGGGCATTCAGGTGCTGCCGCCGGACATCAATGTGAGCGACGGCGGCTTTACCGTGGACGGACAGAACATCCGGTTTGGCCTGAATGCGGTGAAAAACGTGGGCCGCAACCTGATCGCCACCACCGTGCAGGAGCGCAAGGAAACGCCCTTCCGCAGCCTGTACGATTACTGCAAGCGGCTGTACGGCGTGGAGATCAACCGCCGGGCGGTGGAAAGCCTCATCAAGGCCGGAGCTTTTGACCAGTTGGAGGACACCCGGCGGGGAATGCTGGAGTCGGTAGAAGGCATTCTGAAAAGCGTGGAAACCGATGCGCGAAAAAACGTCGCCGGGCAGCTGGACCTGTTCAGTCAGCTGGACGATGAAGACGAGTGGGACGATTACCACATCCCCAAGGTGCCCGAGTACTCGCCGCAGGAACTGCTGCGCATGGAGAAGGATGTGAGCGGGCTGTATCTGTCCGGCCATCCGCTGGACAGTTACCGCGAAAAGATTGAGCAGTACGCCACTTGCCAGATTTTGGCGCTTTCCGGTGAAAGCGCCAAAGAATACGACGGCAGGCAGGTAAATCTGGTGTGCACGGTGGTCAAAACCAAGTTTATGACGACCAAATCCAACACGCTGATGGCCTTTACCACAGTGGAGGACCTGACCGGCACCATGGAGATTTTGATCTTCCCCAAGACGCTTGCCGACTGCCGGGATGCCCTGCAGGACAACGCTGTTGTGGTGGTGAGCGGCCGGGTCTCGGTCAAAGAGGAAGAACCGGCCAAACTGCTGGCCGACCATGTGGTGCCCATTGACCGCTACACGCCCGATCAGCAGAACCTGGCCAAGCGCAGTACGGTGGCGAAGGAAAGCCCGAAGGCCGTGTATCTGAAGCTGCCCGGAAAGGACAGCCCCCAGATGGCCAAGGTGCGCAGCCTGCTGGGCATTCTGGACGGGACCATGCCGGTCTACATCCGCTTTGTGGACACCGGAAAGATGGTGCTGGCCCCGCGCACCCTGTGGGCGCTGGATCACCCCCTTCTGTACAGCGAGTTGAACCGCATTCTGGGCGAGGGAAATGTGGCGGTTCGCTGAATGCCCGCCCGTCAAAAACAGCTGCGCGGCAACCGAAGGGCAGGAAACAGAACCCCATAACGCAAAATGCGAGAAATGGGCAGAACGATGGGAAAACAGGTGCAACAAAGTGAGATTTCATGCAACATTCCCACCGTTTACAAATCAAAACTGAGCGTGATATACTTTTAACGATGGGCAGAGAAAAGCGGCAGCCCTGGAGGACAGGCTTCCGGCGCTGCGACCCGTGGCCCAGAGAGTACGCCCCCGGAACAGCCGGTTGAACGGGGTGGGCGGCTGTAAGCCGCCGACCGGTTCCGACCAGCAGGGCGGCCCGTTTTTAGGAGGAGTGTCTTATGGCAAAAGAGATCAAGACCATCGGCGTTCTCACCAGCGGCGGCGACGCCCCCGGCATGAACGCTGCTGTGCGTGCAGTTGTGCGTACCGCCCTGAGCAAGGGCATCAAGGTCAAGGGCATTGAGCGCGGCTACAACGGCCTGCTTCACAACGAAATGCGGGACATGGATCTGCGCAGCGTTTCCGAGATCATTCATCGCGGCGGTACGGTGCTGTATACCGCCCGCTGCCTGGAGTTCCTCACCAAAGAGGGCCAGGAGCAGGGCGCGCAGTGCTGCCGCGACAACGGCATTGACGCGCTGGTGGTCGTCGGCGGCGACGGTTCGTTCAAGGGCGCCCGCGCGCTGGCCAACCTGGGCATTCCCTGCATCGGCATTCCCGGCACCATTGACAACGACATTGCCTGCAGTGAGTACACCATCGGCTACGACACCGCCATGAACACTGCGGTGGAGATGGTGGATAAGCTGCGCGATACCACCCAGAGCCATGACCGCTGCAGCGTGGTGGAGGTAATGGGCCGCCACGCCGGCTACATTGCCTTGAACGTGGGCATCGCCACCGGCGCCATTGCCACCTTGATCCCCGAGCGGCCTTACGACCTGGAGCGGGACATTCTGGACCGGATGAGCTTCACCCAGAAAACCGGCAAGAAGCATTTCATCATCGTGAAGGCCGAGGGCGTGCCCGGCACGGCGCAGGATCTGGCCAACGAGATTCAGGCCCGCACCGGCATTGACTCCCGTGCCACCGTTCTGGGCCATGTGCAGCGCGGCGGTGCCCCCACCCTGCGTGACCGCGTGACGGCCTCTCAGATGGGCTATCAGGCTGTGTATCTTCTGGAGCGCGGCATCTTCAACCGCGTGGTGGCTGTGTCGGCCGATCAGATCGTGGATTACGACATCAACGTGGCACTGGCCATGCACAAGACCATCGACACCAAGATGATCGACGTCGCCAACACCATTTCCATCTGAGCCGCGCAGACGGTTTATCATGCAATTCAAAAGGACGATACCAACCAGGCAGGCTGCCGGGCGGTATCGCCCTTTTTGCTTTTTGCGGCACCGGGATAGGGGAACCAAAACCACCGGGATGCCATAAAATGGGGCACCGAATGAATTCGGGACACAAAGGAGGTACCTCATATGTCGATGCCTGTTATTGCAATGCCCTGCAATCCGATTACCATGGCCCAGGCGGTGACCGACCTGCTGGAGAGCATTGCCCTGGAGGAGACGGCCCTCAGCCACATTCTCAACGCGGAGGGCGAAAAAATCCAGAAGGTGCTGGCCCAGGAACCGGCGGATTTCTGCCGCATTGTGGAAGTGAATGAGTCGGTGGTGAACATGGTTTCCGCCGTGAGCAACCTGGAGCTGATTTTGAAAGACAAACTGGAGTTTGTGGCCAACAACCTCTATTATCCGGCCCAGGAAGAGAACTGAACGAAAGGCCCCGGCCGCAGAGACGAAAAAGCGCTGCCCGCGATTTGCATCGCAGGGCAGCGCCTTTTTTTATTGGTCAGGTGAAATCACATACTGATCCAGCCGAACGCATTGGCGACGGAGCTGGCCAGAATGATGGCGGCGAAAATGGGGCACAGGTAGCGGATCATGAAGGTGAACACCGTTTTGCGGCGGAAGGTGCCCTCGCCGTGCAGCACCTCGGCCTCAATGGCCTTTACCCCCACAACGCGGGAGACCAGCAGGCAGATGGCAATGGCGGCGATGGGCATCATGACCGAGTTGGTCAGGAAATCGAAAAAGTCCAAAAACTGCATTCCGAGAATCGTTACACCGGAGAGCGGGCCATACCCCAGCGAAGAGAGCGTGCCCAGCGCAACCAGAATGACGGCCATCAGGCAGGTGGACGTTTTGCGGCTCCAGCCCAATTCATCCTGGAAGGTGGAAACCGCGCTCTCCGTCAAGGCGATGGAGCTGGTTACCGCGGCAAACAGCACCAGCAAAAAGAACAGCACGCCCACCGCAGAGCCGAAGCCCATGCTGTCAAACACCTTGGGCAGGGTGATGAACATCAGAGACGGCCCAGCATTCAGCGAGGCAGAGTCGCCGCCGGAGAACGCAAACACAGCGGGAATGATCATCAGGCCGGCCATCATGGCGATGAGGGTGTCAAAGAACTCCACGTTCTGGGTGGAATCTTCAATGGCAATGTCCCGCTTCATGTAGGAGCCAAAGGTGATCAGAATACCCATGGCGATGGACAGGGAGTAGAACATCTGCCCCATGGCGGAAACGACCGTCATCCAGGAGAAATTCTCCGGGTTGGGAACCAGAAAGTATTTGACACCGGCCATGGCCCCCGGGCGGGTCACGGAATAAATGGTGATGATGACGGAGAGCACCACCAGCACCGGCATGGTCACTTTGGAAAAACGCTCCACGCCGTTCTCCACACCGGCAAAAATAATGCCCAGCGTCAGCAGTGCAAACGCAAGAAAGGCCAGCTCGGTGGAAGCACCGTCCGAAATGAAGCCGGAGAAGTAGCCATCGCTGGCCAGCGCATGGCTGTGGCCCAGCAGGTACTCGCACAGGTATTTGACGACCCAGCCGCCGATGACCGAGTAATAGGGGACGATCAGGATGGGGATAACGGCGTTGATCCAGCCGCCGAAGCGCAGCGGCCCGGTTCGCTTGCCGGGCTTTGCAAAAAACGCGAACGCGCCCACGGGGCTTTTGCCGGTCATGCGGCCCAGAGCGGTTTCCGCCACGATCATAGAATAGCCGAAGGTGAGCGCCAGCAGGATGTAAATGAGCAGAAAAATACCGCCGCCGTACTTGGCGGCCAGATACGGGAACCGCCAGATGTTGCCCAACCCGACGGAGGCACCGGCAGCGGACAGCACAAAGCCGAGTTTGCCGGAAAAGGTGCTTCTAGATTCGTTTGATTTCATGTTTTCTCCTATTTTTTACAGCCGCGAATGCTTGGCGGGCTGTGGTGCGGCAAAATATTTCCAATCGGGGCCGCTTTTTTATTATAGCGGAATTGTAAAGCGGGTTCAATCGTATCTTTTAAAGTTTGGCCTGCATCGGGCAGAATGCCTTAAGAATGTGTGAAGTTTTCCGGCTGCATTATCACACTTTGGGCGGGATTTCAAGCCTGTTCTTCCCGACGCTTCTGTGCTATCCTGAGCAGACCAAAAAACAGGCGGAGGTGCAGCAATGAACGGGATAAACGAATGGATGATGCAGGCGAATGAGCAGCAATGCCTGAACGAGCTTCTGGCACAGCCGGAAGAGGAAGCGGATCTGACGCTGACCGGGGCGCAGGCCCTTCAGCTGCTGGAAACCCGGCGGGAGGCCCTGCACCGGGAGGGCCTTGCGGAATGGGGCGAGGGAATTCTGCCGCAGCTGGCAAAGCGGTTTGAGCAAAGTGCCTATCTGGACCGGCAGACCTACGCGGAAAGCCTGGAGCGGCTGGCTGCGCTGTTTTATCACTGCCGCGCTCAGGCCGGTGAACGGGTGACGGATGAGCAAATTCTGGAATCCTTGAGCACCCGCTTTGAGGGGATATGCGGCGGCGATTTTGAACGGCTGGAAGAACTGGCGCAGGAGTTTCTGCAGTTGTTCCCGGAGTCTCTGGCAGTGCGCACCCTGCTTCGATTTGACCCGGATTACCGGCGGCAGTTTTACAATCTGAGCGGGGTGCTGCTGCGCTGCGTGATGGTCACGGCACTGCGGCAGGAGATTCTGGGAGACCGAACTGCCCCAAGCGCGGCGTGCCTGGCGGTTTGGAGAACGACCACCACCCCGGCACAGCAGGAGGCGAAGCTGGCGCTGCTTTTGCAGCAGATGACCGCCGGGCGCTGCCCCCACTCGAAGGCGGTGTGCCGCTATCTTGCGCCGGAACGGCATGGCTTTGTGCAGCAGCTTGCGGTGACCAGCGAGGAGGGCCTTGGGCATCTGGCGGTGTGCATGGAGCAATGAACAGCCCGGAAACGAAAAAGCAATGCCTTGCGTTTTACATAGGAAACGTAAGGTATTGCAGAAATTCGCTTTTTGATCGCTTGTTTATAAAGAAAAGCATTCAGGCCCGGGTAGCTCAGGCCAGGTGAAAGATCTCCACCAGCATCAGCCAGGACAGGCTGTAATAGGTGACCACCGCCACCAGGTCGTTCACAGTGGTGATGAGCGGGCCGGAAGCCACGGCGGGGTCCACCTTGATCTTCTTGAAGAACATGGGAATGGCGGTGCCTACAAAGCTGGAAATCACCATGGACAGCAGCAGCGACACGCCCACGCAGCCGGAGAGGCAGAACGCATAGTGGATGGTTTTGCCCTTGAACAGCCACACATACAGGCCGATGAACAGCAGCGCCAGCACACCCAGCAGGCCGCCGTTGCACAGGCCAATACGCATTTCTTTCCAGACCAGCTCCAGCTTCTGGCGGGCGGTGAGGCTTTCGTCCATCAGAACACGAATGGTGACCGCCAGTGACTGGGTGCCCACGTTGCCAGCCATGTCCAGAATCAGCGACTGGAAGCACACCAGCAGGGCAATTTGAGCAACAACGCCCTCAAACAGGCCCACAACGGTGGAAACCACCATGCCCAGGAACAGCAGAATGATCAGCCAGGGGAGGCGCTTTTTCACGCTGACCAGAAGGCTCTCGTTCAGGTCCTCTTCGGCCGTCAAGCCGCCCAACTTGGCGTAATCGTCGCCCATCTCATCGTCCACGACCTCCACAATGTCCTGTGCGGTGATGATGCCGATGAGGCGCTTTTTCTCATTCAGCACGGGGATGGAGTCCTCGGCGTATTCCTTCAGGCGCTCAATGCAGTCCTCAATGCGCTCGTGGGCGCCGACGTAGGGGTAGGAGGTACTGATAAGCGTTTCCAGGCTGGTGCCTTCCCGGGCAATGATCAGGTCTTTCAGATCAATGGCGCCGCAGAACACCCCGTTCTCGCCGCTTACATAAATGGTGGAGATGTTGTCGTTTTCCTCCGCCTGGGCAATCAGGGCACGCATGGCCTGCTTCACCGTCAGCTGGCGGTCGATGAGGATGAAGTTCGTCGTCATTTGGCTGCCGATCTCGTCCTCATCGTAAGAGCAGATCAAGCGCACATCCGCCTTGGCCTCGCTGTCCATCTGTTCCAGCAGGGCCTTCCGGGTCTCCGGCGGAACGGTTTCCAGTGCATCCACCGCGTCGTCCGCATCCATTTCCTGCAGGATGGAAGCGGCGCTTTTCACCGGCAGCTCCCGCAGGTACTTGCCCGCATCGTTCAGGTAGGCAAATACCTCCGACAGGCGCTCGGCCCCCAGGGCGTGATAAACCAGCAGCCGATGCTGCTGATCCAGTTGCTCCAGGGCGGCGGCAATGTCTTTTTCATGATAATCGTCCAACTGCTGAGCCAACTGCGCGCCGGACGTACCGCTGCGCGCAAGGCGCACCACTTCATCGGTAAAAGAAGCGGATTTTACCATTTCTTCGTTCATAATTCGCACCTCGCTTTCCCTGAAAAATCAGGGTATGTTCGGAAAAAGGGCGCAAAAAAAGCACCCCTGTTCCACAACCGGCAAATTGCCGACCACAGATACATCGGTGCGATGAGCAGAACCAGCAAACTCAGAAAACAATGCAGAAAACGCCGGGTGCTTTTGGACCCGCCGCGCCGCATAATCCGTCCGGGGCGTCTGCCTGCCCATCGCTGCGACTTCGACTGTGATCGTCCATAAAGCACACCTCCATTTCCTGCGGGAAGAATGAAAATTACCATTCCCGCACTGGTTATTTTAATGAAATAACGGGAACTTGTCAACGAAATCTTCGCCTTTTTGCAGCGATTTTGCATTTAAAATGCGAAAATGATAAACAGGTGGAGCGCCGTAGAAAACGACCGGCAAAAAAATTACAGGCAGTTCGCGCAAATCCCCGTGACAATTGCGGGTAGATTTGGTAGGATAGAAAAGAACAGATTTTGCCGGGAAGGCGTAGGAAAGGAGCTGGCAGCAGCGATGAAACGAGAAATCATAAAGGGGCTGGATCTGTGCAAATGCCTTTCGGCACTGCTGATTTTGCTGTATCACTTCGGGGTGGAGCGGCTGACAGCGGGCTTTTCTTCCCCTTCCTTTGCTGCTGCGCCGCAGTTTGCCCGGTGGATCGAAATTGCCTGCGATCTGTTCTTCCTCACGTCCGGGTTTTCTCTGTGGCTCGGGTGGGGCGAGGGCGGAAGGCTTTCGGCCTATGCAAAAAAGCGGGCGCTGGCCATCTACCCCATGTTCTGGACGGGGTTCTTTGCGTTGTTTTTCTACGGGGAGATCCTGCACGGGAACAACCGCGAAATTCCCCGGTGGCGGCTGCTCTTTTCGGTTTTGGGGCTGGACGGTTACCTCTCTCAATGGACCCTTACCTTTTATAAAATCGGCGAGTGGTTTCTGGGCTGCCTGATCCTGCTGTATGGAGTGTTCCCGCTGCTGGCCTGGCTGATGCGCCGCCCGAGGGGGCGCAAGCTGCTGGCGGCGGTGTGCGTTTGCCTGTGGGCCTTCTGGCCGTTGGCCTGCCCGGCAGGCTGGAATGCCCGCCACACGATGTTGGGCAGTCTGCCGGTGTTCTGCGCGGGCATGGCCCTTGCCCGGGGGTGGAAAAACAGGACGGTGCAGACCTGGGGCTGGCTGGGAGCCGACCTGGGAATCTGGACCTTGGTGCTGCTGTTGTGGCAGGGCAGCGCGGCCCCCTGGCTGGGGCCGGTGACCTCGGTGCTGCTGTTCAGCGGGCTGCTCTGGCTGGGGCAGCGGCTGCCGGCCAAAGCCGGCGCGGGGCTGCACCGGCTGGCGGGGGAAAGCTATGGGATTTTTCTGGTGCATCATGTGTTTTTGATTCTGGTCTGGCTGCGGGTGATGGCACGGTTTGCCATCGGCCCGGTGCTCGGCTTTGTACTGTATGCACCGCTGTGCTGCGTTCTGGCGGTTCTGCTGCGCGCCGCGGCATGGCCGGTGCGCGCAGTGCTTGCCCGGATTCTGGACCCCGGCCGCAGAGACGGTGCGGCCTGAACCCTTAAAACAAAGCATAAATAAAAGCAAAAGTGCCCGGAATGTCGGCTTATAGGCCGAATTCCGGGCACTTTTGTGCTGTTCTATCTGGAAAAGCAAGAGAAAGGCAGAGCGAGTGGCGGCCGCTTATTCCTGCGGTGCGCGGAGAATGGCACCCTTGTCGGCACTGCTTACCAGAGAGGCATACCGATCCAGCGCGGGGGTGCGGGGCTTGCGCAGCGGCTTCCACTGGGTGAGCCGACAATCAATTTCTTCCTGCGGGATCAGAAGATCCAGCCGACGGTTGGGGATGTCGATGAGGATGGGGTCGCCGTCCTGCACAATGGCAATGGGACCGCCGGCGGCAGCTTCCGGGCTGACATGTCCAATGGCCGGGCCGCGGGTGGAGCCGGAGAAGCGGCCATCCGTGACCAGCGCGCACATTTCATCCATACCGCGGCCCACGATCAGGCTGGTAACCATGTGCATTTCCCGCATACCGGGGCCGCCCTTGGGGCCTTCGTACCGGATGACGATGACCGTGCCCGGGGTGATCTGCCCGCCGGAAACCGCCTCGCAGGCGTCCTCCATGCTGGTGAACACCTTGGCCCTGCCCTCAAAGCGGTGCATGCTGGGCTTCACACCGGCCTGCTTGACCACGGCACCGTCCGGCGCCAGGCTGCCGTGCAGCACGGCCAAACCGCCCTCGGGCTTTTTGGGATGGGCCAGCGAGAAGATCACATCGTTTTCCTGAACGGTGACATCCTTCAGGTTTTCGGCCACGGTTTTGCCGGTGCAGGTCAGGGCGCTGCCCTCCAGCAGCGGCTCCACCGTTTTCATCACGGCGGGCACGCCGCCCACGGCTTCCAGATCCGAGAGGGGATGACTGCCGCTGGGCTTGATGTTGCACAGATAGGGCACCTTACGGCTCAGCTCGTCAAAATCCTTCAGCGAAAGGTCAATGCCGGCTTCGTGGGCAATGGCGGGCAGGTGCAGGGTGCTGTTGGTGGAGGCGCCCATGGCCATGCTCACGATAATGGCGTTGCGCAGGGCGTCGCGGGTCATGATCTTGCGGGGGGTCAGGCCCTCCTTCAGCATTTCCACCACCCGGTAGCCGCTCTGCTTGGCGATGCGGCGCTTTTTGGCGCTGACCGCGTGGGCCAGGCCGCAACCGGGAAGGCTCATGCCCAGAACTTCCGCCAGGCAGCTCATGGTGTTGGCGGTGCCCAGCATACTACAGGTGCCCACGCCGGGCAGGGCGGTCTGCTCGGCGGCCATCAGGTCCTCCACGGTCATTTTCCCGGTCTGGGTCTGGCCAATCAGCTCCCGCATATCCGTCAGGGTCATCACCGGGTGATCTTTGCAGGAGCCGGGCAGCATCGGACCGCCGGGCACCACAATGGCAGGAATGTTGCACCGCATGGCCCCCATCAGCATACCGGGAACGATCTTGTCACAGCCGGGCAGCATCACCATGGCGTCAAACCGATGGGCTTCGATCATATATTCCACCGAGTCGGCGATCAGTTCCCGGCTGGGCAGGGGGTAGCTCATGCCTTTGTGCCCCTGGCAGATGCCGTCGCAAATGGCGATGGTGGAGAACTCCCGCGGCACGCCGCCGGCCTCCCAAACGCCCTGCGCCACACACTGGGCCAGCTCCCGCAGGTGGAAGTGCCCGGGCACCATTTCCGTAAACGAGTTTACAATGGCGATGAGCGGCTTGTGCAGGTCTCGCTCCTCCAGGCCGGTGCTGTACAGCAGGGCGCGGTGGGCGGCACGCTCAATGCCGTTGGTGAGCATTCCGCTGCGCCAATCTTTGTAGTGCATGGAATCCTTGGAATGAGTCTGATCGGACATATTGAACACTCCTTTTTGCTTTATGGGCCTGGTGCTTCTTCCATCGACACGGGAAAGCCGCGCGCCGAAATCGCCTGAAACCGAAGAAAATTTGCCCGGTGCGGGCAGATGAGGAACGCTTCATCTGCTGTCATTGTAAGGCAGGAAGTCGAAAAACACAATCAAAACGTTTTTTGATCAAATTCAAAAAATTTTTTGAATTTGAAGGGGCTGCACGCCCTTAAATCCGGCGGGAAAACAGCGGCGATACCTTGACAAAAAGCACGGTTTAAAGAGAAGAAAATCGAGAACCGGCCGGAAGGTTCTTGTTAGAACTGTTGAAAACGGGCCGGAAATTCCCTTGACATTTTGTGCAAAAAGCGGCATGATAGAGAAAAGAGAGGGGGAGGGCGAAATGAACCAGCGCTTTACCACCTTTCTGGCTGTTGCCGAGGCCGGAAGCCTTTCCGGGGCGGCACAGCAGTTGTTTGTTTCTTACCAGTGCGTCAGCGCCCATGTGCGCAGCTTGGAAGAGGAATACGGTGTAAAGCTGGTGGAGCATCGCCCGCGCTTTGCCCTCACGGCAGAGGGGCAGGCGCTGCTGGAGACCCTGAAAAAGATCCGGGCGTTGGAGAACGGGATTGCCGCCGAACTGGACGGCAGCGGGCCGGATGCCAAAGGCCGCGTGACGCTTGGGGTGCCCTCGGCCCGCTATACGGAGATCGTTCCCCGCATTGTGCCGCCGTTTAAGAAGAAATACCCCCACGTGGAGCTGGAGGTTGCGTATGATTACTCCAATCTCTTGCAAAATCAGGTGGAGCGGGGTATTCTGGATATGGCCATTGTGACCCAGTACAGCCCCCGGCCGCAGCTGAATGCCTCGGTGCTTTTGCAGGATACCTATCTGTTTATCCTTTCGGACCGATTGCTGCAGGCCTGCCTTGGCAGCCGGGCACGGGAGGCAGATTTCCATTATAAGCAAAACGGCATTACGCTGGAGCAGCTGGCGCAGGTCCCGATTGTAACGTATCCGGTCGGCAGCCGCCTGCGCAGCGTAATGGATGAGTACACGGCACAGACGGGGCGGGAATTCCACACTGTGTTTGCTTCGAACCGAACGGAGGTTCTGGATGCGCTGGCCCGGACGGATATGGCCGGGTGTATCATTCCGCACCAGATCTGCGGAACCACCTTGAACAACAACAAACGGCAGCGGCAGGAAAACCGTCTGCACATCTATCCCATTGATTTTGAAGGCCGGCTGCAGAACAGCACCCTGGCGCTGATCTGGCACAAGGAAAGCGCCCTAGCACCGTACAAGCGCTATCTGATGGATTTGATCGGCGAGCGCTTTGCGGCCTATCAGAAATTTGAGCAGCGATTGGAATGAACGATTGCTGCATCCTGAAAAAGGCGGCGGTCAGCCTTAGGCAGACACGGCCTGCCGGAAGAACCACACCGGAAACGTCGGAAAGGAGCGACAGATATGAGCAAAATCATTACCATTGGACGAGAGTTTGGCAGCGGCGGGCGTGAGCTAGGGCGCCGCCTTTCGGAAAAGCTGGGCTATGCCTATTACGATCAGGAGATCATCACCGAAATCGCCAAGCGCACGGCCCTTTCGGAGGAGTATGTGCAGCAGATCATTGAGCGCAAGCCCATCACTTCGTTCCCCATTCATGTCGGGCACAGCTTTTATCCGGTGACGAACCCCATGTTCCAGCAGAGCATGAATGTGTATGCCGAGCAGCACAAACTGCTTCAGGAGATGGCGGCAAAGTCGGACTGCATCATCGTTGGCCGCTGTGCCGATTACATTCTGCGGGATGAAAAGCCGTTCCGCATCTTCGTGTATGCGGATGTGGCCAGCAAGCTGGACCGCTGCATGAAGCGTAAGGCCGAGGATGAACACCTGACCGAGCAGGAGATGAAGAAGCGCATGGCCAGCATTGATAAGGGCCGCGCCAAGTACTATGAGTTTTACAGCGACCGCAAGTGGGGCGCGCGGGAAAATTACGACCTGATGGTGAATACCTCCGGGCAGAACATCAAGGTCGTGACCCAGGCCGTGCTGGACTATCTGGCAGCGCTGGAAAAGTAAACCGAACCTGAAAAACACCGTGGCACAAAAGCCGGTTCAACCGGCCGATGTACCACGGTGTTTTTTTGCTTTGTATTGCGGAATGCAGGGGGCTCATTTCTTTTCGTCCAGCAGAATAACGCCCTCTGCCGGGTTCTGGTTGATGGCGCCCACGATCGGGTGGGGCAGATACGGCTGTTCCAGATAGGCCACATCCTCCGCCGAACATTGAGCGCGGCCGCAGCATCGTCAAAATGGGCGGCCTTGGTGGCCCCGATGATGGGGGGCGCAACGCCCTTGGCCCAATGCCAGGCCAATGCGATTTGCTGCATCTTTACGACGTAGCGCTCGGCCAGCGTGTGCACCCGGTGCACGATCTCCAGATCCTGCTCTTTGGTGCGGTCGTATTTGCCCATGGCGACCCGGTCGGTCCGGCTGCGCAGGGTGTCGGTGGTCCACTCCGGGCGGGTGAGGTGCCCGGCGGCCAGGGGGCTGTACGGCATGAGTGACACACCCATTTGTTTGCAGATGGGAATCAGCTCCCGCTCGTCTTCCCGGTAGAGCAGGTTGTAGTGGTTTTCCATGGCCTGAAACTGTGCCCAGCCATGGCACCGTGCCGCCAGGTCGTTCATTTCCTGATTGGCGCGGCAATTGTTGTCGTTGTAATTCAGATCCTCGACGGTGTAAGGATCAGCCGGGGTGATTTCATACAGGTCTGCTTCGGTTTGCTGGGCGATCTGCTCGGCAACGGCCTGGGTGTGCCCGGTGCAGGAGAAATAGGCCACCAGAATCCGGCTGGAAGCTTCGGCCTCCGGTGTGGCTTCCGGGGTGGCCTCCGGATCTGCGGTGGGGGTGGGCTGCGTCTGAGAGTCGGCCGTTTCGGAGAAGGCAGGGGTTGCGGCGCTGCTGGAGACGGCAGTGCTTCCGCACCCGACCACCGCAAGGGCCAGACAGGCGGCCAGAAGAAAGTGCAAGTTTCTTTTTCATAAGCATCCTCACTTTCTTTGCAGGGAAAAACGGAACCGGGCGGAGATACGTTTCGCAAAGTCAGCGCCCCGGGTGACCCTGGGCAAGCTCGTAGCGCAGATAGTCCAGGCGGCCTAGCTGCTGCTGGCGCAGGTGGATCTCATCCAGCGTGCCGTCCCGGCGCTCATTCAGCATACGGGCGCGCTCTTCTTTGGTGGAATCCCCCACCCGAAGCAGACGCATAGAATGCTCCACCTCTTCCGGGCTAAACCCAACGTCGTGCAGCGTCAAAATCAGGCTCAGGCGTTCAATGTCGGTCTGGTCATACTGCCAGGTCCCCATCACGTCCTTTACTGCGCGGCAAAGCCCCCAGCGTTCATATTCCTGCAGAATGTGCAGGGGAATGCGGTAGCACTCGCTTGCTTCCTGAATGGTCATACCAACGCCCTTTCCGAGGCACCGGAACCGTTCGCGGTGCCCAAAACAAAAATCAGGTGCCCAAAGCGGAATGGCTCCCTGCTTTGAACACCTTTATTATAGAATTCGGGCCGAGCAATGCCCAATGCTTATCTATTATCGCGAGAAATGCCCAAAAGGTATTCCTTGGCGAACTCCAGAAAGGCCGAGGTGGCGGTGGAGAACACCTGTTCCTTTTTCCAGATCAGCGCGGTGCAGTTTTGCAGCGGCGGGGAAAAGGGGACGAACCGAAGGCCGGTGTACTGGCAGGCCAGCCGAATACCGATCACCGCCCCAATGTTGCTTTGCGCGAGAAGCGCTTCATTGTACATCAGGCTTCCACGGGCAAGAACGTCAAGCTGCCCGGCGTAAGGGCCGAACCAGGCTTGCAGCCGCTCCTGGGCGGGGTCGCTCAGGCAGGAGATCAGGGGAATGCCGACCAGATCCTGCGGGGCAAGGCCGGCCTTTTGGGCCAGTTCCGAGTCCTCCTGCACCAGCGCGCCTCATTCTTCCAAAACCGGCGTGGGCACAAAGTCGTATTTGCGGATGTCAATGGGTTCGGCAAGCAGCGCAAGGTCCAGCAGATTGAGCGCGTTGCCGCTGACCAGTTCGTAGCGCACCAGCGGGTGCATCCGGTGAAAGGCCGCAATGCAGTCGGTCAGGCAGCGGGTGGCCAGAAACTCTCCGCTGCCGATGGCGATGGTGCCCTCCAGCTGTTCGCCTCGGTGCAGAAAGTCCCGTTTGGTTTTATCCGCAAGGGCGAGAAGCGCCTTGCTCGGCGCTTGAGAATCATGCCATCCTCGGTGAGAACGATGTTGTGATTGCTGCGGCGAAACAGCTTCACGCCAGCTCCTGCTCCAGATCGGCGATCTGGCGGGAGAGGGTGGGCTGCGTCACGTGCAGCTGCTGGGCGGCCCGGGTGAAGTTTTCTTCCCGGGCGATGGCCAGAAAATAATTCAGAACGCGGAGTTCCACGGCGGTTCACACCCCCTTTTCTCAAAATCAGCCCTCAAAATCGGACGGGCAGGCCCATTCTATGGGTCAATACCAGCCGAACAGGGAAGTACCCTGATCCAGCTGCCGAATGCGGGCCAGCTCCTCCGGCGTGAGCGTAAAGTCGAAGAGGTCCAGATTTTGCGCCATCCGCTCCCGATGAACGGATTTGGGAATGACGGCAATGCCGTTCTGCGTCAGATAGCGCAGGGCCACCTGTGCGGCGCTTTTGCCGTGGGCGGCCCCGATGGCGCACAGAACCGGCTCGGAAAAGATGGGCTTGCGGCCCTCGGTGAAGGGCGCCCAGGACTGCATCTGCGTGCCGTATTCGTTCAGCAGCTGCCGGAAGTGCAGCTGAGGATGGTACACGTGGGATTCGATCTGGTTCACCGCGGGCACCACGCCGCACTGGGTGAGAAACTCCTCATACTCCGTCGGGCTGAAGTTGGAAATGCCGATGGCACGGACCTTGCCGGAGCGGACGGCCTCGGTCATGGCCTGGTACATGGCAAGGGCATTTTCGTATGGTTCGTGGATCAGAAGCAGATCCAGATAGTCCGTCTGCAGCTCGTTCAGGCACTGTTCAATGCCCGCCTTTGCGGCCGGATAGCTGCTGCAGGGGCGGTTCAGTTTGGTGGTGAGGAACAATTCGCTGCGGGGCAGGCCGCTTTCCTGCAGGGCAGCCCCGACAATGGCGTGGTTTTTGTACATCAGGGCCGTATCGACCAGGCGGTAGCCCAGCTCCAGCGCGCCCAGAATGCTGCGCTTGCCTTCTTCGCCGCGCACGTCCCAGGTGCCGAAGCCGATCATAGGCAGCTGTGCGCCGGTGTTCAAGGTGAGAAATTCCATGGTGCGGCTCCTTTCCTCCTTGCGAAAGCTCTGCGGTGGTTTGAGACGTCTGCGTGCGGCGTAAAAAAGACCTGCACATAGACGGCAGTACAAAAATGTCTTCCATTGCACATTGCAAAAACGAAGGGCAGTGGAAGACAAAAAACGATTATTTCAGGGTTCCGTCCAGAATCTGGCGGTAATACCAGGGCTTTTCGCAGTGCAGCACCTTGCCGCTCACGGCTTCCAGCGGGGTGCCGTGCAGGTCAGGGAAACGCAGTTCGTAGGCGCACAGGGCCTGATACTTCAGCTTCAGCTCCCGGTTGGCCGCATTGTTGCCGTACTTGCTATCGCCCAGAATGGGGCAGCCGATGCTGGCCAGATGGGCGCGGATCTGGTGGGTACGCCCGGTGATCAGCTCCACCTGCAGCAGCGCCAGCCGCCCGCTGATGGCCAGGGTTTTGTAGTCGGTGCGCACCTGCCGTGCCCCGGGCACATTGTCCTGCTGGATGTAGACCATGCCCTTGGCGGCATCCTTGACCAGATAGCCCTGCAGGCTGGCGGCCTCCGGGCGGGGGCGGCCAAAGGTAACGCACACATAGCTCTTGCGCATTTTGTGGTCCCGGATGAGCTGACCCATCAGGGCTTCGGCCTCCGGCGTTTTGGCCAGCACCACCAGGCCGCTGGTGCCGGTATCCAGCCGATGGCACAGCTGGGGGGCAGGCCCCTTGCCGCCGTTCTGCGCGTGGTACAGGGCAACGCGGCTTTCCAGATTGTCCTCGTCGCTGGGGCCCTGGCTGGGCAGCCCGGCGGGCTTGTTGACGATCAGCAGCTGATCGTCCTCATACACCGGCTGGGCCGGGCAGCGGGCACCGCTCACCGTGCCTTTGCCGTCAGCCCCGTCCAGCACGTCATCCAGAATGAACAGCCGAATCTCATCGCCGTTCTGCACCCGGGTAGCCAGGGGCTGCTTCTTTCCGTTCAGCTTGATCTTGTTTTCCCGCAGGGCCTTGTTCAGGCGGCCCAGCCCCAGGGTGGGAAACTGGTCCATCAGGTACTTGTCCAGCCGAACCGGAATCAGGCTGCGTACTTTAATCACTCTCATGCGATACTCTCCAATTCTTTGCCCTGTAACGTGTGGGCATCCGGGATGTCCAGCGTGACCATCAGCCAGCCGGCATCCTTGTCGTCAATGTTCAAAATGGGATAATCTACGCCGTCGGCACGCAGCGCCTGCATTCCTTCCAGGCGGCGGCGTGTAAAGGCGCAGTCGTAGAACAGCACGGTCTGGTAGGGGGCTTCCCGGGTCAGAACCCCGTGATCCCACAGGCTGTCGGTGTAATCGCAGATGTGCAGGGGGTAGGCGTCGCCATAGCGCTGCACATCGCTGCCGTTGTAGTTCATGCCGGGGGCAATGACATACCAGGTGTCATCCAGTTTGGCGCAGAGCGCCTGATCCTGCAGGACCTCAGCCAGCTGTAAAAATAGGCCTTCGTCCTGCACCAGATACAGGCAGCCCTTCTGCGGCTGCCCAGCCAGCAGGGAATCGATCTGCTGCTGGCGCTGTGCGGCCAGGGTGGCCTCATCCCAGCGGGCGGCAAAGGGGTCGTTGGTGGTCAGGCCGTTGTCGGCGGCCCACAACGCGAGGAAAAGTGGCTCTTCCTGCAGGCCGTCCAGCGATAGAATGTGTCGGTACTGCCCGGCTGCCTGCTGCCAGAAGGTGCTGGTAAGCGGCGTCTGGTATTCCGTCTGATACTGGCGCATTTCCCGGCTGCGCGTGAGTAGCGCCGGAGAAATATCCCACAGCTGAACGGCCGCCAGCACGGCCAGCCCCAGCGCAGCCCAGCGAACCGAAGGAAGGCGCCGCAGCAAAAAGACCAGGCAGCTGAGAAAAATCAGGTAATACCCCGGCCAGAACAGCCGGCCGCTGGAGCGGAAGGTGGTGGCCAGGCGCACCAGCGCGTGGGGCAGCGGCAGGGTAAACAGGGTGGCCCCATTGGCCGTGACCACATTGCTGACGGCGAACACTGTCAGGCACAGGCAAACCAGCACCAGCGCCCAGTGGCGGCGCAGAAGCGCCAGCGTCTGGCGCCAGTGCACGGCCAACCAGATCAGCATCGCGGCGCCTACAAGCAGCATGGCAAGCCCCAGATAGTTGAAGGCATCGTAGTTGCCGCCGGTCTGGTTCTGCACCGGCAGCACCCGGCTCCACAGGGTGTTCCAGCGGCTGGTGGGGTTCCACAGGGCATTCAGATTCATGCCGAAGTAACCGTATTCCACTTCGCTGCCGCCGCTGGCCGAGCCGGTAAACAGGCCGAACAGCCAGCCAACCGCCACGGTGCCGACCAGATTGCCCGCCACACTGCCCAGGCAGGGCAGCGGCTTACGCGAGACAGCCGCGCATTCCAGCGCGAGGGCAGCGGTGAGGGCGTAGGTCATGGGGACGAAATAAGGATGCACGGCAATGGTCAGGCAATTCAGTGCGAGCAGCCCGGGGAAGAAACAGCGCCCTTCCCGCCGGCCGCGAATGTAATAGTACAGGGCCGCCAGAATGAGAAAATGCGCGGCGAGGGAGGGGTGGCGAAAGGTGCGCTCCACCAGAATCGGGCTGAACACAAAGGGCACCGTACCCCAAAGCACCAGCGGGAGCTTCTGTACAAACAACCCCAGCAGCAAGGCGGCAAACCCGCCCTGCAGCGCATAGCAGAGGAAGGAGAACAGCCCGAAATACTGGAAGGTGCCGGGCAGAAGCGGCGACAGCAGGCGGAACAGCGCGGCGAACAGGGGGATGGAATCGGTAAAGGCAACGCTTAACCCCTGCGGCCAGTTGATGCCGTTGGCGATGCACAGGGGCAGCCCCAGCTTGCTTTTTCGGTAAAACAGCCAGCCGGTGTAATGCTGGATGCAGTCCTTTTCCACAAAGCCGCCCCGCAGCCAGGTGTCGTTGGTTACATCCAGCGGGGCGGTTCCGTATAAAAGAAGAAAGGCGGTTGCCCCCAGAAGGCACCCGAAAGCGAACCGCACCCAGGAAGCGCGGCGCTTGTTTGACAATGCGCTCAAGATCAATCCCCTCCCAAAGGAAGAAAGCAAAACGTCCGTACAAAAAGAAAAAGCCCAGGGGTGAAGCCACGCCCTGGCGCTTTGTGCCTTTGGTGCCGCTGACCGGGATCGAACCGGTACGATGTTTCCACCGAGGGATTTTAAGTCCCTTGCGTCTGCCAGTTCCGCCACAGCGGCCAAAATCAGAACAAACGAGGTTCTGAAACTGTTGTTATCATACAATAAATGCGCAGAAAAGTCAATGTTAAGGGCCGGTTCCGCCGCCGCGGGGCTCAAATGTGCGTATCTTATAAAAAACGGCAGAAAAAGCGGTGCAGAGTTCGGCAGCGGCACTCTTGCAGGTGCACCGGCGGCGTGGTAAAATGAAGCCGGCAAACGACAATGTCGGAATCTGTTTGACATTGCTGCGCTGACCCCGGAGAAAATTCTGGCGTTTGCCCGGCACACTGCCTGGGACCTGCCCAGAGAAACCGACCTGTGCTTTTTCTCCTGCACCAACGTGCGCTCGGCGGAGATCCGGCAGGAGCTTTCCGCGGTTCTCAAGGTGCCGGTGATTACCAGCAATCAGTGCGTGATCGATTTTGTGCGGGAATGCTGCGAGCAGAACGCGTAACCATTTGAATACAACATAAAACAGCCAGCCGATGAGAAATTTCATCGGCTGGCTGTTTGTTTACTTGAAAGAAAACGGCGATTACAGTTCGTCACGGCCGGTGAACGCCCGGAACAGGGTGGTTTCATCGGCGTATTCCAGGCTGGAACCGACCGGCAGGCCGTAGGCCAGGCGGGAGACCCGCACCCCCAAAGGCTTGATCAGCTTCGCCAGATACATGGCGGTGGCTTCACCCTCCACGGTGGGATTGGTGGCCATGATGACCTCTTTTACGGTGCCGTTGGTCAAACGGGCCAAAAGCTCCTTCACGCAGAGCTGGTCGGCCGTTACACCGTCCATGGGGGAGATGAGGCCGTGCAGCACGTGGTACAGGCCGTTGTATTCCCGGGTGCGCTCAAACGAGACGATGTCCCGCGGGCTTTCCACGACGCAGATCATGGAATGGTCGCGCTTGGGGGAGGAACAGATCTTGCACACATCCTGCTCGGTGTAATTCATGCACACACGGCAGCGGTGCAGGCGGGTGTGCGCATCCTGAATGGCTTTGGAAAGCTCCATGGCCTGTTCGGGCTGCATACTCAGCACCTGATAGGCCATGCGGGTGGCACCCTTTCGCCCCACGCCGGGAAACTTGCTGAACTGTTCAATCAGCCGTTCCAGGGGTTCCGCGTTGTTGCTCATGTTCGGTCACCGCCATTAAAGGCCGGGAATGTTCATGCCGTTGGTCAGCTTGCCCATCTCGGCGTCCGCGGCTTCGTCCACAGCGCGCACGGCGTCGTTGATGGCGGCAGCGATCAGGTCCTCCAGCATTTCCACATCGTCCGGGTCCACAGCCTCGGGCTTGATGTGCAGCGCGGTGATCTCATGCTTGCCGGTCATGGTCACTTCCACCATGCCGCTGCCGGAACTGCCCTGGTACTCCGTGGCTTCCAGCTCGGCCTGCTTGGCCTTGACTTCTTCCTGCATCTTCTGGGCCTGACGCATCAGTGCGTTCACATCGGGGCGGCCGAAGCCCTGGGGCATTCTTGCTTTCATGACAAAACCTCCAAAACAATTTTCAATGGTTTGCTTCATTTCACAGGGCGTACCGCCGCTGTGCATGAGTTTTCGCTGTATTGCAAAAAGAAGGGGCAGCGCACAAAGGGCAAACCCTTACTTCTTTTCTTCAATGATCACATCCACGCCCTGCGCCTGCATTCCGGCCAGAAGTTCTTCCACATTGGCCGCAGCCTGCGGCTGGTCAGCTTTGGGTGGGGTATACGGCCCGATGGGGCACCGCACGCCGGTCTTTTCCTCGATGATGTCCTTGATGCGGGTCCGGCTTTCCGGGTTGCGCCGCAGAAAATCGCGGAAAACATCGCCGCCGTCGATCAGCACCCGCTTGCCGTCAAAATAGGCCTTGGAATTGCGCAGATAGGGGATGATGGCCGGTTCCTGCTTGGAAAGTTCGCTGCTCAGCAGCACCTCCACCACGTCGTGCCACTGCGGATACAGCATGAGGTTGTCTGCCGGGGCGGCTGAGGGAGTCGGCTGCGGCACCGGGGCAGCGGGGGCAGGCGCGAGGGCTTCCTTTTCCGGCGGAGCTTTCGGTACCAACGGGTCGTCTACCTCCCACGGGGGCAGATCCTCTTCCTGCACCGGGGCGGGAGAGGCGGCCGGTGCAGGCGGCTGCTGTGGCTGTTGTGCCGCGGGCCGAGCAGGTTCCGGGGCCTTGGGCGCCCAGGTGGAAGAGGTGGGCGCGGCCGGAGCAGAAACAAAGGGTGTTGCCGCGGCGGGCTGGGCTGCCGGGGTGGGGGCCACCGGCTCGGTAAGGCTGAACAGCGCCAGCTCCAGCTCAATGCGCTGGTCGGTTCCGCGGCTCATCCGCTCCATGGCGCTGCCCAGCGCCTGAATGGCCCGGATGGACTCGGACTGCGGGATCTCACCGGCCGTCTGCGTGTAGCGGGATTCCTCCTCGGGGGGGACACCGGTGAGCAGCGCACCGCCGCCGGGCAGTGCCGCAAGCATCAGGTTGCGGTAGTGGTTGATCAGCTCTTCACACAGCCGCTTCATATCTACCGAGCGCTGGCGCAGAGCGGCCACCTGAGCCAGAACGCCGGCAGAGTCCCGGTTGTGGACCCCGGCGCTGATCTCAAACAGATAGCCCCGGTCGGTCACGCCGGACATACGGCGCACCAGCTCGGCGTCCACCTGGGTGGAAACACCGGCGCAGGTGTCCAGAATGGAGAGGGCATCGCGCAGGGCGCCATCCGCCAGGCGGGCAATCAGGTCGGCGGCGTCGGGCGCCAGGTCGATCTGCTCCTCTCCGGCGATGTAGAGCAGCCGGGCGGCAATGTCCTGGGGCTGAATGCGCCCGAAATCGTACCGCTGACAGCGGGAAAGAATGGTGGCCGGAACCTTGTGAATTTCCGTCGTGGCCAGAATGAAAATCACGTGGCTGGGCGGCTCCTCCATGATTTTCAGCAGCGCGTTGAACGCCGGGATGGACAGCATATGAACCTCATCAATGATGTACACCTTGTAGGTGCATTCACTGGGGGTGTAGGCAGTTTCATCCCGAATATCCCGGATGTTGTCCACGCCGTTGTTGGAGGCGGCATCGATCTCAACCACGTCCAGAATGCTGCCGTTTTCAATGCCGCGGCAGATGTCGCACTGGCAGCAGGGGTCGCCGCCCGCCTGATGGGGGCAGTTGACCGCCTTGGCGAAGATTTTGGCGCAGGTGGTTTTGCCGGTGCCGCGGGTGCCGGTAAACAGATACGCGTGCCCGATGCGGCCGGTGGCCACCTGATTCTTCAGGGCGGTGACGATGGCCTGCTGGCCAACGACGTCCTCAAAACGGGAGGGCCGCCATTTACGATAAAGCGCACGGTACAAAACAAACGCCCTCCCTTCGGCATTTGATGGACATACAAAAAAAGGACAAGCCGCCTGCGCTGCTCGGCATACGGATGCAGGCTGCCTGCGGCGCACAGTGAAGACCACTTAATGCTGCTCGGTTCCCCGCCTGACATGGTTCATGGGTCACTGTCGCACAGGGCCCGCATCCGTATGCCGAACAGCGCAGAGATGGCTCTGTCCGAACATGCTATATTATACAATAACCAAAAAATAAATGCAACCGAAATTGAAAGATTTGCCGCAGATCAGAGGGCAAAACCGGCTTTTTCAGTCCAGCGAAAAGTCCTCCGGCGAAAAAGCAGGGAGCTTCGGCGGCCGCTTCGGCACACGGCGCAGAGGATCGTACCGGAACTTTTTACATTTATAATAGGGCGATACAATGCCGCATTTTTCACACAGAATCATGCGGGGGTCGCTGGCGCGGCGGCCCCAGGCACAGTATTCGCAGGCCGGGGCAATGGTGGCCCCGTACATTGGCTTATGGAACACGCTCTGACCTCGCTTTTCAAAAAACGCTTCGGCTAAAATGCACCCAGGCAAAAGCCAGCGGTGCATTGGCTGCCTTTTATTATAGGAAGAAAGAGGGAAAAAGTAAAGGCAGCGGGGAAGATGCCCACAGGAAGGCGGGGCAGTTACGGCTTCGGCGAAACGGCACCTGCCAAACGCTCTAATTGCGAAAGTGCAAGGCAGCACAGCAAAAACAGAACGAGGGCGGCGTCCGGTTTGCCGTGGGTGATGGGAATCACCCGCGGGGCCAGGCTGCTGAACGCGGGCGCTTCCGCGGGCAAAAACCGCAGCAGCAGGTGCAGCAAAAGCAGAGAGCACGGCAGATGCAGCAGGCGGGCCAAAAGCAGCGGTTTCAGGCAGAGTTCACCCGGAAGCAGCGCCCGCACCTGCGCCAGGGCGGAAAGGCCCATCCAGCTGAGTGCACCGCAGCAGGCGAACACCCGCCCAGCGGGAAGGCGGCTGAGCTGAAGGCAGCCGTTGGTGACCTCCAGCAGGGCACATACAAGGCAGTAAAGCCGGTGAAGCCCGGGCAATTGGGCCAGAATGCCGTTGACGGCCCCGAAAAAGACCACCAGCGCGCAGATGGTCAGCATGGATTGAGCGGCCCGCGCGGCACAGGCAGAGAAACCGGGCGACGAAGAGGTGTGAGACGCTGGGGTGGGGCTGCCGCCCGCGGCAGGTGCAGCGGCCTTGAGAAGCCACCAGCGCCCGGCCAGCAGGCCGCAGAGCAGATTGCTGCCGAAAATGGCCCCCAGCAGGGCCAGCCCCAGCCGGCGGCTGTTCAGCATCAGCTGGCCAACGGTGACAAAGATAAAGGCGGGGCTGACGGTGATGCACAGCGGCAGAAGGGCCTCCGCCTGGCGCACGGTGAGCTGCCCGCGGCGGTACGCCCCGCCGATGGCCTGTGCGCCCGCCGCAAACCCGCCCAGCCAGCCCAGCAGCAGGGTGCTGCCGCAGGAGCACTGCCCGCAGACAAACTGCGCGACGGGGGCGAGCGGGAGACCCAACCGGTCAAGGTCCGGGTTGGCGGTGAGCCATTCACACAGCAGCAAAAACGGAAACAATGCCGGAATGATCTGCCCGGCACAGCTGTGAAGCGCCGCAGAAGCCCCGCGCAGGGCGGCTTCCGGCATACAAAACAGCAGCAAAAGCAAAACTGCCTGCAGCAAAAGCAGCGGGTGAATGCGGCGAACCTGAATCATAAGCCATTCCTCCTCTTCCATATATATGTGAGGAGAACGGCAAAAAAGGAGCGGGCGCCATGAAAAAACAGGGCCAGGTGCGTGCGGCACCCAAAGCAGAAAAATTGAACCTGTTTGCACAGCCGGCCAAGGGCTTTTACCGGCGTTCCATTCTGCACATCCAGTGCGGCGGCGCGCTGGAAGTGGAGAATTGCCGTGCGGTTCTGGAATGCACCGAGGAGCGGGTGCGGCTGCAAATGGCGCGCTGTGAAGTCGTTTTAACGGGAGAGAACTTACAGCTGGAAAGCCTGAACCGCCGAACGCTGGTGTTGCGGGGGCGCATTTCGCAGATCACCTTTCAGCAGGCAAAAAGGGAGGGGCGCAGATGACAGGCTTTTTTGCGGCGGTGCAGTTCACGGCCCGCGGCGGCCGAGTGGAGTGCCTGCTGGACTGGTGCGTGGCGCAGGGAATTCCGGTGCAGGGGGTCTGCCCGAATGCGGAGGGGTTCACCGCCTGGCTTCCGGCCCGCTATTACCGAAGGCTGCATCGCCCGGCCCGGCGGTATGGGGTGCAGATTCGGGTGCGCCGCAAGCGGGGCCTATGGTTCCTTCTGGCGCGGTGGCGCACGCGCTGGGGCCTTCTGGCCGGGCCGCTTGCCTTTTTGCTGGTGCTTCATCTGGCGGGCGGCGTCATCTGGTCGGTGCAATACAAGGTGCCGGACGATGCGTTGAAAAGGGATCTGGAAGCACAGCTCTTCTCGCAAAACTTACAGCCGGGCGCGGCACCAACACAGGCGGATCTGCAGTCCGTCGAGCAGGCGCTGCTGAAGCAATGCCCGGAACTTGGGTGGGTCACCCTGAATTTTGCGGACGGGCGCTTGACGGTGGAGTGTGACCGGAGCCGTGACACACCGGTTCAGCCGGCCGGGGTAAAGCGGATCACAGCCGGGGAGAGCGGCCGACTCTTGGTGCTGAACGTGCAGAGCGGGATCGCCGCCAAGCGGGCGGGCCAGACGGTGGCAGCAGGGGAAACGCTGATCGAGAGCGAAAAGCTGGACCGGGACGGACGTGCCGTGCCGGGAGAAGCGGCAGGCAACGCAATTGCTCTGGTGCAAAAGCAATACCGATGCGCGCAGTCGCTGACGGTGGCGGCGGAGTTCCCCACCGGGCGGCTGGGCAGGAGCGAAGCGGTGGAGGGGCTGGGACGAAGGCTCGATCTGCCTTGGCTTACCAAGCCGGAACCGGATGGCCTGTGGCAGGAGAAAATCACCAGAGAGCCGCTGCTGCTGTTCGGGTTTGCATTGCCTGCCGTGGCCGTGCGGACGCTCTGGGTGGAATACGCCTGCCAGGAAATCCGGCTGACCCAGGAACAGGCGGTGGATTTGGCGGCCTGGGCCTGCCGGCGGCAGCTCTGGCAGGAGCATCCGGACGCAGAACTCCGCACGGAAGAGAAAGAGCAGCGGCTGGATGGTGATGTACTGCATTATGCTTGGACGGTGCAGTTTGAGGCAGACATTGCCCGGCCAAAGGCGTGAGATCCGTGCAAAATCTGGCATGTAGAAAATTTAACAAAAGAAGACGCGGAAAATTCCAAGACCGAAGAAAAACGGCTTTTTTAAAAGGAAGAAACGCCGCAACAGGACCAATGATTTTTGAACAATACAGCGTTTTGCAGCGCATTTTTTGCATTTAAACGGAATGCTGAGAAACAAGATGGAATTTTGTGCAGAATTCACAGTTTCAAATGCAAAAAACTGTGATATAATGATGCTGGAAAAGAGGGAAGAATGGAATGGCAGAAAAGCTGATTGAACTTGACAGTGTAGAGCTGGCAGCGGCGGTGTTCGGGAGCTGCGATGAGAACATTCGTCTGTTGGAAAAGGAATTTTCCGTCACTGCTGTTTGCCGCGGCACACAGGTCAAGCTGACCGGCGAGGCAGAGGGCGTGACCGGCGCGGCAAACGCCATTGACGCGATGCTGACGCTGCTTGAAAATCATACCCCCATCGAGGAGCAGACGGTGCGCTACTGCATCAGCCTGGCCCGTTCTGGTGAAGATGGGCGGGTGCAGGAGCTGACCGAGAATTTCATCGCCATTACGGCAAAAGGCCGCCCGGTGCGCCCCAAAACGCTGGGGCAGAAGGAATACCTCAAGGCCATTCAGACTCACCCCATTACGTTCGGCGTGGGGCCGGCTGGTACGGGCAAAACCTATCTGGCTGTGGCAATGGCCGTGAAGGCCTTCAAAAGCAAAGACGTGGAGCGGATCATTCTGACCCGCCCTGCGGTAGAAGCAGGCGAAAAGCTGGGCTTTTTGCCCGGCGACTTGCAAAATAAGGTGGACCCCTACCTGCGGCCGCTGTACGACGGCCTGTATGATATGCTTGGGCCGGAAACCTTCCAGCGTCTGCTGGAGAAGCAGACCATTGAGGTTGCCCCGCTGGCCTATATGCGCGGCCGAACGCTGGACAATGCCTTCATCATTCTGGATGAAGCCCAGAACACCAGCCCGGAACAGATGAAGATGTTCCTCACGCGCATGGGGTCCGGCAGTAAGGTTGTGGTGACCGGTGACGTGACCCAAATCGACCTGCCGGATAAAAGCCGCAGCGGCCTGGTGGACGCGCTGGCGGTGCTGAAAAACATTGACGGCATTGCGCAGATTCGATTCAGCGAAAAGGACGTGGTGCGGCACCGGCTTGTGCAGGAAATTGTAAAGGCCTATGACCGGGCTGCCCAGGCGCGCAGCCGCCGCTGAAACCCGGGAATTGATTGAAAAAGCGCCCCGCTCGGGGCAGGAATAGATGAGGTGTAAGAATATGTCGAACAAAGTATACATTACCAACGACCAGCATGCGGTCAAAGTGCCCTCCGGCCTGCGCATTCTGATTCGCCGCAGCTGCAATGCGGTTCTGGAATTCGAGCACTTTGAAGGGCCTGCGGAAATCAGCGTTACCTTTGTGGACAATGCAAAAATTGCAGAGCTGAACAACCAGTACCGCAACAAGCCCATGCCCACCGATGTGCTGAGCTTCCCCTTGGGGCAGGACGGTGTGTACGACATTGACCAGGACACCGGCGCCAAAATGCTGGGCGACATCGTGATTTCCATGGAAAAAGCCATGGAGCAGGCAGAGCTTTACGGTCATCCGCTGCAGCGGGAAGTGGCCTTCCTGACGGTGCACTCCATGCTGCATCTGCTGGGCTACGACCATGAGAACGGCGGCCTGGAAGCCGTTCGTATGCGGGAGAAGGAAGAAGCTGTGTTGATTCAGCTGGGCCTGCCCCGCACGGTTTCTTATACGGCCGATGAAGTCTGAACTGCGGAAATTTATTCGGGGTTTTCGGTATGCAGGCCAGGGCATAGCGGCTGCACTGCAACAGGAGCGGAATCTTCGCTTTCATGTGTGTGCGGCTGCCTATGTGCTGGCCTTCAGCCGGTTTTACCGCTTTACGGCGGTGGAATACGCCCTGCTGGCGGTGTGCATTGCCGGGGTCATCAGTCTGGAACTGGTGAACTCGGCCATCGAGCGCGCGGTGGATCGGCCGGATGCAGCCCATTGGGCCGCCGCAGGTGCCGCAAAGGATATGGCGGCCGGGGCAGTTCTGGCGGGCAGCCTGGGCGCGGCGGCCGTGGGGGTTCTCCTTTTTTGGAACCCGGCGGTCGTGCGGCAGATCGTGCAGCTGCACCTTGCCCAGCCCTGGCGCATGGCAGTGCTTTTGGTCAGCCTTGCCGCCGCGTATGGCTTTGTGTTCCACTGGCCGGGCAAACAATAAAGGATACGTCCGCATCGAATAGACAACGAGCAGAACAACGAAATTTTTAGGAGCATTATGGAAAAGACTTCTTCGGTATTTGTGGCCCTGGTGGGGCGGCCCAACGTGGGCAAATCCAGCCTGACCAACCGGCTGGTGGGCGAAAAGGTGGCCATCGTCACCTCAAAGCCCCAGACCACCCGCACCCGCATTACGGGCATTATCACCCGCGGGCCGGTGCAGTATGTGCTGCTGGACACGCCCGGCATTCACAAGCCCCGCACCAAATTGGGCGAGCGCATGAGCAAAACGGCCACCTCGTCCATCGGCGATGTGGACGTGACTCTGATGCTGTTTGAGCCTTACGGCGAGCTGAACGAGGCGGAGCTGGGCCTGGTGGCGGACATTCGCGCCAGCCATGGGCCGGCGGTAGCCGTCATCAACAAAACCGACACACTGAAAGCCAAAACGGACTTGGCGGTGCGTGCGGCCCAGCTGAAGGACCTGGGCGTCTTTGACGAGGTGCGGGCCATTTCGGTGCGCAAAGACGAAGGCTGTGAGGAGCTGTTTGAGGTGCTGGCCCGCTATGCAGCGGAGGGCCCGCACTACTTCCCGGACGACGCCTACACGGATATGCCGGAAAAGGCGCTGGTCAGCGAGGTGATCCGGGAGAAAATGCTGCTGAACCTGTACGACGAGGTGCCGCACGGAATTGCCGTGACGGTGGAGCGCTTCAAGGAACGGCCGGACGGCAGCATCATTGACATTGACGTGAACATTTACTGCGAGCGCAAGAGCCACAAGGGCATGGTCATCGGAAAAGGCGGCCAGATGCTGAAAAAGATCGCCAGCCAGGCCCGGGTGGAGTGCGAGGAGTTTTTGGGCACGAAGGTCAACCTGCAGTGCTGGGTCAAGGTCAAGGACGATTGGCGCGACAGCGATTTCCTACTGAACGACTTCGGCTTCCAGCAGCCGTAACCAAAGACAGTATCCGCAAAAAAACGGACAGAGAATCTGCCCTGCCGACAGAATTGGACAATCTTTCCGCACATAGCTGCTCTACAATGGGAGACAGTATGAAGGTGGAGGTGGCCGTTCATGGAACAGGGTGGAACATGGCAGGCATTTGTCAGCACCGGCAGCGTGAAGACGTACCTGGACTATAAAAAGGCGCAGCAAAAGGAGGAGGAGCATGCAGATCGTAACTCCGGCCCTGGTGCTGCGGGAAGTGAAAGTGGGAGAGGCTGACCGCATTCTTCTGCTGCTTACTCCGGAGCAAGGGCTGATTTCGGCTTCAGCCAAGGGCAGCCTGCGGCTGAAAAGCAGGCTGTTCAGCGGCTGCGGCCTGTTTTGCTATTCAGAGTTTACGCTGTATGAGGGCCGCACCATGTACCGCGTGAATGAGGCGCAGGTAAAAAATACTTTTTTCGGCCTGCGCGAAAGCGTGGAGGGCATGGCGCTGGCCATGTATCTGGCGGAACTGACGGCGGCGCTGGCCCCCACCGGCAAAGAGGCACAGGTGCTTCTGCGCCTATTGCTGAACAGTCTGTATCTGCTCAGCGAGAACAAACGGCCGCTGAGCCAGATCAAAGCGGTGTTTGAACTGCGGGCCATCAGCGAGGCGGGCTATCTCCCACAGCTTCTTTGCTGCCGCGACTGCGGAAAGTACGAGGGCGGCCCCTTTTATCTGGACCCGGAGGAGGGCAGCCTGCTTTGCGGCGATTGTGCGGCGAAGGCGGGCAAAACCCCGAACCTGGACCCGGCATCGCTGACGGCTTTGCGGCACATTGCACTGGTGGAGGATAAGCGGGTGTTCAACTTTTCGCTGGCCGACGCCAGTATGCAGAAGCTTGCCCGCGTGACGGAGCGGTACGCGCTGTGCCAACTGGATAAATCACTGAAGAGCCTGGACTTTTTGCGCAGCGTCTGGCCGCAGGAGACGGCAAACGCAGGCCCTGTGCCCGGCGCAGAAGCTGAAAAAACCACCCAAGTTTGAGGAAACAAAAAAGAATGGACCCGATTTACTTAAAAAGTCTGGAACTGGACAAAATCATTGCCCGCGCCGCGGGAATGGCGGTGTGCAGTGAAACCAAAAAGAAACTGCTGGCCCTGCAGCCGCTCACCGACCCGGATGAGGTGCGCTTTGCGTTGAGCCAGACGGATGCGATTAGCAGCCTTTTGTTAAAGAACGGCAGCCCCCGGTTCGGCGGCGTGGAAGGTGTGGACAAAATCGTGCGCCGTGCGGTAAAGGGCGGCGTGCTTTCCATGGGCGAACTGCTGATGGTGGCAGGCACCCTGCGCAACTTTCAGAATCTGGTTGCATGGTACGGGCTGAGCGAACACGATATGTTGCCGACAGACGATTTGTTCTACGCGCTGGCGCCCCAGCCCGGGCTGGAAAAACAGATCACCGACGCAATTCTTTCTCCGGAAGAAATGGCGGACTCCGCCAGCAACACCCTGTTTGATCTCCGGCGCAAAATCCGGGCTACGGAGAACTCCATCCGGGATAAGCTGGATATGATCGTGCGCAACCAGACCACCAGCCGGTATTTGCAGGAGGCCGTGGTGTCTCTGCGAAACGGCCGCTATGTGGTGCCGGTCAAGGCGGAGCACCGCGGCGACATCGGCGGCGTGATTCACGATGTCAGTTCCACCGGTGCGACCATCTTTGTGGAGCCCACCGCCGTTGTGGAGGCCAACGCCCGCATTATGCAGCTGCGCAGCCAGGAGCAGGCTGAAATTGAACGGATTCTGGTCTCGTTTACCGGCCAGATAGCAGGGCTGGAGCCCATGTTCACCTACAGCTATGAAGCGATGCTGGACATCGACGTGCTGCTTGCAAAGGCGCGGCTGGCGCTGGAGCAAAAGGCATGGCTGCCCCAGGTGGCGGACGACATGAGCTTTTCGCTGAAAAAGGCCCGGCACCCGCTCATTGACCCGGCCAAAGTGGTTCCGGTGGATGTGGAGCTGGGCAAGGACTATGACACGATGGTCATCACCGGCCCGAACACGGGCGGCAAAACCGTAACCCTGAAAACGGCGGGGCTTTTGTGCGCCATGGCCCAGTGCGGTTTCCTGATCCCGGCCCACGAGAGCAGCACGGTGTGCGTGTTCCAGGAGTATCTGGTGGACATTGGCGATGAGCAGAGCATTGAGCAGAGCCTGTCCACGTTCTCCGGCCACATGAAGAAGATCACGGGCATTCTCGAGAAGGCGTGGAAGGGCACGCTGGTGCTTCTGGACGAGCTGGGCGCCGGTACTGACCCGGCAGAAGGCGCGGCGCTGGCGGTGAGCGTCATTGAGGAACTGCGGCGGCAGGGCGCCCGGGTGATGGCGACCACCCACTACGCCGAGATGAAGGTGTTTGCGCTGGAGACCCCCGGCGTAGTAAACGCCAGCTGCGAATTTGATGTGGAGAGCCTGCGGCCCACCTACAAGCTGAGCGTGGGCGTGCCGGGCAAATCCAACGCGTTCCTGATCAGTGAGAAGCTGGGCATTCCCTCCCGTATTATCGAGGCGGCCAAGAGCCATATGGACAACGACGATAAGCGGTTGGATAGTGTGCTCAGCCAACTGGACGATCTGAAGCTGCAGCTGAAGGAAGGCCAGGATGAGATCGATCGGCTGAAGTACGAAGCGGCGCATCAGTTGGAGAGCGCCCAGAAAAAGCGGGAAGAACTGATCCGCCAGGGCGAAAACGAATTGCAGGCAGCCCGCGAAAAGGCAAAGCAGGTGGCCCAGCAGGTACAGGCGGAGGCCTATGCGCTGACCGATGAGCTGCGCAAACTGCAGAAGGACGAGAAAACCAGCGCGGCCCAGCGCGCCATTCGTGCCCGCGAGATCGCCAAGAAGGATACGGAAAAGCTTCTGAATCAGTCGGATGTGGTGCATCCCATCAAGAAGGAATATGTGCCGCTGAAGGAGGTTCGGGTCGGGCAGGAAGTGGTCATTGCAGAGCTGGATCAGCCGGCCACCGTGGTCAACCTGCCGGATCGGAACGGAATGGTGGAAGTGCGGGCCGGCATCATCAAAACAAAGGTGCCGCTGAAGGGCCTGCGTGCCCCCGATAAGATGAAAAAGGCCCCGGCCGCGCCGAAGCGGCCGACGGCCAAGCGCGAGGGCGGCCACACCACGCTGGACCGGGTTCAGCGCACCGCTTCGATGGAGGCGGATCTGCGCGGGCTGACGGTGGAAGAGGCGCTGATGGAAACCGATCAGTACATCGACCATGCGGTGCTCTCCGGGCAGAGCGAGATCTGGCTGATTCACGGAAAGGGCACCGGCGCTTTGCGCAGTGCCATTCAGCAGCACCTGAAAGGACATAAAAACGTCAAGAGTTTCCGCCTTGGCCGCTACGGCGAAGGTGAAGCCGGTGTTACCGTGGTGGAACTGAAATAAGCCATGCGTGGGGGAGTGCCCGCGATGCTTCAACGAATTTATGCAATGGACCTGAGGCTTCTGTGCCTGCTGCTTTTGGCGGCACCGATCGTCTGGGCAGAGAGCTGCCTTTGGCTGCGGCGGAACGTCCAAATCCTGCTGAATCTGTTGCTGCTGGCTGTGGGGGTGCTTGCGATTGGCCAGATTACGGTCTGGTCCCGCACGCCGGGCGAGTATGCGGCCATTCTGCGGCCGTTTGCCGCATTGCAGGCGGCCAGGCAGGAGCCGGAACTGTATCGGGAAATGCTGATGAATGTGGCACTTTTTTGCCCGGTGGGGCTGGCGCTTTCTCAGCTGCTTCCGCAGAAGTGGCCCTGTTGGGCGCGTGTGCTGCTGACGGTTTTTGTGGGTGGTGCGCTCAGTGCGGCGGTGGAGTACACGCAGTATCGCTTTGCATTGGGAATGGCGGAGACGGACGATGTTCTCTGCAATGCCCTGGGGGCGTTGAACGGGGCGCTTTCTCTGCCCATCGGCCAATGGCTCAAGTGGTGCAGCAGAGACAGGCAGAACACGCCGCGCACAAAATAGTAAAAACGAAAAACGGCAATGGAGTGCATTCCATTGCCGTTTTTTGATCCATAAAAACTTGTCAGTGTGATTGGTCCGGCCCGTTTGCGCGATGATCCGGCCGGAGAATGCAGGCGAAGCTGTCCAGCATTTCACGCACCTGAGCGAGATATTCGTCCGGCGGAAGGGGATTGGCCTCGGTCAGCCAGCGAATCAGCGCCGCCAGCAGGGCATCGCCGATGAAGTTGACCGCGAACTCCGGGTTGGTGTGGTGCGGCACCAGATCCTGACTGAAATTGATGAGCAGGGGGCCGACCATTTCACGAAAATAATCCTGGAAGGAATTCTGACCTTCAATGCGCAGGGCATTCCGGTAAAAACTACGCTCCGAATAAAAATAGCGGCAGATGCTCTCCAAAAATTCCCAGTTGTTGGTGCATTGCGCCACCTGAACCGAGGCGAGAAACTCGGAATAAAAAATCCAGTTAACCAGGTCGTATTTATCCCGGAAATGGTAATAAAAGCTCTTTCGGTTCATGCCGCAGGCTTCGCAGATGTCGCCGACGCTGATCTTTGCGAAGGGCTGCTTTGCCATCAGCCCCTTCATAGCCTGGGCCAACGCCCGTTTTGTGATGTTGGAATCTGCCATGGCGGAAAAACCTCCTGTAGATTGCCGCAATCCTGTAAAAATAAGGCGGCCGAACGACGCCGGCCGCCAAAAACTGCCAGTAAACTTAGTATACCAAATTTGACTTTTTGTGAAATGGACAAATCACTCAAACTGGGCAGGTTCTGCATTTTGTGCCATACAGGCGGGGCAAACGCCGATCAACGTGACGGAAAAGCTCTCGATGCGGGCGGGTACTTCCGAAAAAATCTGCTCCAGTGCGGTCTGATCCACGGCAACGTCCGTCACTTCGCCGCAGCAGCGGCAATAGAGATGACAATGGGGGGGGAGGGTGTGGTCAAAATGGTCCGCGTGCCCCGGAACCTCGACCCGGCGGATGCTTCCGGCGTCCACAAGGCAGTTCAGATTGCGGTATACGGTGCCAAGGCTCAGGCCGGGGCAAACCTCCCGGAGTGCCGCATAAATCGCATTGGCGGTGGGGTGATCGCTTCGGGTCTGGACCTGATTCAGGATCAATTCACGCTGTTTGGAATAGCGCATGGGGAATTCCTCCTTTGGATGGGGGATAAAACGCCTGCCCGCCAGAGAAGCACTCTCTGAAATAGGACGAAGCGACAAATTCTTTATAAAATAAATAGTAATAGGTTTTATTTAATTTGTCAAGCATTTACGGGAAAGGGAAACATCCGGTGTCGAATGCGGGCGAGGCACTGCAAAACGCAGGCCCGGCGAAGGCGGCCGCGGGTGCGGTGACAGTACGAAGATACCGGCCTTCCGATTGCTATCCCTTACAATACTAAATAGCATTATTACAGATATAGCGAATTGAATACAGACGCTTGCAGGACGATGAAACGAAGCGCAACGGCATGAGCGGGAACGCCTCGAAAAAGATTGGCCGTAACCGGGCAGGCGCGGAAACTGGTTCGGACAAAAAACGCCTCCCGAAGCGGTGCGCAGGCGGACGGAAATCGACCCCAACGCGGGGCGGCCGTGCCGTGCGGTCCGAATGCGAAAACCCACAGGGGGAAAGGTCTTGTAAAAATTGTCTGTTTGGTGTTACAATAAAACAGTATCACGATTTGTGCGCTTTGCCTGAAACCGCGGCCTCAAAGCCGGGTTTTGCGGCATTGTGCTTGGACTTATAGGGAGATGAAAATGGCCACACAAAAACGTTCAAACGGAAAGAGCACCGCCAAGCGCAAAAGCGCAGCGGAAAAGCGCCGGGAACAGGAAGTGCGCGACACGCGCCGGAAGCTCAGTGTGGTTCTGTTTGTGGTGGGTGCCCTTCTGGCCGCACTGGCCTTTGTGAAAGACGGCAGTGCCCCCTGGCTTGCAGCCCGCGGTGCGTTGATGGGAATCTTTGGCCCGTGCGGCTATGCACTGGGGCTGTTTGTGGTTTACTGGGCCGTGCTGTTGGTGCTGAACACCACCATTTGGGACGACATCTTAAAAACCATGGTGCTGTTCATTACCCTGTGCGGCACGCTGACGGTATTTTCGAGCCTTGACATTGCCGGAATGGACCTGGCGCAGGCGGTGCAGGCACTGTACAGCGCCGGGCAAACTTCGCTGTTCAGCGGCGGCGTGCTGGGCATGATTCTGGGCGGAACCCTGCTGATGCTGTGCGGGCGGCCGGCAGCTAACATCATTTTGGTGGTGCTGTTTGCCGCGGGAATTATGCTGTTTACCGGAATCGGCCCGGCGGACCTGTGGCAAAGTGCTGCGGAATGGCTGGCCGTGCGGAAAGCAGAACTGGGCGAAGAACTGGCCGAGCGCCGCGCCGCCCGGGAGGCGGAGGGCGACTATGAGGAAGCCGAAGAGGAAGAGGAGCCGGAGCCGCTGCTTCGCTCGGTGATTCCCATTCACCGCCGGAAAGCCCAGGTGGACATTGACCTCGGCCCGGACCCGGAGAGCGATACCAATCTGGACGACGAGCCTCAAACCGACGAGCCGCTGGTAGGCCCTGGCGGTACATTTGGAATGTTCCCGCCCCGTCACGAGGAACTGGAGGACCCGGAACGTCCGGAGCTGGAAGAGCTGTTTGGCCGCGGTGGCAGCCTGCTGAATTTGCAGCCGGATGACGGTACGGCCGATGAGCTGGACGACGGCGAGGAGGCAGCCCAGAGCAGCGAAGCCGCGCCGACCACGGCCGCAGAGCCGCAGGAGGACTTCTCGACGCCTGTTTCGGTGAACACTGCGGAGCCGGAGACAGAACTCGCCACGCCGAATGAGCTGGCGCATCTGATCCGGCAGGCGGTGGAGCCCACCGCAAAAACCCAACAGGACACCGGCGCGGTGCTTCCGGATGACAAAAACGGCGATGAAGAGCCGACTGCGCCGGAGTATCACCTGCCCCCGATGGGCCTGCTGAAGCCGGTGGCCCATACGGACGACACAGCGGTGGAAGAGGAACTGAAGCGCACCGCGGCCACTCTGGTGAGCACGCTGGAGAGCTTCGGCGTGAAAACCCGGGTGCTGGACATCAGCCGCGGCCCTACGGTGACCCGCTATGAAGTGCAGCCGCTGGCCGGCGTGAAGATCAGCCGCATCACCAATCTGGCGGATGACATTGCTCTGAACCTGGCGGCCGCCGGGGTGCGCATTGAAGCGCCCATCCCCGGCAAGCCCGCGGTGGGCATTGAGGTGCCGAATAAGGTAAAATCCGGCGTGGGCATTCGGGGAATTCTGGAATCCAGTGCATTTCAGCGGGCAGCTTCGCCGCTGACGCTGGCCCTTGGCAAGGACATTGCCGGTATGCCGCAGGTGGCCGACCTGTGCAAAATGCCTCACCTGCTGATTGCGGGCAGCACCGGTAGCGGCAAGTCGGTTTGCGTGAACAGCATCATCATCAGTTTCCTGTATCGGGCCTCGCCGGAGGAAGTAAAGCTGATTCTGATCGACCCCAAGGTTGTGGAATTGGCGGAATACAACGGCATTCCCCATCTGCTGATGCCGGTGGTGACCGAGCCGCGCAAGGCGGCGGGCGCCCTGGGCAGTGCCGTGGCCGAGATGGAACGGCGGTACCACCTGTTTGCCGAGACCGGCGTGCGCGACATTAAGAGCTTCAACAAAATGGCGCAGGACAACCCCGAGATGGAAAAGCTGCCCTACATTGCCATTGTGATCGACGAGCTGGCGGACCTGATGATGGTGGCAGGCAAAGAGGTGGAGGACTACATCTGCCGCATTGCCCAGAAGGCGCGCGCGGCGGGTATGCACCTGATCGTGGCCACCCAGCGCCCCAGCGTGGACGTGATCACCGGCCTGATCAAGGCCAATATCCCCAGCCGAATTGCCTTTGCCGTTGCCAGCCAGGTGGACAGCCGTACCATTCTGGACGGCGCCGGTGCCGAAAAGCTTCTGGGCAAGGGCGATATGCTGTTCATGCCGGTGGGTGCTTCCAAACCGGTGCGTGTGCAGGGTACGCTGGTGGAGGACGAAGAGATCACCGCCGTGCTGAACTACATCAAGAAGGACAACAGTGCCCAGTACAACGAAGAGATGATCGCCCAGATGGAAAAGTGCGCCGTGCAGGAAAAGAGCAGTGACAGCGGCGACGGTGAGGGCGGCGGCCACGACCCCATGCTGAAAAATGCGGTGGAAGTGGTCATTGACGCCGGACAGGCCTCCACCAGCCTGCTGCAGCGGCGCTGCAAGCTGGGCTATGCGCGGGCGGCCCGCATTATGGACGAGATGGAACAGATGCACATCATTGGGCCGTATGAGGGGGCCAAGCCCCGGCAGGTGCTCATCAACCGCACCCAGTGGCTGGAGATGTGCGCACGGGCCGAAAACCCGGTGCCGGAAGAGATTTAAGCCGGAAAACAAAGGAGCAGTCAATGGAATTGTATCACGAGTTTCTGCCCCTGGGCCGGGCGGATATGGAGGCCCGCGGCTGGGATCAGCTGGATTTTGTGCTGGTGACCGGTGACGCCTATGTGGATCATCCCAGCTTTGGCCCGGCCATCATTGGCCGCGTGCTGGAGGCGGAGGGCTATCGGGTGGGCTACATCAGCCAGCCGGATTTCACCACCTGTGAGAGCTTCAAAGAATACGGCCGCCCCAAGTACGCCTTTATGATCGGCGGCGGCAATGTGGACAGTATGGTGGCGCGCTATACGGTGGCCAAGCAGCCCCGCTCGGTGGATGAGTACACCCCCGGCGGAAAGCCCGGCAAACGGCCGGACCGCTGTGCCATCGTGTACACACACCTGGCCAAGGAGGCCTATCCGGATTGCCCGGTGATTCTGGGCGGGCTGGAGGCTTCACTGCGGCGATTTGCCCATTACGATTATTGGATGGACACAGTGCTGCCCAGCATTGTGGAGGATTCCGGCGCGGACCTGGTCAGCTTTGGCATGGGCGAGCGGCAGGCAGTGGTCATCGCCAACCGGCTGGCGGCGGGGGAGAGCATTTCCACCATCACCGACCTGCCCGGCACCTGCTACATGACGGACTTTGCCGGGCTGCCTGCCCGCTACGTGGAATGCGCCGGCTTTGCCCGGGTGAGCACCGACAAGGTGGCCTACGCCAAGGCCTGCCGCATCCAGATGGACCAGCAGGACAGTGTGACCGGCCAGCCGGTGGTGCAGAAACAGCGGGAGCGGTATCTGGTGCAGAATCCGCCCGCAAAGCCCCTGAACCGGCTGGAGCTGGACAAAGTGTTCGATCTGCCGTTTACCCGCCGTTCCCACCCAAGCTACGACGCGGTGGGCGGCGTGCCCGGCCTGGAAGAGGTGGAGTTTTCCATCATGCAGAACCGCGGCTGTTACGGCGGCTGCAATTTCTGCGCCATTGCTCTGCATCAGGGGCGGCGGGTGACCAGCCGCAGCGCCAACAGCATTGTGGAAGAGGGTGAGCGCATTGCTGCGTCCCCCGGGTTTAAGGGGTACATCCACGATGTGGGCGGCCCCACCGCAAACTTCCGGGTCATCAGCTGCAAAGAGCAGATGACCCGGGGTATGTGTCAGGGCGGCAAAAAGTGCCTGGCCCCGTCTCCCTGCCCGCACCTGATTGTGGATCACAGCGATTATCTTGCGATCCTTCGGCGGCTTCGGGCCATTCCCGGCGTGAAGAAGGTGTTCATTCGCAGCGGCATCCGCTACGATTATCTGATTCTGGACAAGGACGAGACCTTCTTTAAGGAACTGGTGAAATACCACATTTCCGGCCAGCTGAAGGTTGCGCCGGAGCACTGCGCCCCCAATACGCTGGCCTATATGGGCAAACCGCCCATTGAGGTGTTCGATAAGTTCAAGGCTCGTTTTTATGAGCTGACCAAGCAGGCGGGCAAGAAACAGTATCTGGTGCCGTACCTGATGAGCAGCCACCCGGGCAGTACGCTGAAGGACGCCGTCATTCTGGCGGAGTATCTGCACAAGAACCGGATGAAGCCGGAACAGGTGCAGGACTTTTACCCCACGCCGGGCACGGTTTCCACCTGTATGTTCTACACGGAGCTGGATCCCTACACCCTGAAGCCGGTGTTTGTGGAAAAGACGGCGGAGGGCAAGGCGATGCAGCGGGCCCTGTTGCAGTACTATGAGCCGAAAAATGCAGCCCGCGTGATCAAAGCGCTGAAGCTGACGCACCGGGAAGATCTGATTCCCCAGCTGGTGCCGGCTGCGGCCCGGCAGGCCCACGCAAAACGGCCGCAGCTTCGCACGGAGGCAATGCAGCCCCAGCGGCTGGTGCCCAATTCCCGCCCCGGAAAGAGCCGCACCGCAAAGGCGGCCGCCGGTACAAGACAAGGAAATGATCGGACGGAAAAATGGCAGGATCGTTCAAGAAATACAAGCGGAAAGCGCAAAAAACGCTGAAAACCATTCGCAATCTGATCGGCGGCATCCTCACGGCGCTGGTGCTGATCTCGATTTTCTGGCCGGCGATGGACACCGGCGTGGACCTTCCCTTCGGAACACCGGAGGACTGGCTGAACGGAGTGCTGGGCCAGACCGATCTGGCCCCGGCTTCGGGCATTGCACTGCCGGAGAGCGGGCCGTTTGTGTGCGCTTTGGATGTGGGGCAGGGGGATGCGGTGCTGATCGGCGACAGCGGCCACTATGCGCTGATCGATACGGGTACCTCCTCCAGCGCCGATGAAATGATTGCGGCACTGGGCCGCCTTGGGGTGGAGAAGCTGGAGCTTCTGGTGCTGACCCACCCCCATGCGGACCACATCGGCGGGGCAAGCCGCCTGCTGGATGAGGTGCCGGTGGAGGAGATGCTGCTGCCCAATTCCAAGCTGTGCCAGAAAGTCGCCTCGTTTTCCTATGAAAAGCTGCTGCGCAAGGCCCAGGAGATGGACATCCCCATGGAAGTTGCCCAGGTGGGCGACCAGTATACCTTTGCTAGCAGCACGCTGGAAGTGATCGGAGCAGGCATTGAAACCAAGGACAATCTAAACCAGCTTTCGCTGGCACTGCGGTTCGATGGGCCGGGGCTTTCCTTCCTGGATACGGGCGACGGCGAAAAGGAAGTGGAGCAGGCGCTGCTGGCAAGCGGCGAGTATCTGCGGGCAGACGTGTTCAAGGCCGCGCACCACGGGTCGGATACCTCGAACACGTCGGAGTTTCTGGCGCAGGTAATGCCCAAGGTGGTGCTGATCAGCTGCGGGAAAGACAACGATTACGGCCACCCGCATCAGGGCCCCATGGCACGGTTTCAGATGTTGGGGGCGCAGATCCTGCGCACGGATGAGCAGGGAATTCTTCTGGTGGCGCCTGCGGCCGACGGCCAGAGCCTGAACACCTGGGTAAGCGGTATTGACGAGGCCGCCTGACGACCTGATTCCGGCAGCCACAGATGGAACAGCCGAGGAAATATCCCTAGTAAACGGGTAGACTTATTCGCTCGGATACTGTATTATAATAAAGCAGGACCATTGCCGACCCGCATGGGGCACAGACCCCAAACGGACGAAAGAATAAACGATGAGGAGTCGAAAAGCATGTATATTCGCCAGTTGTTTGCACAGAAGCCCTGTGTATTCTCCATGGAAGTATTCCCCCCGAAGCAGACGGTGGGCTATGAAAAGCTGCAGGCCTCTCTGCGGCAGATGGCTCAGCTGAAGCCGGATTTCATCAGCGTGACCTACGGGGCCGGCGGTTCGGCGGGCGGCGTGTCCACCTGCGAGCTGGCGTCCTTTTTGAAGAACGAGCTGGGGGTGGAGCCGCTGGCGCATCTGATCTGCATGGGCAATGAGCAGGATACCATTCGCCCGGTGCTGGACGAGCTGTTTGCGGCCGGCGTGCAGAACATTCTGACCCTGCGCGGCGACCGCAGCCCGCTGCGCCCGGAGAGCAAGAGCTTTGCCCATGCCAGTGACCTGGCCGCATTCATCCGGGCCAACTATGGCAGTTTCGGCCTTTCCGGCGCCTGCTACCCGGAGGGCCATGTGGAGAGCGCGACTCTGGCCGAGGACGTGGCCAATCTGCGCCTGAAGCAGGAGGCCGGGGTCAGTCATCTGATCACGCAGCTGTTCTTTGATAACCTGCATTACTACCGCTTCCTGAATGTGGCACGCCGGGCCGGTGTGGACCTGCCGGTTTCCGCCGGTGTGATGCCCATTGTGAAAAAGCAGCAGGTGGAGCGCACGGTGTCGCTTTCCAGCGCCAGCCTGCCCCCCAAGTTTACCAAGATGATCAGCCGCTGGCAGGACGATGAGGCCAGCCTGTTTGAGGCAGGCATTGAATACGCCGTGGAGCAGATCCGCGACCTGATCGAGGGCGGCGCAGACGGCGTGCATCTGTACGTGATGAACAACCCCACGGTTGCCGCCAAGGTGTACGACGGCATTCGGGACCTGCTGCCGGCGGAGAACTGAGCCGATGGAGCTAGAAAAGCCTTCCGCCCTGCGCCGAAAGGAAATCTACCGGTATCTGGCCTGCCCGGAAAACAGCCCGGCGGCGGATGCCTTGCTGGACCGCTGTGAGGCGGAATTGCTGGCGGCGGCTCAGCCCCGGGGCGTATGGCGCATTCTTCCCCGCGAGCAGGCCCCGGCGTCGCTGCTGCTGGATGAGGGGGACATTGCCCGCCACTTGGAGGGCTGCAGCCGGTTGGTGCTGATGGCGGTTACGCTGGGGGCCGGGGTCGAGCGCCTTCTGCGCCGGTACAGCGCCACCGATGTTGCCCTTGCAACGGCGGCGGATGCAGCAGCCAGCGTGCTGGTGGACCAAATGGCGGATGTGCTGGAAGCGCATGTCCGAAGCCAGCTGGCCAAAGACCATTGGTATATGACGGGCCGCTATTCCCCGGGCTATGGGAACTGGCCGCTGCCGGTTCAGGCGGACCTGTGCCGTGTGCTGGATACCGGGCGGGCCATTGGCCTTGGCGTGAGCGCCAGCTATCTGATGGCCCCGCGAAAGAGCGTAACGGCCGCCTTGGGTGTGGCGGACCATCCCGTGAAGGGGCGGCCAGCTGGCTGCGGCCATTGTGTATTAAGGGATACCTGCGGGTATCGGAAACGAGGAACCACCTGTGCAGATTCGTGATATTTTTGAGCGGAAACAGTATGTCTTTCTGGACGGCGGCATGGGCACGATGCTTCAGGCGGCCGGGCTGCCGCTGGGAGAACGGCCGGAGCTGCTGGCAATTACCCGGCCGGAGCTGCTGACCTCCATTCATGCCGCTTACATTGAAGCGGGCAGCGACATTGTGTATGCCAATACCTTCGGCGCATCGGCGAAAAAGCTGGAGGGAACCGGCCATACGGTGGAAGAGCTGGTGCCTGCGGCGCTGGAGTGCGCACGCAGGGCGGCTGAGCCTGCCGGGGCGCTTGTGGCGCTGGATGTGGGCCCCTTGGGCGAACTCCTGGAGCCTGCCGGGACCCTGCGGTTTGAGGATGCCTACGAGTACTTTGCACAGATCATGCGGGCCTGCGGCGACAAGGCGGACGTGATCGTGCTGGAAACCATGACCGACCTTTACGAAGTGAAGGCGGCGCTGCTGGCGGCCAAGGAAAACAGCAGCCTGCCGGTGATGGTTTCCATGACGTTTGAGGCCAACGGCCGAAGCTTTACCGGCTGCACCGTGGAGAGCTTTGCCGCCACCGCGGTGGGCCTTGGAGCGGACGCCGTGGGCATCAACTGCTCGCTTGGTCCTGCGGAGATCTACCCCATGGCCAAAGCCCTGTGCGAAGCGGCCCGGCCGGAAGTTCCGGTGTTTGTGAAGCCCAATGCCGGCCTGCCCCGGGCAGACGGCAGCGGCTACGACATTACGCCGAAGGAATATTGCCGCCAGATGCAGCCCTATAAGCAGCTGGGAATTTCCATGCTGGGCGGCTGCTGCGGCACCACGCCGGAGTTTATCCGCCTGCTGAAGCAGAGCTTTGGAAGCGAAGCCCCGGCCGTGCGCAATGTAACGCCGCGCAGCTGGCTGTGCACGCCGGTGAAGCCGGTTGAGGTGAACGACGTGACCGTTGTGGGCGAACGCATCAACCCCACCGGAAAAAAGCGCTTCCAGCAGGCACTGCGGGACGGCGACATGGATTACATCCTGACCCAGGCGGTGGAGCAGATGAACGCCGGAGCCAAGGTGCTGGACGTAAACGTGGGCCTGCCCGGCGTGGATGAGCCTGCCATGATGGAAATGGCGGTGAAGGCCATTCAGTCGGTGGTGGATCTGCCCCTGCAGCTGGACAGCACCAAACCGGACGCGCTGGAGCGCGGCCTGCGCGTGTACAACGGCAAGCCCATCGTGAACTCGGTGAACGGCGAACAGAAGGTGCTGGACGCGATTCTTCCGCTCTGCAAAAAGTACGGCGCAGCGGTGATCGGCCTGACCCTGGACGAAAACGGCATTCCCAAGAAGGCCGAACAGCGCGTGGAGGTGGCCCGGCGCATTCAGCAGGCAGCGTTGGCGGCCGGTATTCCCAAGGAGGACATTTACATCGACTGCCTGACCCTGACGGCCAGCGCCCAGCAGGAGGATGTGATGGAGACGCTCCGTGCACTGAAAACCTGCAAGGAAGAGCTGGGGGTACACACGGTGCTGGGCGTTTCCAACATCAGCTTCGGCCTGCCCTGCCGCCCGTACCTGAACACAGCGTTTTTGACCCTGGCTATGATGCACGGGCTGGATCTGCCCATCATCAACCCGAACCTGGAGGAGATGATGGCGGCGGTTTCGGCGTTCCGCGTTTTGACCAACCGGGATAAGCAGAGCACCGATTACATCGCCCGGTATGCCGGGCGCACGGTAGCCCCGGCGGCTTCCTCGGCCCATGTGCCCCAGCTGGGCACGGCAGTGGAGCAGGGCCTGAAGGCGGAAGCCGCCCAGGCCGCCCGGGAAATGCTCAAGACCAAGCAGCCGCTGGAGCTGGTGAACGAGGTGCTGATTCCGGCGCTGGACTGCGTGGGCGCAGGCTTTGAAAAGGGCACGCTGTTCCTGCCGCAGCTGCTTCAGGCGGCGGCCGCTGCCCAGAGCGCCTTTGAAGTGGTGAAGGACGCCATTGCCCAAACCGGGCAGGCCGGGCCGAGCCGCGGCAAGATCGTGGTGGCCACGGTCAAGGGCGACATTCACGACATCGGCAAGAACATCGTGAAGGTGATTCTGGAAAATTACGGCTATGACGTGACGGACCTGGGCCGCGATGTGCCGCCGGAAAAGGTTGTGGAGACCGTGCGCAGCACCGGGGCACAGCTGGTGGGCCTTTCGGCGCTGATGACCACCACGCTGCCCAGCATGGCCCAGACCATCGAGCAGCTGCACGCTGAGGGCCTGCCCTGCAAGGTCATGGTGGGCGGCGCGGTGCTGACCCCGGATTATGCCAAGGAGATCGGGGCTGACTTCTATGTGAGGGACGCCAAGGCCAGCGCTGACGTGGCCAAACAGGTGCTGGGTGCCTGATAGGCCGAAGTACGGCCGAAACGCCTTGCAATACAGCAAAAACAAGTAAAAAGGAGCCAGTACGCAAATTCATGCGTACTGGCTCCTTTTTTGCCTGCCGCGTTCAGAACGGATTCAGAACGTGGGGGAATGATCGGTTATTTGTTCGACTTCTTCTTCCGTACCGCCAGAACCGTCAGGGCACCGCCGCACAGAAGCAGCCCTCTTCCGGGCTGCCGTAAATGCCGCCGCGCGCGGTTACGTTGCCGCCCAGCTGGAAGAACTCGACCGGCTCCTCCGGGTTCAGGGTCTCGTTGCCCTCGCGGTCCGTCTCGGTGGGCACCAGCTCCTGCGGAAGGTTATCCATGCAGTAGGTCACGTTTTCCTGTACACCGACCTCGTGCTGGGGCAGGATCTCCCCCATGCGAAAGTGCACATAAACCGCCGCGCCAAGATCCAGCGTGCCGTCGCCCAGGTAGAACGAATCCTGCGCCAGGGTGGGGTCGTTGGTGCTGATCATGCGGTTCTGGTCAACGTAGAGGGTGGTGTACATTTTGGGGCTGCCATCCTCATCGGTGCCCAGAATCTCTGACAGAGACTTTTCCTCCAGCGGAAGGCCGTTGGCGGCCAAGGCATCCTCCAAGGCTGCCTTGAACAAGATGCAGAAATATTGCATCCATGGTCAGGCGGCATCCGGGGCATCGTCCGCCGGAGCGGCGGCCGTGATGGTAAGCGACTGTGCGTTGATGATGCGCTGGGCGGCGTCCTCCGCCAGCTCATGGGTGAGGGTGACCCGGTCGCCCACGTTCAGAATCACAGCGGAGGGGCTGGCCTGAGCGCTGATGGCGTAAAATACGGAATCACCCTCCAGCCGCAGGTAATAGTAGGTGTTCCCGTCCAGCACGGCGCTGCGGATTTCTGCCACCGCGCCGGAGGCTTCGGTCTGCGGGAGATCTTCCGGCTGGGTGATGCCCTTGGCCGCCAGCATCTGGATGTATTTCTGCTCACAGTCCGAAACGGTGCTGCCGGTTGCCACCACCTGATACTGGGAAACGTTGACCATGGCGTAGGTTTTAACCAGCTGGGTGTTGTCTTTCAGGGGGATGAAATAGGTCGGTTCCTCCGCGATGTTCAGCAGCAGCGGGAAGGTGGCGGTGTAGCCAAGGTCCTGCACAACGCCCTGGGCCGAGGACATGGCCGCGTACTCGGTGGCACCGGGCGCGGTATAGAATTTGGTTTCCTTGGTGCGCTGGTTGCACAGCAAAAAGCCCAGGTTGGACTGGTCCGAGTTGATGGAGGTGACGCCGGTGTAAACGTAGACGTCATCGTTCAGGGCGATGTAGTTGTAGCCCGCCGTGGCAACGGTCACGTCCCGCTGGCCGAAATAGGCGTTGATGAAGCCCCGCACATAGGTGCCGTGGTAGTCGTACTGCTCCATGATCAGATCGGCGGTGTAGAGGTTGTCCACCCAGGCGGGGACCTCCTCCAGATACTGCGACTCGCCGGTAATGGCGTTGACCAGAACGGCACCCTTGATGTCGGTGCCGCCGAACAGGCCAATGGTTTTGACGATGCGCGGTGCGATCCACCAGGGCTGGCCCGCTTCGTCGATCTCAAACCGAGGCTCCGAGAACAGATAGGTGGGATACTCAAAGCGCAGGTGCCGGTAGATGTTCCGGTTCAGCGGTTCGGACTTGGAGTACTTCATACCCTCATCCAGCCGAACGACCTTGGCCTCCTGCGTGACCATATCCACCAGAACGTAGGCGGGCAGGCCCTCGTTCCGGTTGGTGAACCACTTGATCAGGTCGGCATAGTCGATGGGTGCCACGCGCACGGGGCGGCCCTGGTAGTTGATCTGGGTCGAATCGTTGGAATACTCGAACTGGCTGACCATATCGCTCAGGGTGCCCATTTGGCGGTCGCCCAGATAATTGGCCGAGTCACGGTCCAGAGTGGGAATCTCGTTGAAGGAGATCTCGGTGATGTCGGTGGAGAAATCGCCGGTCTGCACGTCCAGAAGCTGCTGGTAAGCACTGGCCCGGAAGATGGGCAGCGACAGCACCTCGCCCACCAGGGCAATCAGAACCAGCGCCACAAAGAGCAGCAGAACCGGCAGGCACTGCTGCTTGATGCCCCGCACAAAATCACGGAAGAGGTCTTTCGGGGTGGCCTGCTCAGCGGCCGCGACCCGGAACCCGGACGTGATCAGGGAGCAAACCATAAAAACAACGCAGAGCAGCCCGGCAAAGGTATAAAACTCCGGGTCTTTCAGGTTGATGGCGGGCAGGCAGACATAAAAGTAAGCGAAGCCCACCGGAAGGGTGATGACAAGGCTCCACAAAATCTGCCCGAAACGGCTGTGGGGAAGAATGCTTCTAGTCTTTTTCAAAATAACTCCTCTCAGATGGCGGGGCGGCGGTGCAAGCGCCGGCCCCGGGCGGTGTGCCGCTGTGCGGCACTTACAATTGTATAACAGTTCCCTTACTATACCCGATTTTGCATCAGGGAACAATTCCGAAGCTGCGGCCAAACCATGAAAATTCTGTAAATCTCCAGCCGATGGCGGTTCAGGAGGCTCCCGTGATCTGATAAATGGTGTAGGAACCGTTCTGGTACCATACGGGGTAGCGCTGGGCGTAAAATGCCCCGTCCACAGCGTAGTCACTGCGCTCCCAGCCGGAGATCATCACATAGTCGATGCCCCACTGGGCCAGAAGTGCCTCGGAGGGGGCTTCGTATAGTTCCTTCACGGCCTGAAGCTGGGCGGCGTAGTCCATTCCGTGGTAATACACATACAGGCTGCTGCCGCAGACGATGTCCCGCCCGGCCAGGCTGACCACCGGGTTCAGGTGCTGCGTTCCGGTGAGAAACAGGGCATCGTCCGGGGCGTTTTCGTCCACAAAGGCGGCCACCGCGATGCTGGTTTCGTCAAACTGCTGGTATTGGCTGACGGCCTCGCGCCCCAGGGTGAGGATGCTGCCGAAGGTGCCCAGGAACACCAGGCAGCTGCCCAGCAGTGCGGCGGCGCGGCGGCTGTGCAGCCCGGCCAGAAGCTCCCAGAGGAAATTCGCCACCAGAATGCAGCCCAGCAGGTGCCACACAAACAGAAGCTTGTTGTTGTCGTAGGGGTTGGGCTGGAACAGAACAAACTCGGACACCAGCAGAATCAGCAGCCCGCCGCCGTACATCCAGCGCAGGGCCCTGCCGGCCAGCAAAAAGGCGGGGATCAGCAGCAGGTACACAAGCCCGATGTTTTTAATGTAAAACCAGAGGTAAGGGTCGCCGTCATTGGCCCAGTTGAAATGGAAGCGCAGAAAATTGTGCCCGGTGGAGGTCTGGCGGAAGATCACCCCGAACAGCTGCGGCAGGCAGAGCGCCCCGGCCAGCCCGGCGTATCCGAACCAGGGCAGCAGCGCTTTGACGGTACGCGGCCCGGAAACGACCGCGTACACCAGCCAGACGGCGCTGATCAATACCAGCGCCAGTAGGCTGTGGGTGTGCACCAGCGGAAGCGTACCGGCCAGCAGCGCCAGCGGGGCCCAAAGGCGATGCTCCCGCTCAAAGGCGAAGCGATACAGCAGGTACAGGCAGGCGAACAGCGCGGCCCAGCCGAACAGGGTGGCCCGCTGGGGAATCAGCAGGTCAGCAATGGGGCTGACCCAGCGAACGTTTTCTTCCACATAATTGGTGGGCGTTTCGTAAAATGCGGTGAAAATGCGGGTGAAGTTTCCCGCCTCACCGCCGAGAAAATAGACAAAGCCGAAGCCGCTGCCCAGAAAAAACAGAACGTAGGCCAGGCAGGCTTTGCCCACATGGCCGCCCAGAACCCGCCGGGCCAGCTGCCAGCCCATGCCGAACACCGCAAACAGCGCCACGATCTGCGGCAGCATACAGGCGAGTTTCAGCCTGGCCCCCAGTACCAGAAACACGCTTGAGACGCTCTCGCAGAGGAACGGGTACCCAAACAGGGTCTGCCCGGCCAGAAGGGGGTATTCCGGCGGGAAGCTGCCCTGCACGGCGATGGACTTGATGAAGGCCAGATGCATGGGCAGGTCGCCGTAGCAGCTCTGACCGGTGTAGTAGGCACCGTTCTTCCAATAAAGTTCATGGGTGAACAGCAGCCTGATGGAAAACAGCCAGAGCGGCAGGGTGCAGCAGAGAAACGGCCGAAGCGCCCCTTTGTGCCACGCGGGCTGAATCCACCAGGCCCAGCACCCGATGACGAGAACGGCGGCCGATGAGATCAGAACGGCGGGCATCCGGAACCCGAGCACCAGGGCCGCCAGCGCCGGAAGGACCTCCAGCAGGGCCAGCGAAAAACTGCACCCAAGGGGAAGCTGCACATCCACCCCTTCATTGGGCAGAAGGCGGCGCGCAAGCCCGAACCCGGCCCATAAAAAAAGTGCGAGACAGGTAAACGCCGGAAAAAGCTGCATATCAAACGCCCTCCAGATCAAAGGGCGGGGTGTACTCCTCCCGCGCGCTGCTCTTCTGCTGCATATAGCCGTCGGTCAGGCCCAGGTCAATGGCGGTGTCGATGACCTGGCGGTATTCCCAGGTGCTGATGCGGCGGTTCAGGGTCTTTGTTTGGGCGGCTTTGTAAAACGGGGTATACTGGCTCATCAGGCTGGGAATGAAGCTGCCTGCGGGCAGGCTGGCCATCCAATGCAGAACGGCCTTGCTGTCCTCCAAAGCGCCGGGCAGCGCCAGATGGCGCAGAATCACACCGGATTGCAGAATGCCATCGGCATCGGTTTTGGGGGCGCCGGTCTGCGCCAGCATCTGGCGCACCGCGGCACTGCACACCTCAAAATAGTCCGGTGCGGCGGAATAGCGCTGAGCAAGCTCCGGCGACACGTATTTTACGTCGGCCAGCCAGATGTCCACATAATCGGCAAGGGCCTGAACTGTCTCGACGGTTTCGTAGCCGCCAGTGTTGTAGACCACCGGCAGGGTCAGGCCACGAGTGCGGGCGTTGTCCAGCGCGGGCAGAACCCAGGGCAGCCATTGGGTGGCGGTGACCAGGTTGAGGTTGTGCGCGCCCTTTTCCTGCAATTCCAGAAAAATCTCGGTCAGGCGCTGCACGTCAATCTCTTTGCCGAAGCCCTCGGCGCTGATGTTCCAGTTCTGGCAGTAGCAGCATTTCAGGCTGCAGCCGGAGAAAAACACCGTCCCGCTGCCGCGGGTTCCGCTGATGCAGGGTTCCTCCCAGTAATGAAGGGCGGCGCGGGCGACCTTGAGCACCGGCCCGGCCCCGCAAAAACCGGCGGCACGGGTGCGGTCCGCCTTGCAGCGGCGCGGGCAAAGTGTACAGGAAACAGGAATGTTCATGGCAAAGCTCCCATTGGCAAAGATACAAACTGCGAAAAACAGGCGAGAAAACGCCTCAACAAAGAACACCAAATGTCCATCATTTGGTTAAAATGTGCAAAAACATACGGAATTCTTTGAAAGAATCGTGTAGTCTTAGTGTATCATATTTTTACCGCCCTGTGTTATAATTGAAACAGCTTTTTAAACGGAATCATCTGTGAGCCTGGCCGTGAGTGAAACCACCGGCCCGGGCACGGCTGGCCGAAAAACCAAGGCGCGGCCGGGAAAGAGAGGCGTTTCATGCAAGATCAAGCCCGAAAGGTGCGTGCAAACCTGAAATATCTACGCTTGTTGGCCAAGGATTACCCCAACATTGCAGAGGCTTCCAGCGAGATCATCAATTTGCAGGCGGTGCTGAAGCTGCCCAAGGGCACCGAGCATTTCATGAGCGACCTGCACGGAGAATACGATGCATTTACGCATATTTTAAACAATGCCTCCGGCGTTATCAAGGAAAAAGTAGACCGTGCCTTGGGGCCGGAAGTGCCCGACCAGCGGCGCAGCGAGTTTGCAACCCTGATTTATTACCCGGTTCAGAAATTGCCGGAATTAAAGAAAAAGCAGCAGGATCTGAACGCCTGGTATTATCAGATCCTGGTGTGGCTGATCGAGGTATGCCGGCTGGTGTCTTCCAAGCACACCCGAAAGTTCGTGCGCTCCAATCTACCCAAGGGCTATGAGTACATTCTGGATGAGCTGCTGCACGCGCATTTTGAGGATCACAATAAGGATATGTACTACGGGCAGATCTTCAGCAGCATCACCGCAACCGGGCGTGCGGATGACTTTATCATTGCAATGTGTACGCTGATCAAGCGGCTGGCCGTGTATAAGCTGCACATTGTGGGCGATTTGTTTGACCGCGGTCCCCGGCCGGACATCATTCTGGATGAGCTGATGGCGCACCATTCGGTGGACATTCAGTGGGGCAACCACGATGTGGTCTGGATGGGCGCGGCGGCAGGCAGCCCCATCTGCATTCTGACCATTATGAAAACCTCGTTGGCCTACAACAACGTGGAGGTGCTGGAAGAAGGGTACAACATCAATCTGCGGCGGCTGTCCAATCTGGCCGAGACGGTGTATAAGAACAGCGACATTTCGCGGTTTATGCCCCATGTGGATGAGACGCGCGGCCCTTACCACGAAGGACGGCTGGAGCGTGTGGCCCGGATGCACAAGGCCATCTCCATGATGATGTTCAAGGTGGAGTGCATGGTCATCGACCGGAACCCGGACTTTGAGATGGAGAACCGGGAACTGCTGCGCAAGATCAATTTCCGGAACGGCACCGTGGAGATTCAGGGCAAACGCTACCCCATGCTGGATATGGATTTCCCGACCGTGGACCCCAAGAACCCCACCAAGCTGACCGAGCAGGAAGAATACGTTATTACCCATCTGGTGAAGGACTTCAAACAGAGCGAAAAGCTGCAGAACCATGTGAAGTTCCTGTTTGCCAAGGGCAGCGTTTACAAAATCGAAAACGGAAATCTGATGTTCCATGGCGCCGTGCCGCTGGCAAAAAGCGGCAGCTTTGCGGTGGTCACCTTTGAAAACCACGGCTATGCGGGGCGCAACCTGATGGACTATTGCGATGCCCGTGCCCGGCGGGGCTACTATGCCCCGGAGGGCAGCCACGAGCGGCAGAGCGGGATGGACTTTTTGTGGTATTTGTGGTGCGGCAAATCTTCGCCGCTGTATGGCCGCGCCTGCATGACCACCTTTGAGCGGCTGTTTGTAGCCGATAAATCCACCTACGACGAGCCGAAGGATCCATATTATATCTTCTACAACGACACCCGGATGGAGCGGGCGATTCTGGCGGAATTCGGGCTGGACCAGGGAACCGGCCACATCATCAACGGGCACGTGCCCGTGCGCGCGGTGGAGGGTGAATCTCCGCTGAAAGGCGGCGGCCGCCTGATCGTGATCGACGGCGGCTTCTGCCGTGCCTATCACGAAAAAACCGGCATTGCAGGCTACACGCTGGTGTACAACAGCTGGGGCCTGTCACTGCGCGTGCATGAGCCGTTTGAAAGCACCGAGGACGCGGTGAAAAACAACCGGGACATCACGTCCCGCGTGGACGTGATCGAACCGACGGCCCACCGGATGCTGATTGAGGATACCGACCGCGGCAAGGAAATGATGGCCACCATTGAAGACCTGAAAATGCTGCTGGATGCCTATCGCATGGGCCTGATCAAGCAGAACGAGCTGGAAGAAACCGGCCTTGCCGGGTATTCCGTGTAACGCCATTTGCTTTCAAAAACCGTGAGAGCGCGAAAGACGTATTGGAATTGAAATTAAAAAGGATAGATGCAGGGCGGGCGTTCTGACAGAAGGCGCCCGCCCCCCTCGTTGCCCATTGAGAAGAAAGGAAAAAGCGATTTATGGAGAAACAGACCCCGGGTACGCCGCTGCCCTTTGCGCTTGCAAACAATTTCCGCCAGTTGGGTGGCTATCCGGCCTGGAAGGGCCGGGTCGTCCGCGGTGGGTGCTTTTACCGCACGGGTGCCCTGGGTTTGATTCAAAGCCCGGAGGACAAAGCGCGCTTTGAGGCGCTGGGCATTCGCGCTGTGTTTGATTTCCGCTCGGAGCAGGAGCGGAACCAGATGCCGGACCCTGTGTTCGAGGGGGTGCGGTACTGCCCCTGCTCGGCCCTGGTGACCATTGGCGGCGGTGAGGTGAACTTCGATCTGGACTCCATGCTGAACGGCTCCGTGGAAGAAGCGGCAAAGGCAATTCCGGATATGAACCTGTTTTATCGGGAACTGCCGCTGAACAACCAGGCCTACCGCGCAATGTTCCGGGCCATTTGCGAAGGAGAGACGCCGCTGCTGTTCCACTGCACCGCCGGGAAAGACCGTACCGGTGTGGCCGCAGCCTTGATTTTGACCATGCTGGGCGTGAGCCGGGATGATGTGATGGCGGATTACCTGCACAGCAACCAGTGCCGCGGGGATGCCGTGACCCGCGTGAAGGCCCGCTATGCCGCTGCAATTCGCCGCGACCCGCGCATGGAACGGGTGATCGATGACCTGATGGGCGTGAAGCGTGAGTATCTGGAGGCAGCGTTTGCGGCCATTGAACAGAAATACCCCACCTTTGAGGCGTACCTGAACGGGGAATACGGAATTGATGCCGGCAAGCTGGAAGAGCTGCGGCTGCGGTATACGGTAGAACAGCAGTGAGAGACTGCTGCCGCTTTTTTCAAAAGGTGGTAAAGCAGTAAAACAGAATTACGAATCGAGACGTTGTCACAGAAAAACAAAAACGGGACAAAATTACTGCACCGGGGTTTGTATTTTCTGTGACAATTTTGTATAATAAGAACATAGAAACTGTGCAATACGCCGACGAGGCGGAAGGCGCACAGAAAAAGCACACAGCAAAAGCGAACCCGAAAACGCTCGGATAAAACGGAAAGGGGAAATGGTTTATGGGCACACCGCACAATCGCGCAGAAAAGGGGCAGATCGCCAAAACGGTCTTGATGCCGGGTGACCCGCTGCGGGCGAAATTCATCGCAGAAATCTTTCTGGAACAGGCGGAGCTGGTGAACGACGTGCGGGGAATGTACGCCTACACGGGAACGTACCACGGCCGCCCGCTCACCGTGATGGGCAGCGGCATGGGGATGCCCTCGATCGGCATCTATTCGTATGAGCTGTACAGCCAATACGGAGTGGAAAACATCATTCGCATCGGTTCGGCCGGAAGCTACACCGAAAAGGCAAAGCTGTTTGATGTGCTGCTGGTTACGGCGGCCTATTCGGAGAGCAGCTATGCCCGGACGCAGAATGGATTTGCGGGGGATACGATCCAGCCCAGCGAGAAGCTGAACGATGCCCTGCGGGCCAGCGCGGCAAAGCTTGGGATTCCGCTGACCGAGGGGACGGTTCATTCCAGCGATGTGTTTTACCGGGAAACGGACGGAAGCCGGCCCGCCTACTGGGAGCGGCTGCGGGACGAAAAGGGCTGTATGGCCGTGGAAATGGAGAGCTTCGCGCTCTTCCACAACGCCCGGGTGCTGCACAAAAATGCGTCCTGCCTGCTGACGATTTCCGACAGCTTTGTCAGCCCGGAAATTACCACGCCGGAGCAGCGGCAGACCAGCTTTACCAATATGATGAAGATTGCATTGAATGCGGAGTGCTGAGCGATGAAAACAAACAAACTGATCTGCGCGGCGTTTGAAGCACGGGAGCGGGCCTACGCGCCGTATTCCCGTTTTAAAGTAGGGGCGGCGCTGCTGGCGGAGGATGGCCGGATTTTCACCGGCTGCAACATTGAAAATGCTGCGTTTACCCCCACCATCTGCGCAGAGCGGACGGCCTTGTTCAAGGCGGTGAGCGAAGGCGTGCACCGCTTTCAGGCCATTGCCATTGTGGGCAGCCGGGAAGGGGAGAAGAACCTTCTGGTCACGTCGCCCTGCGGTGTGTGCCGGCAGGCGCTGAACGAGTTCTGCGAGAACGATATGCCGGTGATTTTGGCAAAAAGCGAAGAGGACTATCAGATCGTGACGCTGGGGGAGCTGCTGCCTCTGGGCTTCGGTCCCAAAAACGTCCAATAACTATGCAATTGCGGGGGAGAATGCCATGCGAATGTATGATGTGATCGCGAAAAAACGGGATGGCGGAACGCTGAACCGGGAAGAACTGGCATTTGCCGTGAACGGATTTGTAAATGGGCAGGTGCCGGATTACCAGATGAGTGCGCTGCTGATGGCGATCTATTTAAAAGGGATGACCGGGGAGGAGACGGCCCAGCTCACCGATTTGATGGCGCACTCCGGTAAGATGGCCGACCTTTCTTCCATTCAGGGCGTGAAGGTGGACAAGCATTCCACCGGCGGCGTGGGGGATAAAACCACGCTGGTTGTGGCCCCGGTGGCGGCGGCCTGCGGCGTAAAGGTGGCCAAAATGAGCGGCCGTGGGCTTGGCCACACCGGCGGCACCGTGGATAAAATGGAAGCGGTGCCGGGTACCCGGATTGCCCTGAGCGAACAGGAATTTTTTGACCAGGTCAACCGGCTGGGGATTGCCGTGGTGGGGCAGAGCAGCGAGATGGCCCCGGCGGACCGGAAGATGTACGCGCTGCGGGATGTGACGGCGACGGTGGAGAGCATTCCGCTGATCGCCTCCAGCATTATGAGCAAAAAGCTGGCCTCCGGAAGCGACTGCATTCTGCTGGATGTGACAGTGGGCACCGGTGCCTTTATGAAAACTGTGCCCCGCGCCGTAGAGCTGGCCCAGCTGATGGTGGAGATCGGCTGCCGGAACGGCCGCAAGGTGGCGGCCCTGATCACGGATATGGACACTCCTCTGGGCAGCTGCATCGGCAACAGTCTGGAGGTGGCCGAGAGCATGGAGGTGCTGAAAGGCCGCGGCCCGGAGGATCTGAGACAGGTGTGCTGCCAGTTGGCGGCCAATATGCTGATGCTGGCAGGAAAAGGCAGCGAAGCGGAGTGCCTTGCCATGGTGAAGCGCGTGCTGGCGGATGGGTCGGCGTTCCGGCTGTGCAAGGAGATGTTCCGTGCCCAGGGCGGCGACGTGCGCGTTCTGGACGACCCGAGCTGCTTTGCGCAGGCGCAATATCAACACGATGTATGCAGCCCCTGCGACGGCTTCATCTGCAAAACGGATGCGGAGAAAATCGGCATTGCCAGTATGCTGCTGGGCGCGGGGCGGCTTAAAAAAGAGGACCCGATCGACTATGCGGCCGGAATTCGGATGTACAAAAAGCAGGGAGCGGCGGTGCGCCGGGGCGAACGCCTTGCCACCTTTTATGCGGACGACCCCGCACGGTTTGCCGCCGCAGAAGAGACCTTTCGGCAGGGCTTTTCGTTCAGCGACGAGAAGCCGGAGCCATTGAAACTGATCTACGCCCGCGTAACACAGAACGGCGTGGAATATTTTTAAGCGGGACGATTAAGCGAACTGCTTAGCGGGCTGCTTTTTAATCGGAAGCGGCGCGGATTTGTTTTGAAAATAACGCCGCCCAAGACTACCGTGCGATTGCTTGGGCGGTGTTGAAGCCTGCAAAAACAAAGGCAGGCATGGGCCTATATCAATGGCATAAGGCCCAATGCCTGCCTGGTGCGGATTAAGCAGCAGCCGGCTGCTTGGCTGTGTTATGAGTGAGAGCCTTCCGGGCGGGAAGAGCCCTCGCTGCGCTTGCGGAAGTTTTTCAGGTTTTCCCGAAAAAGGCAGCCCTGTGCGTTTTCGTAAAGGGCAGGGAAATACGCGGATTCATTCAGCACGATGTGAGAAGGCGTTTGGCTGTGTGCCGGGCGAGAGGGCTGGCTGGAAAGGCTCTCTTCCGGGGAGGAATCCGTCTGCTGTTCGCTGTGGGGCTGCGGCCAGAAAAGGCCATCGGTGCTGTCGGTGTGGTTTCCATAATGATTGGTGTAGTCCTTCATGAGGCAATCTCCTTTGTACGAAAAATCCGTGTGAAAATTTGTGTTTCAGATACGGCAAGAAGCCGGAATTGAAAAGCCAAAATAGAGGCCAGGCCGAAAATCGAACGTGCCTTTGTTCAGGCAGAACCTAGCATTTGCAGAAAGAGCCGGATTTATTCTCCCAATCGTGCGAAGAGCCTTGGCACAAAGCGGCCCGGTGCTTAAAAAATCGAAAAAAGTTCCTGCAAACAAGAAAAAAGGCTTGCAAATGGCAAATGCATATGGTATAGTATTAAAGCCGCATGGTGTGGGCTGCTGAAGTGACGGCTACGTTGCCGCCCGCCTTACGACCAGCGAGTCTGATTGAAAGAGAGAAAAACTATGTACGCGATTATCGTTACCGGTGGCAAGCAGTACAAGGTCCAGCAGGGCGATGTGCTGTTCGTGGAGAAGCTGGAGGCCGAGGAAGGCGCCGAAGTGAAGTTCGACACCGTTCTGGCCGTGGGCGAAGAAGGTGCCGTGAAGTTCGGCGCTCCCAGCGTGGAGGGTGCCAGCGTGGCTGCCAAGGTCGTGAAGAACGGCAAGGGCAAGAAGCTGAACATCATCACCTATCGTCCCAAGAAGGGCAGCGCCCGCCGCATGGGCCATCGTCAGCCCTACACCAAGGTGGAAATCACCGCGATCAACGCTTAAGCAATTAGAAACGGAGGTACAACACAATGGCACATAAAAAAGGCGTAGGTTCTACCAAAAACGGCCGCGACTCCGAGTCTAAGCGTCTGGGCGTCAAGCGCGCCGATGGTCAGTTCGTTCTGGCCGGCAACATCCTGGTGCGTCAGCGCGGCACCCATATCCATCCCGGCGAAAACGTGGGCATCGGCAGCGACGATACCCTGTTTGCTCTGGTGGACGGCCGCGTGAGCTTTGAGCGCATGGGCCGTGACCGCAAGAAGGTCAGCATCAAGCAGTAATTGTATTGCATCGAGAGGCCGGGCCCCAGTGGCTCGGCCTTTTCTTGTCAAAGCCGCAGAAATTGTTTTTGCGGCCGGATATAAAATAGAGCCGCTGTGCATAAACGCAGACGGTGCCTCAAAAGGAGGGAATGACCATGGGAAACGGCAGCTTTGTTGATGTGGCAAAGATTTTCATCAAGGCAGGCAAGGGCGGCGATGGTGCCGTGAGCTTCCACCGTGAGAAGTTTGTGGCCGCCGGCGGCCCGGACGGCGGTGACGGCGGCAAGGGCGGCGATGTGCTGTTCCTGGCGGACGACAATCTGTCCACTTTGATGGATTTTAAGTATAAGCGCAAGTATACGGCGGAGCCCGGCGCAAACGGCAGCGGCAAACGCTGCACCGGCAAAAACGGCGAAGATCTGATTATTCGTGTGCCCCGTGGCACCCTTGTGAAAGAGGCCAAAAGCGGCCAGCTGATGGCGGATATTTCCGGGGATAAGCCGGTCGTGGTGGCCAAGGGCGGCCGCGGCGGCTGGGGCAATGTCCATTTCGCCTCGCCGACCCGGCAGATCCCGAAATTCGCAAAGCCGGGCTTCCCCGGGGAAGAGTTTGAGCTTCAGCTGGAGCTGAAACTGATTGCGGATGTGGGCCTGATCGGCTTCCCCAATGTGGGCAAATCGACCCTGATCTCGGTGATCAGCGCAGCAAAGCCCAAGATTGCAAACTATCATTTTACCACCCTGACGCCGGTGCTGGGTGTGGTGCAGGTCGGCCCGGAGGCCAGCTTTGTGGCGGCGGATATTCCCGGCCTGATCGAGGGCGCCAGCGAGGGCATCGGCCTGGGCCATGACTTCCTGCGCCATGTGGAGCGCTGCCGCCTGCTGCTGCATGTGGTGGACGTTTCCGGCTGCGAAGGCCGTGATCCCATCGACGATTTTGAAAAGATCAACGAGGAACTGGTCAATTTCAGCGCCCAGCTGGCAACCCGCCCCCAGATCGTTTTGGGCAACAAGTGCGACATTGCCACGCCGGAACAGGTGGAAGCCTTCAAGCAGTATGTGGAGGCAAAGGGCCTGACCTTCCTGCCTATTTCCGCGGCGACCAAGATGGGCTTGAAGAGCCTGCCCGGCCTGGTGTACGACCGGCTGCAGCAGCTGCCGCCGGTGCAAGTGTACGAGGCGAATTATGTGGCCCCCGTCAAGACGGAAGGCCCCCGCAGCTTCGAGATCACCCAGCCGGAGGACGGCGTGTTTGAGATCGACGCCCCCTGGCTGGAGCGCATTCTGGAAGGCAGCGACGTGGAGGACTACGAGAGCCTCCAGTATTTCCAGCGGCAGCTGGGTGACAGCGGCATTCTGGATGAGCTGGTTAAGCGCGGCGTTCAGGAGAACGATACCATCCGGATCGGCGATTTCGAGTTTGACTATGTGTTCTGATCAATAGCACGGCGGACGGCTGTGCGCTGAGCGAGGTTTTCTCAATGGAAAAACAGCAGGTAAACATCCGTGAACAATCCCCTCTGAACCTTGCCTTTGTGGGCGACAGTGTGTTTGAATTGCTGGTGCGCCGCCATTTGGTGGAGTACACCCGGCTTCAGCCCGGCAAGCTGCACAGCGAGGCCATTAAGTACGTCTCGGCCCGGGCGCAGTTCGCGGCCCTGCCCTTGCTGGAGCCGCTGCTGACCGAAGAAGAGGCGGCGGTGCTGCACCGCGGCAAAAATACCAGCAAAGCCTCCGTTGCGAAGCATGCATCACCGGAGGAATACCGGGCATCCACCGGCATGGAGGCGCTGTTCGGCTGGCTGTGCCTGCAGGGGCAGGAAGAGCGCATTCAGGAGCTGTTTGAGGTGATCTGGCAGCAGTTTGACCCGAACGCGCATAAGTAACACACAAAGGGCTGAGGCCCGGAAGAATCCGGACCTCAGCCCTTTGCTGCATAAGCGGCACTTATTTGCTGTTTTTGGCACTGCCGGTGGTTTTGCTGCTGGCTTTGCCAGTGGTGCGGTTCTCACCGGAGTTCGTGCTGTTCTTGCCAGTGGTGTTGGTAGAATTGGCGGAATTGGTGCTGCTTTTTGAAGTGCGGTTGTCCATCGTCCAATGCTCCTTTCCTTATCCGGGGCGATCCGGCGCGGCCTTTTGATTGGAAGCTCTGCGCGGCCCCGCAACCATAGTCTTTTCCAACTGCAATGGCTTTTATACAAAATCGGGAGAGGTTTCTATGCCGAAAGAATTTTTTGAACAACGAGAGCGCAAGCTTTTGGGTGAGCGCTATGAGACGCTGTACTCAGCCCCCAGCAAAACGGCGGCCCGCGGCGTGACGGTGAACCTTCTTCGCTGCACGCCGGAATGGTTCGCGGCCCATGCGGGGCTGGCCGTCTCGCCCTCCCCATTTTGCAGCGCGGGCCTTTTGATCGAGGACCCGGCGGTGAAGCTGGGGCGGCACCCCTATCACCACGCGGGGGCCTTTTATTCGCAGGAGCCCTCGGCCAGCGCCCCGGCGGCCATGCTGGATGTACAGCCGGGCATGAAGGTGCTGGACCTGTGTGCGGCCCCGGGCGGAAAGAGCAGCCAGCTGGCGGCGGCCCTGGGCGGCAAGGGGCTTCTGGTGAGCAATGAATACGACGGCGGCCGCGCGGTGATCCTGCGACAGAACCTGGAGCGCATGGGTGTTGCCAATGCGGTGGTGCTGAACGAAACGCCTGCCCGCATTGCGGCGACCCTGCCCGGCTTTTTTGACCGGATTCTGGTGGATGCCCCCTGCAGCGGCGAAGGAATGTTTCGCAAGGAGCCGCAGGCCCTTGCCCAGCATGGGCCGGGGCTGGTCGCGCAGTGTGCGGCGCTGGGAAGCGAAATTCTGGATGCGGCCGCGTCCTGCCTTGCAACGGGCGGCGTGCTGGTGTATTCCACCTGCACCTTTGCACCGGAGGAAGATGAGGGGCAGGTGGGCGCATTTCTGGCCCGGCACCCGGAATTTGAGCTGCTGCCCTGGCCGGATGGCTTCGGCAGCCCCGGGGAAACCAACCGGTGCGGCGAACATCCCTTTGCGGCCGAAAAGACCCGCCGCATCTGGCCCTGCCAGGGTGGGGAAGGCCACTTTATGGCAAAGCTGCGAAAAGCCGTGCCGGAGGAAACGGGAAAAACGGCCCGCGTAAAGACCGCAAAGGCGGCAAAACCCAATGCGGCATGGCAGGCATTTGCCGGGGAATACTTTCCCCAGCTGGCAGGGCTGCCTGCCATGCAGCTGGAGGATATGGTTCTGCTGATGCCCGAGGGAATGCCGGCGCTGAAGCTTCATGTGCTTCGGGCTGGAGTGCTAGCCGGTACCGTGCAGAAGAACCGGTTCGTTCCGGCCCATCATCTTTTCACGGCCTTTGGCGCGGGCTGCACCAACCGGGAAGAGCTGACGCTGGAGGATGACCGCACCCAGGCGTGGCTGCGGGGAGAAGAAATTGAAGCGCGCACGGCCCAGAACGGCTGGTGCTGCGTTACCGTGGACGGAATGCCTCTGAGCGGCGGCAAGGTGAGCGGCGGCAAGGTGAAAAACCACCTGCCGAAGGCCCTGCGGAATTTGGGCTGAACGGAAAATGAAAGAAAAAAGGCCTGGAAGGAACGTCCAGCGCGGCGGCGCGCGATTCCCTCCAGGCTTTTTTGCTGCTCATATCGACATCCAGGCGGAATTGTGTTAAAATAATGGCAGTTGTGTATGGAGGTCACCATATGGATTATCGCGTCATTGATTTGCGCACGGTGGAAACCGCAGGGGAAGGCTACCTTACGTTTTTTGAGGGAGAACACGATCTTCCGTTTCCCATCCGGCGCATTTATTACATTCACGGCACTGCCCGGGGCGTGCAGCGCGGCGGCCATGCCCACCGCGCCCTTCGGCAGATGCTGTTCTGTCCCTATGGGTCGATCCTCATCAAATTGGACGATGGCCGTGAAAAGGCGGAGGTCCTGCTGGATCGCCCGGAAAAGGGCTTGATCTTGGGCAGCGGCCTTTGGCGGGAAATGCTGTGGAACCAGACGGATTCCGTTTTGTGCGTGGCGGCCAGTGAATATTACGATGAAGCCGATTACATCCGGAATTACGAGGACTTTCTTGCGTATGTGAAGCAAGGGGAGGCGAACGAATGAAACCGATGAACATTCCTTTTGTTTCATTTCTGCCTATGGAACATGAACTGAACGCGGAACTTCGCGCCGCATTTGAGCGGGTGTATCGCCGCAGTTTTTACATCGCAGGCCCGGAAGACAGCGCCTTTGAAGAAGCCTTTGCGGCCTATTGCGGGGCAAACTACTGCGTGGGCTGCGGCAACGGGCTGGATGCATTGCTTCTGATCCTGAAAGCCTATGAAATCGGCGAAGGCGATGAGGTCATTGTGCCCTCGAATACCTACATTGCTACGGCGCTGGCGGTTTCCTATGCGGGCGCGGTGCCGGTGCTGGTGGAACCGCGGCGGGAGACCTTCAATCTGGACCCTGCCGGGGCCGAGGCGGCCATTACGCCCCGCACCAAAGCCATCATTGCGGTGCACCTGTATGGGCAGACGGCGGAGATGACGGAACTGCGCGAAATTTGCGACCGGCACGGGCTGAAACTGATCGAGGATGCAGCCCAGGCCCATGGAGCCCGCTGGAACGGCGTGCGGGCCGGTGCGCTGGGCGATGCGGCCGGATTCAGCTTCTACCCCGGCAAAAACCTGGGTGCGCTGGGCGATGCAGGCTGTGTGGTGACCAACGACAAGGAGCTGGCCGAAAAGGTCCGCGCTCTGGGGAATTATGGGTCCGACTACAAGTACCACCACATTTATAAGGGGCATAATTCCCGGCTGGACGAGTTGCAGGCCGCGTTTTTGGCGGCAAAGCTGCCCCATCTGGACAAGATGAACGCCGAGCGCCGCCGCATTGCCGGCCGCTATCTGGCGGAAATTCACCACCCGGAGGTAGCGCTGCCGATGGTGCTGCCCCAGTGCGAACCGGTGTGGCACATTTTTTCCATCCGCACATCCCGGCGGGATGCGCTGGAAGCCTGGCTGACCAGCCAGGGGATTGGAACCGGAAAGCATTACCCGATTCCCATCCATCGGCAGAAGGCCTATCAGGATCTGAATTTGGGAGCGGGGGCATTCCCCATTGCAGAAGAGATCAGTGCAACACAATTGAGTCTGCCCATGTTTTACGGCATGACGGAGGAACAGATCACGGCAGTTGTCGCAGCCATCAACAGCGAAAACTGGTGAGGTCGTTCGGGAAAGGAGAAGAATTTCTTATGGGAAAGTTCATTTTTACACCGACGGCGATTCCGGAAGTGCAGGTTGTTGAACCCACCGTGTTTGGGGATGACCGCGGCTATTTTATGGAAACGTATCAGAAGGACGAGTTTGCGGCGGCCGGCATTGACCATGAGTTCGTGCAGGACAACCAGTCGCGCTCGACCCGCGGTGTTCTGCGCGGCGTGCATTTCCAGAAGGAGCACACCCAGGGCAAGCTGGTTCGTGTGACCATGGGCGAAGTGTACGATGTGGCGGTGGACTGCCGCCCGCACAGCGCCACGTTCGGCAAATGGGTCGGCGTGACCCTCAGCGCCGAAAACAAGAAGATGCTGTACATCCCGGAGGGATTTGCGCATGGCTTCCTGGTGCTGAGCGACGTTGCGGAGTTCTGCTACAAGTGCACCGATGTGTACTGCCCCACGGCAGAAGGCGGCATTCCGTACAATGACCCCACCGTGAACATTCAGTGGCCCGACTGCGGCTGTGATTACCTGCTGAGCGCAAAGGATCAGAAGCACGAGCCGTTTGCCGAGCAGAGTTTCGATTATTTTGAAAGGTGGTAAGCCCTTGGCCTCCCTGAAACAATCTTGGAAGGATTTTTGGCGCTATCGCTACCTCCTTCAAAACCTGATCACCCGTGATTTTAAGCTGAAATACCGCCGCAGTGTGCTGGGTGTTGCATGGAGCGTGCTGAACCCGCTGCTGATGTGCCTGGTGATGTATGCCATTTTCACCAGCATTTTTGCGGGAATGCGCGGCCAGAACATCGACAACTTTGCGGTGTTTCTGCTGGTTGGCCAGCTGCTGTTCAATTTCTTCCGCGAATCCACCACGATGGCCATGGAAAGCGTGCTGAAAAACGCGCCGCTGCTGCGCAAGGTTTACATTCCAAAGTACATCTTCCCGCTGGAGAAGGTCTGCTTTGGCCTTGTGAACTGCCTGTTCAGCTTTGTGGCGCTGGTGCTGGTGATGCTGATCACCCACACGCCGCTTCACCTGAGCTTTATTCTGTGCGTGTATCCGCTGGCCACGCTGTTCTTCTTCTGCCTGGGAATCGGGTTGTTTTTGTCGGCAACCTATGTGTTTTTTCGGGACGTGATGCATATGTGGGAAGTGTTCTGCACGGCCCTGACCTACGCCAGCGCGATTTTCTATGACCCGGAGCAGATGACGGGAATCGTGTATCACCTCATCCACCTGAACCCGCTGTACTGGTACATTACGGCGTTCCGCAGCTGCGTGCTGTGGGGGCAGGGGCTGACCGGGCTGATGGTTCTTGTGTGCGGCGGCTGCGCCGTGTTCAGCATGGCAGTCGGTGTTTTCTTCTTCAAGCGCAACCAGGACCGCTTCGTGCTGTATATGTAAGGAGGGCTGACCATGTCGATTATTGAGATTGATAACGTCTCGATGCGGTTCAACCTTTCAAAGGAGCGGCACGAGAGCTTTAAAGAGTATTTTCTGGCGCTGGCCAAAGGCCACTTGCAGTTTGACGAGTTTTATGCACTGAAAAACGTCAATCTTCGGGTGGAGCCCGGCGACTTTTACGGCCTGATCGGCTTGAACGGTTCCGGCAAATCCACCCTATTGAAGGTGATTTCCGGCGTGTACAAGCCGACCACCGGCACGGTCAAGGTCAACGGCACCATTGCGCCGCTGATCGAGCTGGGCGCCGGCTTTGATATGGACCTGACAGCCCGCGAGAACATTTATCTGAATGGTACAGTGCTCGGTTTTACGCCGAAGTACATTGATTCCAAGTTCGACGAGATCGTGGAATTTAGTGAACTGCGGGACTTTTTAGACGTACCGCTGAAGAATTATTCCAGCGGCATGGTGGCGCGCATTGCCTTTGCCATTGCCACCATCACCAAGCCGGACATTCTGATCGCCGATGAGATTCTGTCGGTGGGCGATTTCCTGTTCCAGCAAAAGTGCGAGGAACGGATGCAGCACCTGATGAGCGGCGGAACCACCGTGATTCTGGTCTCCCATTCCATTGAGCAAATCGAGCGTATGTGCAACAAGGTCGCCTGGCTGGAGCATGGGCAGATCAAGATGGATGGAGACACGGAAACAGTGTGCGCCGCCTACAAAAAAACCACGAAATAATGCTGAACGCCGCCGGGCGTGGGCCGGGGAGGCTCCACACCCTCTAGCGGCGTTTTTTATTTTGAAAGTGAGGACAAACCGATTATGGGAAGCAAACCCTATAAAGCGGAGGACCATCTGCCTGCCGATGTAGCCCGCGCAGACAGTGTGAGCGGCATGGCCAAACGCCTGGCAAGCCCGCGCCATTTGGCAGACCTGGCAGGGCGCGGCGTGCGGTGCGTTCGGGAAGAAGGCTTCGAGCAGCTCTGGCGCGAGGTGGAGTTCCGCGTGGGGTTGGCCATGCACAAAGACCGCTGGCAGCACCGGGCCGACCAGCCCACCCGCCGCCAGTTAAAGGCACAGCGCGCCAACCCGCTTCCGGGCAGCCTGCTGGTCAGCGTGGTGGTGCCGCTGTACAACACACCGCAGAAGTTCCTGCGCCAGATGATCGAGAGCGTACAGGCCCAGACCTACCCCCAGTGGCAGCTGGTTCTGGTGGATGCCTCGGACGAGGCCCATTCGGATGTGGGCAAAATGGCCCGAAGCTATGCCGCCAAAGAGCCGCGCATCCTCTACCATAAGCAGAAAAACCAGGGCATTGCCGGAAACACCACCGCCGGATTCAAGCTGGCCACGGGCGGCGCACTGGCGCTGCTGGACCATGACGATGTGCTGTACCCCAATGCGCTGTACGAAGTGGTGCAGTGTATGCAGAAAACCGGGGCAGACTTTGTGTACACCGACGAGATTATTCTCTCGGGCAACCTAAAGGAATTGGGCGGATACCACTTCAAGCCGGATTATGCGCCGGATTATCTGCGCAGCTGCAACTATATCACCCACCTGATGGTCTTTACCCGGGAACTGCTGGAGAAGGCCGGCGCGGAGGAACGCAGTGAATTTGACGGCGCGCAGGATTACGACCTGACGCTGCGGTTGACCGAGCAGGCCGCCTGCATCCGCCACATTCCCAAGGTGATGTATATCTGGCGCGGCCATGCGGCCAGCACCGCGCAGGATATGGAGGCCAAGCCCTATGCGGTGCAGGCGGGTGTGCGTGCCATTGAAGCGCATTTTAAGCGCATGGGGCTTGCAGGTTCGGCGGAGGCCATTCCCGGCGCGCCGGGCGCATACCGGCTGCACTATGAACTGACCGGCCAGCCGCTCATCAGCGTGGTGATTCCCAACAAGGATCACCGGGAGGATCTGGAGCGGTGCCTGGCTTCGCTTTATCAGAAGGCCGGGTACGACCGCTTTGAGGTCATTGTGGTGGAGAACAATTCCACCGACCCGGAAACCTTTGCCTATTACAGGCAGGCCGCGGAGAAGTATGAGAACCTGAAGGTGGTAACCTATCAGGGCAACTTCAATTTTGCGGCGGTGTGCAATCTGGGCGTAAAAGAAAGCAGCGGCAAACAGATCCTTCTGCTGAACAACGACATTGAGGTCATCACAGACGGCTTCTTGAAAGAAATGCTCAGTTACAGCCAGCGGCCGGATGTGGGCTGCGTGGGCGCGAAACTGTTCTTCCCGGACGGCACCATTCAGCATGGCGGTGTGATCATGGGCATCAACGGAACGGCCGGGCACAGCCACAAGAGCCATCCGGGGGATGCAGTGGGCGATTTGTACCGCCTGGTGACCACGCAGGATTACATGGCGGTAACGGGCGCCTGCCTGATGGTAAAGCGGGAACTGTACGATGCGTGCGGCGGCCTAGATGCCGAGAACTTTGCCGTGGCCTACAACGACATTGACCTGTGCCTGAAGCTGTGGCAAAAGGGGCTTTTGAATGTGTTTACGCCTGCGGCGCAGTGCATTCACTACGAAAGTAAGAGCCGCGGCCTGGATGAGACCGGCCCGAATGCGGTGCGCTACAACCGGGAGAAGAAAAACTTCATTGAGAAGTACCACACGCTGATCGATACGCCGGACCCGTATTACAATCCGCACTTCAATACGAAATTTGAAAACTTTGGGCTGAAATAAGCCGCAAAAAGGGAGCACTATGAATCGGAAGGTAAAACGGCTGAAAGAATTGGCCGGTTATGCAGTTACACTGACCAAAGAAGAAGGCCCGGCCGTAATGGTGAAACGCGGGGCCGGGTTTGTGCGCCGCCGCTTTTTTGGCAAAAAGGCCCGTTATCTGCCGAAAAAGCAGGTGCTGGAGGCACAGCGGCGCAAGGATACGTCGGACTTCCCGGTGATCAGTATTCTGGTTCCGGTCTACAACACCCCCATGAAGTATCTGCGGGAGCTGGTGGAAAGCGTGCAGGCGCAGACCTGCCCCCGCTGGCAGCTGTGCATTGCGGATGCATCGGACAAGGACCATCGGGAAGTGGGCGAGTACCTTGAGCGCCTGAGCCGGGAAGATGGGCGGATCCGCTATGCAAAAGTGGAGAACAAGGGCATTGCCGCGAACACCAATGCAGCGGAGGAACTGGCCGAAGGGGAATATCTGGCGCTGGCGGACCACGACGACCTGCTGGCCCCGCACGCGATTTATGAGATGGGAAAGGCCATCTTGGAGACCAAGGCGGCGTTCCTGTACAGCGATGAGGCACTGTTTGAAACCAGTATGCAGCGCCCGAAGGTGGGACATTTCAAACCGGATTATGCCCCGGATTATCTGCTTTGCTGCAACTACATCTGCCATCTAGCCTGCTTTTCCCGCGAAGTATACGAGCAGATCGGCGGCGAGCGGCCGGAGTGCGACGGCAGCCAGGACCATGACCTGTTCCTGCGCCTGATCGAAGTGGTGGGGGAGTATGCCGTTTACCATGTGCCCAAGGTGCTTTATTACTGGCGGGTGTATGCTGCCTCCACCAGCGGAGGCGTGGAGGCCAAGCCTTATGTGGCCGCGGCCGCCAAGAAGGCCATTGCGGACCATCTGGCTCGCACCGGCCAGAAAGGGCAGGTTGTGGATGGGCTGTTCCCCAGCACCTATCGGGTGATCTGGGAGCTGGAAGCGCAGCCTCTGGTGAGCATCCTGATCCCAAATAAGGATCATGTGGAGGATCTGGAAAAGTGCCTTCGCTCGGTTTATGAGAAAACAGAATACCGGAACTTTGAAGTGATCGTGATCGAGAACAATTCGACCGATCCGGCAACGTTTACCTACTACGAAGAACTGCAAAAGAATCCGGAGCGGCCCCACTGCAAAGTGGTGGAATACAAGAGCGCAAAGGGGTTCAATTTCAGCGCGCTGAACAACTTCGGCCGCCGGGCAGCCAAGGGCGAATATCTGCTGCTGCTGAACAACGACGTGGAAGTGATTTCTCCGGAGTGGCTGACCGAGCTGGTGCGGCAGGCGTCCCGGACCGGTGCTGCAATCTGCGGGGCAATGCTGTATTACCCCGATGATACCATTCAGCACGCCGGTATTATTACCGGTCTGGGCGGCTTTGCCGGGCACAGCCACAAATACCACAAGCGAGGCAAAAGCGGATATATGTTCCGGTTGGCCACGGTTCAGGATTTTTCGGCGGTGACGGCGGCCTGCCTGCTGGTGCGTGCCGCGGTGTACGACGATGTGGATGGCCTGGACGAAAACTATGCCGTTGCCTTTAATGATGTGGATTTCTGCCTTCGTGTGCGGGATGCGGGCTGGCGAATTATCTGGTCGCCCTATGCAGAGCTGTATCACTATGAAAGCAAGAGCCGCGGAATGGATGAAAAAGACAAAGCCAAAAAGGCTCGGTTTACCACGGAGCAGCAGCGGCTGGAAGGGCGCTTTACCCGGTATGGCCTGACGCATGACCCCTATTACAACCCCAGCCTGACACTGGATCGGGAGGACTTTTCGGAGAGCGACGACCTGCGCAATTTGCAGGAAGAGACGGTGTGACGGAAAATCGTTTATTGAGCTGAGAATGAGAAAAAGCTCACATTTGCGATGTTTCTTTGCAGGTGTATAGAGACAATAAAAGAGAAATCCATATGTAAAGTGAACCTGCTTTACACATGGGTTTCTCTTTTTAATTGCAATCTCAAAAGAAAACGATCGCTTATAAATTCATTCATAAGCGATCGCTATTTCGTTCATTTTACTTGAGTTGCTTGAGAAAAATAAGAGTTGCGCTTTTCCAGATAGCACTGGGCGCACAAGCTCTCGTAGCTTACGTTTTCAGTTTGGTCAATGGCAACCTGACTGCCCTCGAACACAAATTTCCCGTTTACCTTGCGCGCATTGCAGCAGGCCTTTCGGCCGCAGGCGCAAATGGTTTTCATCTCCTCAATGGAGTGGGCCAGCTCCAGCAGACGCGTGGCACCGGCGAACCCGTGCAGGAGAAAATCTGTGCGCAGCCCATAACAAATGACCGGAATGTCCAATCCCACGGCCACAAAGAAGAGCTGCTCCACCTGGGCCGGCGTGAAGAACTGGCTTTCATCACACAGAACGCAGGAGAGGGGAGAAGCGGACGTGCTGCTTTGACGAACGATTTCCAGTACATCCATTTCCGGGGAAATACAGAAATCCACCGGCCGGGTCACGCCCAGACGGGAAACCAGAAGCGACCCGCCCTTAGTGTCAAGGCTTGGCTTCAGAACCAAAACCCGCATCCCGCGCTCTTCGTAATTGTGTGCGACCTGCATCAATGCGGTGCTTTTGCCACTGTTCATTGCGCCATAGCGAAAATACAGATTTGCCATAACCAGACCCTTTCTGCCGGAGAACACCGGCACCAGGGCCGCCCGGCTTATTCGTTGCGCATTCGATAACCCAAACTCATCAGGCTGTCGCCCAGATGAACATTCTCCACAATGATGTCGGAGTAATCCACCGAGAGGTCATAATGGCTGAAGTTCCAGAAGCCCTTGATGCCCAGCGACACCAATGTGCTGGAAAGTTCTGCCGCGCTTTCCCGGGGAATGCACAAAACCGCCACCTGAGGATGATTGGCATTGCAGAACTCGGCCAGATCACGGATGTGACGCACGGGCACCCCGTTCATTTCAGTGCCGACCACATCTTCCCGCACATCAAAGGCGGCCAGAAGGCGATACCCGTTTACATCGCGGGTCAAAAAGCTGGAAACGGCGTTGCCCAGGCGGCCGACGCCCAGCAGAATGGTGGAAAGCTTTTCTCCGTTGTCGCCAAAAAGCAGCTTGGAAACCTCCGACTGAAGCGTATCGACTTTATAGCCGATGCCCTGCTGCCCAAACCCACCGAAGCAGTTGAAATCCTGCCGGACCTGGGAGGCTGTTGTGCCCATAATACGCGCAAGTTCGCTGGAAGAAACTTTCTCGATACCATTTCGCTGCATGGTAGTCAAATAGCGATAGTATTTCGGCAGCCGCTTGATTACCGGCAGGGATGCCTTGTTTTGTGTTGCCATAGGAACTTTACCTCAATTTTAACGGAGAACAATGGACAAGGCCCGGCAGCGTTCTTATACGTTGGGCACGCCGGGCCGATGGTAAAAAACCAGAAAAGAAGACGCAAATTGTCTATCTTTTAGTATAAGCATTTCGTGGTATTTGTCAAATAAAAATCAAAGTCGGGCCGGGATGTTTACCGTGCGGTTTGCCGGGCAATACTGAGAAAAATCAACGGCAAAGGGGAGAAATGCTTATGGCACAGCGCAAGCGCACGGGAACGCCGGAGGAGGCACAGGTAGAACAGCAAAAACTGGAGAAAGAATATCTCATCGATACCGGAACGGTACTGCGCACACATGGTGCCCATGTGATTCACTGCATGACGGTGATCGGTTCGGTAGAAGGGCACGTGGAGGCGCCGCAAGGCCAAAAAACGACCAAGTATGAGCACGTGATTCCACAGCTGGTGGACATTGAAGAGGACCCGCTTGTGGAAGGGCTTTTGGTGATTCTGAACACGGTGGGCGGGGATGTGGAGGCCGGCCTGGCGCTGGCCGAGCTGATCAGCGGCGTGACCAAGCCCAGCGCGGCGCTGGTTCTGGGGGGTGGCCATTCCATCGGGATTCCTCTGGCCGTCAGTGCCGAGCGCAGCTTCATTGTGCCCACCGCCACCATGACCATTCACCCGGTGCGCCATTCCGGCCTGGTGCTTGGGGTGCCGCAGACCATGCGCTATTTTGAACAGATGCAGGATCGGATCACCGGGTTTGTGGTGCGGCATTCCCACATCAGCGAAGAGCGGTTTACTCAGCTGATGATGCGCACGGGAGAGCTGGTTATGGATGTGGGAACCGTGCTGGACGGGCAGCAGGCGGTGGAGGAAGGGCTGATCGATCAGCTGGGAAGCGTCGGCGAGGCGCTGCACTATCTGTACCAGCGGATCGACGGAGAGCTTCCCGGGCCGAACGAGCAGAAAGCACCGCGCAAACGGAACCAGTAAAAGGCTCCCCTCTGCTTTGAGGCAGAGGGGAGCCTTTTGATGCAGCGGCCGAGAAAGCCGCGGAGAACATTGAAAGAAAAACGACTCTTATCAGATGGCAGAAACTGCCCGCAGAAGCACCGACAGAGTTACTGCTTGCCGGTTTCGTTCTGCTGTGCCTTCATCAAATCGCGAATTTCAGCCAGAAGCTGCTCGGTGGTAGGCCCTTTGGGGGCTTCTTCCTTTTTAGCTTCCTCTTCCTTGCGCAGATGAGAGAGCTTGTTGATGGCTTTCACCATGACAAACACCGCAAAGGCAATGATGATGAAGGAGAGAATGCTCTGCAAAAAATTTCCATAGGCCAATTTGGCGGCGTCTTCCCCCTGACCCAGAGTGATGGAGAGGCCGGCCAGGTTGATGCCGCGGGTCAGCAGAGAGAGCAGGGGAGTGATGATGTCTGCAACCAAACTGTTCACGATGGAAGTGAACGCACTGCCGATGACAACGCCGACGGCCATGTCCAGTACATTGCCGCGCATGGCAAAGGCTTTGAACTCTTCCAGAAATTTTTTCATGACAAGTGCATCTCCTGTTTCGATTTACTTCAGCAGGGCAGCCACTTTCTGCGCTGCATTGTCCAGATAATCGCCGGCAAAGGTTTCGATCAGGCCCTCGTCCGCGTTCTTGGCAAGCGCCGGGTCGATGGGCATCTTGGCCAGAACCGGCAGGCTGTATTTTTCGGCGATCTCATCCACGTGGCTGTCGCCGAACACCTGAATGTGACGGCCGCAGTCGGGGCAGAGCACATAGCTCATGTTTTCCACCACGCCCAGGATGGGCACGTTCATCATTTGGGCCATTTTAACGGCCTTGGCAACGATCATGCTCACCAGCTCCTGCGGGCTGGTCACCACCAGAATGCCATCCACAGGCAGGGTCTGGAACACCGTCAGGGGCACATCGCCGGTTCCCGGAGGCATGTCCACAAACAGGAAGTCCACATCCTCCCAGATCACGTCCTGCCAGAACTGCTTTACAGCGCCCGCAATGACGGGGCCGCGCCAGACAACGGGGTCGTCCTCGTTCTCCAGCAGCAGGTTGATGCTCATAATGTCGATGCCGGTGCGGCTCTTGATGGGCCAGATGCCCTTGTCATCGCCCACTGCCCGTGCGTGAATGCCGAACAGCTTGGGAATGGAGGGGCCGGTGATGTCCGCGTCCAGCACGCCGCACTTATAGCCCAGGCGGCGCATGGTGACCGCCATCATGGCGCTGGTCATGCTTTTGCCGACGCCGCCCTTGCCGCTGACCACGCCGATGACCTTTTTGATGTGGCTCAGTTTATGAGGGGCTTCATGTAGATCCTGCGGCTTCCCGCGGCTGGCACAATTCTGGCCGCAGGTGCTGCAATCATGGGTGCATTCACTCATTGAAAATCTCTCCTTTTTCACTGGTAAAACCAGATGTATGTTTTATGCGGCGCGCATAACCGCGATGCCCGTCGGGCGGAGGGCCGCACCGTGCGTTTCGCCAGATTACGGGGAAAGCAAACGGACGGCTCCACTGCCAACGGAACGTATTAACTATACCACAAACCGTGCAAGGATACAAATAGTTCGGCGTTTTATGCGCATTGGGCGGACATATGCAAAAACAACGCCGCGTAAAATACAACAATAGCCTGACGAGCAGCCGGAAAAGGAGGGCGTGCCATGAGCAGCTATCTGGGAAATGCGGTCATCCTGACAGGTTCCGGCCTGCTGCTGCGCGCGGCCGGAATGGGCCTACGGGTGTACATGGCCGGGCTGCTGGGAAGCGAAGGCATGGGGCTGTACCAACTGATTTTTACGATGTATGGGCTTTCCATTGCGCTGGCCACCTCCGGTGTTTCGGTGGCCGCCGCCCGGCTGACCGCCGAGCAGATCAGCGGCCCCCATGTGTCCACCGTGCCGGCAGCGATGGCGCGGGTGCTTTTGGCGGCGGGCGGCCTGGGAATGACGTCCTGCGGCTTGCAGCTTGCCCTGGCAAAGCCCGCGGCCCGGTGGTGGCTGGGCGATGAGCGGGCTGCGCTGCCGCTGTTGATTTTGGCGGGAAGCCTGCCGTTCATGGCCCTTGGGGCGGCCATGCGGGGCTACTTTCTGGCAAGGCGGCGGGTCAGCCCCAACGTACAGGCACAGCTGTTGGAACAGACGGTGCGGATCGCTTTGATTGCCCGGTTTCTTCCGGCGGCAGCCGGGCATGGGCTGGCACAGGGCTGCGCCGCCGTTGTGCTGGGGAATCTGGTCAGCGAAGTGGTCTCCTGCCTGTGCATGGCCTTCTTTTACCGGTGCGATGTGCGCCGCCAATTCGGCCCAGGGCCGTACCCGCACCCGGAGAAAATCGGACGCCGGTTGTGGCGCATTCTGGCCCCGCTGGAGGCCAGCCGCTGCCTGACCAGCAGCCTTTCGGCGGCGGAAAATGTTCTGGTGCCCCTTTGCCTGACGATTTCCATGGGGCAGCGGCACCGGGCGCTGGCTGCCTATGGGGCACTGAAGGGGATGGCGCTTCCGGTGATGTTCTTCCCGTTTTCGTTTCTGAACACCCTTTCTACGCTGCTGATGCCGGAGGTTACCCGCGCGTACATCCGCCGCGACGGTGAGCAGCTGAATCGTCTGTTGGACCGGATGATGCAGTTGACCGGCACCGTCGCGGTGTTGGCAGGTGGCCTGTTCACACAGTACGCACAGCCATTGGCCCAGCTTCTTTACCACGACGAAGAGGTTGGGCTGTACATTCGCATTTTGGGGCCGGTGATGCCATTTTTGTACCTGGAAAGCATGGTGGACGGGGTCTTGAAAGGAATGGATGAGCAGATCTCTACCTTTAAATATTCCACCTGGGATTCTGTTCTGCGCATTGCCGCCATTATGATTTTGTTGCCCCGTTTTGGGATGATGGGCTTTTTGTTTGTGATGATTTGCTCCAACCTGTTCACCTGTGGGCTGAATGTTCGCTGTATGCAGCGAACGGCGCAGCTGCACCCACACTGGTGCCGCTGGCTTCTGGCCCCGGTGGGGGCGTTTGCGCTCAGCGCCTGGGCAGTTCAGTGCGCAATGGCCCGGGCTGCACTGGATGGGGCCAAATGGCAGCTTGCGGTGGGGTGCACCGCAACGGCGGGGGTATACCTGCTGCTTTTGCTGCCGCTGGGGCTTCACCGGTTGGCAGTGCAGCTGTTCTGCGGCAGAAAACGCGGGCAGCCCGAAGCAAGCTGCCCCTGAATTTTGAAATTTATGAAGGGCATTCGTTGAATTTGCTTGTCCAGAGCAAAACAATTTGCTATAATAGCAACGTACAGCATCTGATAAGGGTTCAAAATTGTCGGAAGAAGTGGTTAAATGGAGCAAGGAAAAAAGAAACGACGAATTCTGTGGATTTTAGGCTTGCTGCTGCTTTTGCTTCTGACGGTGGTGGCTGGCCTTTGGCTGGGAGGCCGCCAGGGGATGAAAAAGAATCTGGCGGCAGAGCTTCCTGCAGAAGAATCTGATGCCGATTTGCCGGCGCAGGAGGAATCCATTATTTATGAAGGAAAGCGCTATCGCTACAATGCGGATCTGATCACGGCGCTTTTCATGGGCATTGATCAGAGCATTCCGGAAGAGGGCGGTACGGAATGGGGGCAATCCGGCCGGGCGGACTGCATTTTTCTGGCGGCCTTTGACCAGAAGAGCGGCCGGGTCGATCTTATTGCCATTTCACGCGATACGATGACGCCCATTGAGGCTTATGACGCAGACGGCGCCTACCTCGGCACGGTGACCGACCATTTGTCGCTGGGGTATCTGTATGGCGACGGCGGAAAGGCCAGCTGCGAAATGATGGTGCGCAACGTGTCCAGGCTGTTTTACGGGCTGCCCATCAACCTGTATGCGGCGGTTGATCTGGACGCCGTTCCGCTGCTGAACGATGCGGTGGGCGGCGTAACGGTGACAACGCTGGACGAAGACCTGAACCAGTATGATCCCACCCGCGTTTGGAAAACAGGCGAGCAGGTTCATCTTGTGGGCGAAATGGCCCGGACGTATGTGCAGGGGCGCGACACAGGAACGGACGGCAGCAACAACAGCCGCATGGCCCGACAAAAGCAGTACCTGACCGGGTTTGCAGCAGCCTTAAGGCAAACTGCAGCAAAGAACCCGGCTGCGCTGCTGCAGCTGTATCAAACGCTGAACCAATCCATGGTGACCAATGTGGGGGCCTCACAGGCGGTGTATCTTGCCAGTCAGGCACTGAAGCTGGACTTCAGTGAGGAGAACATCCATGCAATGGCCGGCGAAAACCGTTACAGTGGAGAATACGATGAATTTTACGCGGACGATGAGGCCCTCTATCGTCTGATTCTGGATGTGTTTTATACGGAGGTGGAAGCGTGAGCACTGCCAAGAAGCGATGGCTCATCGCAGCGGCTGTTTTTATTGCAATGGCCATTGTATTCGGTGCGGCTTACTTGTTCTCGGAAAAAGCTGCGGAAGGGCAGGCACCGGAATACAGCCCTGCACCGACCCCAACAGCGGCCGCGTCGGAGGCGGCGGCACCGGAAGTTCCCATCAATTTTTCTTACTGGCAGGGGCTGAACCCGGATGTATATGGGTGGATCACCATTCCGAACACCCGCATTGATTACCCGATTCTGCATTCGGAGACGGACAACGCCTATTACCTGGAACACAACCTGGATGGCAGCGCCGGGCTGCCCGGATGCATTTACAGCGAAAATTACAATCACACGGATTTTGCGGACCCGGTGACCATTTTGTACGGCCACAACATGAAGGAAACCGCCGCGCAGACGATGTTCCGGGACCTGCACAAATTTGAATCGGCGGAGTTCTTTGAGGCAAACCGGGAGATTCTGATCTATCAGCCCAATCGAATTCTGCACTATAAGGTGTTCTCGGTATACAACAACAGCGATGAACACCTGATGTACGCCTTTGATTTCTCGACGGAAGAGGGAATGCAGGCTTTTTTGGAGCAATGCGAAAAGCCGCGGGATATGAACGCAAAGGTGGATGCTGATCAGGAAGTATCCGTCAGCGACAAGCTGCTTGTGCTGTCCACATGCACCAATGTGGACACAGAGCGCCTGCTGGTCGTTGCGGTGCTGGATAAAGTGGAAGAATGAACAATTCAGAAACGGATGGAGGAAGACCACTATGAAAAAATGGGTGACTTTTTTGGCTACGCTGATGATGATGTGCGCGCTGGCAAGCACTTCTTATGCAAAGGACAGTGTGAAGAAGCCGACCGCCACGCCGGCACCGGCCGCCGTTGCAGTTGCACCTAAAACGGGTGTGGCCGACAACACCGCCCTGCTTGCGCTGAGCACCGGCAGTGCCGTGCTGGGCGCTTATGCGCTGCGCAAAGCGGGCAAAGCAGAGTGAGCAGGTTCCATAGAATCAGCAAAATGGCAGTGTGACCTTATTAAAAAGGCCCGCTGCCTTTTTTGTTGCGGCCCATTGGGCGGGCATGGCGGGAATTCTGCATGTTTTGCAGCGCACTTCGCATAAGATAACAACAAAGTCCATGGGAAGGAGGCTGGAAACAATGTGGCAGCAGACCCAGAGCGAAAAGAGGGAGCAGCTGTTTCCGCCCGGAAGTGCATGGAAAAAGGCGCTGACCCCGCCCTCGCGGGAAGCAACTGCAAAAAAGACGGAGGCAAACCATCTGCTGCGCATGCAGGTGGGGCTGTGCGTGTTGCTGGTGGGGGCGGTGCTGCTGCTTCGCCAATTGAACAAGCCTGTGTATGAGGAATTCCGCCGGGAATACGCGGCATTGACCCAACAGGAAGGGGCCGATGAAACCCAGCTGCTTCAGTTTGCGGGCAGCCTGGCGGCCGGAGTGCAGAAGAAGGCGGAAGAATTCTTTCAGGAAAGCACTTCGGAAAGCCAGGCCGAAAACGGTGCCTCCCGTGCTCCGGATTGGGACAGCACCCACCTTGCGGCGATATTTGGAAAAACAAAGGCGGTGCCGGAGGGCAGCAGCCAGGCGGCGCTTCCGGTGGAGTTTCATCCCATCGCGCCGCTGACGGGTGTATGGCAGGTCAGTTCTGTGTTCGGGTGGAGAAAAGCGCCCCTTGGGCCGAAAAGAAACAGCGAGTTCCATACGGGTGTGGATTTGGGGGCAGGAGAAGGGGAACTGGTCGTGGCCGCCGCGGATGGAACGGTGACAGAGGCGCGGCGCAGCCAAAGCTATGGCAACTGCGTCAAGCTCTTGCATGGGGATGGTCTGACCACCCGGTACTGCCACATGCAGTACATCTTTGTGCATCCGGGAGAGTTTGTGAAGCAGGGGGACCGGTTGGGCACCGTGGGGCAGACCGGGGCGGCAACCGGCCCGCATCTGCATTTGGAGCTGCAATGGAACGACGTCTGTTACGACCCGCAAAAGAGCTTTTCGCTGGCATGAGCGAGAAAGCGCGGTGCGCAGCAAGCACCCCGGCGGCCGCGTTGACGGGCCTGTATCTGGTTTTGCAGGCGGACCATACCGGGTTTGCCAGGTTGGGGCTGTTGGCGGCGCTGTTGCATGAATGGGGGCACATTCTGGTCTACCGTCGGCTGAGCGGGCATTGGCCGCGGCTGCGTTGGTCTGGGCTGGGGGTCGCACTTGCGATCGGGGAAACCGAATTCTGCCCGAGACAGCAATTCCTGCTTGCGGCCGCGGGTCCATGCACCAATTTCCTGTGGGCAGCCGGGGCGTGGGCCTGGGTGACGCAGATCCGCGCCGGCTATTACCCTGCATTTTTTGCGGCGGCAAATGTCTGTGTCGGTGCATTCAACCTGCTGCCGATCGGCCCGTTGGATGGAAATCGGATGCTGTGCAGCGGGAGAAGTGATCGGGGCAGGGGCTGAACCACAAGAGAGGTTGGTATTACGGCGGTAAGAGAAAAGCACTCCAAAACCGCTTTGCTCCGCGGCCAAAGCCAGTGGAAGCAAAGAAGTGTTTGGAGTGCTTTTTAAAGGGTTAAAACCCCGTTATTTCAAGAATTTCGCCAGCTGGCTTTCACCATCCGCCTGGGTCGGAACATTCAGCGCTGCACAGACGGTGGCGGCAATGTTGCCAAAGCCCTGCAGGGTACCAAGGTTGACGCCGGGCTGCACAGCCTGCCCGGTAATCAGCCAGGGAACATATTCACGGGTGTGATCGGTGGTGGCCAGATAGGCCGGGTCACAGCCATGGTCGGCCGTGATCATCAAAAGGTCGTCCGGCTTCAGCTGGGCAAGAAAGCCCGGCAGCCAGCGGTCGAATGCCGAGATGGCCGCGGCATACCCGGGAATATCCCGCCGATGCCCATACAGCATATCAAAATCCACCAGATTGATGAAGGCCAAGCCATGGAAATCTTCAGCGGCCAGCGACAGGGTGACGCGCATGCCATCGTCGTTGTTTTTGGTGCGGATGGCGCGGGTGGCGCCGCGCCCGGCGAAAATGTCGTTGATTTTGCCCACGGCGATCATATCCAGCCCGGCGGCGCTGATTTCGTCCAGCATGGTGGCCCGCGGCGGCGTGATGGAAAAATCATGCCGGTTGGAAGTGCGCTTAAAGTTGGCTGCATTGGTGCCTACAAAGGGGCGGGCGATCACGCGCCCCACGCCGTGATCGCCCTGCAGCATTTCCCGGGCAATCTGGCAGTCGCGATACAATTCCTCCAGCGGCACGACCGCTTCGTGCGCGGCAATTTGAAATACGCTGTCGGCCGAGGTGTAAACGATCAGGCTGCCGGTGCGCAGGTGCTCTTCGCCGTAGTCCTTAATTACTTCGGTGCCGGAATAGGGCTTGTTGC
>CAKSWY010000001.1 GCA_934513685.1 uncultured Oscillospiraceae bacterium | reverse complement strand
GTGGTGAGCAGCACCACAAACCAGGGCAGATAGCCCGCCACCGTGGTGAGGTACACCGCCGCCAGCTTTTTGAAGGGCACCCGTCTGCACAGCACCCCGGCCAGCAGGCCCACATACAGGAAGGCCACCGTCACCAGCGCATAATAGTGGCAATAAGCCGCGGCCAGCGAGGCCAGCACAAAGTTCACGCAGTCCCGGTTCTGCGCGCCCTTGGTGAGCAGGCGGTACAGCTCATAAAAGGCCAGCAGCACAAACAGCGCCGCCCAGCTGTACATGCGCACTTCCAGATCGTACTTCTGGGCGCAGAGCAGGAAGGAGGAAAACAGGCACAGCAGCGCCCCCGGCCACCAGCCGAACTCCCGGCGCAGGAAGGTGACCGCCGCGGCCAGCGTCAGCCCAAAGGGCACCACCGACGCCAGATGATACACCCAGCCGTGGTTGCCCAGCAGCCGGTTAAAGCCCATCAGGATGAGGTAATACAGGGGCGGGTGCACATCCTCCGCCGTGCTCTCCAGCATTTCCGGAATGGTCTGGCGGGCCAGCCGGATGGAAAAACCCTCGTCGCCCCAGAAGTTGTTGTCAAAAATGCGGGCAAAGTGCAGTCCGAACAGCACCAGCGCCAGCAGCGCCGCCCACAGCCAGGCCGTGCGGGCCAGCCACTCCGGCAGATGAAACGCCGCCTGTGCCCGGGCCAGCAGCCGCTCGGCCAGCACCCCGGCCAGGGCCAGCGCGCAGGTGAGAGCCAGATACTTCAGCGCAAACAGCCCGGACTGGCTCAGCGCCTGCACCACCGGAACTTCCACCTGAAAGCCCGCGTCCAGCACGGCCAGCGCCAGAGCATTCAGCCACAGGGCCGCCGTTCCAAAGTGCAGCAGGGCCTCTCCCGTGCTCTCTCTGCCCAAAAGCCAGCGGCGCAGACCGAGGCTGAGGGCCGCCGGAGCAAACAGACAAAATGCAGCGATCAGCATGAATTTGTATCTCCTTTTGCAGCGCCCGCCCGCTTTGCCGGGGCGGCGCCGGTATCTCTGCGTTTACAGTATTCTTTATATAATACGGTATAGTTATAACAGACCGCCCGACTTTTTTCAATCGGGCATTCCCCGCCGCCTGACCGGTTTTCCTGCAAAACAAAAGGAAGGCCGCCCGGCCTTTGCAGGGTTCCGCAAAGGTCGAACGGCCTGTCTGCCTTGGTTCAGCACATGGCCGGAAGTTACCACACGGCGGCCAGCAGCACGGTGAGCAGGCCCGCCACGCCGATGGAAACGCCGCTCATAGCGCCCTCCAGCTCGCCCATCTGCAGGGCGGTGGTGGTGCCCGCCGCATGGCTGCTGGTGCCCACGGCCACACCAATGGCCACCGGGTCCTTAAAGTGCAGCAGCTTGGCCAGCGTGGGGGCCAGCACCGCGCCAGTGACGCCGGTGATGACGACGCACACCGCCGTCACGCCCATCAGGCCGCCGCACTGCTCGCTGAGGGCCACCGCGATGGGAGTGGTCACGCTGCGGGGCAGCAGGCTGTACAGCAGGCTGTTCTCCAGCATGAACAGCTTGCACAGCCCGTGGATGAGGGCCACATTGGTCAGGCTGCCCACCAGGCAGCCCAGCACCACCGGCAGGAAGTTCTCCTGCAGAACCTTGCGCTGCCGGTAGATGGACAGGCCGATCACCGCCGTGGCCGGGGTGAGCAGCATGTTGATCATATCGCCGCCCAGATCAAAGGCCTCCAGCGGGATGTTGCACACGCTCAGTACCACCGCCGCCAGCACAATGCCAATGAGCATGGGGTTGGCAATGGGGTTCTTGAGCTTTTTGTTGATCTGCACGCCCACCTCGTAGGCGGCCAGGCAGATGAAAATGCCGGTGACCGGCGTGGAAAGGAGCATCTCTCTCATCGTTTCTTCTCCTTTCCGTTCATGAGCTTCTGCAGCAGCGTCACGGTAAATCCAGTGACCGCAAAGGTGACCACCGTGCAGAACACGCACACCCCCAGCAGCAGCAGGCCGGTGCTTTTCAGAATTTCCAGCTCTTCCAAAATGTTGGCGCACATGGGCACAAAGAAAAACGCCATGTTCTTCTGCAGAAAGTCGGCCACATCCTCCACCTGTTCCACCTTGACGATGCCAGTCATCAGGCAGACAAACAGCAGCACCATGCCCACCACGCTGCCGGGCACCGACACCGGCGAAAGCTCGCCGATGATCGCCCCCAGCAGGCACAGCCCGAACAGCACCAGGCACTGCTGCAAATGATTGAATCGCTTCACAGTTCTTTCCCTCCTCGCTCACGCTTTGCCGGCGGCCGTGCCGCCGTACCCCTTCTTTAGATGTACCGCCGCGTCAATGTGAAAAAGCGGCAGACACAAAAACAGGGCCGCGAAGTGAATCTCGCGGCCCTGCCCGGTCTGAATTACGCTTTGCTGTATGCCTGAAAAACTTCCGGCATCTGGCCCGGCACTTTTCAGAACTCGATCTTCTTTTCGATGTAGTCCTTCAGCTCGCTGATGGGAATGCGCACCTGCTCCATGGTGTCGCGGTCACGCACAGTCACGCAGCCGTCGCCCTCTTCGGTCTCGCTGCCGAAGGTCTGGAAGTCCACGGTGATGCACAGGGGGGTGCCGATCTCGTCCTCACGGCGGTAGCGCTTGCCGATGGAACCGGCATCGTCAAAGTCCACCATGAAGTGCTTGCTCAGCTCCTGCCAGATGGGCATGGCCTTGTCGCTCAGCTTCTTGGACAGGGGCAGCACCGCTGCCTTGTAGGGGGCCAGCGCCGGATGCAGGCGCAGAACCACACGCACATCCTCCTTGCCCTTGGCGTCGGTCAGGTGCTCCTCGTCGTAAGCCTCGCACAGGAAGGCCAGAGCCACACGGTCTGCACCCAGAGAAGGCTCGATGACGTAGGGGATGTAGTGCTCGCCGGTCTCGGGGTCGAAGTACTCCAGGCTCTTGCCGCTGGCCTCCTGATGGCGGCCCAGGTCGTAGTTGGTGCGGTCGGCAATGCCCCACAGCTCGCCCCAGTCGGTGAACGGGAAGGCGTACTCAATGTCGGTGGTGGCGCGGCTGTAGAAGGCCAGCTCGGCGGGCTCATGGTCACGCAGGCGCAGGTTCTCCTCATGGATGCCCAGGCTCAACAGCCAGTTCTTGCAGAAGTCCTTCCAGTAGGCAAACCACTCAAGATCGGTGTCCGGCTTGCAGAAGAACTCGCACTCCATCTGCTCGAACTCGCGGGTACGGAAGGTGAAGTTGCCGGGCGTGATCTCATTGCGGAAGGCCTTGCCCACCTGGCACACGCCGAAGGGCAGCTTGCGGCGGGTGGTGCGCTGGATGTTGGCAAAGTTCACGAAGATGCCCTGGGCGGTCTCAGGCCGCAGATAGCAGGTGCTGGAGGAGTCCTCCGTCACGCCGATGGCGGTCTTAAACATCAGGTTGAACTTGCGGATGGGGGTGAAGTCGTGCTTGCCGCACACGGGGCAGACCACGTCTTCATGCTCGGCGATGAACGCATCCATCTCATCAAAGCTCATGGCGTCCACGTTCACCTCGGGATGCTCCTGGCTGATGAGCTTGTCGGCGCGGTGACGGGCCTTGCAGCTCTTGCAGTCCAGCAGAGGGTCGGAGAAGCTGGACACATGGCCGGTGGTCACCCAGGTCTGGGGGTTCATGATGATGGCGGCATCCAGGCCCACGTTGGTGGGGCTTTCCTGCACGAACTTCTTCATCCAGGCCCGCTTCACATTGTTCTTGAACTCCACGCCCAGAGGGCCGTAGTCCCAGCTGTTGGCCAGGCCGCCGTAGATCTCGCTGCCCGGGTACACAAAGCCGCGGTTCTTGCACAGGTTGACGATGGTTTCAAAGGACTTCTCGCTGTTTTTCATATTTTACTCCTTACTGCACGGCTGGCTGCCGCACCGCATTTCAAGCAGCCGCCCGGGCGGGGCTTCTCCCGCTGCCCTGCGGCCGCACGTATGGTCTTTATTATAAGCGCAAGCGCCCCCGGTGTAAAGGTGCGCGGCGCCTCTTTTTTGGCATTTGTGCTAAAAAGTCAGCAATTTTTTTGGTGTATGGAATGGTCCGTGTGCCCAAGCGCCGTTCGTTTTATCCGGTGCTTCCCCTCTTCGGCCTGCCGCTGCCTTCCTTATATCGAAGAAATTGAAGCGCCGCATAAGGCCCGGGCTCAAAGCAAGCTGCGGAAATAATATACCAGAACGATCCGGACATTGAAGCTGTGCTGCACACTCACATCGCCAACATGGAAGTGTGCTACATTCTTTCCGGCAGCGGTCTAGTTGAAGACGCACAGGCCGGGCGTACACGCCTGAACCCGGGAGACACCCATATCTGTGTACCGAGCGATGCACACAAAATTCTCAACGATGGTACCGTTCCGCTGGTATATCTGGCTGTGGTACTGAATCCCTGATGCAATTCTCACCTTCCGTTTCTTCACAAAAGGCCCGCCGCCGGGATGCTGTTCTGCATTCCGGCGGCGGGCCTTTTGGCTTCATTCAATTCTTGGCAGTCACTGCCCCTGTTTCTTCCCGTTCTCCCGGGCAATGAGCAGCACCATGCTCAGAATGGCGGCCACGCCCAGCACATCACAGAATGTAAAGCGGGTGTGCAGCCACACGGCCGAAATTACCATGGCCGCCACTGGCTCCGCGCAGGCGATCATGCTGGCCTTTACGGCGCCAAGGCAGGCAACACCCTCCAGATAGAGGCTGTATGCGCCGGCCGTGCCCAGCAGCACCACCACCGCCAGCGTCAGCAGAACCGACGGGGTCAGGTGCACCGGCTGGGCCCACATGCGGGTCGCCGCGCTAAGCACCACGCCGCCGATGAGCATACCCCAGCCGGTAACCACAGTGCTGCCGTACTTTTTGATCAGCCGCACCGGCAGCAGGGTGTACAGCGCCAGCGAAAGCGCCGAGGCCATGCCCCAGGCCAGAGCCAGCGGAGAAATGGCCAGGTTGCCCAGCTTTCCGTGGGTGGCCAGCAGGAAGGTTCCGCCGACGGCCAGAACCACGCCCACGCTCTCCAGCCGGGTGGGCCACCGACGAACCAGGATGCAGCTGTAAATCAGCACCAGCACCTGCCCGGTACACTGCAGCGCCGTGGTTGTGCCGGAGTTGGAGTAGGAAATCGCCGTCATATAAGTATACTGGCTGAACATCAGCCCCAACACCGCAAACAGCAGCAGGCCGGCGGCATCCTTTTTATCGCGCCACACGGCGGCATAGCTTCGCCCCTGCTTGGCCAGCCCCAGTGCAATCAGCACCACGCCCGCACCCAGCATACGCACGCAGGTCACCCACTGCGAGCTGGCTGCTTCCTGTTGAAAAATGTACTGGCCGCAGGTGCCGGAAAAGCCCCACAGAATGCCGCCCAGCAAGGTGACCAGCATTCCCCAGGCCGCGTTGTTGTTCTTCTTCATTTGTTCTGTTTCTCCTCAATTGTCAAGGCATCGCAAAAGGCAGCCTGGAAGCGATTTGGCAGTTCCGCGCTGCCGGCTCAGTATAACAGGCCGCCGCGTTGGAGGCACCCCTGCCCCTTCCGCAGTGCCGAATGCAAAATTTTTCCTGCCGCCAAAATTCTGAAACATTTTCCCTCTGCCGCTCGTATTATAAATAGTGCAGGGCAAAGCCTCTGGGCTGCCCGCACGGGCAGGAAGCCCCCGCAAGCCGCTTTCTGCCTGTATTAACTGCCATTCTCTTCCTTTGCAAATAACCCCTAAGGCGCAGAAAGCCCCTGGTCGGTTCCGTTTAGCCGCCCGGGGGCTTTCTGCGTCTTACAGTCGCTTACCTGAAATCACAGCGGCCAGTCGGTCAGCCGATGCAGCCGCACATCGGCAAGCGCTTCCATTCGGGGCCAATCCTCCCGGCTGGCCTCGTCGTCCACCATCACGGTCAAAAAGCCCGCATCGTGTGCCGTGCGCAGGGCCTGAAGGGAATCCTCAAACACCGCCGTGCGGGCCGGGGCTGCCCCCAGCTTTTCGGCGGCCACCTGATAGATGGCCGGGCCCTGCTTGCTGCCGTACTCATCGCAGGTGAGCACCGCGCGGAATTTGTCCCACAGGCCCAGCCGGGTCATGGCGGCCTGCACGTCCCGGATGCTGCTGGCGCTGGCCAGGGCCATGGGCACGCCCCGGGCCGCAAGCTGCTCCACCAACTCTCTGGCGCCGGGCTTGAGCTGCAGGTGCTCGGCATACTGGCGGCGGGTATACTCCGCCGTCTGCCCGGCCAGCTGTTCCGGGGTGACTGGCAGATGATATTCCTCCACCATCAGCACGGCGCACTGCCGGGCGCTGAGGGGGATCAGCCGCCGGATAAAGCCCTCGGGCGGGTGGACTCCATACCGCCCCAGCAAAACACCGGGGGCTTCGGCCCACATCTGCATCGAATCCAGCAGGGTACCGTCCATATCAAACACGGCGGCCTGCAGAGCGGGAAGGTTCGTTTGTTTCATCGCTCACAGCTCCTCCCATTGGGCACGGGCGGCCAGTGTGGGGCCGTCCAGCCGATTGACGGCATCGATCAGGCGCACCCGATAGCTGCCGCTGCCTTCATCGGGGGCCAGGGCCGCTCTGGCCAGCTCCCCCGCCGTTTTCATGGCGCACACGGCGGTACACACGGCGGCAAAGGGCTGCTCCGGGCCGGCCGCCAGCAGCGCCCCGGTGAGCGCGCTGAGCATACAGCCGGTGCCGGTCACCAGGCCCATCTCGGCGCAGCCGCCCAGGCAGCGGGCCGTCCGGTTGCCGTCCGTCACCAGGTCCGTCTCGCCGGTCACGGCCACCACCGCATGAATGCGCCGGGCCAGCGCCTCGGCCATGGCCCGCTCCTGCTCGGGGGCGCATTCTCCCGGGGCCGCGTCCACGCCGCCGTGGTTTTCACCGCCGGCTGCCAGCACCCGGATCTCGCTTCCGTTGCCCCGCACGGCGGCAAACCGCACCTCTTCCAGCAGGGTGTGCACCGCCCGGGTGCGCAAGGCCGAGGCTCCCGCCCCCACCGGGTCCAGCACCACGGGGATGCCCATCCGGTTGGCCTGATGGCCGCTTTTCACCATTGCCTCCAGCTTGCGGGGGCTGAGCATTCCCAGATTCAGCACCAGCGCCTGGCAGGCGGCGGTGATCTCGGCGCTTTCCTCAGGGGCGTCCGCCATGATGGGCCTTGCCCCGGCCGCCAGCAGCACATTGGCGCAGTCGTTGATGGTCACACTGTTGGTAATGCAGTGAACCATGGGCCGGGCCGGGCGCAGGGCCTCAAAGCAGCGTTGCAGCATGGATGTTTTCTCCTTTTCCGCGCGGCACAGGGTGGTTTCTGCCCGCTTTTTGCAATACTGCTATTATAAACGCCGGCGGGGCGGCTGTCCACCCGCCGGGCACGGGCCGCGGCAAAAAAGCAGGCCGACGGAGATTCAGCACCTGCTGCTCCGTCGGCCTGCTGTGGGGTCACATTCACAAATGCGGTCAGATCATGGTTGCGGCCATGACTGCCTTGATGGTGTGCATCCGGTTTTCGGCTTCGTCAAACACGATGGACTGGGGCCCCTCGAACACCTCGTCGGTGACCTCCATGGCGTCCCGGTTAAAGCGCTCGCCCATCTCCTTGCCCACAGTGGTCTCGTGGTCATGGAAAGCGGGCAGGCAGTGCATGAAGCGAGCCTGCGGGCCTGCGTTGGCCATGAGGGCCGCGTTCACCTGATAGGGGGCCAGGTCAGCAATGCGCTCGGCCCAGATCTCCACCGGCTCGCCCATGCTCACCCACACATCGGTGTAGATGATGTCGGCGCCCTTGGTGGCCTCCATGGGGTCGCTGATAAAGCTCAGGGTGCTGCCGCTCTCTTTGGCAATGGCCTGGCAGGTCTTGACCAGCTCGGGGTCCGGGAAGTACTTCTCCGGCGCGCAGGCCACAAAATCCAGCCCCAGCTTGGCGCAGCCCACCATCAGCGAATTGCCCATGTTGTAGCGGGCATCGCCCATGTAAACCATCTTCAGCCCCTTCAGGCGGCCGAAATGCTCCCGAATGGTGAGCATGTCCGCCAGGATCTGGGTGGGATGGAACTCGTTGGTCAGGCCGTTCCACACCGGAACACCGGCGTAATGGGCCAGCTTCTCCACGATCTCCTGCCCATAGCCCCGGTACTCAATGCCGTCAAACATGCGGCCCAGCACGCGGGCGGTGTCGGCAATGCTCTCCTTCTTGCCGATCTGGCTGCCGGTGGGGTCCAGATAGGTCACCTGCATCCCCAGATCATGGGCGGCCACCTCAAAGCTGCACCGGGTGCGGGTGGAGGTCTTTTCAAAAATCAGCGCGATGTTGCGGCCGCGCAGGGTGTCGTGGGGAATGTGCGCCTTCTTCTTGGCCTTCAGGTCCGCGGCCAGGTCCAGCAGGCCCTCGATCTCCTCAGGGGTAAAATCCAGCAGCTTCAAAAAGTTTCTGCCCTTCAAATCCATTGCCATAGGGATCTCCTTCCGTATTCGGCAGCAGACGGCGCGGTTTTCAACCCGGCGGCACGCCCTGCACTGCATATTTTTTCGAGATATGCGCATTAAATTTCGTTTTAGGCGCATATTTATGCAAATCATGGTTCTATTGTAGCCCACTGCCCGGCAAAATGCAAGGGGCACGCGAATCGGGCGGCAGGCATTCATCTCATTACCTACCGATGTACTTGACAATATTGGTATACTTTAACTGACCCCTCTTTCTTTTACCTTTAAAATACTTTTCTGCGTTCCTGCGCGGGGCGGCATCTCATCGGCCCCGGGGGCGCTTTTTACACCATCCCCTGCCGGGCTGCTTTCAGGCCCGGCCGTTTACACGTAAAGGAGACTGCATGAGCCAGACCATTCTGCAATTGCAGAACATTGAAAAATCCTTCGACGGCACCCCGGTTCTGCGGGGTATCTCGCTGGACGCTGCCGCCGGGGAGTTCATCACGCTGCTCGGCTCTTCCGGCTGTGGAAAAACCACCACGCTGCGCATCATTGCCGGGCTGGAATGCCCCGATGCAGGTCGGGTGCTGCTGGAAGGCCGGGATGTGACCGACACCCCGCCGAACAAGCGGGACGTGAACACCGTATTCCAGAATTACGCCCTGTTTCCCCACATGACGGTGGCCGCCAACATCGGGTACAGCCTGAAGCTTCGCCGCCGCCCCAAAGAGGAGATCGCCCGGGCCGTAGCTCAGGCGCTGGAACTGGTGCAGCTGACCGGGTATGAAAACCGGATGCCCGGCCAGCTTTCCGGCGGGCAGAAGCAGCGGGTGGCCATTGCCCGGGCGGTGGTGAACCGGCCCCGGGTGCTTCTGCTGGACGAGCCCCTCGGCGCACTGGACCTTCAGCTGCGCCGCCAGATGCAGCTGGAGCTGAAGGCCCTGCAGCAGCAGCTGGGCATTACCTTCATCTACATCACCCACGACCAGGAAGAGGCTCTCACCATGTCCGACCGCATCGCCGTGATGCGGGACGGCCAGTTTGTGCAGATCGGCACCCCGGCCCAGGTGTACGACGAACCCCGCACCAGCTTTGTGGCCCGGTTTGTGGGCAGCGCCAACATCCTGCAGGGCACCGTGGTGGCCGCCGAGGGCGGCCTTGTCACCGCCCGGGTGGCGGGCTGCCCCGTGTGCGCCCGGGCCGGGCAAACCGAGTTCCGCCCCGGCCAGCCCATTGCGCTGGCCCTGCGCAGCGAACAGGTGGACTTTGCCCCCGAGGGCAGCGGCATTCCCGCCGTTGTAAAGGAAAAGAGCTTTGCGGGCGGAATGCTGCGCATTGCGCTGGAACTGCCGGATGGCAGCCGCCTTGTGGCCAGCCGCCACGGCATTGACCAGAGCCTTGCCCCCGGCCAGAAGCTCTGCGTGCGCTGGGCGCCCGAGGCCGCCGTGCCCGTGGAGGTGGATGACTGATGCCAAACCGCAAAAACACCCGGCGCACCCCGCTCACCAGCCGGTGGATGTGGCTGACGCTGGTTCCCCTGTATCTGTTCACGCTGGTGCTGGTGCTGGGCCCGCTGGTGTATATGCTGGTGCTCAGCTTTGAAACCCGCGCCGATATGTGGGGCGTCATCCCCCAGTTCACCCTGGCCAACTACAAAAACATTTTTCAGCCCGTCTACCTGAACACCTTTGTGCAGTCGCTGAAGCTGGCGCTGCTGTGCACCGGGCTGATCCTGCTCATCGGCTACCCCTTCGGCTATTTTATGGCTCGGCTTTCGCCCCGGGGCAAAAAGTTCATGACGGCCGCTTTGATGATCCCCTTCTGGACCAATAGCCTCATCCGGCTGTACGGCTGGATCATCGTCCTGCGCAGCGGCGGCACGCTGGACAAGGTGCTGATGGCGCTGCATCTGACCCAGCGCCCCCTGAAGTTGCTGTACACCTACCCGGCCGTGGTGGTGGGCATGGTGTACGCCCTGCTTCAGTTCATGATTCTGGCGGTGTATTCCAGCGCTGAAAAGATGGACTGGAGCCTGGTGGAGGCCGCCCGCGACCTGGGGGCCAGCCCTGCCCAGGCCTTTTTCACCGTCACCCTCAAGTTGACCATGCCGGGCCTTCTCTCCGGCGTGATCCTCACCTTCATTCCCAGCATGGGCCTGTTCTTCATTGCGGACATTCTGGGCGGCAACAAGGTGGTGCTGGTGGGCAGCCTGATTCAGGACCAGCTGCTGCAGGCCCACAACTGGCCCTTTGCCGCGGCGCTGAGCGTGGTGCTGATGCTCCTCACCAGCCTGATGATCGGGCTGTACAAACGGGTGACCCACACCACCCGGCTGGAGGGCCTGCTATGAAAAAAAAGCGCCGCATCTCCTTTTCCACGGTTTATCTGGCCCTGGGGCTGGTCATCATCTATCTGCCCATCGCCCTGGTCATTCTCTACTCCTTCAACGAGAGCAAGCTTTCCAGCGTGTGGGGCGGCTTCTCGCTGAAATGGTACCGCACCCTGTTTGCGGATAAGGCCATGTTCCAGGCGCTGGGAAACAGCCTGATTCTGGGGCTTTCCGCCAGTTTTGCCGCCGGGGTGGTGGGCACGCTGGGTGCCGTCGGGTTCGACCGGGTGCGCCCCCGCAGCCGCCGGGTGATCGAATACCTCACCAGCCTGCCCCTCATGACCCCCGAAATCATTCTGGGCATGGTGTTCATGGCATTTTTCGGGATGCTGGGCATCCCCTTCGGCATGGGCACCCTGATTCTCTCCCACACCACCTTCTGCATCCCCTACGTGTTCATGCTGGTGCAGGCGCGGCTGGTGGGCATGGACCGCAGCCTGGCCGAGGCCGCCCGCGACCTGGGGGCCGGGGAACGGCAGGTGTTTTTCACCATCACCCTGCCGCTGCTGCTGCCCGCCATCGTCTCCGGTATGCTTTTGAGCTTCGCCATGAGCCTGGATGACGTGATCATCAGCCTGTTTGTAACCGGCGTCAACGTAAACACCCTGCCCATCAAGGTGTACACGGCCCTGAAAACCGGCGTTACGCCGGAGATCAACGCCCTGTGCACCCTGCTGCTGGCGGCCACCCTGCTTCTGGTGGGGCTGAGCATGCTGTGGGGCAAGATCAGCCGCCTGACCGGCGGCGGGCGCTAAGCCTTTGTTTCTTCGATTTTCCCGGCAGGCCGGGCATTTTTCCACCAGACGCACTTGCTTTCGTGGAAAACTCGGCCCGTTTCTTCCGGTAAAATATCGCCCCGCTTTGGGGCGCACACACAGTTTTCTTTCACAGGAGGATTTTTACCATGGACCGCAAACTGAACTCCGTTCTGGCTCTGGCGCTGGCGGGCAGTCTTGCACTGCTCTCCGGCTGTGGCCAGGCCGCTTCCAGCAGCGAGAGCGCTTCGTCCGCCGCTGCTTCCGCTGCCGGCGATACCCAGCTGAACCTGTACACCTGGGAGGGTATGTTCCCCCAGGAGGTGCTGGACGGCTTCACCGCCGAGACCGGCATCCAGATCAACTACTCCAGCTTTGACACCGACGAGACCATGCTGGCCAAGCTGGAGGCTGCCAAGGGCGGCGATTACGATCTGGTGATTGCCGACGACTACATTGTGGAAACCGCCATCTCCGAGGGTCTGGTGGCCAAGCTGGACAAGACCAAACTGAGCAACCTGGGCAATGTGAATCCCATCTATCAGGGCCAGTTCTTTGACCCCGAGGATGCCTACACCGTGCCCTACGGCGCCGGTGTGCAGACCATTGTGTACGACCCCACTCTGGTGGAAAAGCCCATCACCTGCTACGCCGACCTGTGGGATGAGAGCCTGAAGGACAATCTGGCCGTCATCGGCAACTACCGCGTGGTGGACGGCATGGCCCTGAAGGTTCTGGGCGAGAGCTACAACACCGAGGACCCCGCCGTGCTGGAGCAGGCCAAGGCCAAGCTGCTGGAGCTGGCCCCCAACATCCGCCTCATCAAGGACGCCAACACGCAGGATGACCTGCTGAGCGGCGAGGCGGGTGCCGCCGTGATGTACACCAGCCAGGTGACCGCCGCCTGCCTGGCCAACCCGGACCTGCAGGTGGTTTACCCCACCGAGGGCGTGGGCTTCGGCATCATGGCCCAGTTCATCCCCTCCAACGCGCCCCATTCCGATGCAGCCCATGCCTTCATCGACTACATTCTGCGCCCCGAAGTGGCCAAGAGCTGCTTTGAGTGGATGGGCTACTACTGCACCAACAAAGCTGCCGACAGCCTGATCGACCCGGCCTACCGGTCCTTCCTGACCCTGCCCGAGGACTTTGACGGCAAGACCGAGATGATCCAGAACGTGAGCGCCGAGACCGAAGAGATCCACGCCCAGATGTGGACCGAGTTCAAGGCCGCCTGCGGGCAGTAACCCCCTCGTTTCAAAAAGGCGTTCTCCTTGGATGGGGAACGCCTTTTTTATTGGCACGGTTTGCATTGCATTGTATAAGACTGTTTGCCGGCACAGGCCACCGCACAAGCACCCTCACAAACAAAACGCACCCCGGCCGGGAAGCGCCATGTTTTTTCATGCCGCGCTTCTCCGCCGGGGTACTGTTATTTCTTGCTTTTCTGGTGGGCCGTCCGGCCGATGATGTGCTCAGGCACTGCCGCTCAGCCCAGGCCGAACAGCTGCTTCAGCCGCTGCCAGAAGCTGGGATTCTCGGTCTGCTGGGCCGTGGGTTCGGTCTCGGTCTCCGCGGCCGGGGCCTCCGGCTCCTCCACCTTCATCACAAACTTGATGCTGGCTTCCACGCCGTCCGGAGTGCCGGTGTAGGTGGTGTAGCTCTCCGCCTCGGTCTGCAGGGTGTCCAGCGTATCCAGCGCATCGTCGATCTGCTTGGTGTCCACATCGCCGGCCTTTTCCTCGATCTTATCCCGGAACTCGTCCACGCCGTCCAGCAGCTCCTGGGTGCCGTCCACCAGCTTGCCAGTGCCGTCCACCAGGTCCACCGTGCCGTCCAGCAGTTCCTGGGTTCCGTCCTTCAGTTCGCCGGTGCCATCCAGCAGCTTGCCGGTGCCGTCAGCCAGCTCGCCGGTGCCGCCCTTGAACTGGCCAATGGCCTCCTTGAACTGGCCGCTGTAACCGCTCAGGGTCGCGGTGCCGCCCACCAGCTGCTGCGCGCCGGCGGCCAGCTGGCTCGTGCCGCCGTAGATGGTCTCATCGTCCAGCGGGTTCTCGCCGTTGTACAGCGAGGTGGTCAGGGTGTTCATCAGGCCCATCAGCTCGTTGGCGGTGGTGCTCACCTCGCCCACCTGCTGCTTCATAGCGGTGGTGTCCAGCCCGGCCACAGGGGCCAATGCCTCCTGAATGACCTTGCCCTGGGCAGCCACCTGGGCCGCGGTCTTTTCGCCGGCCGCCTGGGCAGTCGCCGCCACGGCCTCCTGATTGGCCTCGCTGGCAAGGCCTTCCGCCACGCCCGAAAGCGCTGCCTGCACGGCCGCCTTCTGCTCGTCGCTGAAGCCCAGCTCCTCATTGTCCAGCAGCGCGCCGATGGCCGCCGCATAGGCCTGAGAGGTCTGCGCGGCGGTGTCCGACGCTGCATCGGCCACAGCCTGGCCCGCGGTGTTCGCCGCATTGGTGGCCGCATCGGTCACGGCCTGGGTCACCGTGTCCTGCGCCTCTTCCAGCTGGCTGGTTTCGGGAATGCTGCCCAGCACGCCCTGAATGGTGCCCATCTGGCCTTCCAGGTCCGCCTGAAGCTGGGCCGCGCGGGCCAGCCCGGGCAGCATCTTTTCGTCCATCTGGCCCTTCATCTTGGCCAGCCCGGCATACAGGGTCTCCATGCCGCTCTTCGCGCCGCTCACACCGGCGTCAAACTCGGTGTACTTGGCGGAGAACTCGCCCATCTTGTCGTTCAGCTCTTTGGCGCCGTCGTCCAGGTCCTTGGCGCCGTCCTTCAGGTCGCTGGCGCCGTCGTCCAGCTCCTGTGCGCCGTCGTGCAGGTCGTGGGCGCCGTCGTCCAGCTCATGGGCACCGTCGTCCAGATCCGCCGAGCCGTCCTTCAGTTCGTCCATGCCGTCCCGCACTTCGTTCAGGGTCTCGTCCAGCGAGGGGATGTCGTCCACGGTGTCCCGCAGATCCTCCACGCTGCTGGAGGCTGCCAGCAGGATGGTGGGCATCACGAAGGCGTCGGTGTCCGCTTCCAGCGTCACCTCGTCCAACAGCTTGTCGTTCAGGTCGGAGAGGTCGCCGGTCAGCAGGCCCTTGAAGGTCTCCTGCATACCGGGCAGGGTCACAAAGGCCACCAGCTGGGTCTGGGAATCGGTCTGCACGGTGCCGTGCTCCGCCTTCACGTTGGTGAAGTCATCGACGCCCAGCGCCATGCTCACCACGGTGGCAAAGGGGGTGTACACACTGCGGGCCGCCCCGCCGATCTGGTAGGTCTTTTTCAGGTGGTTGGTGAGCTTCACCGTGATTTTCACATGGCCCGCCTTGCCCAGCATCTCGGCCGCGGTCATCTCCTGGCCATTCAGCTCGTAGCGAATGCTGGCGGTGACCGGCGGGGTCTGGGTGCTGCTGCCCTGATAATACACATCGTGGTCGTCGGTGTCCCAGGTGAGGGCATCGCCGTTCAGGGTATAGGCCGCATCGCTCTTCAGGTTGGTGATGTCGGTCAGGCTGGTGCGGTCGGTCACGCCCCGAAGGCCGCTGTCGCTGTGCAGCCAGTCGCTGACGACCTGGCTCTGAATGCTGCCGTCCGGGTTTAAAAACAGGAAAACGTTCTCATCCTTGGTCACCGGGCCATCGGCCGCAAAGGCCATGGTGCAGCACCCGGCCGCCAGGGCGGTGCAGGTAACCAGACTGATGGCTTTTTTCATGGAAGTATTCATCCGTTCAGACCTCTTTTCTCGTTTTTGTGGAAGGCAAACGCCCCAGGCTGTGCCGGGGCCGCCGCGGCCGCTTCCGCCTTGCCGGGCTTGGGCCAGTGGCGGGTGGTGTGGGCGATGACCGGCGCAAACACAATGAGCAGCGCCGGAAGAATCAGGATAATCACGGCCATGCTGATCAGCGCGCCGCGGCTGATCAGGTGGCACAGGCTGCTGATCAGCTCCATCTGGGAGATGGCTGCCACGCTGGCGGTGGCCGCGAAGAAGGTCAGGCCGCTGGTCAGAATGCTCTGGCTGCACTGCTCCACCGCAATGTGGGCGGCCTCTTTTACGCTGGCACCCTTTTCCAGTTCCTCTTTGAAGCGGGTCGTGGTCAGAATGGCGTAGTCCACGGTGGCGCCCAGCTGAATGGTGCCCACCACGATGCTGGCCACAAAGGGCAGCTCAGTTCCGGTGAAGTACGGAATGCCCATGTTGATGGCAATGGCGCTTTCAATGGCGCCCACCAGCAGCACCGGAATGGAAACGGAGCCGAAGCTGATGAGGATGATGGCGAACACCGCCGCAATGGAGGTGACGTTCACGTTGCGGAAGTCCACATCCGCCACCTGAATCAGGTCCTTGGTCATGGCGCCCTCGCCGCTGATAACGCCCTGGGGGTCGTAGCTCTTCACAATGGCGTCCAGCTCTTCCAGCTGGTGGTTCTGCTCATCCGCGCCGCTCTTATAGCTGGAGTTCACCAGAATCATCCGGTGGCCGCCTGCGTGGAAGATGTCCCGCAGATCGGCCGGCACCAGATTTTCGGGGATGGCCCCGCCCAAAAACTTTTCGTAGCTGAGCACCTGGTTCATGCCGTCCACCGCCGCCATCTCATTGGAAAGCTCGGTGAGCTGCCGGTTGGTGAGGTTTTCATCCACGATCACGAAATGGGAGGTGGTCATGTTGAAGTCGTCCTTCAGGCGGTTGGTGCCCACAATGCCGTCCATGGTCTGGGGCAGGCTGTCGAACAGGGTGTAGTAGATGTCCACCTTGTTCTGGGCAATGGCGAAAGGAACCACCAGAATCAAAAAGCAGATCAGCAGCGGCAGGTAGTGCTTCGTCACAAACTTTGCCGTGCGGGGCAGCTTGGGGATCAGGGTGCGGTGGTTGAACTTCTCAATGGGCTTGCGGAACTGCATCAGCAGGGCCGGAAGCACCGTAACGGTGCACACAACGCCCAGCGCAACGCCCTTGGCCATCACGATGCCGATGTCCGCGCCCAGGGTCAGGCTCATGGTGCACATGGCCAAGAAGCCCGCGATGGTGGTGAGGGACGAAGCCGAAATGGACGAGGCCGTGTTGCAGATGGCCCGGGTCATGCACTCTTCCAGCTGGGCGTCGGTGAGGTTCGTGCCGCCCAGGTCGGCCTTTTCTTCCTCAAAGCGGTGCAGCAGGAAGATGGAGAAGTCCATGGTCACGCCCAGCTGAAGCACCGTGGCCAGCGCCTCGGTGATGTAGCTGATCTGGCCCAGGAAGATGTTGGTGCCGAAGTTGTAGGCAATGGGGAACGCCAGCCCCAGCATAAAGATGAAGGGCACCACCGTGCTCTTCAGGCTGAGGAACAGCACCACCAGCGAGCAGCCCACCGCGCACAGCACGTACAGCGGGATCTCCTGGTCGATCAGGGCCTTGGTGTCCGCCAGAATGGCGGACATACCGCCGATGAAGCAATCCTTGCGCAGGATCGTCTTGATCTGCTGAATGGCGGCCATGGTCTCGGCGCTGGCGCTGGTGCCCTCAAACTGCACCAGCAGCATGGTTGCGCCGCTGTTGTTGTAGAAAAAGTCCCGCACATCAGCCGGAAGCATCTCGCTGGGAATGGTCACGTCCAGCATATCGCTGGTCCATACCACCTTGCGCACGCCCGGCACCTGGGCAAGTTCGTCCTTCATCTTCAGGGTCTCGGCGGTGGGCAGGTTTTCCACCGTGAGCATGGCCGTACTGGCCATGTGGAAGTCGTCCTCCAGATAGGTCTCACCGATCATGGAGTCCAGCTCTGCCGGAAGATAGGTCAGAATGTCGTAATTGATGTAGGTGCCGATCGCGCCCAGCAAAGACGGAATAAGCAGCAGCACTGCCACAAACAGCACCAGCTTCCGGTGGTGAACCACGAACCGGGCAAGTCGTTCCATGGGGTTCTCTCCTTTCAAAATGACCGTTGGTCACTTTTGTCCCATTCAGTATACGAGTTTTGTTATGCAAATGCAATAGTGAAAATGACCAATAGTCATTTTTATGCGAAACTGACTCTTGGTTACTTTTCATCAACTTGGCATCTTGCCCTTGTAAATCCTCATTGAATCGCCTATACTTTGAAACAACGAACCGCAGAATCCGCCGAATTCTGCCGGGCCGAACGGGCCAAACCGCCGCCCGCACCGGCCCTTTGGCAGGATATGCGCCCGCCGGGCAGGGGTTTCCCCATAGCCCGCGGGATTTTTTCACCAAATACGGAAAGGAGAGCCGCCGTATGCCCAAACAATCCCCCACCCAGCGGGAGGACCGGGAACAGAACCTTCTGGACGCCGCCTACCGCCTGTTTATGAGCAAGGGCCAGCCCAAAACCTCCATTGACGACATTGTGCAGGAGGCCCAGGTGGCCAAAGGCTCTTTTTATACCTACTTTAAAAATAAGGACGACCTGACCCAGAAGCTGGTGGACAAGCTGTGTACCCGCATTCTGCGGGAGAGCTACGCCGCCAGCCGCCAAATGCCTGCCGCCGACTTTGCCGACCGGGTGGTGCACCTGATGGATCAGATCATCGAGCACTTCAAGCGCAACAAGCTGCAGCTGTACCTCATCCGCCGCAACTTCAGCTGGCCCATGGTGGAGCACGAGCTGAGCCAGCCCTCCGACCCGGTGTGGCAGGACCTGGCCAGCGCCCTGGAGCACAGCCCTTTGATGGAGCGCTACACCCCGGAGGAGCTGTTCCGGCTGATCTTTGTCCTCGTGGAAATGTGCGGATCCATCTGCTATGCCTCCATCATCGAGGGCCGCCCCGCCGGCATTGAGCAGATGAAGCCCATCCTCTACGACATTGTGCGCAAGAGCCTGGAGAGCTGACCGGGGCGCTCCCCCGCTTTTGCAGGCTGCCCGGCGGCCCAGCCGTTCCTATACCCCGCGGCCCATACAAAAACAAACACAGCAAAAACAGCGCCTGACCGGACGATTGCATCCGATCAGGCGCTGTTCTGTTGTTGCTGTTCTTGCGTTATTGCATTCTTGCAGTTTCAGCCATTCAGGGTTTGTGCGCCGCTCTGCGCACAAGCGTTATTCCTGTGCGCCCGGCACGTCCTGGGGCAGCTGGGCCGCAGGCTCGTTCAGCATGGCCATGAATTCATCGCCGGTGATGGTCTCTTTTTCATACAGGTACTGGGCCAGCTGATCCAGCTTGCTGCGGTTTTGCAGCAGCAGCTGAGCTGCCTTTTCGTGCTGCTTTTTCACCAGGGCCACCACCTGACGGTCAATGTTGGTCTGGGTTTCGGCCGAGCAGGCCAGCGAGGCGTCGCCGCCCAGATACTGGTTGGTCACGGTTTCCAGCGCCACCATGTCAAAATCTTCGCTCATACCGTAGCGGGTGATCATGGCGCGGGCCAGCTTGGTGGCCTGCTCAATGTCATTGGAGGCACCGGTGGTCACCGAGCCGAAGGCCACTTCCTCGGCGGCACGGCCGCCGGTGAGGGTGGCGATCTTGTTTTCGATCTCCACCTTGCTCATCAGGTAGTGGTTGCCCTCGTCCACCTGCATGGTATAGCCCAGTGCGCCGGAGGTGCGGGGCACGATGGTGATCTTCTGCACCGGGGCGGAGTGGCTTTGCAGCGCCGCCTGGGTGGCGGAATGCCGCCCGACCCGCACGGCCCGCAGGGCTGCCTCGTTGATGATGTTGGCCAGCTCTGCGCCGGAAGCGCCGGAGGCCATCCGGGCGATCTTGCCGAAGTCCACATCGCCCGCCACCTTGATCTTCTTGGCGTGCACCCTCAGAATGGCCTCACGGCCTTTCAGGTCCGGCAGCTCCACCGGCACCCGCCGGTCAAAGCGGCCGGGGCGGGTCAGGGCCGGGTCCAGAGAATCCGGCCGGTTGGTGGCCGCCAGAATGATCACGCCGGTGTTGTCCTCAAAGCCGTCCATCTCGGTCAGCAGCTGGTTCAGGGTCTGCTCCCGCTCGTCGTTGGTGCTCAGCTGGCCGTCGCGCTTTTTGCCGATGGCATCGATCTCATCAATGAATACGATGCAGGGGGCCTTCTCCTTGGCCTGGCGGAACAGGTCGCGCACCTTGGAAGCGCCCATGCCCACGAACATCTCCACGAATTCCGAGCCGGACATGGAGAAGAAGGGCACGTTGGCCTCACCGGCCACGGCCTTGGCCAGCAGGGTTTTGCCGGTACCCGGAGGGCCCACCAGCAGCACGCCCTTGGGCATGGAAGCGCCGATGTCCCGGTATTTGCCCGGGTTGTGCAGATAATCCACGATTTCGGAGAGGTTCTCCTTGGCTTCGTCCTCACCGGCCACGTCCGTAAACTTGATGCCCTCCGAGGATTTCACATACACCTTCGCGTTGGATTTGCCCGCGCCGAACATCATGGAGTTCGGCCCGCCCATTTTCTTCATCATCTGCTTGGTGAGCATCTGCCCCAGGCCAACAAAAATCACAATGGGCAACACCCATCTGATCAAAAAGCTCAGAACGGGCGACATCTGCTCCTGAATTTCGCTGGCGAACTGCGCCCCGTGGTCATACAGGCGCTGGGTCAGTTCCGGGTCGCTCATCAGGCCGGTCTTGTACACCTGCTTGTTGTCCTTGTCGGTAAAGAGGATCTGGTTGTCCTGCAGCTCCACCTTGCCGATGTTGTCGTTGTAGGTCATCTCCATGAAGGTGTTGTAATCCACTTCTTTGACCTGCCGCTGACTGATCGTGGGCATGACCAGCATATTAAACAGCAGAAGAAGCAGAATCACGACACAGTAATAGGAGATGAGGGGTTTCTTGGGTGTTTTTACCTCATTCATGAAAAAAACTCCATTCTGTATGGGGCTCCAGCCTGCCCGGCGGCCCCTTTGCACGCCGCCGGTTTCTAATTTTCCCGGCTGAATCCGGATGATGCATTTGTTATACCATTCAATTATGTACAAACTTGCAACAAACCTTGGCGGGTTTGAAGAGGCGTTTTACCAAAATTGAATTTGTGTCCCAAATTGAAGTTCCGTCTCCCAATTTGGCACGGCATTTTTCGCGCCCGCAGATGCCTGCACATGGGATCCAGCACGTGCACACGCAGCGCGCGCCCGGCTCGGCCCAACTTGCCGCAAAAAGAAGCAGACAGGTCCGCGGAGGTGCTCCCCCACCGGCCTGTCTGCCTGGTTCTTCTCGCATTGTTCCCGTATCGTTTGCATTGGCTGTGTTTCGATTGTTTAAGTAAAAAAGCTCATCCCAGCTCATTCAGGCCGCTGATGCACAGAATCACAAACAGTCCCAGCAGCAGCACCCACTCCAGCACCTGAATCATATAAAAGGTGTCGCTCGGCTCTACCTCGCCCTTCACGTACCAGCTGAGGCTGATGCGATTCAGCGATTCTCCGAACAAAATTATCAGCACCGCAAGGCCCAGCACCAGGCAGGCCATCCCATAATACTTCAGGCTGCCCTTCACCACGGTGTCACCGGCGGCGGCGCGGCCCAACCACCCGGGGCTGACCCAATCGTCCAGGCTCTGCTCACCCAGTTCGTAGCTGAACCCCACCGACGGAATCAGCGCCCCGCTTTCGTGCCGCTTGTAAAGCCGCCCCTGTCCGTCCGCAAAGCCCTCAAACACGTTCTTATCCCGCCAGGTGATGGTCACCGGCCAGCAGGGCTGGCTTTCCTCCAGCCCCAAGCCCTCTTCGCTCTGCTCCTCGCTGCCGAGGGTCACCCGGCCTTCGCCGGTTCCGGCCTGGGCAGCGTCCACCCGCACCCGCACGGTTTCGCCTGGCCGATACTCGCCGTCCACCTGCACCGTCACCGGCGTATCGCCGTATACGGTGCCCTGATACAGGCCATCGCCGCGCTGGCGCAGGCTACCGTTGCCAAAGGCAAGCACCGGTTTTCCGCCAGACAGCAGGTAAACCGCCAGAAACACCACCGCCAGAGCGGCCGCCAGAATCAGGGCCGCCCGGCGCCCCCATAAAAACTTTTCCCGGGTCGTTTTTCGATTGAACTCATCCAGAAACCGCTCGAGCATCCGGCCGCCCTCCTTTTTGCCATTTCTTTTTCCGGGGTCCGGCCAGACCCGGCCGAAACCTCATAAATCTTTTTTACTTTACCACAAAAAGGGCGGGTGCCCAACGCGAGCGCCCGCCCTTGTGATTCTTAGTACATTGGTCTCAAAGCCTCATCTCAGATGTGGAAGCGGTGAACGGATGAACATTTCATAGGGTCCACGTTCCTTCTTTTTCTGATTTTGGAATTGATGCAACGTTTTAGCTGTTCATTGGTTTCAAAGCCTCGTGGTTTGAATTTCCGTATCTCGCGGTGGGGGGATAATTTGCCCATCGTGGCTTCTTACACCGGCCCAAATGCCGCGCGCCTTGGGGAATGCTGCTTAGTACATCGGTTTCAAAGCCTCATCTCAAAGGTTGGAATTGAACCATCCGTCTCTGCCACGCTGCCGGCCTGCTCCGGCCCAATGTCAGGGGTGGATGTGGGGACGCATCACAAATCGCTTCATTCTGCGTCATCCTTTCCTTGGTTTGGTTGGGGATGTTCTTCAGTACATTGGCTGCAATGCCTCTTTGCCATCCGGCTTACTCACGCGCCCGGTTCGCCGTCGTGCGTTGCGGGTGCCTTTGCTTGATGCAAACCATTCGGGGTTCTTTGAACCCTCTGTTGTTTCAGCTGTTCATTGGCGTAACCCTTTGTAGATTTCTGGTTCGTGTGAAACGAGATTTTATGGTTTCTTCCGGCAGCCATTGCGCCGGGCCGTTCAATCACTTTTCGCTTGGCTCAAAATCTATATTAAAAGGTTTTCTATCGTTCTCTCCGGCAGTCTGCCGGGGTTCTGGTCAGTTCTTACGGTAAAACCCTTCCTTGGTCTCTTACAGGATCACATCCTGGGGTGTGAGGGTACCGTTTATCTGCCGACCCCGGGCTGCCAATGCTGCACGGGTTCTTCAATCTTTGCCATCGGGATCAAGCTCCTTTCCGACCACCGAGGGGGTTTGGATTTTGGCATCCCCTTCTGCTTTTTGCTTCGGTGGTGTTCTCTTTTGTTTGATTTTATTATAGCCAACTCCCGCCTTTGTTTCCATTGACAAATTGCACGTAGTTTGTTGATCGTTTTTGTGCAATTGTGCTACGCATATAGACAATTGTTTCGTTTTCATCTTCAAATCAAACGAAATGAAGTTGTTTTTCAAATTCACATTGTGGCACGTTCCGGTCAATGGTTTTCCCGTTTCCGGTACTTCACGCTAAAAAATTCCGCTGCATCGAGCCAAAGCGGCCAAACAAAAAAAGGCGGCGTGCCGCCGCCTGCAAAATGGGGGGTTGGCACGCCGCCTGAATGCAGCGAAGGGATTACTTCTCCTCGATGCTGTACTCGAAGCCGTACTCGGCCTTCAGGGCTTCCACCTGATCCTTGGTGTCCTCAATGAAGGTCGGCTCATACACGCTGTTGCCGTTGTGGGCCTTCTTGTAGTCTTCCAGAATCTGGGTCAGCTTGCCCCAGGCTTCGTCCTGCGTGGCCTGTGCCATCTCCTGGGGGAACTGGATGATGTACTCGCGATGTTTGGGAATGCGTGCTTTCATGGTAATTCTCCTTTTATTGGTTCAATCGTTGTGCGGTTCAAAGGGTTCCGGGGTTGCTCTCTTCCAGGCCGAACACCCGCCGGGCGTTGGCTGCGGTTCGGGTCAGCAGCTCCTCCTCGGGCACGTCCAGCTCCCGGGCCAGCGCGGCGGCGGTGTGGGCGATCAGGCTCGAGTCGTTCCGCTTGCCCCGGAAGGGCACCGGCGCCATGTAGGGGCAGTCGGTCTCCAGCAGCAGCTGTTCCGGCGGAACCACTTTGGCCGCCTCCAGTGCGCGGCGCGCCCCTTTAAAAGTGGCCGACCCGCCAACCCCCAAATACAGCCCCTGGGCGGTAAGCCATTCGGCGTCGTCCGCACTGCCGGAATAGCAGTGCAGAATGCCTCTGGGTTTGTACTTGCGCAGCAGCTCGTACATGGGGGCATGGGCCTCCCGGTCGTGCAGGATGATGGGCTTGTCCAGCTCCCGGGCCAGCTTCAGCTGGGCTTCCAGCAGATCCAGCTGGGCCTGCTCCGGAATGGGCCAGTGGTGGTCCAGCCCGCACTCGCCGACGGCCACCACCCGCTCGTCCTCAAACAGAGGGGCCATGTCCCGCAGTTCGGCGGCCCAATCGCCCCGGTACACAGCCACCGTGGCCGCGTCCTCCTCGATCAGGCTCTCCGGGTGGATACCCACCGCGGCCCACACATAGGGGAATTTGTGCGCCAGCGCCACCGCCAAAGCAGCATCGCCGGAGTGGGTGGCGCACTCGCACACCCCCACCACGCCCTCTTCGGGCAGGCGGGCCAGCAGCTCCTCCCGGTCCGGGTCGAACCGGGTGCTGCAATAGTGGGCGTGGGTATCAAAAATAGGGCCTTTCATGGCGCTCGCCTCAGCAGAGCTGGGCGCCGGGCTTCACGGTCTCCGGCAGCTGCAGCACCGTCACGTTGCCCTCGTCGTCCTCGGCGGAGACGATCATGCCCTCGCTCACATACTTGCCCTTCATCATGGGCCGGGGGGCCAGGTTGGCCACGATGCACAGATGCTTGCCGATCAGGTCCTCCGGGGCATACCACTTGGCAATGCCGGAGAGGATGGTGCGCTCACGCTCGCCGTCAAACAGGGTGAACTTCAGAAGCTTCTTGCTCTCCTTCAGGCGCTCACAGGTCAGCACCTTCGCCACCCGCATCTCGCACTTTGCGAAGTCGTCGATGGTGATCTCGGGCAGGTGCTCCTGCTCCTTCGCCTCAGCCTGCTCGGCCTTGGGGGCCTCGGCGGGCTTCTCGGCGGCCTTGGCAGCCTCGGCAGCGGCCTTGCGGGCAGCGTCCTGCGCGGCCAGCTCGGCCAGCTCCTTGTTCACATCAATGCGGGGGAACAGCGCCTCGCCCTTGTGGACGGTATAGCTGGTGCGCTTGCCCCAGCTCAGCTCCTCAAAGCTCAGCTCGCCCTCGGCCAGGCCCAGCTGGGCAGCCATCTTGGGGGCGGTGTTGGGCAGGTAGGCGTTCAGCAGAATGGCCGCCATGCGCAGGCTCTCGCACAGGTTGTACAGCACCTGCTGCAGCTGATCCTTCTTGCTCTCGTCCTTGGCCAGGGCCCAGGGGGCAGTCTCGTCAATGTACTTGTTGGCCCGCTGAATGGCCTTGAAAATCTCCTGCAGGGCCTGAGGAATGAGCAGCTCGTCCATATCCTTGGCCACCTGGGCGGGCATGGCGCTCACCACGGCCTTCAGGTCTTCGTCAAACTCGGTGGCCGCACCGGTGGGGGCCACGGTGCCGCCGAAGTACTTCTCGCACATGGCCACGGTGCGGCTGAGCAGGTTGCCCAGGTCGTTGGCCAGGTCGGAGTTGATGCGGCTGATCAGGGCCTCGTTGGTGAACATGCCGTCGTTGCCGAAGGGGATCTCACGCAGCAGGAAGTAGCGGATAGCGTCCACGCCGTAGCGCTGGCACAGGATGACGGGGTCCACGACGTTGCCCACGGACTTGGACATCTTGCCGCCGTTCATCAGCAGCCAGCCATGGCCGAACACCCGCTTGGGCAGCGGCAGATCCAGCGCCATCAGCATGGCGGGCCACAGAATGGTGTGGAAGCGCAGGATTTCCTTGCCCACCATGTGGATGTCGGCGGGCCAGAACTTGTCGTAGTCGTTGTATTTCTCGTTGCCGTAGCCCAGCGCGGTGATGTAGTTGCTCAGGGCGTCCACCCACACATACATGGTGTGCTTGGTGTCAAAGGGAACGGGGATGCCCCAGGGCACGGTGGTGCGGGACACACAGGTGTCCTGCAGGCCCTGCTTGATGAAGGCGATCATCTCATTCTTGCGGCTTTCGGGCTGGATGAACTGAGGGTTCTCCTCGTACCACTTCAGCAGGCGGTCGGCGTACTTGCTGGTCTTGAAGAAGTAGGCTTCCTCCTCGGCCTCGTACACATCGCGGCCGCAGTCGGGGCACTTGCCGTCCTTCAGCTGGCTGTCGGTCCAGAAGCTCTCGCAGGGCTTGCAGTAATGGCCCTTGTACACGCTCTTGTAAATGTCGCCCTTGTCGTGCAGCGTGGTGAAGATCTTCTGGCAGCTCTCCATGTGGTAGTCGTCGGTGGTGCGGATGAACCGGTCGTAGCTGATGTCCAGCAGCTTCCACAGGTCCTTCACGCCGCCGGGGCCTTCCACAATGTTGTCCACATACTGCTTGGGGGTCACGCCGGCAGCGGCGGCCTTATCCTGAATTTTCTGGCCGTGCTCGTCGGTGCCGGTGAGGAACATCACCTCTTTGCCCTGCATCCGCTTGAAGCGGGCCAGCGCATCGCAGGCCACGGTGGTGTAGCTGTGGCCGATGTGCAGCTTGTCGCTGGGGTAGTAAATGGGGGTGGTGATGTAGAACGTATTCTTATCCATGTTGTTTCTTCCTTTCACAGAAGGCCGCGAATGGAACGGACCTTCGTATTGCCTGCATGGCCGGCAACCGCCGACCCGCAATAATCTATTATATAGTATAAAAGGCTTTGCCGCAAAGTCAAGCGGCCCGCCGCGGCACCGCGCCGCCGGTTTGTTGCCAAAATCACAGAAATCTGCGCGCCGGTTTGGATAAACTGGTACTGACGGAAGGGGCCTCCCCCGCCGTTTTGTGCATGGACAAGCGCTGCCGGGGCCACTATAATCGAAGCACGGGGGTGTTCCTGCCCCCTGCTGGTTTTTGATTCACCCGGTCAAGATTATAAAAAGAAAGAAGGCATTCTTCATGAAAGATGTGCATCTCATCGCAGCCGATACCTATTGGCTGGGCGGCAGCGACCGCCGCCTGGCCCTGTTTGAGAATCTCTTTCCCATTCCCCGGGGCGTGAGCTACAACTCCTACCTGATCCTGGACGAAAAGACCCTGCTGCTGGATACGGTGGATTCCGCCGTGGCCCAGTCCTGGCTGGAGAACCTCACCGCCCTGCTGGCCGGCCGCCCGCTGGATTATCTGGTCATCAGCCACATGGAACCGGATCACTGCGCCCAGATCGCCCGGCTGACCGCCCTCTGGCCCGACCTGAAGCTGGTGGTAAACGCCAAAACCTGCCCCATGCTGCGGCAGTTCTTCGGCACCGACTGGCCCGACCGGCAGGTGGTCGTGGCCGAGGGCAGCACCCTGAGCACCGGCCGCCACACCCTGCGGTTCGCCATGGCCCCCATGGTGCACTGGCCTGAGGTGATGGTGAGCTTTGACGAGGCCACCGGCGCCCTGTACACGGCCGACGGCTTCGGCACCTTCGGCGCGCTGGACGGCGCTGTTTTTGCCGACCAGGTGAACTTTGAGCGGGACTGGCTGGACGATGCCCGCCGCTATTACGCCAACATCGTGGGCAAATACGGCGCTTCCGTGCAGGCCCTGCTGAAAAAGGCCGCCGCCCTGCCGGTGAAGATGCTCTGCCCCCTGCACGGGCCCATCTGGCGGAAAGATCTGGGCTGGTTCCTGGAAAAGTATGACCGGTGGAGCCGCTGGCAGCCGGAGGGCAGCGGCGTGATGGTGGTGTACGGCAGCATGTACGGCAACACCGCCCGGGCAGCCGAGCTGTTCGCCGGGCTGCTGGCCGAGGGCGGCGCAAAGGATCTGCGGGTGTACGATGCTTCGGTCACGCCGGTCAGCCAGCTCATCGGCGAGGCCTTCCGCTGCAAGCAGATCGTTCTGGCCTGCCCCACCTACAACGGCGGGTTGTATCCGACCATTGAGGCCTTTGTCAACGACATGAAGGCTCTGGCGCTTCAGGGCCGCACCTTCGCCCTGCTGGAAAACGGCAGCTGGGCCCCCGCCGCCGCCCGCCTGCTGCGCCCCAGCCTGGAAGCCATGAAGAACACCACCGTGCTGGAGCCGGTGGTCACCATCCGGGGCGCTCTGCAGGAAGGCCAGATGGACCAGCTGGCCGCCCTGCGGGACGCCGTTCTGGCCGGCTGCTGAGCCCTTGCCCCCTGAAAAAAGCCGCCCGGGCCGGGTTCGGCGCGCAGAACGCCGCCTGTGCAGTGCCGCTTTGTAGATTTATGGGCATGCTTTCTCAGCAATTTCCTGAATTTGTCTATTTTTTAACAAAATATTCCGTTTGCCCCTTGCGCCCCGCCCCAAGGTACTGTATACTGAGGGCAATGAATCCGGCCGGCCTTCTGGCCCAGGGCCAGCGCACCCGCCCATGCTGACAGGGCAGGGGCGGCAGGGCGGCCCGGCCAACAAACCGTTGCTGATAAAACAAGGAGGCAATCGTATGGCAACTGCAAAAATGCGCAAGCACTTCATTCTGGAAGGCCAGGTTCAGGGCGTGGGTCTGCGTTTCCGGGCTGAGTACGCCACCCAGATGATCCCCGTCACCGGCTGGATCAAGAACTGTGAGGACGGCGTGGTCGAGCTGGAGCTTCAGGGCAGCGAAGAGGACATCAACCGCTTCGTGGCCGAGTTGGAAAAGGGCCGCTATGTGCAGGTGGAAAAGCGCATCGTGAAGGACCTGCCTCTGGTGGAGGACGAAGTGGGCTTCAAGGTTCTCGAGTGATCGGGCCGCGGGTCTGTCCACATCAACGCACCGCATAAACTTTAAAGCAGCGCCTCGGGGGCCACGCCCCCGGGGCGCTGTTTGCTGCTGCAAAGCGGCCAAAAGTCGTACTTTTGCCGGGCTTTTCCGGTGGATGAAGTCACCGGGTGTGTTCGCATTGTGCGCACAATTGGAACATTTATCCTGCTTTGCCCGGTGCGTCGTCCGGCCCTTTGGCATAAACGCCGAAACCGTTCCCGCCGCGCCGTTTTGGCTTGCCCGCACCCTAAAAAGATGTTATAGTAGGTTTTGGACCGCACAGGCGGCGTTGTCTGTGCACAATGTAGGTCCCAGGCAAGTCAGCCGGGGGGTGAAGCCCACCCTATGCCGGTATGGAAAAGGACGGTAATTGCTATGAAGAGTGACATCGAAATCGCCCAGGCTGCCCAGATGCAGCCCATCGCCCAGGTTGCCCAGAAGCTGGGCCTCACCGAGGATGAAATCAGCCTGTACGGCAAGTACAAGGCCAAGATCGACCATCGCCTGCTCCAGCAGCCCCACAAGCAGGGCAAGCTGATTCTGGTAACGGCCATCAGCCCCACCCCCGCGGGCGAGGGCAAAACCACCACCAGCGTGGGCCTGGCCGATGCAATGAATGCCCTGGGCAAAAAGACCATGCTCTGCCTGCGCGAGCCCAGCCTGGGCCCCGTGTTCGGCGTAAAGGGCGGCGCGGCCGGCGGCGGCTACGCCCAGGTGGTGCCCATGGAGGACATCAACCTGCACTTCACCGGCGACCTGCACGCCATCGGCGCAGCCAACAACCTGCTGGCCGCCATGGTGGACAACAGCGTTTATCAGGGCAACCCCCACAACATTGACCCCCGGCGCATCGTGTGGAAGCGCTGCGTGGATATGAACGACCGCCAGCTGCGCTTTGTGGTGGACGGCATCGGCGGCAAGGTGAACGGCACCCCCCGTGAGGACGGGTTTGACATCACCGTTGCCAGCGAAGTGATGGCCATCTTCTGCCTGGCCACCGACCTGGAGGATCTGAAGGCCCGCCTGAGCCGCATTGTGGTGGCCTACAGCTACGACGGCAAGCCGGTCACCGCCGGTGACATCGGCGCGGCCGGTGCCATGACCGCCCTGCTGAAGGACGCCATCGACCCCAACCTGGTGCAGACGCTGGAGAACAACCCCGCCATCATCCACGGCGGCCCCTTCGCCAACATTGCTCACGGCTGCAACAGCGTCATGGCCACCAAGCTCAGCCTGTCTCTGGCCGACTATGTGGTCACCGAGGCCGGCTTCGGCGCCGACCTGGGCGCGGAGAAGTTCCTGGACATCAAGTGCCGCATGACCGGCCTGGCCCCCAGCGCCGTGGTGCTGGTTGCCACCGTGCGCGCCCTGAAGCATCACGGCGGCTGCCCCAAAACCGAGCTGAACCAGCCCAGCGTGGAGCTGGTGAAGGCCGGCGCCGCCAACCTGGCCCGCCACATTGACAACATGAAGAACCAGTTCGGCCTGCCCGTGTGTGTGGCCGTGAACGCCTTCCCCACCGACACCCCCGAGGAGCTGGCCGCTGTGGAAGAGCTGTGCGCCGAAATGGGCGTGCCCTGCGCCCTGAGCGAGGTGTTCGCCAAGGGCGGCGAGGGCGGAAAGGCCCTGGCCGAGCAGGTGCTGAAGCTGACCGAGAGCGCCCCCGAAGGCGGCTGCTCCATCCACTACACCTACCCCGCCGAGGCCAGCCTGACCGAGAAGATCGAGGCCGTGTGCAAGAACATCTACCGGGCCGACGGCGTGACCTATGCCCCCGCCGCCAAGAAGGCGCTGGACGAGTTCACCGCCATGGGCTACGGCAACCTGCCCGTGTGCATCGCCAAGACCCAGTACAGCTTCAGCGATGACGCCAAGCTGCTGGCCGCGCCTGAGCACTTCACCATGAACGTGCGGGACGCCCGCCTGTCCGCCGGTGCCGGGTTTGTGGTGGTTATCATGGGCAACATCATGACCATGCCCGGCCTGCCCAAGAAGCCCGCCGCCGAGTCCATCGATGTGGACGCCAACGGCAAGATCACCGGCCTGTTCTAAGGCTTCTGCACTTCCAGGTTTTCAAAAATTATGCGGTGTGCCCTTCGGCACACCGCATTTTTTGTCTGGCCCCAGCTATTTCAACGAATTGCAAATGGTTTGCTTTTAAAGCGCACTTCCGCGCTGCCTGTTGCATAAAGAGAAGACCGCGCAAATGCGCACACTGCATCAGCGCATGGGCCTCATAAACACGCAGTGCATCGCACAAAAAAGCAGGCACGGCCCGGCGGTTTTCCGCTCAGGCTGTGCCTGCTTTTGGGTTCAGCTTCTCTCAAACCGGGCGCGGCTATGGCCGCCAACCCCAGCCGCCCGTCAGCTCTCGATGTAGTAGGAGCTGCCGTTCTCATAGGTGTTGCGGCGGTTGTACACCGTGTGGGTCAGAATGTAATTCTCCCACACTCGGTAGCCCTCGGGGGACATATGCACGCAGTCGTAGTTGCCCAGATACTCGGTGCGCATCTGGCCCTCTTCGTCCACCAGCGCCTCCTGAATGTCCAGGAAGTACACGCCCCACTTGGCCGCCAGAACTGCCAGCTGGTCGTTCACCTGGCGGAAACGCTCGTTGGTCAGGCTCATCTGGTTGGGCAGGCGCTTCTCCTCCCGGATGGGGGGCAGGGCCTGCACATAAATGCCCACACCGTCGGGCAGCTCGCTGGTCAGCCGCTCCAGCATCCGGTCGTAGTAGGCAATGAAGGATTCATCGGTAGTGTTGTTCAGGGTGTTCACGCCCAGTTCCACATACACATTGTCCGGCTGGCTGTCAATGAGGGCCTGCATGGGCACCTGCTCCTCGCCCGCCAGATTCTTCACGGTGGCATCGTCCACCACCTGCTTCACGCCCATGCCCTTGTAGGCGCAGAAATACGAGCGGTCCTTCGCCTCCAGCCCCGCGTAGGTCTGGAAGCCCTGGGTCAGGCTGTCGCCCAGGAACGTCACGCCGTTCAGGTAGCTGGGGTCTGCCGTACCGTTGGCGGGCAGGGCCAGCATCCGGTAATCCGCCGAGCGAATCTCCCCGTCAATGGTCTGTTCCACCGGCTCGCGGGTGTTCCAGCTGCCGTCGTCCTCCCGGCCGGTCTGGGCCGTCAGAGGGGCCGGGGTGGCCATTGACTGCGGTTTCTCCGTGGCGGCGGGGGCGGGCGCATCCTTCTTGCCGCACCGCACCAGCAAAAGCGCCGCTGCCAGCACTACGCCCAGCACCACAATGGCAGCCACAAAGCGCCGCCGGGCTGCTTTGCGCTTGCGCCGCCGGGTCTCTTCATAAAATTCACGATAGTTGGCCATTTCACTTTCCTCTATGCGAAGGGCCGCTGTGCCCGGTGCCAAAATGCAGGCCGGGCTGCCGCCGGGCATTTTTTGCGGCCGTTTTGATTGCGATACATTTATTATTATATCGCTGCCCCGGCCCCGGTGCAAGGTGTTGCCCGGCGGTTCTTTCTGAAAAAAGATGAAGGTTTTTCGTTTCTTCCCGGCCGGCCAGGGCACAGTTTTCTCTGGCGTTTTTCCCCGGCCGATGGTTTTTACTTGACGAACCGCCCCGCAGCGCCTATACTGGAAGCAACGCATCTGGTTTTGAATACCAGATTCCGCTTTATTTCGCTTCCCTTTCGGGCTGCACGCCCGGGGCCGCGGCAAAAATCAATGAAAACGAGGGTTGCATATGACCTGGGCACTTGTTTCCGATTCCACCTGTGAGATCCGCTCCATCGACCATCTCGCCCCCGATACTGCGTTCTACACCGTTCCGTTGAAGATCCGTATGGGCGAACGGGAATATGTGGACAACGCCATGCTGGACACCAAGGCCATGCTGGATGCCATGGCCAACTACAACGGCCCCTCCTCCACCGCCTGCCCCGCCCCGGAGGAATGGGCCGAAAAGTTCCTGTTGGCAGATCAGGTGTTCGCCATCACCATCACCAGCAGCCTGTCCGGCAGCTACAACAGCGCCATGGTGGCCCGGGACATGGTTCTGGAAAGCCACCCGGAAAAGAAAATTTATGTGATGGACAGTCTCTCCTGCGGCGGTGAGCTGGCCCTGATTCTGTGGCACGTGAACGAGCTGATCCGCGAGGGCGTACCCTTTGAAGAGGTGTGCGCCGAAGCCGAGCGCTATTGCAGCGAGCGCACCCTGCTGTTCGCCCTGGCAAACTTTGACAATCTGGTCAAGAACGGCCGCATGAACCGGCTGGTGGGCTTCATGGCCGGCAAGCTGAATATGCGCGCCGTGGGCATTGCCAGCGATGAGGGCAAAATTGCCATGGTGCACAAAACCCGGGGCGAGATCAAGATGCTGGCCTTTATGATGGAGGAAATGGACCGGCGCGGCTTCATCGGCGGGCCGGTGGTCATCAGCCACTGCAACAACTCCGAGGGTGCGCACCGGCTCAGCGCGGGCATCCGCGCCAAATGGCCCGCCAGCAAGGTCACCGTGCTGCCCTGCAGCGGCCTGACCTCGTTCTACGCCGAGGATCAGGGCATCCTTCTGGGTTTCTGAGCGGAATACGGCGGGCGGTTCTTTCCAAAGGGCCGTCCGCTTTTTTCACCGGTATTTCACTGCACGCGGCGTGCACCCGGCCCGGGTGGCCGCCCCGCACGCCCGCCAAACGGAAAGGATGAACGAACATGAGCAAAGCCTGTGTATTTTTTGCGGACGGCCTGGAAGAATGCGAAGCCCTCATCGTGGTGGATGTTCTGCGCCGGGCGGGCGTTGAGGTGACCACGGCCTCCATCAGCGGCAGCCGCACGGTGCGCAGCACCCACGGCGTGGGCCTTGAGGCCGATGCACTGGCCGCCGAACTGAATGAGGCGGACTTTGACCTTCTGGTGCTGCCCGGCGGCCAGCCCGGCACCACCCATCTGGGCGAAAGCCCGGTGGTGGCCCGCATGGTCACGGCGGCGGCCGCACAGGGCAAAAAGATTGCGGCCATCTGCGCCGCCCCCACTGTGCTGGCAAAACTGGGCCTGCTGAACGGCCGCGAGGCCGTGTGCTACCCCAGCTGCCGGGAGAATTTGGTCGGCGCGGTCCAGTCGGCACAGCCCGTGGTGGTCAGCGGCAACTTCACCACCGGCGAGGCGCTGGGCAGTGCCATCCCCTTCGCGCTGGAGCTGGCTGCCCAGCTGACCGGCCGCGAAAACGCCGAGGCCGTGGCCAAGGCCATCTGCTGCAATTGGTAAGCGGGCCATTTTACAGGAATTTTTGCAAAGGCGCAGAGAGCAAACCCGGCTCTCTGCGTTTTTTGCGTTTAAATGGCTGTTTTCTCCCGGAACTTTAGCTACCAAAATTGCTCGGTCTGTGCTATACTTTTGGGTATAGCAGCGGCGTGCCAACCCCACCGTTCTGCCGCTGAAACTTACTCAAAGAAGGGATTTGTATGTCAGAAACATTGGATTTTGATCTGGTTGCCCAGCAGGCGGCGCAGGCTGCCCGGGAACTGTTGGAGGCTGCGAACCCCGCCCCCGGTGATTTTTTCGTGGTAGGCTGCTCTTCCAGTGAGATCGTGGGCGGCCACATCGGCAAAAACAGCAGTCTGGACGCGGCTGCCGCCGTCTACGCGGGCATTGCCCCCCTGGTAAAAGAGCGCGGCCTGTGGCTGGCCGCCCAATGCTGCGAGCACCTGAACCGGGCGCTCATTGTGGAAAAAGCCGCCCTTCCCCCCTTCACACCGGTGGTCAACGTGCTGCCCCAGCCCCACGCGGGCGGCAGCTGGGCCACCACCTGCTGGCAGAACTTTGAGCATCCCGCCGCGGTGGAGGCCCTTCCCTTCGGCGCCGGGGCCGGTATGGACATCGGCGGCACCCTCATCGGGATGCATCTGCGCCCGGTGGCCGTGCCGGTGCGCCTGAGCCTGGACCACATCGGCCAGGCCATCCTGCTGTGCGGCCGCAGCCGCCCCAAGTACATCGGCGGCGAGCGCGCCCATTACCAGCCGGAGCTGCGCTGAGAGGAGACGATTTTATGGATGAACTGACCACTCTTCGCCAGAACGTGGAGGCCGTGCGCAGCCGCATGGCCGATGCGCTGGCCAAAGCCGGGCGCAAGGAGGGCGACGTACTGCTGTGCGCCGCCAGCAAAACCCGCACGCCGGACACCGTTCGCCTTTCCGCCCAGCTGGACATTGACCTGTTCGGCGAAAACCATGTGCAGGAGCTGGTGGAAAAGACCGACGCGGGCGCTTACCTGCAAAAGCCGGCCCACATGATCGGCCACCTGCAGACCAACAAGGTCAAGCAGACCGTGGGCCGGGCCGCCCTCATCCAGTCGGTGGATTCGGACCGGCTGCTGAAGGCCATTCAGAAGGAAGCCGCCAAGCAGGACCTGTGCCAGGACGTTCTGCTGGAGGTGAACATCGGCGGCGAGGCTAGCAAGAGTGGCGTGGCCCCCGAAGCCCTGTGGCCGCTGATGGAAGCCGCCGAGGCCCTGCCCAACCTGCGGGTGCGCGGCCTGATGGCCATCCCCCCCGCTGACCTGAGCGAGGACGATGCCCGCCGGGCCTTTGCTGCCATGCGCACCCTGTTTGAGCAGGCCCAGGGCCGGGGCTACACCCGCGCCCGGCTGGACATTCTGAGCATGGGCATGAGCGACGATTTTGCCGCCGCCATTTTGGAAGGCAGCACCATGGTGCGGGTGGGCACCGCCATTTACGGCGCCCGCTACTACCCGCCCAAAGCCACGGTGTGAACAAGCCAACAATTTTATGACCCTTATAAATCAAAATAAATCAACGCAAAGGAGGCCCCGCCTGTGAACGACAACGAACCCCTGGCCCAGCTGCTGGAGGAAACGCGCCAGACCAACCGCCTGCTGCGCCGCCAGCTGACCTGGAGCCGCATTCTCGCCGTTGTGCTGGCGGTGATCGCCGTAGCCGCCGTAGTGCTGGCCGTGCGGCTGGGCGGCCAGCTGAACCGCCTGACCGAGATTCTGGGCCAGCTGAATATGGACAGCCTGAATTCCGCCCTCAGCCAGCTGAGCCAGCAGCTGGCCAACCTGGACATGAACGGTCTGAACCAGACCGCCGAAAGCCTGCGGCAGGCCGCCGACAACCTGAACCAGTTTTCCGACACCCTGAAGAACTTCCGCCTGTTTGGCTGACCCGGGCATTCCGCCCGCGGACGAAAGGACGTGTGAACCATGCGTATTGTTGTTAAAGTTGGTACCTCCACCCTGGCCCATCCCACCGGCATGATGAACATCCGCCATGTGGAAGAGCTGGTCAAGGCCCTCAGTGACCTGAAAAACGCCGGGCATGAGCTGATCCTCGTGTCCTCCGGCGCCATCGGCATGGGCGTGGGCAAGCTGCCGCTGCAAAAGCGCCCCACCGACATCCCCACCAAGCAGGCGGCTGCCGCCGTGGGCCAGTGCGAACTGATGTACACCTACGACCGGCTGTTCGGCGGTTACAACCACACCGTGGCGCAGATTCTGCTGACCGGCGCGGACATTGACCACACCGAGCGCCGCCAGAACTTTGAGAACACCATCAACCGGCTGCTTCAGCTGGGGGCGCTGCCCATCCTGAACGAAAACGACACCATCGCCACCGATGAGATCGTCATCGGCGACAACGACACCCTCTCCGCCATTGTGGCCCAGTGCGTGGGGGCCGACCTACTGGTGCTGCTTTCGGACATTGACGGCCTGTTCACCGCCGACCCCCACAAGGACCCCACCGCCAAGCTGATCCCCGTGGTGGAGGAGCTGACGCCGGAGATCGTGGCCCTGGCCGGCGGCAAGGGCAGCGAGTTCGGCACCGGCGGCATGGCCACCAAGCTGAAGGCTGCCCGTATCGCCACCTGCGCCGGGGTGGACATGGTCATCGCCAACGGCTCCCATCCCGAGCTGCTGTACCCCATTGTGGAAGGCAAGCCCGTGGGCACCCGGTTTCTGGGCATCAAGGAGGCGGACAAATGACCACACAGGAACAGCTGATCGCCGTTAAAGCGGCAAAACCCGCGCTGACTGCCGCCAGCACCGCGCAGAAGAATCGGGCGTTGCTGGCCATGGCCGATGCGCTGCTGGCCGATGCCGCCCCCATTCTGGCCGCCAACCGGGAAGATCTGGACGCCGCCCGGGGCACCATCAGCGAGGTGATGCTGGACCGGCTGGCTCTGAACCAGGCCCGGCTGGAGGGCATGGCTGAGGGCATGCGCCAGGTGGCCGCCCTGCCCGATCCGGTTGGGAAGGTGCTGGCCCGGGTGGAGCGCCCCAACGGCATTGTGGTGGAGAAAACCGCTGTGCCCATGGGCGTGGTAGCCATTATTTACGAGAGCCGCCCCAACGTGACCAGTGACGCCGCCGCTCTGGCGGTGAAAAGTGGCAACGCCTGTGTTCTGCGCTGCGGCAAAGAGGCCCACCGCAGTGCGGCCGCCATCACGGCGGCCCTGCGCAAGGGGCTGGCCGCCGCCGGGCTGCCCGAGGACGGCGTGTGCCTGATTGAGGACACCACCCGCGCCTCCTCGCTGGCCCTGATGACCGCCGTGGGCTATGTGGATCTGCTCATTCCCCGGGGCGGGGCCGGGCTGATCCGCGCCTGTGTGGAGCAGGCCAAGGTGCCCTGCATCCAGACCGGCACCGGCATCTGCCATGTTTATGTGGATGCCGCGGCCGACCAGGCCATGGCCCTGAACATCATTGAGAACGCCAAAACCAGCCGCCCCAGCGTCTGTAACGCCGAGGAAGTCTGTCTGGTCCACCGGGCCATTGCCGGTGAATTTTTGCCCAAGCTGCGCCAGCGTCTGGTGGACGATCAAATCGCCAAGGGCCGCCACCCGGTGGAGCTTCGACTGGACGAGCGGGCCGCCGCGATCATTCCCGGCACCCCCGCCGGGCCGGAAGATTTCGACACGGAGTTTCTGGATTACATTCTGGCTGTGAAGGTGGTGGACAGCGTGGATGACGCCATCGCCCACATTGCTGCCCACTCCACCGGCCACAGCGAGGCCATCGTCACGGCGGACGAGGCCGCGGCCCGCGCCTTCACCACCCGGGTGGACTCGGCGGCCGTGTACGTGAACGCCTCCACCCGCTTTACCGACGGCGGCGAGTTCGGCCTGGGCTGTGAGATGGGCATTTCCACCCAGAAGCTCCACGCCCGCGGCCCCATGGGCCTGGCCGAGCTGTGCAGCTACAAATTCATCGTGCACGGCAACGGGCAGGTGCGCTGAATTTTCCACAAGTTTCAAAATGAATGTGAAAAACCGCATGGGAGGATCTCCCATGCGGTTTTTTGTATGATCGTGCCAACTGTTTCGGTGGGACGGTTTTATTCGTTTGAGTCTGCCTTTTCTCGAGTTTTAAGGCAGCAATAAACGGCGCTCAGCACATCGGCACAAAAAACGAATTGCAAAACAATGTTCATGGCCACTGCTTTTCCCGAAAGGCGGCCCTCCTTCCCGCATTTCAACAATCCGCTGATTCCATACATGGAGGTGGACAACAGGAGAAAATAATCAAACAGAACCAAAAACGGGATCAAGGGAAGCATCATAACGAAAAAGCCTGCGGCAACCAGGAAAATCAGCAGAAACACGGGAACGTTGCATAGCTTTAACACCATACACCAAAATACGATCCGATGGCCGCTGCAATCCGTTTTGGCAAGATAAAATGCATACAGTGCGCCCAAAAGCATCACGATCGCAAACGCGATTCCTCCTCTGGGCAGCGCCGCTGCATCCGTCAGAAAAAGCCCCAGCAGAAAATACGGCGCAGACATCATCACAATCATTGGCAACTTCTTCAAACCGAACCCTCCAATTCAAATCTAATTGTTCCGGGAAAGCCGCCCCCTGTCGTTTCGCTCATCGTACATTTCGGAAAGACTATGCAACTCACAGCCGTCAAACGAGTGAATTTGTTTTTTATGACCTTAATTGCGGCATCCATATTCTACTTCGAATAAACCGATGATGCACCGTAATCAATGGCTGCATTTGACGGATCGGCTTTTCCGCACCCAACGCAGAAAAGCACCCTGAAAAGGCAAAGCAAGGTCATCGTCTCCTTTTTCACGATAAGCTCCTCTCCGTAAGTTTTTCTTGATTGATCAAAACCAGACGCACGCTTCAACCTATCCCTTCAGCTTGCTCAAATAGCGGTACACCGTCGCCTCCGAGGCCCCCAGCTGGGCCGCCACCTCGCTGACGGCCCCTTTCATGGAAAACAGCCCCGCCCGATGCAGAGTTTCCACAATGCGGATCTTCTCCTCCATGGTCAGCCGCTCCGGCGGCAGGCCGGCCCGGCCGGTCACCTCTTCCACGGCGGCGCGCACGGTGTCCGGCAGCGCGGCCGTGAGGGGTTCCGCCCCGGCGCCCCGGCCGCCTTCCTCATGCAGGCCGCACAGGGCCAGCAGCTCCTGGGCCATCCGGCTGTATTTGGCTGCATCAAAATAGAGGCACAGCATCCCGATCAGCTCTTCCCCGTCCCGGATGAACAGCGCCGAAGCCCGCAGCCGCCCCCTGGCCGTGCTCTCGGCCTGATAGCCCGCCACAAATTCCCGGGTGCGCCACAGCCCGTCCTGTACAAAGCGCCGTGCCATGCCGCACAGTGGTGCCCCCAGGCTCTGGCCGGTCACCCCGCCATTGGCAAGCACCGCCACTGCCCCCGTCTCGCTGGTCAAATCGTGCAGCGCCACCTCATAATCCGGCCCGAGAGCCTGCCCGAGAAAGGGCACCAGTGCCCGGTAGGGTTCCAGCCGTTTGTCCATGTGCTTCACCGCCCCGCTTGCCGCCTTCTTCGGCGGCCTCATAATAAAAAATTCTCATCACTTCAGTTTTCTAAACCATACCATCTTCCCGGGTTTTTGGCAACTGTTTTTGTAGTGCATCCGTTCTTTTCGGTGTTGTGCCAAATTCAGGACCGTTTTTTCGTCACTTGTGATAAGGATGCTTCATCAAGCAAATCTTTTATTGACTTTTTGCCCTTCCGGCGCTAGGATAGAAGCAAATGTAGAAGCGGCTGTGAGGATTTTCGTGCGTTTGCGCACCCGTTTTTCGGTTCTCCTCCGGCCGCTTCTTCCATCAAACGCTTTGGCGCAAAGCAACAAAGGAGGAACTTCCCCATGAAACAAGTACTTGCTACCGATCAGGCCCCCGCCGCCATCGGCCCCTACTCTCAGGGCATTGCCGCCGGTGAAACCGTTTACGTTTCCGGCCAGCTGCCGCTGGACCCCGCCACCGGCGCCTTCCCCGAGGGCATTGCCGCCCAAACGGCCCAGTCGCTGAAGAACATCCAGGCCATTCTGGCCCAGCAGGGCATGACCCTGGCCAACGTGGTAAAAACCACCGTGTTTCTGGCGGACATCAACGACTTCGCCGAGATGAACAAGGTGTATGGTGAGTTCTTCACCCAGCCCTACCCCGCCCGCAGCGCGGTGCAGGTGGCCAAACTGCCCAAGGATGCGCCGCTGGAGATCGAGTGCATCGCCGTAAAGTAACACACCCGCGCTGCGCCGGCACGGCGCAGTAAAATAAGCCCGGGCGACATTGCGGCCGCCGGGCGTGCATCTTTGCTGCAAAAATTATGTAAGAAATAGGGGGATTCATTATGAAAAAGCTACTGAACAATCTGCCCTTCCGGCTCTTGCTCGGCATTCTTGTCGGCATTCTGCTCGGCCAGTTCTTCCCGGAAAGCGCCATGAAGGTGGTCGTCACCCTGCAATACATCATGGGCCAGCTCATCACCTTCTGCGTGCCGCTGATCATCATCGGCTTCATTGCGCCCTCCATCACCAAATTGGGCTCCAACGCCTCTCGCCTGCTGGGCGTGGCGGTGGTCATCGCCTACGTTTCTTCCATCTGCGCGGCGTTCATGAGCACCGCCGCCGGTTACGTGCTGATCCCGCACCTGTCCATCGACACGGAGGTTGCCGGCCTGCGCGGGCTGCCCGGCGTGGTATTTGAGCTGAACATCCCCCAGATCATGAGCGTGATGAGCGCCCTGGTGCTGAGCGTGCTGGTGGGCCTGGCTGCCACCTGGACCAAGAGCAAGCTGACCTGTAATTTCCTGGGCGAGTTCCAGAACATCGTGCTGGACATCGTGGGCAAGATCATCATTCCCATCCTGCCCTTCTACATTGCAGCCACCTTCTGCAACCTGAGCTACGAGGGCATGATCACCCATCAGCTGCCCGCTTTCATCCAGATCATCCTCATCGTCATGGTCGGCCACTACATCTGGCTGGCGGTGCTGTACCTGCTGGCGGGCGCCTACTCCGGCAAGAACCCCATGGAAGTGCTGCGCCACTACGGCCCCGCTTACCTGACCGCTGTGGGCACCATGTCCAGCGCGGCCACCCTGGCAGTGGCCCTGCGCTGCGCCCGCAAGAGCAAGGTTCTGCGGGAAGATATGGTGAGCTTCGGCATTCCGCTGTTCGCCAACATCCACCTGTGCGGCTCGGTTCTGACGGAGGTGTTCTTCTGCATGACCATCTCCAAGATCCTGTACGGTCATCTGCCCAGCGTGGGCACCATGATCCTGTTCTGCCTGCTGCTGGGCATCTTCGCCATCGGCGCCCCCGGCGTGCCCGGCGGCACCGTCATGGCCTCTCTGGGCCTGATCACCGGCGTGCTGATGTTTGACGACGCCGGCACCGCCCTGATGCTGGCCATCTTTGCCCTGCAGGACAGCTTCGGCACCGCCTGCAACGTCACCGGCGACGGCGCGCTGACCCTGATGCTCACCGGCTACGCCGAAAAGCACGGCATCGAAACCCAGAAGCTGGAAAGCCCCATCCTGTAATGGGGCCTGCTTCCGGCGTGCAGCCGTAAGGCTCTGACAAAACGCACAAAGCGGCGGAGGTCTTTTTTGAAAAGGCCTCCGCCGCTTTTTTTATGCCCCGCGCCGCGCCTTTCGCTTCCTTCCGGCGGAAAACGCGGCCGTGCAGATATTTTTCATAGAATACGCTGTAAGTTTACAATTTGTTTATTCCCGCAGGGCCTTCCGGCGCTGCTTCCAATCCGGCATCAGGCGGGTCATCAGGGCCCAGAACTCCGCCTGATGATTTGGGTGCACAAAATGGCAATATTCGTGCAAAACAACATATTCCACCTGCTCCTGCGGGCGCGCGGCCAGGCGCAGGTTCAGGGTGATGCGCCGTTTGCCGGGGGCGCACACTCCCCAGCGGGTGGTCATGTCCCGCACCTTCAGCTCCGGGCGCTGGCCATTCAGCACCTGTTCAAACAGCGGAAAATACTGCTCGCTCACCCCGGTAAACCGCTCCAGCGCGGCCGCCTTGTCCGGCAGCGGCTCCTGAGGGCGGCTCTGAGCCGCCTGCAGGCGCTGTTCGATCCACCCCGCATGACGGAGTACCATCTCGTCGGCCTGGGCCAGCGTTGCCCGCGCCGGAACGCTCAGGCGCACCCGGCCGTCCGGCGCAACCCGCAGATTGAAGTTTTTCACCCCGCCCCGCACCAACGTATATTCGATGTTTCCTGCTTTGCGGCAGGTCACGGTTTTTGCTGCCATCTGTTTTTCCCTCCCGGTCAACCGCCGTTTGTCAATAGCTTATGATATCATATTCGCCCGAAAGGGTGCAAAAATCAGCCCCTCTTTTTTGTTGATTTTTTGGTAGGCTCTCCACTTGACGGCCACTATATCTAGTGTCATAATATTAACCGTGCAGTGTGGGCACCCTAAATATACCACCTGTATAACAAAACCTTTAATCCGGCCGCGGCCGGGCCCGAGACGTTTTGTTCCCTGGCCGGTCGGGTCGTTTTTCATGCCCTGGCTATGGGCTGCCCGTTACTTTTCATTGACCCGAGGAGGAACCCCATGATCAAAAGCATTATCAAGCGCGATGGCCGTCAGGTTCTGTTCGATGAGAGCAAAATCGCCAAGGCCGTTCTCAAAGCCATGATCGCCACCGGCGAGGACAACGCCGCCGAGGCCGCCCATGTGGCCAACCTGGTCACTGCCAAGCTGGAGCGGATCTGCGGCGACGATGCCCCCCAGATCGAGCAGGTGCAGGATCTGGCCGAAAAGGCCCTGATGGAAACCGGCCACGAAGAGGCCGCCAAGCACTACATCCTGTACCGGGCCAACCGCACCCGCATCCGCGAGGCCAACACCAGCCTGATGCGCACCATCGACGAGATCACCAATGTGGACGCCCGCCTGAGCGACATGAAGCGGGACAACGCCAACATTGACGGCAACACCGCCATGGGCAGCATGCTGCAGATCGGCACCGCCGGTGCCAAGGCCTACAACTCGGCCTACCTGCTCACCCCCGAGCAGGCCCGCGCCCATGCGGAGGGCGACATCCACATCCACGACTTTGATTTCTATTCCCTGACCACCACCTGCACCCAGATCGACATTCTGCGCCTGTTCCACGATGGCTTCTCCACCGGCCACGGCTTCCTGCGGGAGCCCAACGGCATTGCCAGCTATGCGGCGCTGGCAGCCATCGCCATTCAGTCCAACCAGAACGATCAGCACGGCGGCCAGAGCATTCCCAACTTTGACTACGGCATGGCTGAGGGCGTTGCCAAAACCTTCGCCAAGCTGTACGCCCGCAAGCTGCACGAGGCCATTGAGGACGTGCTGTGCACCGAGGACGAGACCCCGCTGGTGGAAAAGGCCATTGCTGCCGCCGGCCACAAGCCCCAGCTGGAGCGGGACGCCGCCGATTACGACGCCAAGGTGGCCCAGGTGCTGATTGAGGACGAGCGCTTGAGCGCCGACCAGGCCGACCGTCTGGTGGCCAAGGCCCGTCAGCGCGCCGAGAAGCAGACCGATCGGGAGACCTACCAGGCCATGGAGGGCTTTGTGCACAACCTGAACACCATGCACAGCCGTGCCGGTGCCCAGACCCCCTTCAGCAGCATCAACTACGGCACCGACACCTCCCCCGAGGGCCGCATGGCCATCCGCAACGTGCTGCTGGCCGAGGATGCCGGCCTGGGCCACGGCGAGACCCCCATCTTCCCCATTCACATCTTCAAGGTGAAGGAGGGCGTCAACTACAACGAGAGCGACCCCAACTACGACCTGTTCCAGCTGAGCATGAAGGTGAGCGCCAAGCGGCTGTTCCCCAACTATGTGTTCCTGGATGCCCCCTTCAACCTGCAGTACTACAAGCCCGGCCATCCTGAGACCGAGGTGGCCACCATGGGCTGCCGCACCCGCGTGATGGGCAACGTGTACGACCCCACCCGCCAGATCAGCTACAGCCGCGGCAACCTGAGCTTCACCTCCATCAACCTGCCCCGTCTGGCCATTGAGAGCAACCACGACGAGAAGCTGTTCTACCAGAAGCTGGACAAGATGATGGAACTGGTGGCCCAGCAGCTGCTGGACCGCTTCGAGATTCAGGCCTCCAAGCGGGTGTACAACTATCCGTTCCTCATGGGCCAGGGCGTCTGGCTGGACAGCGAGAAGCTCGGCCCCAACGATGAAGTGCGCGAGGTGCTGAAGCACGGCACCCTGTCCATCGGCTTCATCGGCCTGGCCGAGACCCTGACCGCCCTGTACGGTCACCACCACGGCGAGAGCGACGAGATGGAGAAGAAGGGCCTGGAGATCATCGGCCACATGCGCCAGTTCTGCGACGCCAAGAGCCAGGAAATGCACATGAACTTCACCCTGCTGGGCACCCCCGCCGAGGGCCTGAGCGGCCGCTTCACCCGCATGGATCAGAAGCGCTACGGCAAGATTCCCGGCGTGACCGATCGGGAATACTACACCAACAGCTTCCACATTCCCGTGTGGTACAACATCTCCGCCTACGATAAGATCCAGAAGGAGGCCCCCTTCCACGCCCTGACCAACGCCGGTCACATCAGCTATGTGGAGCTGGACGGCGACACCGCCAACAACCTGGAGGCCTTTGAGAGCGTGGTGCGCTGTATGCACGACGCGGGCATCGGCTACGGCAGCATCAACCACCCTGTGGACCGCGACCCCGTGTGCGGCTATGTGGGCGTGATCGGCGATGTGTGCCCCCGCTGCGGCCGCCGCAGCGGTGAGCCTCTCAGCGCCGAAAAGTTGGCTGAGCTGCGCCGCAAGTATCCCAGCGTGCCCAAGTTCTGCGGCTGCGAATAATTTTGCCGCTGTCTGTTGCCAGGGCAACACATACCCGAGCCAATTTGTGGTATGATAATTCCAGCGAGAACGCAAGATTTAGTGTCCAGCTCTTAATTTAGTATCTACATCCTGTGTTTTTGTTGAAATCCCAATGTTTTGCAAATGCCACAGCGGGCGGAAGTTTGCCGCCTGCTGCCCAAATAAAAGGAGGAACCGTTTATGTCCGCTATGCAGCGTCAGTCCGTCGTTGGCAATCATGTTGAGTTTGAGCGCATCCGCCGCATCACCGGTTATCTGGTGGGCACCATGGATAAGTGGAACGATGCCAAAAAGGCCGAGGAGCGGGACCGTGTGAAGCACGGCACCAAGCTGTGACCCTCCGTCTGGCCGGCTTCGCCGGTGACAGCATTGTGGATGGGCCTGGCATCCGGTTCACCACCTTCTGCCAGGGCTGCCCGCACCACTGCCCCGGCTGCCAGAACCCCGAAACCTGGCCCTTTGAGGGCGGCTTTGAGGTCACGCCGGAAGAAGTGGTGGAGCACGTAAAACGCAATCCCCTCACCCGCGGCGTCACCTTCTCCGGCGGCGAGCCCTTCGCTCAGGCGGCCGCCCACGCCGAACTGGCCCGCCAGTTGAAGGCGGCGGGCTACGAGGTGGCCAGCTACACCGGCTACACCTTTGAGCAGCTGCTGGAAGAGCAGGACCCCGCCAAGCTGGACCTGCTGCAGCAGCTGGACATTCTGGTGGATGGCCCCTTCCGGCAGGAAGAGCTGAGCCTGGAACTGCGTTTTCGCGGCAGCGCCAACCAGCGCATTCTGAACGTCCCCCAGAGCCTCGCCCAGGGCAAGGCCGTGTGGGAGACCCGCCCCCGCTGGGTGGGCGATGAGGTTCACTGAACCGGTTCCGATTGCGCCGCCTCTGATTGTACACAAAAAGGCTTCCCCATATGGGGAAGCCTTTTTTGCGTCTTGTTTGTTGCAGTTGCCGCCGGTGTTCGTGCCTGCTCACGCCGCCTTGTTGCGGCTGCCCAGCTCCAGCTTTTCCAGCTTCTCGCGCAGTTCCGACAGCCGGCCGGTGTGGCGCAGGTTCTCCATCCGGGGGAAGGCCCGCAGCAGGCGGCGCGCACCCCGGGTGCTGAACAGCCGGGTGTCGGTCAGCTCCGCCCGCAGCATATCGTACCGGGCCTGCAGTTCCGCCTGCCGCTGCAGCAGCTCGTCCTTTGCGGTGTCCACCTGAATTTCCAGGGCCAGCTTGCCGGCTTCCAGCGTCTCCTTGCTTTCGTCCAGCTTTTCATCCGCCTGCAGGGCAGCCCCGCCCACCTTTTCGGTGAGCCGGTCGCTGCCCTTGCGCAGCGCCTCGGCAATGCGGTCCAGCTCGCTCAGGTCGCGCTCCAGCCCGGCCACCACGCGCAGCGTGGCCACCAGATCCACCACAAACAGGGCCGTCATGCTGCCCAGCAGCGCCAGCCCGATCTTGTGGGGGATCGCCAGCACCAGCTTCATCACCACCGGGTGCACCACCCGCACCATGATGGTTGCGCCGATGCCCCACAGAATGCTGAATTCCAGGCAGATGTAGCCGCCCAGATTGAAGGACTTGTCGCTGTAATCCCACCAGGTGGTGTGAAACAGCGTTTTGAGGGCCCAGCCGCCCACCAGCTCAATGAGGGTGGTCAGCAGCATTCCCCCCGCAAACAGAATCAGCAGGTTGTCCTGCAGCGGCAGCAGCAGGGTGAGCACCGCCGCCATGCCGCAGCCGTAAATGGGGCAGAGCGGCCCGTTCAGGAAGCCGCGGTTCACCAGTTTGCCGGTGTCCAGCGCGGCGTAGGCCACTTCGGTGCACCAGCCCAGAAATGCATAGATAAAAAACAGCCAGAGCAGTTGATAAATTGGGAAAAGATGCAGCTGCATGGCAGAAATCCCTCCTTTTAAACTCAAACGATGCGGAATGAATTTCATTATAGCATGGCCGATGGTTTTTTCCAATGAAAATTCCGGGCCACTCGCCCGCGGAAATTCCCCGCTCATATGCTATAATAGAGAAAACGCCTGTGCATTTTCTGCCGGAAAGGAGGCCCTGCCCATGACGCCGGAGCGCTGGATCCTGCACTGCGACTGCAACAGCTTTTACGCCAGCGTGGAGCTTTTGGCCCACCCGGAGCTGCTGAACACCCCGGTGGCCGTCTGCGGCGACCCGGAGGGCCGCCACGGCATTGTGCTGGCCAAAAACGAAGCCGCGAAAAAGTATCACATTCAAACCGCCGAAACCATCTGGAGCGCCCGCTCCAAATGCCCGAATCTGGTGCTTCTTCCGCCCCACCGGGAAAAGTACAGCCACTACTGCCGGGTGATCAACGACATTTACGAAAAATACAGCGACCGGGTGGAGGCCTTCAGCATCGACGAGAGCTGGCTGGACATCACCCACACCTGGCACCTGTTCGCGGCCGACCCCATCGCCCTGGCCAACCAGATCCGCCGGGAGGTGCAGGCCGTCACCGGCCTGACCATCAGCGTGGGGGTCAGCTTCAACAAGGTGTTTGCCAAGCTGGGCAGCGACTACAAAAAGCCCAACGCCACCACCGTCATCCGCCCCGAGGACGTGGAGCGCATCGTCTGGCCCCTGCCGGTGACCGACCTGTTGTATGTGGGGCGCTCGGCCGCTCAGTCCCTGTCTCGGATGGGCATCCGCACCATCGGCCAACTGGCCGCCGCCGACCCCGCCTCGCTCACCGGGGCGCTGGGCAAGCTGGGGGGCGAGCTTTCCCGCTACGCCCGCGGGGAGGACGACGCGCCGGTGCGCTTTGTGGGCGAGAGCGACCCCATCAAAAGCGTGGGCAACGGCATGACCTTCCGCCGGGATCTGGCCGGGGAGGCGGACATCCGCACCGCCCTGGCCGCCCTGTGTGACGAGGTGGCCAGCCGCCTGCGCCGCCACGGCCTGTGGGCCGGGGGCGTGCAGCTGACCATCCGCGACCCCCAGTTCAAAAGCATCACCCGGCAAAAGCGGCTGCCACAGAGCAGCCACCTGGCCAGCGAGCTGGCCGCCGCCTGCCTGGAGCTGGTGCAGGCCAACTGGCGGCCGGTCACCAAGCCCATCCGAATGCTGACCGTGACCGCCCTCTCCCTCACCGAAGAGCCGCTGGGCATTCAGCAGAGCTTTTTTGACGACACGCCCGTTCCCGACGAAAAGCGGGAGCGGCTGGAGGCCAGCCTGGACGCCATCCGCAAAAAATACGGCCAGCAGGCCGTCGGCCCCGCCAGCACCGTAAAAAACCAGCTTGGGCTGGCCGGGCCGGGCGCCGAGGCCCGCAAGGCCACCCTGACTCCGGACAAGGAGCCGGAAAACGGCTTTGAAGAAAAGGTCAAGGGGCCGCTGTGAAGCCCGCCTTAACACAGCGCAAACTGCATAAACGCCGCACGCAAAACAGCGCCGCCGCCCATCACATCAAGGGCAGCGGCGCTGCTTTTATTCAGATATACGGCGCTTATTCGGCGCTCTTGGGGGCAGCAGGCAGCTCACACAGAATGTGCAGGTCCTCCAGCTGCTTGGGGTCCACCACATCGGGGCAGCCGCTCATCACCTCACCGGCGTTCTGCACCTTGGGGAAGGCGATCACGTCGCGGATGGAGTCGCGGCCCAGCATCAGCATGACCATACGGTCCAGGCCGTAGGCCATGCCGCCGTGCGGGGGTGCACCGTAGCGGTAGGCATCCATCAGGAAGCCGAAGCAGGTGCGGGCACGCTCTTCGGTAAAGCCCAGCGCCTTGAACATATGCTGCTGCAGGGCGGGGTCGTTGATGCGCATGGAGCCGCCGCCCATCTCCACACCGTTCAGCACGATGTCGTAGGCCACGGCGTAGCAGGCGCCCGGATCGGATTCCACCTTGTCGATGCAGTCGGCACGGGGCAGGGTGAACGGATGGTGCATGGCCATCCAGCGGCCCTCCTCCTCGCTGTACTCGAACAGCGGGAAGTCGGTGACCCACAGGAAGTTGAACTTGCTCTGGTCGATCAGGTCATACTTCTTGGCCACCAGCAGGCGGATCTGGCCCAGCGCAGTGCAGGCCTTCACCCAGTTGGCGTCGGCGGCAACCAGCAGCACGTCGCCGGTTTCCAGCCCGGCGGCGGCGCGCAGGGCAGCCTTCTCCTCCTCGGTGAGGAACTTCTCAAAACTGGAAGTCTCGTTTTCGGCGGTCAGGCGGGTGTAAGCCAGGCCCTTGATGCCGTAGGTCTTGGCATCGGCGGCCAGCTTGTCGATGTTCTTGCGGGTCAGCTTGTCGGCCATGCCCTTGCAGTTGATGCAGCGCACGGTGCCGCCGGCCTCCAGGGCAGCCTTGAAGGGCACGAACTCGGTGCCGCGCACGGCCTCGCTCACGTCCAGGATCTCCAGGCCGAAGCGGGTGTCGGGCTTATCGCTGCCGAAGCGGTTCATGGCCTCGTCCCAGGGCATCCGCTGGAAGGGGGTGGCCACGTCCACGTTCAGGATCTCTTTCCACAGGGTCTTGATCAGGCCCTCGTTCAGGGTCATGATGTCGTTGTCGTCCACAAAGCTCATTTCCAGGTCGATCTGGGTGAACTCGGGCTGACGGTCGGCGCGCAGGTCCTCATCGCGGAAGCAGCGGGCGATCTGGAAGTACCGGTCAAAGCCGGAGAGCATCAGCAGCTGCTTGTACAGCTGAGGGCTCTGGGGCAGGGCGTAAAAACGGCCGGGCTGCACACGGCTGGGCACCAGATAGTCGCGGGCGCCCTCGGGGGTGGACTTCATCAGGATGGGGGTCTCGATCTCGGTGAAGTGATGGTCGCAGAAGTAGTTGCGCACAATCTGGCAGATGCGGCTGCGCACCATCAGGGGCTGATGCATGCTCTCCCGGCGCAGATCCAGGTAGCGGTACTTCAGGCGCAGTTCGTCCTTCACGCTCACTTCGTCGCGGATCTCAAAGGGCGTGGTCTCGGCCTCGCTCAGCACCCGCAGCTCGCTCACATACAGCTCCACATCGCCGGTGGCGATCTTGGTGGTCTTGGCGTCCCGCTCACGCAGCAGGCCCTTGGCGATCACCACATATTCGCTGCGCAGGCTCTGGGCCTTGGCAAACACGTCCCGGTCGGTGCCGTCGTCAAACACCAGCTGCAGAATGCCGGTGGTGTCCCGCAGGTCGGCAAAGATGATGCCGCCCTTGTCGCGGCACTTGGCGATGGAGCCGGCCACCACCATCTCCTGCCCGGCATCGGGCAGGCGCACCTCACCGCAATAGCGGGTGCGGCGCAGATTTCCCATGGTTTCCAATCTTGTAACCTTCCTCTCTCAAAGGGCAAAGGCCGCAGTGCGGCCGCCCGTATTCCAGCAGGATTTCCGGCCCGGCCAAGGCGGCTGCCCAGCCCGAGCGCAGAAAAGATGGCCCCGCACGCAGCGAGGCCATGCTTCTTTTATTATAGCGGCTTTGCCCCCCGCTGGCAAGGTTTGCCCCGGGGGCTTCCCGCGTTTTTTTGCCGGTTTTACCGGGCCTCGCTGCTCAGCAGAATGCGGTCGTTGTCCAGCGCCTGGCCGGCCCCGGCCGCAAACCGGGCCAGCAGGTCGTCCACCGTCATGTGGGCACGCTCTTCGCCCTGCACATCCAGCACGATCTGCCCGGCGTTCATCATCAGGGTGCGGTTGCCCAACTCCAGGGCGCTGTGCATATTGTGGGTGATCATCAGGCAGGTGATGTGCCGCTGGGCCACAATGTCCTTCGTCAGCGCCAGCACCTTCTCGGCCGTGGCTGGGTCCAGCGCGGCGGTGTGCTCGTCCAGCAAAAGCAGCTTTGGGGTGACCAGCGTGGCCATCAGCAGGGTCAGCGCCTGGCGCTGGCCGCCGGAAAGCAGACCCACCGGCTGGCTCATCCGGTCCTCCAGGCCCATGCCCAGCAGGGCCAGATGCTCCCGGAACAGCTCCTTATCCTTTTTGTTCACCCGGCTGAAAAACGAACTTTTCGACTTCTCGGTGCGCAGGTACGCCAGGGCCAGGTTTTCCTCAATGGTCATGTGGGGCGCGGTTCCCCGCATGGGGTCCTGAAACAGATGGCCGATCTGCTTGCTGCGCACATGGGCCGGCAGAAAGGTAATGTCCTGCCCGTCCAGCACAACGCTGCCGGTGTCCGGCCAGAAGCTGCCTGCAATGGCCCCGAACAGGGTGGATTTGCCCGCGCCGTTGGAACCAACAATGGTGGCAAAATCACCGGGGGCCAAATGAAGGCTCAGGTCGTTCAGGGCCTTCTTTTCGTTGACGGTACCTGGATTGAAGGTCATGCTCACATGATTCAGCTTCAGCATTTTACACGCCCTCCTTTTTTGCGGCCCGGGCCGCGGCCTTGCGGCGGGAGCGGCCGATGAGCACCTTCACCTGCGGGCTGGAGATGGCCACCGCCACAATGATGGCGCTGACCAGCTTCAGGCATTCGGCCGGCACATTCATGCGCAGGGCAATGGCCACCACGAACCGATAGATCACGCTGCCCAGAATGGACGCGAACAGCCGGTGGCTGATCTTCTGGCGGCCCACCAGCGTTTCGCCGATGATCAGGCTGGCCAGGGCGATGGTCACCATGCCCTGCCCCAGGTTGATGTCGCAGGATTTCTGATACTGGCCCAGCACTGCGCCGGAAAGCGCCGTCAGCGAGCCGCTGACGCACAGGCCTACCGTGATGGTAAAGGCCGGGTTGATGGAAGAAGCCCGCACCATGTCAGCGTTGTCGCCGGTGGCCCGGATGGACAGGCCCAGCCGGGTGGTGAGGAACAGCCGCAGCGCCAGCGCCGCGATCAGGGTGATGAACACCGCCACCGCCAGCTTGTACCAGCTGCCGATCACCGGCTCCAGCACGTCCCTGGCCAGGGTGAAGATGGTGGTGCACTTGAACAGATTCAGGTTGCTGGTGAAGCCCATGGCCATCAGGTTGATGGTGTACAGGCCGGTGTTCACGATGATGCCGGCCAGAATGCTCTCCACCCCAAGGCGGGTCTGCAGAAAGGCGGTGACAAAGCCGGAGCACACGCCCGCCGCCATGGCGGCAAACAAGCCCAGGAACGGGTGTCCTGCCAGGGCCACGGTAGAGCCCACCGCGCAGCCCAAGATGAAGCAGTTGTCGGTGGAAAGGTCGGCGATGTTCAGCACGCTGTAGCTGAGGAACAGCGCCATGGCCACCAGCGCATAGATAAAGCCCACTTCCAGGGCGCTTTGCACAATGGCCAGGGTGAAAAAGGACGTCATGGGTGTCTCCCTTCTGAAATCCGCAAAGGGACCAGGGCGGCCCGGCCGCCCCGATCCCCGGGATTGCGTTCAAACGATGCTGCTGTCGGCTTAGTCCTCGGTGGTGGTCACTTCCACAACCTCACCGGCCATGGTCTTGAACACGCTGCAATCGGCGCCCAGGCCCTCGGCGGTCTCGGTGTTGACGGTGATGATGCCGCCGTCCATCACATGGAAGGCAGGCAGGTTGCCGTTGGCCATGGCATCCACGACCATGTCGGCGGTGTAAGCGCCCAGCTCGGTGTAGTTCACGCCGCAGGTGGCAAAGGCGCCGTTGCGCACAAAGGAGTCTGCGCCGGTGTAGTGGGGCACGCCCGCCTCAATCAGGCTCTCCGCGATGGTCAGCTCCGCGTCCATGACCCGGTTGTCGGTGGGGGTGAAAATGGCGTCCACCTGGTCCAGCATGTTGTTGGTGGCGGCCACGATCTCATCGGTGGTGTTGCCGGTGCCTTCCACGTACTTCACGCCCTTGGCGTCCAAATAGGCCTTGGCATCCTCAATGGGCTGCTTGCTGTTGTCCTCCGACAGGCTGTACAGCAGGCCAACGGTCTGAATGTCCGGGTTCTGGGCGAACATCATGTCCAGGATGAAGTCGGTGTTCAGGGCATCGGAGGTGCCGGTCACGTTCTCGGCGGTGAGGCCGGCGGTCTCCGGGTCCGAAACAGCGGCATACACCACGGGGATGTCGGTGCCCTCGGTGGCGTTCTGCATACACTGGGCGGCCAGCGTGGCAATGGGCATCACCGCGTCGTAGCCGTCGCTCACCACCTGGCTGCCGATCTGGTTCAGGGTGGTGGCATCGTTCTGGCCGTTGAACTCGGTGTACTCAATGGTCACGCCCAGCTCGGCGGCCTTGGCGTCCAGCTCGGCCTCGGCGGCCTTGCGGATCTCGTTCAGGCTGGCGTGGTCCAGCTGCTGCACAATGGCCACCCGGTAGGTTTTGCCCTCGGCCGCGCCGGAAGCTGCCTCGCTGGAAGCGGCGGCGGAAGAAGAAGCGGAAGAACCGCAGGCGGCCAGAGACAGGCTCATCACAGCGGCGAGAGAAGCGGCGATCATCTTGTTCATCTTTTTCATGGTAATATCCTCACAATTCAGTTTGTGTTGTTGTTCGCGGTTTGACGGTTCGCCCCGGCCGGGGCAGCGGGCACTGGTTTATGCCTGCCATCGCCATCGGCGAAGGGAACGTACACAAGCGTTGTGTTCGGGTTGTTGCATCATGAGGTTCCTCCTTTCGGCAGCCGCGCCGCCACGAGGGAAATACAAAAAGCCTGCCCTCGTACTGAACTCGTACAAGGACAGGCTTTGAATCGTTTCAAAACACCTGCGGTGCCACCTTGCTTGCCGGGCCTTCCGGCCACAGCCACCTCTCGAAGCGCCAACACGCTTCCTACTCTGTAACGGGAGTGCCCGTCAGCGGATAATAACGCGGAATGAACTTCCGGCGCGTTCCCCCTGCCCTCAGCGATCCATTTGTCTGCCCCGCTCTCTGCCCGTTTCCATCCTCCGGGCTCTCTGGAAGTGCGCTGTGCAGTTTTATCTTCGCCTCATCGGTGTAGCCTTATTAAACCACGGTTTCGGCCGTTTGTCAACTATGCAACTTTACCAAATTGAAGCGGTGAATTTCTCACAAACTTTGGCAGCCCCCCGCTTATCAGCTGGGCGGCCCGATGTACAGCAGATTGCGGTACACCCGCCAGAGCACCGTCCGGCCGCACTTTACTTCAAACAGCGGGGTCCAGTTCGCCGTGGCCGCGATCCATGCCGTCACCTCGTCCGCATTGTCATCCTCGCTGTACGTCATGGTTTCCAGCTTCCAGTACGAGGTATTCTGGAGAAGATAGGTGGCGTGGAACCGCGCCTTCCAATCGTAATCCTTTGCGTCCTCCGCCACGCCGCCGACCCGTTCTGCGGCCTGATTCCAATAAAGGCCCACACAATTTCTCTGGGTCATATCCGCCACCGCCGCGTGCGGGTCCTGCTTCATAATGGTTTCCAGCGCCTCCTGGCAGGAGAACAGCCAGTAATCCGCATCGTAGTTCTCTTCCGGGTGCGGCCCGGCCAGCACATTGAAATAGGCATATTCATTGGGGTAGTTCACCGCGATAAATCCGGCATAATAGATCAGATTCACCGCAACGGCCGCCGCAAGAAGCCCTCTGAGCCAGCGCCGCTTCTGCTTCCACAGCCACGCCAGCGAGACGGAGGCCAGCACAATGACCGATGCATACACAAAATACAAATGCCGCCAGCCGTTGTACAGGTTGGAGTGCCCCACCATGCTGGCCACCACCGGCAGCAGGCCGAACAACCCGATCCAGAAGCAAAACACCGTCTCGCTGCTCAAAAGCGCTGCATGGTCGGCCCGGCTTTTCCACCCGATGGCCGCCGGGCACAAAAACGCCAGCACCAGAATCAGCAGCGGTGTGGTGATCATCATCCACCAGGGAATGTAGTGCCACGGAATGGGCCTTCTCTCCGGATTAAACCAATCGCCCCGGTACAAAATCAGGCCGTTCCAACGAGAGGAGTCAAAATGGACCGTGTTCTCATACACATACCGCAAAAACGCAAGGGGGTTGGCCCAGGAGGCCGGGGTCAGCAGATAATAAAACAGTGCCAGCGCCCCCACCGCCAGTGCGCCGCGCAGCACCATCCGGCGTGACCACGCCCGTTTCAGCGTCCGGTCGGTCAGATAGGCCAGCCCGCACACGCCGAAGGCCCCGAGGCCCAGCAGCCGAAGGTTGAAGGCCAGTGCGCCGAAAAAGCCGAACAGCACCGGGCTCAGCCAGTCGTCCTGCTTAATAAAACGCCACCCCTGCCAGAATACAATCAGGCACAGCGACATCAGCACTACATCCTTGTTGTTGATGAAACTTTCCGCGAAAAAGCGCGGATTGCAATACAGCAGCAGCACCGCCGCCAGCCCAAACGCCATCTGGCCGGTCATCCCCTTGACCAGGCGATACAGCGCATACAGCGCGTACAAAAAAATCAGGTGGTCGTACAGATAAAAGGCGGCGTTCACCGTGTTCTGCGGCTGATTCCGCAGCAGGTACTTGACCGGCCAGAACAGGTACAGGGCCGCCTGCCCGTGATCTTTTTCCACCGACTGGCGAATGTCCTCAATCTCCTCCGGGAAGCTCTGATACCATGCGCTCCCCTCCCCTGCAAGCGTCTGCGCATAGGCCTTGATGTTGGAGTCCAGAATTTTCTGTTCCCCCAGCGTATCGTAGCCGAACGAGCGCCGGCCCACCGTCAAAACCGCAATCAGAAGCATAACCAGAAACAGGACTGCCAGCACACGTTTTTCATGGCGCTCCGCCCTTTGCAGCAGGGCGGTTTTCCCCATGCTCAATCTGTGCTGCCATTCCATTTATGCAATCCTCCTCGCCTCCGGGCCGCAATTTTACCGCTGGAATTTGTGTGCTCCGCAGCCGTTCCTGCCGTGGCCTATGAAAGCAGCTGCTTAAAAAAATTACTGGCAGCTGCCTGCCAGTAATTTTTCAATTTTATCGGTTCACCGGCTGGCCAGATAGGCCGCAGGGCCGCTCTCGTACAGGTTGCCGCCCACACTGTCCAGAATGACGGTCAGAGGCATATCCTCCACTTCCAGGCGGCGCACGGCTTCACAGCCCAGGTCCTCCCAGGCGATGATCTCCAGGCTCTCCACGCTTCCGGCCATCAGCGCGCCTGCGCCGCCCAGCGCGGCCAGGTACACCGCGCCGTTGCGCACAACCGCCTTCTGCACGGCCTCGTTGCGGCCGCCCTTGCCGATCATGGCCGCGAGGCCCAGGTCCAGCAGGCGGGGTGCATAGGCGTCCATCCGGCCGGAGGTGGTGGGCCCGGCCGCACCGATGACCTGCCCCGGGCGCTCCGGCGTGGGGCCGACGTAATACACAGCCGCCCCTTCCACCGGGAACGGCAGGGGCTTGCCTTCGTCCAGCAGCTCCATCATACGTTTGTGGGCGGCGTCCCGGGCGGTGTACACCACGCCGGAAAGCCGTACCGTGTCCCCCGCCCGCAGCGGGGCCAGCGCCTCTTTGGTGAGGGGGGTGGTCAGTTTGTATTCCATAGCAGTTACCTCACAGTTCGGCGCTGGCGCGGCGGGTGACGTGGCAGCTCATGTTCACGGCCACGGGCAGGCAGGCCACATGGGTGGGCATGGTCTCAATGGCAAGGCCCAGAGCGGTGGTGTGGCCGCCGAAGCCCTGAGGGCCGATGCCCAGCTCGTTGATCTTCTCCAGCAGCTCCTGTTCCAGCGCGGCGTAGTAGGGGTCCGGGTTGGGCACATCCAGCGGGCGCAGCAGGGCCTTTTTGGCCAGCGCGGCGCACTTGTCAAAGCTGCCGCCGATGCCCACGCCCACCACGATGGGCGGGCAGGGGTTGGAGCCGGCCCACTTCACGGTGTCCAGAATAAAGTCCTTCACGCCCTGTTCACCGTCGGCGGGCTTGAGCATGGCCAGGCGGCTCATGTTCTCGCTGCCCGCGCCCTTGGGGGCCACGGTGATGCGGCAGCCCTCGCCGGGCACCAGATGCAGGGTGAGGAAGGCGGGGGTGTTGTCGCCGGTGTTCACCCGGCGCAGCGGGTCGCCCACCACGCTCTTGCGCAGGTAGCCGTCGCCGTAACCGCGGCGCACGCCCTCGTTGACGGCGGCCTCCAGGTCGCCCTCCACATGCACGTCCTGGCCCAGCTCCACAAACACGCAGGCCATACCGGTGTCCTGGCAGATGGGCAGTTCCTTGGCGGCAGCCACGTCCAGGTTGCTGCGCAGCAGGCCCAGCGTCTGCTTGGCCAGAGGCCACGGCTCTTCCTCCCGGGCTTTTTCCAGGGCCGCCTTCACATCGGCGGGCAGGCAGGTGTTGGCCTCAATGCACAGGGTGGCCACCCGCCGGGTGATCTCCTCGGCTTTGATGGTACGCATGACAGTTCCTCCTTTTCGGGCCGATCAGGCGCGGGCCACGCCGCTGTCGCGGGCAGCCTGGGCCACAGCGGCGCTCACCGCCTCCACCACACGGGGGTCAAACGCGCCGGGGATGATGTTCTCCGCGCTGCGCTCTTCGTCCGAGATGATGCCGGCAATGGCCTTGGCGGCCGCCACCTTCATCTCGTTGTTGATGTCCCGGGCGCGCACGCTCAGGGCGCCCTTGAACACGCCGGGGAAGGCCAGCACGTTGTTGATCTGGTTGGGGAAGTCGCTGCGGCCGGTGCCAACCACCGCCACACCGGCGGCCTTGGCCGCATCGGGCATGATCTCGGGGTTGGGGTTGGCCATGGCGAACACCACCGCGCCGGGGGCCATGGTGGCGGCCATCTCGGGGGTGAGGGCACCGGCAATGCTGGTGCCGATGAACACATCGGCGCCCTTCACGGCCTCGGCCAGGCCGCCGGTCAGGTGGCGGGGGTTGGTCACGGTGGCCAGCCAGGCCTTGTGGTCCTTCAGGCCGGCGGGGCGGCCCTCATACAGAATGCCGTGCTCGTCCACGGCGGTGATGTCGGTGGCACCGGCGGCCATCAGCATCTTGATGATGGCGGTGCCCGCGGCGCCGGGGCCGTTCTGCACGATCTTCACATTGGCAATGTCCTTGCCAACCACCTTCAGGGCGTTCAGCAGGGCAGCCGTCACCACAATGCCGGTGCCGTGCTGGTCGTCGTGGAACACGGGGATGTCCAGCTTTTCTTCCAGCACCCGCTCGATCTCAAAGCACTCGGGGCTGCGGATGTCCTCCAGGTTGACGCCGCCGAAGCTGGGGGCAATCAGCTCCACCGCACGGATGACCTCGGCGGGGTCCTTGGTGTCCAGGCAGATGGGCACTGCGTTCACGCCGCCGAACTCCTTGAACAGCACGCACTTGCCCTCCATCACAGGCAGGCCAGCCTCGGGGCCGATGTCGCCCAGGCCCAGCACGGCGGTGCCGTTGGTCACCACCGCCACCATGTTGCCCTTGGTGGTGTAGGTGTACACATCGTCCGGGTTCTGGCAGATCTTGCGGCAGGGCTCTGCTACGCCGGGGGTATATGCGGTGGAAAGGTCGTCCCGCGTTTTCACGGGCACCTTGCTGATCACTTCCAGCTTGCCGTGGTGGGCGGCGTGCATCTCCAGTGCTGCCTTGTTGTAATCCATGAGGGTACTCTCCTTTTCTTTGTGCTCATTGTTTCTCACGGCGGCGCGGCGGCCGGGCCGGGGCGCGTTCGTGCTGTGTTTGCTTTCGGCTACAATTATAGCGGATATGCACGGCTTTTTCCACCGGATTCTATCCGGTTTGCGGGCCGGAATTGAGAAATTTTATGAGAATTTGTTGTTCAAACCCCTTTCACGCGGTATAATATTTTGTACTGCCCCCGCCCGGGCTTTTCCGTGAGCGGGATCTCAAGGAGGAAAACTGCATTGAATAAGAATCTGATTCGTCTGGGCAGCGTCTGCACCTGCCTGGCCCTGGCGCTCAGCCTGGCGGGCTGCGGCGCTTCCAGCTCTTCCAGCTCTTCCAGCCAGGCTGCTTCCGGCAGCTCTTCGGGCGTGGAGGACCACAGCGATGTGTACAGCGCTTACCTGAACGATGACGGCACCCTGAAGGGTGTGGACAGCGCCGCTCTGGTGACCCTGCCCCAGTACAAGGGCATCTCCGTGCCCGCCGAGGAGTACACCATCACCGATGACGAGCTGAACACCCAGATCAACTCCATTCTGGACCAGTACGCCACCTACGACCAGATCAAGGACCGCGCCATCGAAGACGGCGACGTGGTGAACATCGACTACGTGGGCAGTGTGGACGGCGAGGAGTTCAGCGGCGGCAACACCAACGGCCGCGGCACTCTGGTTACCGCCGGCAGCGACGCCTACATTGACGACTTCCTGACCCAGATCATTGGCCACACCCCCGGTGAGACCTTCAACGTGGAGGTCACCTTTCCCGACCCCTACGAGAACAACCCCGACCTGGCCGGTAAGGATGCGGTGTTCGTCACCACCATCAACTACATCCAGGGCGACAAGCAGGTTCCCGAGCTGACCGACGAGTTCGTCAGCCAGACCTCTGCGCTGGCCGACTACGGCACCGCCCAGGGCATGAAGGACACCATCCGCACCAGCATGGAGAACAACAAGGCCGACAACTACGTGCTGCAGAAGGTGCTGGACGAGTGCCAGTTCAGTGAGTTCCCCGCCGACCTGGTGGATCAGCTGGTGAATGTGAGCATGGCCCAGTTCGAGTCTCAGGCGAGCGCCTACGGCCTGGACATGGAGACCGCCCGCAGCATGATGGGCTACGACAGCGAGGACGCCCAGCGTGAGGCCATGACCGCCGCCGCCCAGGAGCAGCTCAAGACCGTTGTGATGCTGGAGGCCATTGCCAAGGCCGAGGGCCTCACCGTGGACGAGGACGCCCTGACCAACTACTTCAGCACCAACGTGGGAACCAGCGATTACTCTGCTTATCAGACCTACTACGGCCGCGGCTACCTGTGCCAGGCCGTTCTGCTGGACAGCGCCATGGAACTGGTGACCAGCAGCGCCGTGCGCGCCTGATTGGTCCCAAACCCGATTGCAAAACAAGCAGCCCCCTTCCGGCCGGAAGGGGGCTGTTCTTATTTACCGGGGTTCAGCAGGGCCTGCGCCGGTTCCGGCTGGTCAGGGATGGATGTGCGTTTCGCTCTCCTCCACTTTTTCCAGCAGGTCCAGATCGTAGGGGGTGTTCTGGTAAACGTAATAGTTCAGCCAGTTGGAGTACAGCAGATGGGCGTGGGCGCGCCAGCGGAACAGCGGCTCTCTGGTGGGGTCGTCGTCCGGGTAATAGTTCTTGGGCACCGCAATGGGCAGGCCCTTGTCCACATCCCGGCGATACTCACTGTCCAGCGTGTACTTGTCGTACTCCGGGTGGCCGGCCACAAAGATCTGCCGGCCAGACTCGGTGCTCATCAGGTAGGGGCCGGCCTCCTCACTGTCCGCCAGCAGGCGCAGCTCCGGGCAGGCCAGCACATCCTCCCGGCGAATGCCGGTGTGGCGGGAATGGGGGGCGTAGAACACCTCGTCAAAGCCGCGCACCAGCGGGTTCGAGGGCCGGGTGACCTTGTGCAGGAACACGCCGAACATCTTCTGGTCCAGCAGCTCCTTGCGGATGCCGAAGTGGTAGTACAGCGCGGCCTGCGCGCCCCAGCACACGTGCAGGATGGAGTACACGTTGGTCTTGCTGAATTCCAGAATCCGGCACAGCTCGTCCCAGTAATCCACCTCTTCAAAGGGCATGGTCTCCACCGGCGCACCTGTGATGATCATACCGTCGTACCGCTGATTTTTCACCTCGTCAAAGGTCGTATAGAAGGCATCCAGATGCTGGGCCGACACATGGCTGGCCGCATGGCTGGCCGTCTGCAAAAAGGTCAGCTGCACCTGCAAAGGGCTGTTGGCCAGCAGGCGGGCCAGTTGGGTCTCGGTGACGATCTTGGTGGGCATCAGGTTCAGCACCAGAATCCGCAGCGGGCGGATGTGCTGGTTTTCAGCCCGTTCCTTATGCATTACGAACACATTTTCCTCGCCCAGGACTTTATAGGCGGGCAGGGTTTTGGGAATAATCAGAGGCATGGCAGTTTGTTACGTCCTTTTTTGATGGGCACGGGGCACGGTGCCCCATGCAAGAATTTGCGTTTGTGGAAAAAATCACACCTGTTCCAGTGCCTGGGCCAGATCGGCGATCAGGTCCTCGCTGGCTTCCAAACCGCAGGACAGGCGCACCAGATCGGCGCCCACACCGGCGGCGGCCAGCTCGGCGTCGTTCATCTGGCGATGGGTGGAGGAGGCGGGATGCAGGCAGCAGGTGCGAGCATCGGCCACATGGGTTTCAATGGCGGCGATCTTCAGATGCTTCATGAAGGTCTCCGCCGCCTGACGGCCGCCCTTCACGCCGAAGCTCACCACGCCGCAGCTGCCACCCGGCAGGTACTTCTGTGCCAGCTCATAGTACTTGTTGCCGGGCAGGCCGCTGTAATTCACCCAGGCGATCTTGGGGTGGTTCTGGAGGAACTCCGCCACCGCCTGGCCGTTCTCGCAGTGGCGCTTCATGCGCACGTGCAGGCTCTCCAGGCCCATGTTCAGCAAAAAGGCGTTGCTGGGGGCCTGCATGGAGCCAAAGTCCCGCATCAGCTGGGCCGTAGCCTTGGTGATGAACGCGCCGCCCAGGCCAAAGCGCTCGGTGTAGGTCACGCCATGGTAGCTCTCATCGGGGGTGCACAGGCCGGGGAACTTCTCCGGGTACTTGGTCCAATCGAACTTGCCGCTGTCCACGATGCAGCCGCCCAGGCCCGCGCCGTGGCCGTCCATGTACTTGGTGGTGGAGTGGGTCACAATGTCCGCGCCCCACTCGAAGGGGCGGCAGTTCACGGGGGTGGCGAAGGTGTTGTCCACGATCAGGGGCACGCCGTGGCTGTGGGCCGCCGTGGCAAACTTTTCAATGTCCAGCACGGTGAGAGCCGGGTTGGCGATGGTCTCGCCGAACACCGCCTTGGTGTTGGGGCGGAAGGCCGCATTCAACTCTTCCTCGGTGCAGTCGGGGTCCACAAAGGTGAACTCAACGCCCATGCGCTTCATGGTGACGGCAAACAGGTTGTAGCTGCCGCCGTAGATGCTGGAGCTGGACACCACATGGTCGCCGCAGGAGGCGATGTTGAAGATGGCATAGAAGGTGGCCGCCTGACCGGAAGAGGTCAGCATGGCGGCAGTGCCGCCCTCCAGCTCGCAGATCTTCTTGGCCACAATGTCGTTGGTGGGGTTCTGCAGGCGGCTGTAGAAATAGCCGTCAGCTTCCAGGTCAAACAGCTTGCCCATGTCCTCACTGGTGGCGTACTTGAAAGTGGTGCTCTGAATGATGGGCACCTGGCGGGGTTCGCCGTTGCCGGGGGTATAGCCGCCCTGCACGCAGATGGTATCCTGCTTCATAAATCCATTCTCCTTTTCTGCCCGCCGGGGCTGCCGCTCCGGCATTCTGCCGGGATACACACACCGGACCGCGGCGGGGTTTTCTTCCGTGCCTCAACTGCACGGTTTCAAAAGCACTTCTACTATCATACGTTTTTGTACGGCCGGGGTCAAGGGCAAGGTTGGGCCTGCGGGCGGTTTCTTCCGCCGATTTCTTCCGCCGGTTCTTCTCCGGCGCTGCCCCGGGCCTTCCGGCGTTTGCGGCGCGCCTGCAGCACCTCCTGCACCGTCTGCACAGCAAACACCGCCCAGCCGGCCCTGGTCAGGGCCAGGCCCAGCCTCAGGCCGGGCGGGGTGTAGCGGAATTCCACCCGGTTTTCTCCGGCCTGCAGGGGCACCGCCATCAGGCCGCAGATGTTCAGAATCTCCACCGGCTCGCCGTTCACCATGGCGCTCCAGCCTGCATCCCAAGAGAAGCTGTAAAAGCCGTACCCCGCCTGCGCGCAGGTGATCTCAGAGCAGAAGCCCCGCTCATCCCGGGTGAAGGTCCCGCTCGCCTCTTCCCGCCGGAGGGCCACCAGGTCCTCCTTGTTTTCCGGCAGGTACTCCCCGTCCTGCTGCGGGTCGTAGGGGCGAAGCACCCCCTCCACCTGCGGCACATCCTCGTCCCGCACCACCAGGGTGCGCAGCATGGCCAGGCACCGAAGCTCCGGGGCGATCTGCTGCCACTGGCTCTGCGTCATATAGGTATGGTAGGCAAACCCGATGGGCGGGGTGATCTTGTCGTGATAAACGTAATAATCCGCCCCGTCGGCATGGCCTTCGCTCTTGGGGCTGCTGCCCTCCCAGGGCTGTTCCTGCACGGTGTACCCGGCGCTGAGCAGTTCAGCCCGCCCCTCGCCGGAAAGCTCGCTCTGCACCACGCGCGGGGTGCCCAGCAGCTCATTCAGTTCAAAAATTCCGCCGTTCACCGTGCTGCAGAAGGTGTTGGCGTTCATCAGCATTCCCGGCAGCGCCTGCCGGTTTTCCGCCGGCCGCACTCGGTTGCCCTCCGGCACCGTCAGCTGGCTGGCCGCCTTAAGCTGGGCCGCATAGCGGGCGCCGTCGGTATGACGGTCGTCGTGGTACAGCCGGGCGCAGGTTCCCGTGGAGAGCACGCAGAACGCCATGGTGAAGGCCAGCGCTGCCCGCCCGCGCACCCGCCTGCCGCCGGGCAGCGCCCACAGCAGCGCCAGAAGGGCGGCGTCCGCCACAAAGCAGTTCCAGGCAAACAGGCCGGGCCGCTGCACCGCATCCGGCCAAAGCAGCATTCCCACCTGAAACGCGGCCGTGACCGCCAGCCCGATCCACAGCCCCCGGCGTACCGAATACGCTTCCGGGACATCCAGCACCCGGGCCGCCGCCAGCGCGGCGAGCAGCAGCAGCATATAGAACCAGCGCCGGTAACCGCTCTGAGTCCACAGCAAAAATGCACCGTTCAGCGCCGGCGAAAGGGTGGCCAGCAGGCACAGAAGAAACAGCCGCCGCAGCCAGTCGCGCTTTTTGGCCCCGAAGCAGTAGATCACCGCCAGAACCAGCCCGCCCATAGGCAGCCACAGCGCGCAGGAAGCCCAATGGTTTTCCATCAGCACATCCGGGCTGTGCATACTGGAGGCCGGAAGCAGCATACTGCGCACCAGATACAGCAATTCTTCTTTGGAGAACAGCAGCGAGACGCCGTGCTGCTGGGTGCGCGGGTTGCTGAGCAGGAACAACACCGACGGCACAAACAGCACCGCCCCCATGGTCACGCCCAAGGCCCCCAGCGCCGCACAGCCCGGCAGGCGGCGCAGCCCCCGGCGCACGTCCGGGATGAGCCAGCGCACCAGATAGTACACCGCCAGAAACACCACTTCGCCCACAAAGAACACGTAGTTGGTCAGCAGGTTGACACAGGCTGACAGAGCCAGCGGCCAGCGGCGGCCCTCCTGCACCCACAGGTCCACCGCCAGCAGCAGCAGCGGGAACAACGCCACCACATCGTGGAAGTGGGAGAAGATCAGGTTCAGGGACTGAAACCCGCTGAAGGCATACAGCAGTGCGCCGATGAGGGCGGCATTCTCCCCGTTCACCTGCCGCCGCAGCCACAAAAACGCCGCCAGAGCGGCCACCATATACTTTATAAGGTAGATGACCCCGGCGATGTAGATATACCAGGAGGAAGGAAACGGCATGGACAGCCAGAAAAACGGGCTGCCCAGCAGATAAAAGGAAAAGGCCCCGATAAAGTTGGTGCCCAGGTCCATTCCCCAGCTCCAGTACACCTGACCGCTTTTGACCGACTCGTTGATGTACATACCGAAGGGGATCTGCTGCTCCAGATAGTCGGACATGAACAGCAGCTTCCCGCCGTCCTGCAAAAGCAGGGGCAGAAAACTGAGCAGGGCACAGCAAAAGGCCAGAAGCAGGCAGCGAAGGCAGGGGTGCTTTCTGGTGGGTGCGTTGGTTGGCAAAGGGACGCAGCCTCCTTATATATAAGTAGAAAATATTACAATTTTATGATACCTTTCCGCCGTATGCTCTGTCAAGAAAACCTGCACGGTCAAAATCTCCATTCCGTTCCCTGCGCCTTTTTCTGCTCGCTGGGGGTGGTTTGTGAACAATCTGAGAATTTTCGGCCGCCCTCTTGACAAACCAGTTGGGTAGGTTTATATTATTAGCAGTCGAACAGATAGAGTGCTAAAAGAAGAGCAAAATGCCGGAGGGCCAGGCATACGCCAGGCCAGACGGGCAGAGACGATCCGGTGCAGCCACTTTTAAGCGCTTTCAAATTTTGACTGCTAACCGCCTTGCAAGTCAGTTACCTGCAGGCGGCAAGGACGGCGGGGCGCAAAGGCCCGCAAACAAGGAGGGCTGTTGTTTATGAACACCAACCAATTCACACAGAAAACCATGGAGGCTCTGCAAAATGCCCAGAGCCTTGCCATTGAACATCAAAACCAGGCACTGGAGCCGGAGCATCTGCTGGCGGCTTTGGCCAGCCAGGAAAACGGCTTTATCCCCCAGCTGCTGAAGCGCATGGGCGTAGAGCCCTCGGCTTTTGCCGTGGCCGCCCAGGAAAAGGTGGAGCAGCTGCCCCACGTAAGCGGCACCGGCCGTGACCCCGATAAAGTCTACATCAGCCAGGATACCGACAAGGCCCTGAATGCTGCCCAAAAGCAGGCCGCTGCCATGAAGGATGAATACGTCAGTGTGGAGCATGTGTTCCTAGGCATTCTGGAAGCCCCCAACCGGGCAGCCAGCGACCTGTTCCGGGCCTTCTCCATCGACAAGAACAACTTTCTGAACCAGCTGGCCGCCCTGCGGGGCAACCAGCGGGTGACCAGTGACCACCCCGAAGACACCTACGACGTGCTGGAGAAGTACGGCCAGGAGCTGGTAAGCCTGGCCAAGCAGAACAAGCTGGACCCGGTGATCGGCCGTGACCAGGAGATCCGGAACGTCATCCGCATTCTGAGCCGGAAGCGCAAGAACAACCCCTGCCTGATCGGTGAGCCTGGCGTGGGCAAAACCGCCATCGCCGAGGGCCTTGCCCAGCGGATCGTGCGGGGCGATGTGCCCGACAACCTGAAGGACCGCAAGGTGTTCAGCCTGGATATGGGCGCCCTGGTGGCCGGTGCCAAGTACCGGGGCGAATTTGAAGAGCGTTTGAAGAGCGTTCTGAATGAGGTCAAGAAGAGCGAAGGCCAGATCATCCTCTTCATTGATGAGCTGCACACCATTGTGGGCGCCGGCAAAACCGACGGTGCCATGGATGCCGGCAACCTGCTGAAGCCCATGCTGGCCCGGGGCGAGCTGCACTGCATCGGCGCCACCACGCTGGACGAATACCGCCAGTACATCGAGAAGGACCCCGCTCTGGAGCGCCGGTTCCAGCCGGTGCAGGTGGATGAGCCTACGGTGGAGGACACCATCTCCATTCTGCGCGGCCTGAAGGAGCGGTACGAGGTGTTCCACGGCGTAAAGATCCAGGACAATGCCCTCATCGCCGCCGCCACCCTCTCCAACCGCTACATCACCGACCGTTTCCTGCCGGATAAGGCCATCGACCTGGTGGATGAGGCCTGCGCCATGGTAAAAACCGAGCTGGACTCCATGCCCGCTGAGCTGGATGACCTGCGCCGGGACATCATGCAGCGGGAAATCGAAGAGACTGCCCTGAAGAAGGAAGAGGATCAGCTGTCGAAAGACCGGCTGGCTGCCCTTCAGAAGGAGCTGGCCGAAATGCGCGACAAGTTCAACACCATGAAGGCCAAATGGGAGAACGAAAAGAACTCCATCGGCAAGGTGCAGGATCTGCGCGCCCAGTTGGAGCAGATCAAGGCTCAGATCGACCAGGCCACCCGCAACGGCGATTACGCCAAGGCCGGCGAGCTGCAATACAGTAAGCTGCCTCAGCTGCAAAAAGAACTGGCCGAACAGGAAAAGCTGGCCGAAGCCGCCCAGAACAGCCAGGACAACCTGCTGCGTGACCGGGTGACCGAGGAAGAGATCGCCCGCATCGTGGCCCGCTGGACCGGCATTCCCGTGGAGAAGCTGGTGGAGGGCGAGCGCGAAAAGCTGCTTGGCCTGGAGGACATCCTGCACAAGCGGGTCATCGGCCAGGACGAGGCCGTCCGCAAGGTGAGCGACGCCATTCTGCGCAGCCGCGCCGGCATTGCCAACCCCAACCGGCCCATCGGCAGCTTCCTGTTCCTCGGCCCCACTGGCGTGGGCAAAACCGAGCTGGCCAAAGCGCTGGCCCAATGCCTGTTCGACGATGAGAAGAACCTGATCCGCATCGACATGACCGAATATATGGAGAAGTTCAGCGTCAGCCGCCTGATCGGCGCCCCTCCGGGATACGTGGGCTACGAGGAAGGCGGCCAGCTGACCGAGGCCGTGCGCCGTCATCCTTACAGCGTGGTGCTGTTCGATGAGGTGGAAAAGGCCCATCCGGATGTGTTCAACATCCTGCTTCAGGTGCTGGACGACGGCCGGATCACCGACAGCCAGGGCCGCACGGTGGACTTCAAGAACACCATCATCATCCTGACCTCCAACCTGGGCAGCGACATCATCCTGAACGACCTGGAGGAAAGCCGGGCCAAGGGTAGCAATGAGCTGAGCCAGGAAGCCCGGAATCAGGTGGACGCTCTGCTCAAGACCAAGTTCCGTCCCGAGTTCCTGAACCGTCTGGACGAGATCGTGTATTACAAGAGCCTGACCAAGGGCGAGATCGGCGGCATCGTGGAGCTGCTGCTGGACGACCTGCGCCAGCGCCTGGCCGACAAGCAGGTGGGCCTGACCGTGACCGATGCAGCCCGTGACTACATCATTGATCAGGGCTACGACCCCATCTACGGCGCTCGTCCCCTGAAGCGGTTCATCCAGAGCCGGGTGGAGACCCTCATCGCCAAGGAACTGATCCGCGGCAACCGCCCCGCCGGAAGCACCATCACGGTGGACCTGAAGGACGGGCAGCTGGCTCTGCGGTAACACCAAAGGCACTGCTTCCCTGAAATAAAGCCAAAGGGCACCCCCGCCCGCTGCACCATGCAGCGGCGGGGGTGCCCTTTTTTGTTTTATTGGGCCGTGCGCAGGGTGCCCAGCCTCTGCGCCACCAGTTCCATCGCCTGCGCGTCCGTCAAGCCCAGGCCCGCAAAGCAATCCGGGTCAAACCAGACCAGCGCATAGATGCCCTGTTCCCAGTCAAACTCCGTCACGGCCGGGTGTTCCCGCAGCGGGGCTTCTGCGTTGGAGGCGTATCCGTCGCTCAGCACATAATCGCTGATGCCGAACACGGCGGTGGCCTTCTCCCAGCTGTCTCCTCTGGAAACCGGCGTGTAGTCCTCCAGCGTCATCACGCTGCTCAGCCGCAGCTCGGCCATGGCCGCCTTGTAGTAGTCCTCTCGGGGCAGGTCCTCCGGCAGGTCCATGGTCATGCCCAGCATCACCGCGCCCACGCCGGTTCCGTCCGCCGTGGCGATCACGCCGTTCTCCCCCACCTGCCAGCCCTCAGGCAGGGCCAACGGCAGGGTGCCGGCCGGGCGGCCTGCGGGCAGGGCCATGGTCACCTCGGTCACGGGCCAGCCGGCCTGCGCCTCAACCGTTTTCTGCGGGCGGGCAAACAGCAGCCCTGCCCCCACGGCCAACGTCAGCACCGCCAGCAAAACCGCCGCCCCGTGGGGGAGACTGCGCCAGGCCAGCACCCGATGAATGCGCCCCTTCACGTTCCCTTCCCCAAATGCCAGCGGCACCCCGGCCCGGCGGCCTGCCGCCTGGTTCAGTAAGGTGGCGGCATACACTTTTTTCTGCCCGCCGCCCAGGTCGGCCATCACCTGCTCGTCGCAGGCCATTTCCAGATCCCGCCCCAGCAGCCAGTAGGCCAGCCACACCAGCGGGTTCATCCAGTGCAGGCAGGCGATGCCCCAGGCCGCCGCCTTGGCCAGCGGATGGCCGCGGCGGATGTGCGCCCGCTCATGGGCCAGAATGCAGACCCGCTCCTGCCCGCACAGACCTTCAGGCAGGTAGATGCGCGGCCGCACCAGCCCCAAAACAAACGGGGTCTCCAGCCCTGGCGCCTCATACACGCCCGGTCCCGTTTGGGCGGCCGTCCGTAGCCGCAGGGCAAGCGTCAGAGCGGAGAGCACCGTCCACGCCAGCAGCAGCACCGCGCCCACCGCCCAGACCCGCGCCCCGATCAGCAGTGCCAGCTGCACCGGGTTTGCGCTGGCCATCGGGGTTGCCGCCGGCAGCAGACGGTTGACCGCGCTGTCCAGCGGCGCAAGGCCCGTGTCAATATGGGGAACGGCCTGATACTGGATCTCTGTCACGATGGCCTGCTGGCGCACCGCCACCAGGGCCAGCGGGCTTTGGGGCACAAAGGGGCAGGCAAACCGAAAAAACACCGCCGCCCACAGCCAGCAGCTGTACCGCTTGGGCGCCCGGCTCAGCGCCAGCCGAACCGGCAGCACCAACAGCGCCGCCAGCCCCCCGGCCAGTCCCAGGTTGAGCATTGAGACAAACAGCGAAAGCAGACGTTCTTCCACGGCTCACTCCTCCTCATAATGGTCGATCAGGTCCCGCAGCTCCTCCGCCTGGGCCTGCGTGAGCTTGCGCCCGCCCATAAACGCCGTGAGAAAGCTGGGCAGCGAACCTCCAAAGGCCTCCTGCACAAAGCTACGGCTTTGCTGGCGGCGAAACTCCTCCCGGCTGACCAGGCTGGTCACCTGAGACTTTTCGTTCTGAAACAGCCCCCGGTCACACAGGCGGCGCAGGACGGTGTAGGTGGTGGTGCTCTTCCAGCCCAGCTCCTGCGCCGCCAGCTCCACCAGACGGCGGGAGGGCAGCGGCTCGTGCTCCCAGATCAGCTGGGCAAACTTTTTTTCGGCTTCGGCAAGGTGGTAATCCGGCATGGGGAGGCTCCTTTCTTTTGAGGGAGGAATTAGGAGTTAGAAATGAGGAATTCAGAATTTTCAGGTGAGGTTGGGGGCGAGAGAAGGGTTTGAGTGGGCAGGCGGGCGAGTCGCTCTACAGCCTGTAGTTTAGTTTTAGTGTACACGCCGTAGAGTGTTCTGTCAATTGTAGGAACGCACGAAATTCTCTGTGGAATGCTGTGCAAAACAGCGGCCTGTACACCGTTGCGGCAAAGCCTTCCCCTCGAGGGGAAGGTGCCGAGCGCAGTGAGGCGGCTGAGGTGGCGCGCGAATCACTGCAAAACTTTATGGCAGTGGCAAAGCACGAACCCCTCCGGCACCGTCAACACCAAACCGCAAAATCAAACCGCCGCCCGCCGTCACTGCAATAACCCCGCCGCGGCAGGCAATGTGCCACCTCATCAGTCGGCTGCCGCCGACAGCTTTCTCTTGAGGGGAAGCCAAACCTCGCGGCAGAAAGCTTATCCCACAGAAAAAAGGCGCACCCATCTGCTTTTCCCAACAGAATGGATGCGCCTTTTTCTCGGCCCGATTTCCCGTATTTTTCACGCCTTGGGCTTTTTCAAATAAATGTACCAGTAGGCCAGCCCCAGCCCGGCGCCGCCCAGAATGTTGCCCAGGGTCACCGGAATCAGGTTGGACGCCAGCCCCGCCCAGGTGACGGCGCTTGCGTTCAGGCCCGCCAGCGCTTCGGCATAGGCCGGGTCGGCCAGGGCAAAAATGCCCGCCGGAATGTAATACATATTGGCCACGCAGTGCTCATAGCCGCACAGCACAAACAGCAGAATGGGCAGGTACAGCCCGGCGATTTTACCGCCCACGCTCTTGGCCGCAAAGCTGATCCAAACCGCCAGGCAGACCAGCAGATTGCACAGAATGCCCCGCAGCAGCGCGTCGGTAAAGCTCAGGCTGCACTTGGCGGCGGCCGTACTCACCACGCTGATGGCAAACCAGTCACCAAACAGGGTGAACGTGTGGCTGGCGCTGGCGATCCACGCCACCGCCATCGCCCCGATGAAATTGCCCAGATACACCACCACCCAGCTGCGCAGCATCTGCGCCGGGGCAATGGTCTTTTGGGCCAGCGGCATCACCAACAGACAGTTGCCGGTGAATAGCTCGCTGCCCGCCAGCAGCACCATGGTCAGCCCGGCCGGAAACAGGCAGCCGCTCACCAGCTTGGCCAGCGAAGCGCTTTCCACGGTCACGGCAGCGCAGCTGGCCCCAACGCCCGCCAGTGCAATGTAAATGCCCGCCAGAATGGCCAGCGCCAGCATTCGCCCAAAGGGAAGACTCACCTTCGCCTTCCCGGTGCTCAGATAATTTTCCGCCACTTGTGCCGGTGTATTCATCGCTGCATCCTCCTGTTCTGCAATCCCCCATGCGGCCCGCTGTGGGCCGCTGTTTCTTCGCTTCTGTATCGCGCGCAACAACCAGATTATATCGTGGCAGTTTGCGTTTGTCCACCCATATTTACGCAAAATAAGCCATCCGGCCCAGAACCTCTTTGACGGGTTCCGAGCCAGATGGCTCTCTTAAAACGATTGGAACTGCACGTTTGGGAATGCCATCGGAACTTAACGTTTTTGTCCAAAGCGGCTTCCGCTGTCAGGCAACGGCCCCCTTGCCGGAAAAGCCGGGAAAAGCCGGTCGGCCCCGGCCCGTCCGCACCCGGCAGGGGGTGCAGGCCGCCGCTCCGAGAGATCGGCGGCGCGGCCCGGCAGCCAAAGCGCCGCGTTATTCTGCGCTCAGGCAGCGCACGGTCTGCCCGGCCCGATATTCGGTGGGCGTGACGCCCTCCTGCTTTTTAAAGGCCGTGATGAAATAGTTGGGGTCGGCGTAGCCCACCCGGCTGCCCACCTGCGACACCTTCAGGGTGGTAGTGGCCAGCAGGCGGCGGGCCTCCTCCATGCGCAGCCAGATGAGGTAATTGAACACCGACACGCCCATGTTCTCCTTGAACACATGGCACAGGTAATACTTGCTCATTCCGCAGGCGGCGGCAATGCTTTCCAGGCTGATCTCCTCGCAGAAATGCTCCTGTATGTACTGGCGCACCCGCTCCACCCGAACCGGCAGCACCGGTCGCTCCGGCTTCAGCAGCGGCTCGGCCCAGCCCACGCGGGGGCCAAGCCCGGCGGCCGCCTGCTGCAGAGCCTCGGGCAGCTCTTCCAGGCTGTCGAAGGGGGCGCTGCTCAGCTGATGCTTCCGCTCATGCTCAAAGCAGTAGCGCTTCAGGGCCGTTTCCAGCGTGCCCATCACCGTGGCCTGCTGGTCGGCCGGGGCAAAGCCCACCGCCGCCAGGCTGCCGCCGCTCACCCGCAGCAGCGCCGTGCAGCCCACGCCCAGCAGGCGGCCCCGCAGCTCTGCCGCAAGGCCCTCGCTCTCCCGCGGGGCAAGCGGCTCGCTCAGCCAGGCCAGATACACGGCACCGCTCTCCTGCTCCAGATCCAGCGCGTTCAGGCTCTTGCAGGCCTCTTCCGTGCGGCCCTCCAGCAGGTCATCCAGGGTGCGCTGGGTCATCATGCGCAGAAGCTGCTCACACCGGGCCTGCCGGGGGCCATGGCCCGCCTGCTCCAGTGCACGGGCCACCGCCCGCTGAATCTGCGTTTTGCGCAGGGGGCGCATCAGCATCTGCACGTTGTCTCGCTTCAGGGCACGCAGAGCATCCATCTGCACCGTGTTGCCAGAATACAGCACCACTTGGCAGTCCGGCAGCACCTGGAACAGCTCATCCAGCGTCTGTTCCGGCTCATCCCCCAGGGCATCCGTCTCGGCCAGAATCACACCGGCCCCTTTTTCGGCCGCGCGGCGTGCCAGATGTTCGCCGGGGCAGATGCTCAGGTCAACGGCGCCCAGGCCTGCACGCTGCAAAAGATAAAACAATGCCTTGGCTTCACTGCCGTTGGCACTTACAATCATGATACGGGTCATATCCAAACCTCCCCTGTCCCGCCGCAGGCCGGGCGTGCATGTCCGCAGCCGCTGCCGGGCAGTTCTCTTCTCTTCGGGGAATGGCCCACTGCCCGGCGCAAAACCGTGCAAAAGGGTACAGCAATCCCCCGGTCAACTCAACGAAACGACCGGCCCTGCCCCCCTGAAAAACAAGGGCAACAAAGCCGGGGCCGCACCGTACCCCGCCCGCACAGCAGGCAAAGGGTACAGTTCGCCCCTGAGGCCCGGGCAGCTTTGTGCCGCCGGAGCCTTTTGTCGATCCGCCGGTTCAGCCGGGGGGATCAGAAAGTCTGGTATGATACAAACAGCCGCAAAGGCGGCGATTGACGCGAATGGCCGCCGCTTTCAGCTCACGGGCGCGGTCAATCCGCCCCTGGCCCCGCTGGGCCTCGGCCAAAAACGACGTCTGGCGCTGCACCAGACGGGTGTTGTCGTGCGCAACCGTCAGCCCGTTTCCGGACTGGATGGCGGCATCCTGTGCGGCAGGGGTCACCCCCTGGCCGTCACTCAGAACGCTGCTGGCAGGGTGCACGCCGCCCCGGCTGGAAGCCGGTGCCGCCTGCAGTTCCACCGTCTGCTGCGGCGCGGTGATGGTCTCTTCTTCCGGGAGCAGTGCAGCGTATCCCATGCCCACAAGCACGGTCACGGCCAGAAGCACGACCAAAAGGCGCATCCAGTGTGTCGTTTTTTCCATTGCACTGTTCCCTCCTTTCCAAAGAATGCAGACCTCACCGGCCATTTTCAGCCTGATTATAGCATGGCGATAGCAAGAAATCAAATGTTTCAGGCAAAATTTTATAAAGCGCGTCTCGGCCGTTTTCCGCCGCAGCCGCGCCTTCGCTTTCTCGGTCAAAACGGGAATATTGTTCGCTGAAACTGCAGTTTCAGCCCGTTCGCCTCTTGTTATTTTGTCTGGGGTTTCTGCTGTTCGGCCTCGTGCAGTGCACCGGTTCCGCCTTCCACCACGCCCTCGTGGCCCAGCACGCTGGTGATGGTGCGCAAAAAGCATTTCAGGTCCATGGCAAAGCCCAGATGCTGCACATACTCGCCGTCCAGCCGGGCCTTCACCGGGATCTCCAGCTCGTCCCGGCCGTTCACTTGGGCCCAGCCGGTCAGGCCCGGGGTCACGTCGTTGGCCCCATATTTGTCCCGCTCCTCAATCAGGTCGTACTGGTTCCACAGGGCAGGCCGGGGGCCAACCACGCTCATCTGCCCCACAAAGATGTTCCACAGCTGGGGCAGCTCATCCAGGCTGGTTTTCCGCAGGAAGTGCCCGCTCTTGGTGATGAAGGCGTCGGGGTTCTTCAGCATATGGGTGGGCATATCGTGGGGGGTATCCGTGCGCATGGTGCGGAACTTCAGAATGTCGAACAGCACCTTGTTTTTGCCCACCCGCTTCTGCCGGAACAGCACCGGGCCGGGGGAATCCAGCTTGATCCACAGGGCGATTATCCCCATGGGAATGCACAGCACCACCAGCGCTGCGCCGGAGAGCAGAATGTCCAACAGGCGTTTGACCCATTTGCGATACATCATCGGGTCGCTCCTTTCACACACAACCTCGGCACGGCGGGCTGCCTTTCCCGCCGCCTTGGGTTTTTCTTATCCACATTATACACATTCGGGGCGGGGATTGTCCACAAGGCCCTGCCCCGGGCCGCCCTTGCCCGGGCGACCCCTCTGTATCCTGCACAAAGAATCCGGGGAATTTCTCACACATCCGCCAAACCCGCAAGATTCTCCACCATTTTTCCGCAAACGTCGCCTTTCCTCTCGATATTTGTTGCGGGATATGTTATAATGGTTGCATCTTATCGGCCTCTGGCCTGCGGGCTTTGCGCCTGCACCGGAAAGGCCGCCTTTCCCTGCATCATCACTTCCTAAACAAAGGAAATTGGAGGAATATACTTGAAACTGATCACGTTCGCGGTGCCCTGCTACAACTCGGCCGCCTATATGGACCGCTGCATCAAAACCCTCTTGGAGGCCGGCGACGAGGCCGAGATCATCCTGGTGGACGATGGCTCCACCGATGACACCCCCGCCATTGCCGACCGGTATGCCGAACAGTACCCCGATGTGGTGCGGGTCATTCACCAGCCCAACGGCGGCCACGGCGAGGGCGTGAACCAGGGTCTGGCCCACGCCACCGGCCTGTACTACAAGGTGGTGGACTCGGACGACTGGCTGGATGTGCCCAGCCTGCACAAGGTGATGGACCAGCTGCGCACCTTCGCCGAAAACCCGGTGGACATGGTGGTGTGCAATTATGTGTACGAGCACGTGGAGGACAACACCAGCCACACCGTCAATTACCGGAACGTGTTCCCGGTGGGCAAGGTGTTCACCTGGGAGGAGATCCACAAGTTCCTGCCCTCCCAGAACCTGCTGATGCACTCGGTGATCTACCGCAGCCAGCTTCTGCGGGACTGCGGCCTGGTGCTGCCCAAGCACACCTTCTATGTGGACAACATCTTTGTCTACCAGCCGCTGCCCTCGGTCAAAACCCTGTATTATATGGATCTGGACCTGTACCGCTACTTCATCGGCCGGGCGGACCAGTCGGTCAACGAGCAGGTGATGGTGCGCCGGGTGGATCAGCAGCTGCGGGTGACCCGCATCATGCTGGCCTGCCCCAGCCCCTACGACCTGCCCGAGCGCCAGAAGAACCTGGCCTCGTACATGTTGAACTACCTCTCCATGATGGTGGCCATCTCCTCGGTGTTCCTCACCATCAGCGGCACGCCGGAATCGCTGGAGAAGAAGGCCCAGCTGTGGAAGGAGCTGAACGAGGGCGACCCGCGGCTGTACCGCCGCATGAAGCTGTTCTCGGTGAGCGCCTTCACCAACCTGCCCGGCGGCCTGGGCAACCACTTGACGGTGCTTTTGTACCGGGGCGTGCAGAAGATCTACAAATTCAACTGACCCGTTTTTCAAAGAGGCAGGCTGCGGCGTTGGGCCGCGCCTGCCCCTTTTATTTTTTGCGGTGTGCCCTTCGGCATTCTTCTCATTCCTTTTTGCGGCGCGCATTATGCATTCTGTGCATCACCGGCAGCCTTGCGCCCACCGCAATTGTTTCTTTTTTACCAGACCAAAAATTTTCCTTTTTGCAGAGCTCTCCTCCCGCCATACTTTTCGATGCATCGACATTTTAGACAAATCACTCGAAATTTGTGTTTTTCTTGCCATCTTGACACAGTACCTCTGACCTGATAAACTTAAAAAACAATAGCAATTCGTTTTATTTTTAACTTTTCGGATACTTTTCAACGCAAAGACCCTTCCTGGCCGAAAATGGGCCGTTCTTTGCCGGAATGCATCTGGAAGTTGCAGGGAAAGGGGGCCGTTTCGATGCTGCATATTGCACTTTGCGGGATTTCGCAGCAGGACCAGGAGCTGCTGGAACTGCTGCATGCCTACTCGCCCCACCCCAGGGAACTGGCCCCGGCCATGACCCATTTCCATTCGGCCGAGCAGCTGCTGGCCGGGCTGAAGCGCGGCTGTTTTGACCTGATTTTCATTCAGCTCTCCCTGCCGGACATGGACGGCATTGATCTGGCCCATCTGATTCATCAGCAGGGCTACCGCATCCCGGTGGTGTTTCTGGCCGACGGGCCGGAGCGCGCCATGGAGGCCTACCGCGCCGGGGCGCTGCAATATCTGGTGCGCCCGCTGGAGCAGCCGCTGCTCTACCACGCCCTGGGCATCGCCGCCCGCCTTGGGGCCGGGCGGGAAGGCCCCGGCCTTCGGGTGAACACCCCGGCCGGCCTTCGCTTGATGCAGCCCGGCGAGGTGCGCTATGTGGAATGCGTGGGTCATGTGCTGGAAATTCACACCACCGGGCAGGAGCTGATCCGCAGCCGGAACATCCGGGTGCCCTTTGCCCGGGCGCTGGCCCCGCTTTTGCAGGACCACCGCTTTTTGCAGCCCCACAAATCCTTTGTGGTGAACATGGAAGAGATCACCGGCCTTGCCCCCGAGGGCCTGTCGCTTCGGGCCGAAAAGCTGGTGATTCCGGTGCCCCGCAGCCGCTTTGCCGAGGTGAAAGCCGCCTACACCGCCTATCTGGAAGCAAAGCCCGTGGCCGCCGGTTCCGCCCGCCAGCCCCAGCGCTATCGGGTGTGCAGCAAGTAACTTTTTTGCTGAGAAGCCTCTGCGCCGCATCTCCGGCGCTCCGAACCCGGGCCTGCAAAACCATGGGCCTTCCATTTTATGAGATTGAAGCCATCAAAAAGCGCCGCACGGCCTGCCCCAAAGGGCAGCACCGTGCGGCGCTCTTATTTATGCTTTTATTGGGCCTGAGGCGGGGATCAGTACCCGATGTTCATGTCCACATCCTTGGGGATACCGGGCACGCTGCCCTTGCTGCTGTACTGCCAGATGTCATACCGGCTGTTGAAGCTGAGGGTGTCCCGATACTGGGCGATCCAGATCTTATACTTGCCCAGGTTGGCAAGGTTCAGCTGATTGTAGAACCAGCTGGCGTAGCTGTACACACCCGCCTGATAGCCCGCGTTGCGGATGGTCTCGCAGAAGGCCACGGCGCAGGCGGTGCGCTCGGCCTTGCTGATGTTGTCGGCCCGGCCGGTGTCGCCCGCCACCTTTTCCGTATCAAAGAAGATGGGGTAGCTGATGTTGTAGCCCTTGCACAGGCTGAGCACCATGCTGGCCTCTTCCACGGCCTCGGCCTCGTCAATGGCCTGGCTGTAGAAGTACAGGCCCACCCGCAGGCCGGCCGCCGTGGCCCCCTTGATGTTGGCGCGGAAGGCGGAATCCTCCACCAGCGCACCGCTGCCGTAGCCGCGGTAGCCCACGCGGATGATGGCAAAGTCAATGCCGGAGGCCTTGACCTTGTTCCAGTCGATGGTGCCCTGATATTTGGAGACGTCCACGCCGCGGCTGTTGCGCTTCAGTGCGCCGTTCTCGTCAAATTCATACATTACGCCGTCGATCACCTGGCTGCCGGTGAGGGCCTTGTGGTCCTTGGTGTAGTAGTAGCTGTACCCGTTGATCTCCGTCCAGCCGGTGTACAGGTACTCGCCGGTTTCCACGCTCACGGTGGTGCTGGTCAGGTCAAAGGCGTACTTGTCGGCGTTCTGGGTGGTATAAGTAGAAGCATCGTACAGGGTGATCTCATCCGGCCAGCTCTCGGTGCTGTTCATGGCACGGGCCAGTGCAGCAAGGGGCTGCACCGTCATGCTGTACACCTGCGTTTTCACGCCCTCGATCGCCTCGGGCGAAGCCTCCGGCGAGGCGCTGGGCAGGTTCTCCGGTTCCGCGGTCGGCTCAGCCGTGGGTTCCGCCGTCGGTTCGGCGGTGGGCTCGGCGGTCGGTGCTTCGGTGGGGGCCGCCGTCGGCTCCGCTGTGGGGGCCTGGGTAGGCACCGCCGTGGCGCGGGGCACCCGCTTTGCGCCCACAATGGCCTGATGCTCCAGCACGGTGGCGTAAACCGGCTGGTAATCGGTGACGGTTCCGTCGGTCAGCACCATGTAGCCGTCCTGCAGTTTTGCGCCGATGTACAGGGCACGGTCTGCCGTGATGGCCGTTTTGCTGCTCTCCACCGCCTCGGCGGTGTTGGTCAGCTCCTCCTTCACCGGCGTGGTGTTGCCGAAGCTGCTGTCCTCTTTGGACTCTACCACCTGGCTGGCCTGCACGATCTTTTCCTTCACGGCCGCCGTGTCGGCTTTGTACACCACCTTGGCCTTCACTGTGATGGTCACCGGCTCGGCGGCGGCGTAGCCCTCCAGCGCCTCCATGCCCACGGTGTAGTCGCCCGGCTCCACCTTTTCCACCAGAATGGTGCCGGTTGCGGTGTCCACATCGTAGGTCTGGGTGTTCTGCTTCTCATCGGTCACGGTGAGAACGAACGGCACCCCCACAAGGGGTTCGCCCTCTTCGTTCTGCACCTCCACGCCCAGGTTCTGCTGCACGGCGGTGGCCTCCAGCTTCACCGGGATGGGCTCGGCGGTGGGTTCCGGGGTCGGCTCCGCCGTGGGGGCCGGGGTCTCGGTGGGGGCTGGGGTGGCCGTGGGGGCCGGGGTGAGCGCCCCCGCCGCCAGTGTGACCCCCATGGTTGCCACCAGGGCCAGCACCACCACGGCACTGACCAGAATTTTGTAGGTGGGCACCCCGTTCAGCTTTTTGGTGCTGAACAGCCTGGATAAATCTTCGCGCTTCATTGTTTCCTCTCCAAACGCCCCTGCGGCAGCACAGGCCCCCTCTGCGGCAGACAGCCGGGGCCGGGCGTCGGTTTCTCCTCATCCAAAATTGTGGGGTATACTTTTATAAGTATACCATGCACGTTTTCCGCTTACAAGCCCGAATGGGTAAAAAAGCAGCGCAGGTTCCACTGTTTTTGTGAAATCTGCGCTTTCGTTCTGTTTTTTGTCGGTTTGTGCGCGCTTAGGGGGCCGGCGTTTGCACAAACGGGCGTTTTTGCCGCTTACTGCGGGCAGTAGCGGGCCACCAGCAGGTCCACACAGGCCCCGTAGCTTCTCATGCCCAGATCCTGCCCATAGCTCTGCAGAAAGCCCTCGTAGGTGGTGGTCATCACCTTGGCGGTCAGGCCGTCAAACCTGGCCCAATAGGCGTTGTTGTCCTCAAAATCCGCAATGGCCTGGCTGCACAGCAGCTGGCCGGTCTGGCTCCACAGATCCCGGTCGGCCTCATACAGGGCGTTGGCCAGATGCAGGTAGCCGAACAGATACCCGGAATACACATACTCGGGCTTGTCGCTGTCCACACAGGCGGCAATGCCCACAAAGTTGGCCTCCTGCTCGGCCGCCACGCCCCGCTGGTGGGCAAACTCGTGGGCAATGGTCACCGGCAGGAACACCGCCGGGCAGTCCACGTTCAGGGTGCTCTCCCCCAGCGGCGGAAAGATGTACCCAGTAAAGTTTGCGGCGCTCATCACCAGCGAATACACCGCGGGCTTGGCCCGGCGCTCCGGCCCGGCCAGGAAGGGGTACTCCTGGGTCACGCCCACGTACAGCCCCTGGGTATTGTGCAGGATGTCCCGCTTCTCCACCGCAAAGCGGCCGGCGGCATCCCGCGGCACGGTCGGGGCGGTCTCATTCACCTTCTGGGCAAACCAGGCGGCGGTGTCCGCCAGCTGCCGGGCCGTCACCGGCTGAGGGTTCAGCCCGGCCCGGCCTGCAAAGTCGGTGCCGTAATAATGCACGCCCCAGGCCCCGCACACCAGTGCGTAGATCCACACCGCCAAGGCCGCCAGGCTCACCAGCCGCCGGGGCAGAACCCGCTGCCCGGCCCGCTGCTGGCGGAAGGTGCGCACCGCCATCCAGACCAGCCACAGCCCGCCCAGCGTGCACACCAGCTCGCCCGCGCTGAAGGGCAGCGGGTCCACCAGAGCGCTGAGCACCCGCTTATAGGGCATGGAGACGCACTGAATGAACCAGTTCATGGCGGCGGTGCTCCGCCGAAAATACCAGAAGGCCCCCAGCGCGGCCAGCCCCAAAAGCAGGGCCAGCAGCGGGCCTTTGCAGCCGGTTTTGGGACTGCGCGGCGTGTGCTTTTGTTTCATGGGCACCTCGTGCTGTTCGGGGCGGCGCTGTATACGCCCGGTCACTTTTCGTACAGAATGCCCGCCTGGGCAAGGGCCTTGCGGATGCGCAGGAAGGTCTCTTCATCGGGGCAGACCAGCGTGTGCAGGTGCACGCCGCCGGTCAGGCGCAGCAGCAGGCCGTCGGGCTGTTCCATGGCGCGGGCCACAAAGTTGTCGGCGTCGTACCGGCTGGCCACGTGCAGCCGCCCGGTGATCTCCCCATACAGGGGGCTTTCCACCTTCACGTCCTCCACAATGCCGCCGTTGTCCACCACCAGATACAGCTCCTGCCGCAGGCCCTCGCTGCCGTCGTGGCGGCAGGCCAGCAGGCCGGTGTAGCCGCTCTGCTTTTCTCCGGTGAGCACATACCCCCGCGGGGTCGCGTCGATCTGTTCCCCGCCGGCCCGCAGCAGCGCCACATCGCCCACCACGATCTGCCGGGAAACTCCAAGCTGCCCCGCCAGCGCCGAAGCGCTGACCGGGCCGGTGGCCTTTGCTAAAATGGCGGTGATCTGCTGCCGCCGCTGCTGTGCTGTCATATGGGGTCGGCCTCCTTTTACGGTTTGACAATTTGCCCTATTGTACCACAAATCCGCCGGGTTTTCACCCATCCCCCCGCCGCCGGGCAATTTCGGCCGGGTGGGGCTGGCGCACCGGACGCCGCTTTGGTATAATAGAATGGATAAAGTGCGGCGTTCTGCCGTACCTTTCCCCACGAAGTTTCGCGGGCCGCCGCCGTGCTGCCCGTTTTGTGATAACCCGCCGCGCTGAAAGGAGCTGCCATGACCTGGACCATGCTGCCGCAGGAGTACCACACCGGTGCCTGCTTTGATTTATACCGTCACCTGGGCGCACACCCCTGCAAGGGAGGCTGGAGCTTCCGCATCTGGGCGCCCGGCGCGCTGGACGTACAGCTGGAGGGGGATTTCAACGGCTGGCAGGGCGCCCCCATGTCCCGGGACAATGCCGGGGTCTGGTCCTGCACCGCCAAGGCCAAGGAGAGCCAGCTGTACAAATTCCGGGTGCTCGGGCCGGACGGCAGCTGGGTCGAGCATTCCGACCCCTGCGCCCTGGCCGCCGAGCTGCGCCCCGGCACCGCCAGCCGCCTGTTTGACCTCTCCCGTCTGGAGGCGCAGTTCACCGACGGGGTGTGGATGGCCGGGCAGAACAAGCACTACGACCGGCCCATGAACATCTACGAGATGCACGCGGGCAGCTGGAAGCGCAAGCCGGACGGCAGCTGGTACGACTATGAGGAGCTGGCGCAGGAGCTGATTCCCTGGCTGGTGGAGCACCAGTACACCCATGTGGAGCTGCTGCCCCTGGCCGAGCATCCCTTTGACGGCAGCTGGGGCTACCAGAACACCGGCTACTTTGCCCCCACCAGCCGCTACGGCACCCCGGTGCAGTTTGCCCGCTTTGTCAATGCCTGCCACTTGGCCGGCATCGGTGTGCTGATGGATTTTGTGCCCGTTCACTTTGCCAAAAACGCCGACGGCCTGGCCCGGCTGGACGGCACCTTCCTGTATGAGTACGACAGCGACGTGGGCCAAAGCGAGTGGGGCACCTGCAACTTCAACTTTTACCGGGGCGAGGTGCGCAGCTTTTTGAACAGCGCCGCCGCCATCTGGCTGGACCTGTACCACTGCGACGGCATCCGCATGGACGCCATCAGCCGGGCGCTGTACTGGCTGGGCGACCCCAGCCGCGGGGTGAATCAGGGCGCGGTGCAGTTTTTGCAGAACATGAACCAGGGGCTGCACCAGCGCTTCCCCTCGGCCATTCTCACCGCTGAGGACAGCACCAATTTCCTGAAGGTGACCGCCCCGGTGGAATACGACGGCCTGGGCTTTGATTACAAGTGGGACATGGGCTGGATGCACGACACGCTGGACTTCTTCGCCACCCCCTTTGACCAGCGGCGGGACGCCTACCACAAGCTCACCTTCTCCATGTCCTATTTTTACAACGAGCTGTATCTGCTCAGCCTCTCCCACGACGAGATGGTGCACGGCAAAAAGACGGTGATCGACAAGCTGTGGGGCACCTACGAAGAAAAGTTCGCCCAGGCGCGGCTGCTGTATTTCTATATGCTCACCCACCCGGGCAAAAAACTGAACTTCATGGGCAGCGAGCTGGCCCATTTCCGGGAGTGGGACGAGGAGCGCGAGCTGGACTGGATGCTGCTGCGCTACCCACTGCACGATGCCTTCCACAAGTACATCGCCGCTTTGAACGGCTTGTACCACGCCGAACCGGCCCTGTACGAGGGCGAATACAACGCCGCCTGCTTTGAGTGGGTGGCCTGCCAGAGCCGGGACGAGGGCATTTACGCCTACCTGCGCAAGGGCCGCGGCGGGCCGCTGCTGGCCGTGATGAACACCCAGCCCAAGGCGTACCTGAAGTACCCCCTGTACCTCACCGAGGGCTGCACCGCCCGTATGCTGTTCAGCACCGACCTGCAGCAGTGGGGCGGCACCACCAGGGCACCCAGCCAGCCCCAGGCCACCCTGCCGGGCGGGGTGTTCGGCCGCAACCACACCCTGTATGTGGACCTTCCCCCTCTGAGCGGTGCGCTGTACCGTCTGGAAGAGCTGCCCCGCAAGCCCCGTGGCTGACCGGCCGCCGTTCTTGACAAGGCGGCAAAATGCTTTTATATTACCTTATAATGGTTTTGTAAAGTGAATGTTCCGTTTCTGCTTTTGCAAAAGCAGACCGCAATCAAACGCCGTGTGCGCCCGGCCGGGGCACACAGCGAACCGGGGCTGACCGGCCCCCAAAGAAGAGGAGAACCCTGATTATGGTGCGTATTCTGACCGACTCTGCCGCAGATTTGCCGGAAGAGCTTGCCCGCCAGCTGAACGTGGAGGTGCTGCCTCTGGGCGTGACCTTTGAGGACGGCATGGCTTATCGGGACCGGGTGGATCTGCAACCCGAAGAATTTTACGAAAAGCTGGCCGCCTGCGAAAAGCTGCCCAAGACCAGCCAGCCCAACCTGGGCGACGTGCTCACCGCCTTTGAAAACGCCCGGGACGCAGGCGACGAGATGGTGGCCATTTTCATCTCCAGCCAGCTCTCCGGCACCTACCAGAGCGCCTGCATGGCCGCCGATACCGTGGAGTACCCCGGCATTCATGTGGTGGACAGCCTGAACGCTGCCATGGGCCAGCACCTGCTGGTGCGTCTGGCCGTGCGCCTGCGGGACGAGGGCTTCTCCGCCACGCAGATCGCCGCCCGGCTGGATCGGGAAAAGCACCGGGTATGCCAGCTGGCCATTGTGGACAGCCTGAAATACCTGCACAAGGGCGGCCGCCTTTCCGGCGCAGTCGCCGTGGCCGGCGGCCTGCTGGGCATCAAGCCGGTCATCTGCTTGGAGGATGGCAAGGTCAAGCTGGCGGGCCAGGCCCGCGGCCTGCCCGGCGCTTATGTGGCCATGTTCAAGCTCATTGACGAAAAGGGCGGCATTGACCCGAAGATGGACTATGTGGTGGGCTACACCGCCCAGAAAAAGCGGTTTGAGCCGGTGCAGCAGTACCTGACCGGTAACCTGGGCCTGAACGGCAGCACCGTGTGCCATGTGGGCCCCGCAGTGGGCACTCACATCGGCCCCGGCGCCGCCGGTGTCTGCTTCTTTGCCAACAAGGCCAAGCAGGACTGAGCGGGCCTTTCCCCTTAAATTTTATAAAACCCCTGAATTGCATATAAAAAGAGCAGGTGCGGCGCACCTGCTCTTTTTTGCATTTTCCTGTGTGATTACCGCCGGAACCATGCCTTCATGGTATCCAGCACCTTCACCAATTCCTCTTCCCCGATCACATAGGGCACCATGGCGTACATATAGCTGAGGAACGGCCGGCTGAACACCCCGTGCTCGTAGGCAAACTGCTGGTAGCCCTCCAGCACCTTCGGGTCCTTCACCTCCACGCACACGCAGCCGCCCATGATGCGCACTTCCTTGATCCGCTCGTCACCGAAGCCCGCCATCTCCCGCCGGGTAATGGCCTCAATGCGGGCGATCTTGCTCATGTAGTCCTCTTCCTCAAACAGGCGGATGGACTCCAACGCCGCGGCGCAGGCCAGGGCATTGCCCATAAAGGTCGGCCCATGCATCAGGGCCTTGGTGGGGTCGTCGCTGTAAAAGCCGTTGAACACCTTCCGGCTGGCCACAGTGGCCGCGTGGCCGATGTAGCCGCCGGTGAGCGCCTTGCCCAGAACCAGAATGTCCGGCTGCACCAGGTCGGCCACAAAGCGGTTGCCCGTGCGGCCGAAGCCGGTGGCCACCTCATCGAAGATCAGCAGCACGTCGTACTGGTCGCACAGTTCCCGCGCCCGCTTCAAAAAGGCGATGTCGTACATACGCATACCGCCCGCGCCCTGGAGCAGCGGCTCCACAATAAAGCTGTTCAGCCGCTCGTGGCAGCGCTCAAAGGCCTCTTCCAGCGCATCAATGCGGGTGGGAATGTGGATCACGTCGGTCTTTTCGCCATAGGCCTCCAGCACGAAGTGATAATCCTCGTCGTCGCCCACCTCCATGGCCTTGAAGGTATCGCCGTGGTAGGCGTGCTCCAGCGCCAGCACCTTGGTGCGGCTCTTGTCGCCCCGGTTCATGTAGTACTGCAGGGCCATTTTCAGGCTGACCTCCACCGCCACACTGCCAGAATCCGAGAAAAAGCAGCAGTCCAGGTCGCCGGGCAGCCACTGTTCCAGCTTGGCCGAGAGCTTCTGCACCGGCTCATGGGTCAGGCCGCCCAGCATCACATGGCAGAACTCCCCGGCCTGGTCCTGAATGGCCCGGGTCAAGGTGGGGTGCTTGTAGCCGTGGATGACGCTCCACCAGGAGGACACTGAGTCGATCATCTCCCGCTCGGGGGTGCGCAGATACACCCCCTGTGCATCCACGATCTGGAAGGGAGCCTTCATGGTTTTCATCTGCTGATAGGGGTACCAAATCATTGTTCTTCTCCTTCAGGGCGGCCTTTCCGCTGGCCGCAGCACAGGGTGTTATTCATACAGGGCGGCCAGGGCCTGCCCGTCCATGTTCAATTCCCGGTCGCCGTCGGCCACACAGGCCACCACCGGCACCCCGGCGCGCTTCTCGCACATGAGGCGGTTGTCCTCTTCCATCACATCGCCGGGATGGTAGTGGTTCAGGATGATGCCCTTCACCGGGATGTTTCTGGCCCGCAGATACTCCACCGTGAGCACCGTGCTGTTGATGGTGCCCAGGCCCGCATCGGCTACCACCAGGCAGCCCAGGTTCAGCTCCTTGACCACATCCTCCAGCCACAGCTCGCCGGTTTCGTCCACCCGCAGGGGGCAGAGAATGCCGCCGCTGCCCTCCATCGTCACCAGATCGTAGGTTTTGGCCAGCGCGTCAAACCCGGCCTTCACCACGTCCAGCTCCACCGGGCCGCCCTCCAGCCGGGCCGCCAGATGGGGCGACACCGCGTTCTCATACACATAGGGGCACATGGTCTCCAGCGGCTGTTCCAGCCCCGCCAGCGTGCGCACAAAGTCCGCATCGCCCGGAATCAGGCTGCCGTCTGCCCGGCGCAGATTGCCGCTCATGCCTGCCTTGTAGTAGGCGGGGCGGTAGCCCGTCTCCCGCAGCTTCTTCACGATCAGCCCGGTGACGTAGGTTTTGCCCACGTCGGTGCCCGTGCCGGTAATAAACAGATTCTTACTCATTGCATTTCCTCGGTTCATATCCCAGTTTGTTCAAAAGGGCCAGATCGGTTTGGGTGGTGATGCCCGCCGTGGTGAGCATATCGCCGGAAATGGCCGCGTTCGCACCGCTTCGGAAACAGGCTTCGCCCTTGTCGGCCAGCAGCCCCCGGCCGCCCGCCAGACGGATGGAGCCGTCCGGAATGATAAAGCGGAACACCGCCACACAGCGGCACAGTTCCTCTTCGCTGAGCACCCGGTTGCCCGCATAGGGGGTGCCCGGAATGGGGTTCAGCAGGTTCACGGGAACCGACTTCACGCCCAGCTCGCGGGCGGTGAGCACCATGTCGATCCGGTCCTCCATGGTTTCGCCCAGCCCCAGAATGCCGCCGGAGCAGATGGACAGGCCCGCCCGCTTGGCCGCCTTCAGGGTGTCGATCTTTTCCTGATAGGTGTGGGTGGTGCACACCTCCGGGAAGTAGCGGGCGCTGCTCTCCAGATTGCAGTGCACCCGGTCGGCCCCCGCTTCCTTCAGGCGGCGGAACTGCGCTTCGTTCAGCAGCCCGAAGGAGATGCACACCCCCAGGTTCGTCTGGCTGCGGATGGCGCGAATGCTCTCGCACACCTGATCCACCTCCGCGTCGCTCAGCCGCTTGCCCGAGGTGACGATGGAGTACCGCAGCACGCCCTGGGCCTCGTTGTGCTTTGCCCCGGCCAGCAGCTCCTCCGTGGGCAGCAGCGGATAGCTCTCGGTGCAGCTGGTGTGGTAGTGGGCGCTCTGGGCGCAGTACTTGCAGTCCTCCGAGCAGCGGCCGCACTTGCCGTTGATGATGGTACACAGGTCAAACCCGTTGCCGCATTTGGCCTTTCGGATCTCATCCGCCGCCGCGCACAGCGCGTCATAGGGGGCCTGGGCCAGCTCCAGCGCTTCCTGTCGGGTGATCGCGCCACCGGCCAGTACCTTTTCTTTCAGTTCGCAAACACGTTCCATTTTTCTTCTCCTATCGCAAGCAAAGCATTCCGTCTCAGGCGCGGCTCAGGCCGGGCAGGGCCGCCCGCAGCCGAACCGTGACCGCCGCCGCCAGCACGCACAGGCACAAATCGCCCGGCACCGCCAGCAAAAAGCAGTAGAGCACCAGCGGCCACAGACCGATGGGGGTGCCCAGCACAAAGTTGCAGATGATGTAGTAGTAGACCATTCCCATGCCGTATACAATGGCCAGACCCACCAGATTGGCCCCCAGAATGTGCCAGAAGCTGCTGGTTTTCGCCGCCAGCTTGCCGGTGACATAAGCCCCCACGATGAAGCCCAGAATGTACCCGAAGCTGGGCTTGAGCAGATACCAGAAGCCGCCGCCCTCGGTGAAAATGGGCAGGCCCAGCAGGCCCAGCACCGCATAGGCCCCCACGCTGATGGCCCCAAGCCGCCCGCCAAGCAGCAGACCCGCCAGCATGGTGAACAGGAACTGCAGGGTAAAGGGCACCACCGGCACCGGAACCTTGATAAAGGCACCCACCGCCGTCAGCGCGGTAAACAGGGCGCAGAGCACAAGCTCTCTCGTTTTCTGATTTCGCATCACGTTTCTCCTTTTTCGTTGGGCCGCAGGGCGGCCGGGCAAGCACCGGCGTCCTTCCGGGCGTTTTGTCCGCAATGGTTTTGTTATACCGGAGCCTGCCCGCCCCGTCAACGAAAAGCCGTTTCAAAGGTTGACAGCACAGTTTTCCCGTGCACTTTTGCCCGCACAGGCAAAAAGCACCCGTACCGCCATCGTGCAATGGCAGTGCGGGTGCTTTCTCGTTGTTTTATCGTTTTGTTTTTGCCGGTTTTGCGGGCGTTGAACGCTGAAGCGGTGGGCGGTTTTTCACTTCAGCCGGGCCTGGGTTTTGCTGCGGCCGGCCGGGGTTTCTCCCGCCGATGTGCCCTCCTGTTTCAATGGGCCACCCTCAGAAATTCGCCGCCCGAACCTCATTGGCGCGGCACTGGCGCACCACGGTGCTGCACAGGTCGTTGTAGTAGTTCAGGTAGTTCTTTTTCTTCTGGCGCTCCAGGCTGAAGCGCTGCTGCAGCTCTTTCCAGGCGGGGCAGGTTTTGTGGCAGCCCTCGCAGTAATGGTCACAGCCGGTTTTACACGGGATCATGGCAGAACACTCCTTTCGAGCTTCCGGCAGAACGGCATCGCAGGCTGCCGCCCTGCTCACAAAAAAGCAGCCGCACGTCACCGGGCAAAGTGCGCACAGGGCACACCCACCCGGCAGCATACGGCTGCCTGCTGCGGACAGTGAGAGGAAGAGGAACCCGCCCGGCGCTGCCGGATGGCTTTTCGCATTTGGCGATACACGGGCAAATCCCCCTTTCGTCACTGGCTGATTCCATAGTTTTATGATACCCGATTCCCTTTCTCAATGCAAGATAGAACGTGTAAAATCCCGCCGGGCTTTTGGTGAAATTTCCTTCCCACTTCCCGCCCCACGGGCATATGCTGAGGCGAGGGCAGCACCGCCGGATGGCACCTGCCCCCTGCGCGGCGCCCTGTGCCGCACACAGCCGCTTATCCCGTTCCAGACAAAGGAGCTTGTTATGAATCAGCAAGGCACTCTGCGGGTGCAGAGCTTTGCCCAGCGGCTCACCTCCGCCGTGCCGGAGGTGCTAGTCACCGTCTCCGGGCCGGGCTTTTCCCGCACCTTTCTCACCGATGCCGAGGGCACTGCCCCCGACCTTGCCATTGAAGCGCCGCCTCAGGCGCTCTCCCTCACCGAGAACCCCAGCGCCCAGCCCTACACCACTGTGACCCTGACCGCCGAAAAAGAGGGCTGGCAGCGGCAGGTCATTCAGGGCATCCAGATCTTCCCCTGCCAGACCACCCTGGCCACCCTGGAGATGATCCCCGTCAACGAGAGCACTCCCGGCCGCCAGCGGGTGGAGTCGGTGGAGATTCCGCCTCACCCGCTGTATGTGGGCGAGGGCGGCTCCGGCCCCGGCCCCGACCCCGAGGACAGCCCCCAGGTGCTGGATCAGGTCATCATCCCCAAAAACATCACGGTGCACCTGGGCAAGCCCGCGGCCAGTGCCCGCAACGTGACCGTATCCTTCCGCAAATACATCGCCAACGTGGCCTCCAGCGAGGTGTACCCCACCTGGCCGGAGCAGGCCCTTCGGGCCAACATCCACGCCCAGATCAGCCTGGCCCTCAACCGCATTTACACCGAATGGTACCCCAGCAAAGGGTACCGCTTCAACATCACCAACTCCACCAGTTACGACCAATACTTTGTGTACGGCCGCACGATTTTCGACGTCATGGAGCGCATCACCGACGACATTTTCAACACCTACGTGCGCCGCAGCGGAAACGTGGAACCCTACTACACCGAATACTGCGACGGCAAAATCGTCACCTGCCCCGGCATGAAGCAGTGGGGCACCGTGACCCTGGCCAACCAGGGCCGCAATGCCCTGCAGATCCTGCGCAATTATTACGGCCGCAGCGTTGAAATCGTGCGCACCCAGAACATCCAGTCCATCCCCTCCAGCTACCCCGGCAGCCCCCTGCGCCGGGGCGACAGCGGCACCTCCGTGGCCACCATCCAGCGCCAGCTGAACCGCATCGCCAAGGACTACCCGTTCTTCGGCACCGTCTCGGTGGACGGCAGCTTCGGCGCTTCCACCGAAACGCTGGTCAAGCGCTTCCAAAAGCAGTTCAACCTGACCCAGGACGGGGTCGTCGGCCGGGCAACGTGGTATAAGATCAGCTACATCTACGTAAGCGTCAAGGACCTCGCCGAGCTGACCAGCGAGGGCGAAACCGCGTTCGGCAGCCTGTCCTCCGGCGCGTGGGACGGCACGGCCCTGCGGGTGGGCAGCACCGGCGCGGCGGTGGAGCAGGTGCAGTTCTGGCTGAACACCCTCAGCCAGTTCAACAGCGCCCTGCCCAGCCTAACGGTGGACGGCGTTTACGGCAGCGGCACGGCCGCCGCGGTGCGCATCTTCCAGCGGGAGGCCGGGCTGACGGCGGACGGCGTGGTGGGGCAGGCCACCTGGAACGCCCTGTACAACGCCTGGCGCTCGGCGGAGGAGGATCTGAACCAGAACGGGGCTTCTGCCTACCCGGGCACGGCCCTGCGCCGGGGCGACCGGGGAAGCAACGTGAAGCTGGTGCAGTTCTGGCTGCGCATTGCGGCCGACAACTACTCCGCCCTCGCGGCCGTCACGGTGGACGGCGTGTTCGGCGCGGCCACCGAGGCCGCCGTCACCGCCTTCCAGCGCTATTTCAGCCTGACGGCGGACGGCGTGGTAGGGCGCGCCACCTGGAACAAGCTGAACCAGGTCTATCTGGACATCACCAACCAGCTGCTCAGCCCGGACCAGCGCCCCGGCGACTACCCGGGCGTGCTGCGCAGCGGCAGCCGGGGCACGGCCGTGCGGGAGCTGCAATACTACCTGATTCTGGCCGCCGCCTACGACAGCACCCTGCCCTCCCTCACCATTGACGGGGTGTTCGGCCCCGCCACCGAGGCCGCGGTCAGGGCCTACCAGCGGTCAGAGGGGTTGACCGCCGACGGTGTGGTGGGCCGGGTAACCTGGGACGCCCTGGTAAACAACGCGGCCCGCCTGCGGCCCAACGGCCCCATGGTGGTGGCAGATCTGCCCGCCTGGCCGGGGCAGACGCTGGCCGAGGGCGACACCGGCACCGATGTGCTGAACCTGACCCGAATGCTTCGCCTGACCGCTTTCTGGTACCCCACGGTGGCCTCACCAGATTGGACCGTCAGCTACGACCCCGCCGTGACCGAGGCCGTGCAGGCATTCCAGCTGCAATTTGAGCTGCCTGTCACCGGCCGGGTGGATGAAACCACCTGGAACACGCTTTTGGCGGTGTACGAAAGCCTGCTGGCCGGGCCGCCTCTCACCGCCGCCAGCCGCCCTGGCTACCCGGGCAAGGCCCAGCGGCAGGGCAGCGTCGGGGCGCCGGTGCGGCAGGTGCAGCAGTGGCTCAACCGGCTGGCCATGGGCCAGGAGGGCGTGCCCTATCTGGAGGAGGACGGCGTATTCGGTGCAGCCACCGAGCAGGCCGTTCAGCGGTTCCAGGCTGCCTGCGGGCTGGAGGAATGCGGCCAGGTACAAGCCGAAACCTGGGCCGCCCTGCGCCTGGCCGCCGGGAACGGGCATGACCCACTTTGAAAGGAGCGATGCAGCATGGCAAAGATTTTTGTGTACGATGCCTACACCAACCGGATGCTCACCTACAACCTCACGGAAAACGACGTGATGCCCTATGCCTACGGCACCTCGCTTCGGGTGAAGGAATTCCGCGGCTCCAGCAATTCGGCGGTTCTGTGGACCACCACGGCCGCCATGGAGGCCTGGAACCTGACCCGCCGAAGCTACGGCAAGGGCATTTATGTGGGCTACGCCTTCAAGCGCATCTGGGAGGGCGGCCACGGCACCCGAAGCCAGCACTACGCCGGGGTTGCCTTTGACGTGGGGCAGAACACCACCGCCGCGGCCCGGCGGCGGATCTGGAACGCCGCCAACAACACCGGGGCCTGGGGTTATGTGGAGCCGCTTTCCATGACGCCCACCTGGGTGCACTTTGACCGGCGCTACGGAGTGCCCGCCTGCAGCGGCACCACGGCGGGCTACCCCACCCTGCGCCGTGGCTGCACCAACACCTATGTGCTGATCCTGCAGGACGCCCTGAACGCCCTGGGCTATGTGTGCGGCAGCCTGGACGGGAAGTTCGGCGCGCGCACGGAAAACGCCCTGAAGGCCTACCAGAAGCGGGTGGGCCTGACCAACGACGGGGTGTGCGGCTGCAACACCTGGAAGAAGCTCTCGGCGGCGGTGGTGGGCATCGGCCGCACCAAAACCGTACAGGATTGACCGCCGGGCAGGGCCAATCTGCACAAGAGGTTTGACCCGCCTTTGCCGGGGTGCTATACTAAAGCAATACCGCACATTTTTTCCGCCGGGCAGCCCGGGCCGGAAGCGGCTTCAATCGGACACCACAGGCCGCCGGAGCCCCCTTCGCGCCGGCCCTCAAAAAAGAAGGTTGTTTATCATGGAGTTTTCCAAACGTCTCGACCTGTTTGGTGACGAGATCTTTTCGGCCCTGAACCAGCGCAAGGTTGCCCTGGAGGCACAGGGCCGCACCCTGTTCAACCTGTCGGTGGGCACGCCGGACTTTGAGGCCCCGGCCCATGTGAAGCAGGCGCTCATGGACGCAGCCAAGAACCAGGACAACTGGAAGTACAGCCTGCGGGACCTGCCCGAGCTGCTGGACGCGGTGTGCAGCTACTACCAGCGGCGGTTCGGCGTGGCCATCACGCCGGATCAAGTGATGAGCGTCAACGGCAGCCAGGAGGGCATGGGCCACCTGGGCCTGGCCCTGTGTGACGAGGGCGACACCGTGCTTCTGCCCGACCCCGGCTACCCGGTGTTCACCGCCGGGGCAAAGCTGGGCGGGGCCACCCCCTGGTATTACCCGCTGAGCGCCGAAAAGGGCTTTTTGCCGGACTTTGACGCCATCCCCGACGAGGTGGCCGACCGGGCCAAGTACATGGTGGTTTCGCTGCCCGCCAACCCGGTGGGCAGTGTGGCCCGCCCCGGCTTCTATGAAGAGCTGGTGGCCTACGGCAAGGCCCACGACCTGCTGATCGTGCACGACAACGCCTACAGCGACATCATCTTTGACGGCAACGTGGGCCGCAGTTTCTTCAACACCCCCGGTGCCGAGGATGTGGGCGTGGAGTTCTTCAGCCTGTCCAAGAGCTTCAACGTCACCGGTGCCCGCATCAGCTTTCTGGTGGGCCGCCGGGACGTGGTGGCTGCCCTGCGCAAACTGCGCAGCCAGATCGACTTCGGTATGTTCCTGCCCATTCAGTACGCGGCCATTGCGGCCCTCACCGGCCCGCTGGACAGCGTGAAGGCCCAGTGCGCCGCCTATCAGGCCCGGCGGGACGCCCTGTGCGGCGGTCTGCGCTCCATCGGCTGGAACGTACCGGACAGCCACGGCAGTATGTTTGTGTGGGCGCCGCTGCCCGCCCCCTACACCAAGAGCATGGACTTCTGCATGGATCTGATCAACAAGGCCGGGGTCATCTGCACCCCGGGCCTGAGCTTCGGGCCCCGCGGCGAGGGGTATGTGCGCTTTGCGCTGGTGCTTCCGCCGGAGCGCATTGCCCAGGCGGTGGAGGCCATCCGGGTGAGCGGCCTGGTGGCGCAGCCCTGACCTGCCTTTATTCTTAAAAAGCAAAGCAAAACCGCCGGGTCGGTTTTCCACAAGCGTTGGGTCGTTTTGTGGAAAATCCGCCCGGCGGTTTTTTGCAGCCGTCTTTTGCTTTTTAAGGAAGCCCCCCGCTCACAGCAGCGGCCCGGCCGGGTACAGCAGCAGGTTCTCTCCCGCCGGGCCGGGGCGCAGGTCGGCCCCCACCCAGCCCTGTTCCAGCCGGGCGGCGATGCGCCCCGGTTCGCTCAGCGGCAGGGCCATCTCGCAGCCGGGGCGGCGGGCCACCGGGCGGCCATTGCACAGCCAGGCCCAGGGCAGGCCGCACACCGCGCCGGCCCGCCGCAGCGTAAACCCGGCGGCAAACACGGCAGCCAGCCCCCTTGCCCCCGGCAGCACCACCCAGGTTTGCCAGGCCGGCCAGCGCACCGCCGCACGGCGCAGGCAGGCACGCAGGTTTGCCCCGTCCATGGGGCCAAGCACCACCACCCAGCCGCCCCGGGTGTTCTCCGCCCGGGTAAACCGGCGCAGCGCCCGGGCCGGGGCGGCATCGGCGGCATAGGGCAGCAGCAGGGCGGCGCTCTCCGGGCCGGTTCGGCCCTCGGCCAGCCAGCCCTCCCCCACCGCCAGGCAGCGGGCCAGCTCCGCTTCTTCCGGCGGTCGGCAGGCAGCCAGCCGCACCAGAATCGGCAAACCGGACGGGCACAGGCGGCGCAGTGTATCTGGTTGTTCCATGGGCGCACTCCTTTCCGGCATTGGGCCCTGAACACGGCAGAGCCGGCGGGCCGTTTTTCCATTTCTATGTGTGGTTTTGCGCCGGAATGCCTGTGTGTCAGGGTTTTTCTCGGTGCTTTGTTCGCAGTTTTGCCAAATGTGCGTCTCTGATTTTATGCATCCTGCTGATTCCGCTCATTATCAGGAATAATTCCTAAAAAGTTCTTGCAAACTATACCAATCCAGTATAAAATAGAGTCATCGAAACAAACCCAAGCGGCCGCGCCCAAACTTCATCGGCCGTTTCATAAAAGGAGGTTCTTCCATGGCACATGCATTTGAATCCGTCGTTTTCTACCGCTGCTCTCACTGCGGCAACGTGGTGGCCAAGGTCATTGATCAGGGGGTCCCCCTTGTTTGCTGCGGCGAACCCATGAAGGCGCTCAAGCCCGGCACCAGCGATGGTGCGGTGGAAAAGCACCTGCCCGTGGTTCAGCTGAAGGATGGGGCCGTTCACGTTCAGGTGGGCAGTGCCGTTCACCCCATGCTGGAAGCCCACTACATCCAGTTCATCTGCCTGGTCACCGACAAGGGCGTTTATTTCCGCAATCTCCGCCCCGAGCAGGCCCCCGAAGCCGACTTTGCCATCGGAAACGAAAAACCGCTGGCCGTCTACGAGTACTGCAACCTGCATGGCTTGTGGGTGACGGAGCTGTAAGCAAACTCTCTGAAACAAAAACAAGCGCACGATCAAACGATCGTGCGCTTTGTTTTATCCATGAACCGGTGTTTCTGGCGGCCCGTTTTTCAAACAGGCGGCGCTGCGGCCAGAAGGCGGCTTACGCCTCTTCCTGCGCCTCGTGCTTTTTCAGGCAGGCACTCACAAAGCCGCGGAACAGCGGCTGGGCACGGTTGGGGCGGCTCTTGAACTCGGGGTGGAACTGCACGCCCACGTAGAAGTCACGGCCGGGCAGCTCAATGGCCTCCACCAGGCGGCCGTCCGGGCTGGTGCCGCCCAGAACCAGGCCGGCATCCACCATCTGCTGGCGGTACTCGTTGTTGAACTCATAGCGATGGCGGTGGCGCTCCTGCACCAGCTCCTGCCCATAGCACTCCATCAGCTTGGTACCGGGCATTACCTTGCAGGGGTAGCTGCCCAGTCGCATGGTGCCGCCCTTGGGCAGGTTGCCCTCCTGATCGGGCATCAGGGCAATGACGTTGTGCTTGCCCTCGGGGGCAAACTCGCTGCTGTTGGCATCCGCAAAGCCCAGCACATCCCGCGCAAACTCCATGGTCATGATCTGCAGGCCCAGGCAGATGCCGAAGCAGGGCAGCTCCTGCTCGCGGGCGTAACGGGCCGCCTGAATCATACCCTCAATGCCCCGATCGCCGAAGCCGCCGGGAATGATGATGCCGTCCACCCCCTCAAAGGCCTTGGCGCAGGCTTCCTGATCGGTCAGGCCCTCGCTCTCCACCCAGCGGATGTCCACCTTGCAGCCGTTCTCAAAGCCGCCGTGGTACAGGCTTTCCATCACGGAGAGGTAGGCGTCATGCAGCTTCACATACTTGCCCACCAGCGCCACAGTGCACTCCTTGCTGCACCCGGCAATGCGGCCCAGCATGGCCTTCCACTCGGTCAGGTCGGCGGCGGGCAGATCCAGATTCAACTCGCGGCACACCACGTCCGACAGGCCGCCTGCCTCCAGCATGATGGGGCATTCGTACAGGCTGGGCATGGTCAGGTTCTCAATCACGCAGTCCGGCTTCACGTTGCAGAACATACTGATCTTGCGGAAGATCTCCTTGTCGATGGGGCCATCGGCGCGCATCACGATGATGTTGGGAGCAATGCCCATGCCCTGAAGCTCCTTCACCGAGTGCTGGGCCGGCTTGGACTTATACTCATCGCTGCCCTTGATGTAAGGAACCAGCACCACATGGATGTAGCAGCAGTTCTCTTTGCCCTGCTCCAGGCCCACCTGACGGATGGCCTCCAGGAAGGGCTGGCTCTCGATGTCTCCGGTGGTGCCGCCGATCTCGGTGATAACCACATCGGCATCCGAGTGCTTGCCCACGTTGTAGATAAAGCTCTTGATCTCGTTGGTGATGTGGGGAATGATCTGCACGGTCTGGCCCAGATAGGCGCCCTGCCGCTCCTTGTTCAGCACATTCCAGTACACCTTGCCGGTGGTCAGGTTGGAGTACTTGTTCAGGTTCTCGTCGATGAAGCGCTCATAGTGGCCCAGGTCCAGGTCGGTCTCCGCGCCGTCCTCGGTGACGAATACCTCGCCGTGCTGGTAGGGGCTCATGGTACCGGGGTCCACGTTGATGTAGGGGTCCAGCTTCTGAGCCGCCACCTTCAGGCCGCGGCACTTCAGCAGACGGCCCAGGCTGGCCGCCGTAATGCCCTTGCCCAAACCGGAGACCACGCCGCCGGTCACGAAAATATACTTGGTCGACATTCTTCTCTTCCTCCTCATCTTCCGACGACTCTGCGCCGGATGCCATTTCTGGCAAACTTCAAGGCCAATCTTTTCCAAGCCGGGCACACCGGAGCAAATCCAACGCCGCGGTGCGGCGCGCCCGCTTTTCCAAACAGGCCATCCGGCCTGAGAAAACAAAAACAAGGCCGCCCCGGTCAGCCGCCGGGCACGCCCTCCTCCAAGATTTCCTCCGCCACCTGTTCTCGGGTGCGGCGGCTGTTCATGGCTTCTTTTTCGATGTAGTGGTGGGCCTCGGCCTCGGTCATGCCGCGGGTTTCGATCAGCAGGCACTTGGCCCGGCTGACCAGCCGCAGCTGCATCATCTTTTCATGCAGCTTGTCGTTTTCCTCCTGAAGCATCATCAGGCGGCGGCTACTGGCGGCAGCCATGTGCACCGCCTGGCGAAAGGCCGCCCCCGAAAAGGGCTTGGCCAGCACCAGTACGCCGCTCTGCTCCACCCGCTGGGCCACCTGATCGGCGGTGCCGGCCTTGACCATCATCAGCACGCCGGCCCGGGTGTTCTGCACCGCAAACAGGGCCAGCTCATGGCCCAGCTCGTCTGGCAACGGGGCGTTGATCAGAATCATCTCGTAGGGCTTTTCGGCGATCATACGGCGGGCGGCGTTGGCGCTGGCGGCGAACACCGGGCGCTGATACCCCAGCTCCGCCACGTGCTGAGCCAGATACTGGTTGGCGGTACTGCCCGCCGAAACGATCAAGGCCAACGCCGCTGCCATACTCCGCCCCCCTTTCCGCTCACGCAAAAGCCGCCCACCGGCAGCCCGCTTTGTTACACCGTCAAGAAATAGTTTTCCTGCTCGATCTCATTCCAGTTTGCGCTGGCCCGCTGCAATTCGCACTGCCGCCACTGTTCATCAAAGTAGCGGCGGGCCATCTCGTCCGGCAGCTCTCTGCGCACAAAGTTGCTGGCCCGGGCAATTTCCACCGCGTCCCGCAGTGAGGTGGGCAGGCTTTCCAGCCCATAGGCCGCCGCCTCGGTGGGGTCAAACAGATTCTTGTTCACCGGGGCAGGCAGCTCCAGCTTCTCCTGCAGGCCCTCAAAGCCGGCTGCCAGCACCAGGCCGATGGCCAGATAGGGGTTGCAGGATGGATCTGGATTGCGCAGCTCCATCCGGCAGGAATCGCCGCTGGCCGCCGGAATGCGCACCAGCTGGCTGCGGTTCTGGCGGCTCCAGCTTACATAGCGGGGCGCCTCACAGCTGCCAAACCGGGCATAGCTGTTGGGAATGGGGTTCAAAAAGGGGGTGATCTCCCGGGCACGGCGCATCACGCCTGCAATGAAATTGCCCGCGATGGAATCGGGCGCAATGTCGCCCTCAAACAGGTTTTTGCCGTCCCGGTACAGGCTGATGTTGATGTGCAGGCCGCTGCCGCTGGCATGGGGGAAGGGCTTGGGCATAAAGCTGGCATAGGCCCCGTGCTGGGCCGCCAGCACCTTGACCGCCGACCGGAAGGACAGGATGGTGTCCGCCGCATCCAGCGGGGTGGTGTATCGGAAATCCACCTCGTTCTGGCCCGGGCCGCTCTCGTGATGGCTGTGCAGCGGGTGTAGGCCCATCTCCTCCATGCACAGGCAGATCTCCCGGCGCAGGTCCTCGCCCTTGTCCAGCGGGGCTACGTCAAAGTATCCGCCATGATCCAGCGGAATGCGGGTGGGCCGGCCCCGGTCGTCCAGCTCAAACACATAGAATTCGCACTCTGCGCCCACATTGCAGGTCAGGCCCAGAGAGGCAAACCGCCCCGCCACCTGGCGCAGGTAGCTGCGGGTGTTGCCCTCAAAGGGCTGGCCGTTGGGCCGGTAAATGTCACAGAACAGGCGCATGACCCGCCCGTCCATCGGCCGCCAGGGCAGAATGGTCACGGTGGAGGGGTCGGGTTTCAAAAGCAGATCGCTCTCCTCCACATTTAAAAAGCCGTTGACCGAGCTGCCGTCAAAGCCAATGCCGTGGTCAAAGGCATAAGGCAGCTCTTCTGCCAGAATGGCCAGGTTTTTCTGGACGCCGAAAATATCGCAGAAGGCCAGACGAACAAATTTTACGTCGTTGTCCTGTGCGAAATCCAGGATGTCCTGTGCGCTGCTGCTCATGGTGATTTTCCTCCCGAACGCTCGCTGCAAAGCGCTGTCTGGCGGCGCCCTGCAAGCAAAAAAGGCGTCCGCCAGAAGGCGGGTAGGGCCTTGCACCCTCCGCCTTTCCAACAAACGCCTTTGTTTCTGTCAGTATTATAATCTCTCAAAACTACCCCGTCAAGAAGTGGGTTTCATTTCAGCAATTGCCACAAAAAGCGCCCATTCCGGCTGCCCCGCTTTGGCTTCTTCCCTGTTCGCGGCAACCAAAAAACCCGCCTCTTGCGAGGCGGGTTTTTTGGGCTTGGTGTAAGAAATAGGAAAAGGAGAATGGCAATTTCAGAGAGGCATCGGCGGCCCGCTGCACACGCAGAGCGTTCTGCGGGGCAGACCGGTTTGCCTCAGGCTGCTACTGGCGGTAAGCGGCGGGCGCTTACACGTAGTACAGCATCTTGGAGTAGCTGGGCAGAGGCCAGTAGTCCTCGCCGCACACAACCTCGGCGGCATCGGCGGCGGTGCGCAGGTCTGCCATGGCGGGCAGCACCTTGTCGCGGTAGGCCTTGGCCTTCTCCAGGCTGTCGGTCTCGCTCTCGGCGCTTTCCAGAGCGGCATCCAGGGCATCCACGGCATCGCTCATGGCGTCGGTTGCGGCGCTGAGCTTTTCCAGAACCTTGTTCTCGGCCTTGCAGGAGAGCTTCTCGCTCACCGCCATCTTGGCGGCGGCGGCGCTGGCCACATCGCTCATGTAAGCGGTGGCGGCGGGAATCAGCTGCTTGTTGGCCATTTCCAGCATGGTCATGGCCTCGATGTGCAGCACCTTGGCGTAATGCTCGATGATAACCTCGTAGCGGCTCATCACCTCAACCCGGCTGAGCACGCCCATCTCTTCAAAGAGGGCGATGTTCTTCTCGCTGGTCATGGCGGGGGCAGCGTCCACGGTGGTCTTCAGGTTGAACAGACCGCGCTTCTCGGCCTCAACCTCCCACTCGTCGCTGTAACCGTTGCCGTTGAAAATGATGCGCTTATGGTCGTGCAGGGTGCGCTTCACCAGGGCCACCAGGGCCTTTTCAAAGTCATCCGCACACTCCAGCTCGTCCGCATAACCCTTCAGTTCCTTAGCTACGGCGGTGTTCAGCACGGTGTTCGCGTCGGCCAGGTTCATGGAAGAGCCAGGCATACGGAACTCGAACTTGTTGCCAGTGAAGGCAAAGGGAGAAGTACGGTTGCGGTCGGTGTTGTCTTTCTTGAATTTGGGCAGGACATCCACGCCCAGGTCGATGCGCTGACGGCCGGGATCGGCATACTCGGCATCGTTGGAGATGGCGTCCAGTACGGCGGCCAGGTCATCGCCCACAAACATGGAGATGATGGCCGGGGGTGCCTCGTTGGCGCCCAGGCGGTGATCGTTGCCGGGGCTTGCCACAGACGCCCGCAGCAGATCCTGATACTGATCCACAGCCTTGATGACCGCAGCCAGGAAGATCAGGAACTGCAGGTTCTCCATGGGGGTGTCGCCGGGATCCAGCAGGTTCACGCCGTTTGCGGTCATGGACCAGTTGTTGTGCTTGCCGCTGCCGTTCACACCCTCAAAGGGCTTCTCAGCCAGCAGGCAGTACAGGCCGTGCTTTTCGGCGACCTTCTTCATCATCTCCATGGTCAGCAGGTTGTGGTCCACAGCGATGTTGGTGGTGTCAAAGATGGGGGCCAGCTCATGCTGGCAGGGGGCAACCTCGTTGTGCTTGGTCTTGGCGGGAATGCCCAGTTCCCACAGCTGGTTGTCCAGATCCTCCATATATTCGGAGACGATGGGCCGCAGGGTGCCGAAGTAATGCTCCTCCAGCTCCTGGCCCTTGGCGGGCATGGCGCCGAACAGGGTGCGGCCGGTGAGGATCAGGTCCTGACGGGCCTCGTAGTCCTCTTTGCGGACCAGGAAGTACTCCTGCTCCGCGCCCACGGTGGTGGACACATGATCCACGTCCTTGCCGAACAGCTTCAGAATGCGGCAGGCCTGGGCGGACAGGGCGCTCATGGAGCGCAGCAGCGGGGTCTTTTTATCCAGCGCCTCACCGTTGTAGCTGCAGAACGCAGTGGGGATGCACAGCACGCCGTCCTTCACGAAGGCGTAGCTGGTGGGGTCCCACGCGGTATAGCCGCGGGCTTCACAGGTGGCGCGCAGGCCGCCGTTGGGGAAGGAAGAGGCATCAGGCTCGCCCTTGACCAGCTCTTTGCCGTTGAATTCCATGATGGCGGTACCGTCTTTCATGGGGCTGACAAAGCCGTCGTGCTTCTCACTGGTGATGCCGGTGAGCGGCTGGAACCAGTGAGTGTAATGGGTGGCGCCCATCTCCATGGCCCAGCGCTTCATCACGCTGGCAACCACGTTGGCCACTTCAATGTCCAGAGGCTGGCCCTTTTCCAAGGTGGCCTTCAGGCTCTTATAAGTAGCGCTGGGCAGGCGTTCTTTCATCACGTGCTCGTTGAATACGTACTTGCCGTAAATCTCCATCACATTCGCTGCCATATTCTTTTACTCCTTCACAATCGTCGCGGCTCGAAGGTTTCCCCACCCTGTTGCCTGATGACCCCCAACGGGGGGCGGCTTGCTTGTAAAAAAGGAAAAGGGGGCCGGCGGACTTACTCCGCAGCCCCCTTGCTGCTATGCTTAGATTATACTCTGCATGACGTTTCGGGTCAATTGTCAAACCGACAAAACTTTACCAAACCAAACCTTGACATTTTGTATGTAGAAACGAAATTGGAATAAGTTGCATTTTGTGAAATGCCGCCTGTACAATTTCACGGTTTTCGTTTGCCATCTTTGTCAAAATGCCCGAAGCTGCCGTGTTACACCACCTGGAACAGGAAGAACTTCAGGTAGTCGGTCTCCTCCACGTTCCACAGGATGGGGTGATCCGGGGCCTGCTGGCGCACCTCGATCTGCCGCAGCTGGCGGCCCGCATCGTGGGCGGCGGCGTGCAGCATTTTGATGAACATGGCCTCGCTGGCAAAGTGGCTGCAGCTGGCCGTGGCCAGATACCCGCCCCGGGGCAGCAGGCGCATGGCCCGGTAGTTGATCTCCTTATAGCCGCGCATGGCGTTCTGGGCGGTGCGGCGGGCCTTGGTGAAGGCCGGCGGGTCCAGAATGATAAAGTCGTAGGGGCTGCCCTCCCGCTCCAGTCGGGGCAGAAGGTCGAACACATCCTCGCACACAAAGTCCATCCGGTCTTCCAAACCGTTGCGGGCGGCGTTGCGCCGGGCCATCTCCACGGCGCTCTCGCTCACGTCCACGGCGGTTACATGGGCGGCCCCGCCCAGCGCAGCGTTCAGGGCAAAGCTGCCGGTGTGGGTGAAGCAGTCCAGCACGGTTTTGCCCCGGGCAATGTTCGCCACCGCCCGCCGGTTGAACTTCTGATCCAGGAAGAAGCCGGTTTTCTGGCCATTCTCAAAGTCTACGTTGTAATAAACGCCGTTCTCGCAGATCTCGGTCTCGGTGCTTGCCGGGTGCTGCTCGCCGGGAATTTCCAGCCAGCCCTTGCCCTGCTCCAGGCCCTCTTTGTCCCGCAGGGCGGCGTCGTTGCGCTGGTAAATGCCGTCGATCTGCTGGCCGTCCGCCCGCAGAACCCGGGCCAGCAGGGGCAGCAGCTGCTCCTTGCGCACCTCCATGCCCACCGAGAGGATCTGTGCCACCAGCACGGTGCCGAACCGGTCCACGGTCAGACCGGGCATCTGGTCCGCCTCGCCGAAGATCACCCGGCAGCAGGTCAGGTCCTCGGGGCGCAGAACCGTTTTCCGGTAGGCCCAGGCGTACTCAAAGCGCCGCTGCCAGAAGGCCTCGTCAAAGGTGTCGTTCGCGTTGCGGCTCAGCAGCCGCACCCGGATTTTGCTGGCCAGGCTGAGAAAGCCGGTGCCCAGATAGCGGCCCTTCTGGCTGAGCACGTCCACCAGCGCGCCGTTTTCCGGCTGGGTTTCGGGAGCATCGGTGATTTCATCGGCGTACACCCAGGGGTGCCCCTGCACGATGGAAAGTTCCGCCTTTTTGGTGACGGTGTAGGCCGGATAGCTGCGGGTGGTTTTCATTCGGTTCTCCTTTTTATTGCATCTTATTGCATCGCAATGCGATCGGGTTTGTTCGGTTGGCGGGGCGGCTTCAGCCCTGCCCGTCGTCCAGCACCTGGCCGATGGGGTCCCGCAGGATCAGGGTGGCCATGCGGTCGGCCGGGGTGGGGGCCTTGTTCAGCAGCACCAGCTCGCTGCCGCGGTAATACCGCAGAAGTCCGGCCGCCGGGTACACGGCCAGGCTGGTGCCGCCCACGATCAGCAGGTCGGCCGCCTCAATGGCCTTGATGGCCCCCACCAGGGTGGCTTCGTCCAGCCCTTCTTCATACAGCACCACATCCGGCTTTACAATGCCGCCGCAGCTGCACCGGGGCACGCCGGTGCTCTCGGCGATGAACTCCACCGGGTAAAACTTGCCGCACCGGGTGCAGTAGTTGCGCAGGGTGCTGCCGTGCAGCTCAAACACGTTTTTGCTGCCCGCTGCCTGATGCAGCCCGTCGATGTTCTGGGTGATCACGGCCTTCAGCTTGCCCTGGGCCTCCAGCCGGGCCAGGCGCAGATGGGCCGCGTTGGGCCGGGCGTTTTTCACAATGAGCTTATCCCGATAGAACTTGTAAAACTCTTCGGTGTGCTGCTCAAAAAACGTGTGGGAGAGGATGGTTTCGGGCGGGTAGTCGTATTTCTGGTGATACAGGCCATCCACACTGCGGAAATCGGGGATGCCGCTCTCGGTTGAAACACCCGCGCCGCCGAAAAAGACGATGTTTGAGCTTTTCGCGATCAATTCTTCCAGCTGCTGGTTCATAACAAGGCACTTCCTTTCGATTTTCCCTGCGCAGGGCCGGGTTCTGTGATACAATAAATGCAAACAGCCCCTTTTATGGGCGTTTGCTCTGGAATGCATTATAACACAAATCCGGTGCCGCGCACAAACCCGGCTGCCCGCAAGGAGGAATTGGTATGACCCCACAGCTCATCACCCCGGCCGCCGTATGGCAGGCCCTTGCCCCCCGCCCGCCGCAAAGCCACAAGGGCACCTTCGGCCGGGTGCTGATCGCCGCGGGCAGCGCCCGTTACCGCGGGGCCGCCGCCCTGTGCTGTGAGGGGGCACTGCGGGCCGGGGCGGGCATTGTCACCCTGGCCAGTGTGGAGCCGGTGCTGGCCCTCACCCTTGCCCGCACCCCGGAGTGTACCCTGCTGCCCTGCACCCCCGACGAAGCGGCCGGCATCTCCGCCCAAAACCTGCCCGCCCTGCTGGAAACGCTGGCCGCCTGCACCGCGCTGGTGCTCGGCCCGGGGCTGGGCAGCGCCGCCGAGGCCATCGGGGCCGGGCTGCTGGAGGCGGCCCGCTGCCCCGTGGTGCTGGATGCAGACGGCCTGAACGCCGCCGCAAGCGGGGCGTTCCCCCTCAAAACCGGGGGCGGACCGCTGATTTTAACACCCCATCCCGGCGAAATGGCCCGCCTGTGCGGCCTGACCCCCGCCCAGGTAAACGCCGACCGCCCGGCCCTGGCTGCCCGCATGGCCCGGGAATGGGGCTGCATTCTGGTGCTGAAGGGGCACGCCACTCTGGTGGCCGCGCCGGGCGGGGCGCTCTGGGTCAACACCACCGGCAACCCGGGCCTTGCCCGGGGCGGCAGCGGCGACGTACTGGCCGGAATGATCGGCGGCCTGTGCGCGGCCGGGCTGCCCGCGCTGGAAGCCGCCAAATGCGGCGTGTGGCTGCACGGGGCCGCCGCCGACCGGGCTGCGGCCCATCGGGGCCAGTGGGGCATGCTGCCCAGCGACCTGCCCGCCGCTTTGGGCGAACTGTTTGCCGAAAACGGGCGGTAACGGTTCTAGGCGAGGGATACTTTTCCACGTTCCCCTCCCCCTCTTGTTAAAAACTTTTTTAAAGCGCAAACTTTTGGCGTAAAATACAGCTTTTAAGATATAAAGAACGAGCGTTTTAAAAATGCTTAAAAACACCAACGCGAAAAGTGCTTGAACACGCAAACGCGCGGATGCGCCTGCCGGGATCTCTCCCGCCGGGGCACACCCGCGCGTTTTTCTATTTATGATTTCAGAAACCGCTATGCCTGCAAAAGCGTCGGCCGTGTCAGTTCTGCTTCACGCCCCGCATGGTCAGACCAATGCGGCGCTTTTTCACGTCCACGCTCAGCACCTTCACCTTGACCACATCGCCCACCTTCACCACATCGCCGGGGTGGTGGATGAACTTGTCGGACAGCTGGCTCACGTGCACCAGGCCGTCCTGATGCACGCCGATGTCCACAAAGGCTCCAAAGTCGATCACGTTGCGCACGGTGCCGGTCAGCTCCATGCCCTCGGTCAGGTCGGCCAGCTCCAGCACTTTGCTGCGCAGCAGGGGGGCGGGCAGGCTGTCCCGCACGTCCCGGCCGGGGCGCAGCAGCTCGGAGCGGATGTCCCGCAGGGTGGGAGCGCCCGCGCCGGTCTCCTGGCAGAGCTTCTCCATGCCGATGGCTTTCATCCGCCGGGGCAGCTCCTGAATGGTATCGGTGCCGATGTCCTGCTCGGTAAAGCCGCACAGCTCCAGCAGGCGGCGGGCAGCGGGGTAGCTCTCCGGGTGCACAGCGGTACCGTCCAGCGGCTCCGCTGCATCCGGCAGCCGCAGGAAGCCCGCGCACTGCTGGTAGGCCTTGGGGCCAAGGCCCTTCACCTTTTTCAGCTGGGGGCGGCTTTCAAAGGGGCCTTCGGCCTCCCGCCGGGCCACGATGTTTTTTGCCACGGCGGCGCTCACGCCGGCCACCCGCTCCAGCAGGGGGGCGCTGGCGGTGTTCAGGTCCACGCCCACCTGGTTCACGCAGTCCTCCACCACGCCGTCCAGCGTCTCGTTCAGGCGCTTTTGGGGCATATCGTGCTGATACTGGCCCACGCCCACGGCCTTGGGGTCGATCTTCACCAGCTCGGCCAGCGGGTCCTGCAGGCGGCGGGCAATGCTCACGGCACTGCGCAGGTTCACGTCAAACTGGGGGAACTCCGCCGCGGCCAGCGGGCTGGCGGAGTACACGCTGGCCCCCGCCTCGCTGACCACCATGTACTGCACCCCGCCGCCGATCTCGCTGATGACCTGGGCGGCGAACTGCTCGGTTTCGGCCCCGGCGGTGCCGTTGCCGATGGCGATGATCTGCACGCCGTATTTCTGAATGAGGTGTTTCACCGTGGCCTTGGCCTGCTCCACCTTCTTAAAGGCGGGAATGGGATAGACCACATCGGTGGCCAGCACCTTGCCGGTGGGGTCCACCACCGCCAGCTTGCAGCCCATGCGGTAGCCGGGGTCCATGCCAAGGGCCACCTTGCCCCGGATGGGCGGCTGCAGCAGCAGCTGGCGCAGGTTCTCGCCGAACACCGCAATGGCGCCCTCGGCGGCCCGGGCGGTCAGCTCCGAGCGCAGCTCCCGCTCCAGGCTGGGGTGCAGCAGCCGGTCGTAGGCGTCCTGGGCGGCCAGCGTCACCTGGGCGGCGCTGGGGCCGCCCCCGGCCCGCACAAAGCGGCGGCGCAGCAGGGCGGCGGCCTGTTCGCTCTCCGCCTGAATGCTCACCTTCAAAAAGCCTTCCCGTTCGCCCCGGTCCACCGCCAGAATGCGGTGCCCGGCCACCTTGCTCACCGGCTCGGCATAGTCGTAATACTGCTCGTACACCGATTCCTTCTCCGCATCGGCCGCTTTGCTGGCCAGCAGGGCGGTGCGCTGGTACAGCTCCCGCAGCTCCTGGCGCAGGGCGGCATCGTCGCTGAACTGCTCCGCCAGAATGTCCCGGGCACCGGCCAGGGCGGCGGCGGTGTCCGGCACTTCCCCGCTCAGGTAGTCGGCCGCTGCTTTCTCCGGGTCGGTGCCGCTGTTCTGGGCCAGCAGCAGCTCGGCCAGCGGGGCCAGGCCCCGGGCGCGGGCCACGCTGGCGCGGGTTTTGCGCTTGGGGCGGTAGGGGCGGTACAGATCCTCCAGGCGGGCCAGGGTTTCGGCAGCCTCCAGCTTCTGCGCCAGTTCCTCGGTCATGGCGCCCTGTTCTTCGATGGAGCGCTTCACCTCGTCCCGGCGCTTGTCCAAACCGCGCAGATAGTCCAGCCGCTCGCCCAGTTTGCGCAGCACCTGGTCGTCCATGCTGCCGGTGGCCTCCTTGCGGTACCGGGCAATGAAGGGGATGGTGTTGCCCTCGTCGATCAGGTTGACGGCGGCCTCCACGGCCTTTTCGTTCAGGCCCAGCTCCTGGGCAATGGTTTTGATATGGTTCATGGGTTCTCCTTATAAAATCATTCAACTTGGCCAAAAGGGCCGGCGGGCCGGGCCGAAGCCCGCCGCTTTTTTCTCCAGTAATACACGGTGTATCCTGCCCACAGCGCCGTGCAGCTGCCGCCGATGGCCAGGCTCAGCCGCAGGCCGGGGGTGTGGTAGCTCACTTCGATCCGGCTTTGCCCCGCAGGCAGGGCCAGGGCGCACAGGCCATTGTCCACCTTCAAAAGTTCGGCGGGCTGGCCGTTTACCGTGGCGGTAAAGCCCTTGGTCCAGGGCACGGTGAACAGCACGAGCCTTGCCTTTTCCAGCGTGATGGCGGCGGTAAAGGCGCTGCCGTCCGCCGTAAATTCCGAACAGCTCTCGGCCTTGCGGTCGGCACAGTCCAGCGTGTAATCCTCGTAGGTGATGCCCCGGCGCTCCCGGTCGTCCAGATGGCGCACCAGCCCGGCGTACTGCTGTGCCTGCTCCTCGTCCAGCACCAGCGCCCGCATCAGCAGCTTGGCCCGGTCGGCCTTGCTGACGCCCTCGAACTCCTCGGGGGTCACATAGCCCTCCACGGCAAAGCCCATGGGCACATAGTTTTCATTTTCCAGAATGGTATAGCTGCCCTGGGTGTCATACACAGCCCAGCCCTCGTCGGCCTCCTCGCGGAATGCACTGAGCTTGTCCGTCGGCAAAAGCATGAACCGCACGCTGAGCAGCCCGCGCAGAGCGTAGTTGGAAAGCTCGGGCTTGGAGTGCACGTCCCGCTTTACCCCAACGCTTGGGTAAAACTCCAGAATGGAAGGCTCCACGGTGGAGTTGAAGAACTGCAGGCAGGGCCGCCCGCTCCACAAACTGATGTTGTCGTAACATTCGTAGGCGTCCAGCCGGTAAAAGCCCTCGGGCAGGTCCAGCTTCGCGGCCTCATAATAGGTTTGCTGCACGTAGTTTTCATCCCGGAACCACTGGTCAAACTTGGCCAGTTCCACATGGAGAAGGCCCGTCACGCTGGCCATGCCCAGCACCCCGGCCAGCAGCCGCCGGGGGAACACGCTGCCAGGCTTTGCCCCCCGCCAGATGAGCCAGAACACCAGCAGGTTGATCATGCCCATGGCAAACCGCGCCCAGAACAGAGGCTGGCTGTTCACCTCGCCGAGCTGCCACTCGCCGTCCACTTTGGCGGGCACCAGCGCAAACAAGGCAAACAGCGCCGTGAGGATCAGGGTGGGCCGGTAGCCCCGGGCCAGATCCACCACATCGGTGTGTTCAAAGCACAGCACCGTCACCAGGCTCATCACCAGCACCGGCATATAGTACCAGCGGGCGTAATAGCTGGAGTTGAAGGCGTAAAAGCTGGAGTTGAGCAGCGGCACCAGCGCAAACACGGCGCAGGTGCATAAAATCCGCTTGAAGGCGTTTTTCTCGGTGCAGCGGCACCAGGCAAGCACCCCGCTTGCCCCCACCAGCGGCAGAAAGCCGGACAGGCTGGTCCATTTGATGGTGCCCTCGTCAAACAGGGTGGCCACAAAGGGCGTTTCCGGCGGCAGAAACAGGCTGGCAAAAATGGCGAAGTACTGCTGCACGTTGCCGTACATCAGCCAGCCGTACCCGCTGGAGAACTGCCCCGTGCGGGGGTTGCCCAGCAAAAACGCCAGCTCGGGAATGAGCAGCACGCAACCCATGCCACAGCCCAGCAGGCTTTCCAGCGCCAGATGGCCAAACAGCCGGCCGGTGAGCCGCACCTCGCCGCTGGCCACCTTGCACACAAAGTAGATGATCAGAAACACCACCTGCCCCACAAAGAAGAAGTAGTTGTTCAGCAGGTTCAGCGCCACCAGCGCTGCAAAGGGGCCGCGGCGCTTTTCGTAAAGGGCACCATCCAGCGCCCACAGCAGGTACGGGAACAGGGCCACCACGTCCAGAAAGTGGTTGAAGAAAATGTTGTAGATGGAAAAGCCCGAAAGCCCATACAGGCAGCCCGCCACCACGGCGTAGTTCTGGTCGTGCACATAGCGCTTCGCCCACAGGTAGCCGCCCGCGCCCGCCACGGCCATTTTCAAACAGAGCATGGGGGCCATGAGCCAGGGCAGCGCCCGGGCCGGGAACAGCAGGGTGAACCACCAGAAGGGCGAGCCGGTGAGGTAGAAGGAGTAGCTGTTCCAGAAATCGCTGCCCAGATCGGTGGCCCAGCTGAAGGAGCCGCCCCCGTTTTTCACGAACTGGTTGGCGTAATAGTAAAAGGGGATCTGCTGGCAGTTAAAATCGCCCGCATAGTGAAAAATGCCCTTGTCCACCAGCACGCAGGGCAGCAGAAAGCTGGCCGCCCCGGCAAAGCACAGCCAGAAGGTCAGCCAGAATTTGTTCTGCGGCCTGCGGCCCAAAGCGGTTTCGCCGCTGAGCATCCCGTTTTTCATAAACGTTCCCTTTCTTTTTTAAGGCCCTCTGTGCTAGTGCAGGAAGGAAAGGCCGCGGCTTCATCCCAGCGGGTTTTCCCGGTACACCTGCTCGATCAGCCGGTCGATGTCCTCAAAGTGCGCCAGCTCACAGCAGGCCCGGCGCAAACCGGCGGCCCCCCGCAGGCCATGCATATAGTGCAGCGCCTGGCTGCGCGCCTGAGGAATGGCCGCCCACTCCCCTTTTTCCTCACACATCTCATACACCTGGGTGCGCATGGCCTCCATGCGCTGGGTGAGGGTGGGCATGGGAGGAATCTCCTCCCCCTTCAGCGCCGCCGCAATGCGGCCGAACAGCCACGGGTCGCCCAGGGCGGCCCGGCCCACCATCAGGCCGTCACAGCCGGTGGCCTGCATCATGGCAAGGGCATCCTCGGCCGAGGCAATGTCGCCGTTGCCCAGCACCGGAATGGCCACCGCCTGCTTCACCGCCGCGATCACCGAGAGGTCAATGCCCGGCTGGTACATCTGTTCCCGGGTGCGGGCGTGCACGGCCACGGCCGCGGCCCCCGCTGCCTCGCAGGCTTTGGCCACCTCCACGGCGGTGCGGTGGGCATCGTCCCACCCGGCCCGCATTTTTACGGTAACGGGGCGGCCGCCGCTGTGCTTCACCACGGCCTCCACAATGTGCCCGGCCAGGGCCGGGTCCAGCATCAATTTGCTGCCCGCGCCGGAGGAGACGATCTTCGGGGCGGGGCAGCCCATGTTGATGTCGTAAAAATCAAAGTCCCGGTCCGCGATCAGGGCGGCCGCCTGGCCCATGGTCTCCGGCTCGGCACCGAACAGCTGCACCCCGTAGGGGCCGGGGGTGTCTGCCCCCCGGCGCAGCAGCCGGGCGCTTTTTTTATCGCCGAAGGTCAGGGCCTTGGCGCTGACCATCTCGCTGATGGTGTACACCGCCCCGTGCTTGGCCGCCATGCGGCGGCAGGCGGCGTCGGTAAAGCCGGCCATGGGGGCAAGCGCCGCGCCCGGGGCCACTGTGAGATTGCCGATCTGCATTCTGTGCGTTTCGTTTCCTTTCGCTCTGCGTTCTGTTCTGCGGGGCCGCTGCCCCAAAGCATACAAAAGATAGTTTACCACATCCTGCCCGCCGCCGCCACCGGTTTTTGGCGCAAAAAGGCCCTGCCCCCGTTTTCAGGGGCAGGGCCTGCGGAGCAATGCGCTTATTTGCCCGGCTTCGGGGCCAGGTTGTTCGTGGCGGCAAACAGGCTGCCGGTGGCCGCCACCGGGCACATCAGCACCTTGCCGGTGCCCCGGTATACGTTCACCAGGCCCTCGCCGCTCACCGCCGAGCCCAGCAGCGTTTTGGTGGAGCGCTCCACCGTGAAGCTGAGGGAGGAGGACCAGCACACGGCCAGGTTGCCGTCGATCTTCAGCTCATCGCCGTTCAGCTCCACTTCCACCAGCTCTTCGTAGGGCACGTTGGATTCCAGCGCCGCCACGCCGCTGCCGGACAGGGAGAGGTTGAACAGCCCCTCGTTGCCCAGCGCCGCGCTGGACAGGTTGGACCGCATGACCACCTTGTTTTTCACGGTGCCGCTGCAGGCATAGAACATGCCGTCCTCCAGCGTGACGCCCTGCGGGCCCCAGGAACCCACATCCAGCAGGATCAGGTATTTGTAGGTGGGTTCCAGCACCAGAATGCCGCTGCCGGTGTACTCCGGTTTCACGGCGGACTCCTTGGTCACGGCGCCCTTGACCATCTTGCCGAACAGATCGCCCACGCCCTTCACGCCGGTGGTGGCCTGCACGTTTCCGGCCATCCACTGCATGGCCCCCGCCTGAATGATGGCGGTGTCCTTGCCGTTCATGTCGATCACGATCTGGCGGCGGCGCACCCCCATCTTGCCCATAAAGTATTCCGCCGCCGCGTTGACCGGGGAAACGGAAGCATCCCTGGCGTATTCCAGCACATGAAAATTGCCCATGGTGCTGACGATTTTACGGTTCTCATTTTCCAGATTTGCAACGCGCATGGCTTTACGTCCTTTCTGTTCTGCGGCCCTTCGCCCGGGGTACGCCCGGCGCTCTTCTCAGGTTCAGTATACCATACCGCCCGGGCACCCGTCCGCTTTTTTTCACAAAACTTCAGCCTTTTATCCCAAAAAGTGCAGCGCCCGCCTTTTCCCCTGCTTTTCCGCCCGCCTGCATTGGATTTGCCCGCATTCTGTGCTATACTATTTTAGTTACGGCAGAATTTGCTCTGCCCTTACGCCCACAAAAACGGGCCTGCGGCCCGGAGGGAGGAAACCACCCCATGAAACTGCTTGTACTGGACGGCAACAGCCTGGTCAACCGGGCCTTTTACGGCATTAAGATCCTCACCACTAAGGACAATCGCCCCACCAACGCCATCTATGGCTTTTTGAACATTCTGCTGAACCTTCTGCGGGAGAATCAGCCCGATGAAGTGGCCATCGCCTGGGACCTGAAGGCCCCCACCTTCCGCCACAAGATGTACGACGGCTACAAGGCCACCCGCCACGGGATGCCTGAGGAACTGGCCCAGCAGATGCCGGTTCTGAAAGAGCTGCTGGCCCAGCTTGGCTTTGTGATGGTGAGCCGGGAGGGCTGGGAGGCCGACGACCTGCTGGGCACCCTTTCCGCCGCTGCGGCCGCCCGGGGCGATGAATGCCTTCTGGCCACCGGCGACCGGGACAGCCTGCAGCTGGTGAACGACCACGTCACCGTTCTGCTGGCGGCCACCCGGGGCGGCCGGAGCGAGACCGTGCCCATGGACCTGGAGGCCATCCGGGAGAAGTACGGCCTGGAGAACCCCCGCCAGCTCATCGAGGTGAAGAGCCTGATGGGCGACACGTCCGACAACATTCCCGGCGTGCCCGGCGTGGGCGAAAAAACCGCGCTGGCGCTGGTGCAGGCCTTCGGCAGCCTGGACGAGGTGTACAACCATCTGGATGACCCCCGCATCAAGCCCGGCGTGCGCAAAAAGCTCACGGAAAACGAGGACAAGGCCCGCCTGAGCCACACGCTGGGTGAGATCCGGCTGGACGCCCCCATTGACACCGCCCCCGGCACCTACCGCCGCGGCCCCGGCGAGCCGGAAAAGGCCGCCGCCCTGCTGGCCAGCCTGGAAATGCACAGCCTGATTCCCCGCCTGGGCCTGACCGAGAGCGCGGCCCCCGCCGCACCGGCGGAGGAGCGGGCGCTGGCCGCGTCCGATGCGCCGCTCACCGGACGGGTCTTTCTGGCCGCCCTGCCCGCCGGGGACGGCTGGGCTGCCGTGGACGAGAGCGGCACCCCCTTCCGGCTGGAGGGCAGCGCCCTCACCGACCTGCTGGACAGCCCCGACGCCCACCTGTGGGTGTTTGACGCAAAGCCCCTGTACCATCGGGCGCTGGCCGCCGGGGGCGTGGGCCGTGCCATTGAATTTGACGGCAAGCTGGCCGCCTACCTGCTGAACCCCGCCGCCAGCAAGTACGAATTGAGCGCCCTGGCCGCCGAATACGGCGTTGAGCCGGCCTTCACCTGCCCGGACGCGCCGGATGCCGGGCTGCTGACGGGCCTGCTGCCCCTGCTGGACCAAAAGCTCACCGAGCTGGGCATGGACAAGCTTCTGCGGGAGATCGAGCTGCCCCTCGCCCGGGTGCTGGCGGACATGGAGCGCACCGGCATGCTGGTGGACCGGGACGGCATTGCCGCCTTCGGCGACGAATTGCGGGACCAGCTGAACGCCTGCCTGGGCCGCATTTACGAGCAGGTGGGCTATTCCTTCAACCTGAACAGCCCCAAGCAGCTGGGCGAGGCCCTGTTTGACAAGCTGGGCCTGCCCCACCGCAAAAAGACCAAGAGCGGCTATTCCACCGACGCCGCCACGCTGGAAAGCCTGCGCAGCTACAGCCCCGTCATTGACGACATTCTGGAGTACCGCAGCTGCCAGAAGCTGCTTTCCACCTACGCCGACGGCCTTCTGAAGGTCATCGGGCCGGACGGGCGGGTCCACTCCACCTTCCTGCAGACCGAGGCCCGCACGGGCCGCCTCTCCTCCACCGAGCCGAACCTGCAGAACATCCCGGTGCGCACCGAACAGGGCAGCCGCCTGCGCGGCTTCTTTGTGGCAAAGCCCGGCTGCATTCTGCTGGACGCGGACTACAGCCAGATCGAACTGCGCATTCTGGCCCACATCTCCGGCGATGCGGCCATGCAGGAGATCTTCCGCACCGGCGGCGACATTCACCGCAGCACCGCCGCCCGCATTTACGGTATGCCGCCGGAGATGATCACCCCGCGCCTGCGCTCCAGCGCCAAGGCGGTGAACTTCGGCATTGTGTACGGCATCGGGGCGTACAGCCTCAGCCGGGACATCGGCGTGACCGTGAAGGAGGCGGAGGCCTTCATCCAGAGCTATCTGGACAGCTTCCCCGGCGTGCGCCAATATATGGATGACACCATCGCCTTCGGCAAGGAGCACGGCTATGTGGCCACCCTGTTCGGCCGCCGCCGCGCCCTGCCGGAACTGACCAGCAGCAACTTCAACGTGCGCGCCTTGGGCGAGCGCATGGCCATGAACACCCCCATTCAGGGCACGGCCGCCGATGTGATCAAGCTGGCCATGGTGCGGGTGTGGCAGCGTCTGCGGGACGAGGGGCTGACCGCCCGGCTCATTCTGCAGGTGCACGACGAACTGATCGTGGAGGCCCCGCTGGAGGAGGCCGACAAGGCCGCCCAAATTCTGGGCGAGGAAATGGAGCACGCGGTGAACTTTGCCGTGCCCCTCACCGCCGATGTGACCCGCGGCCACACCTGGCTGGAGGCCCATTGATGGCCCCGGCCTGGCGGGCAGCCCCGCTGCCCAAAGCCCACTGTGCCGCCGCCGCGGCCATTGAGGCCACCGCCACCGAGCCCTGGACCGAGGCCCAGCTGCTGCAGGAGCTGGACGCCCCCGCCGGGCGGCTGTTCGGCCTGTATGCGGGCGAAACGCTCTGCGGGGCGGCGGTGTTCCAGCTGGCGGCCGATGAGGCCAGCCTGGAGAGCGTGACCATCACCCCGGAACACCGGGGCCAGGGCGCCGGCCGCGCCCTGCTGATCCACGCCCTGGCCGCCCTGAAGGCCGAGGGGGCCGCCCTGTGCTTTTTGGAGGTGCGGGCCCACAACGCCCCGGCCCTGGCCCTGTATGCGGCCCTGGGCTTTGAGGCCGTGGGCCGCCGCAAAAACTTTTACAAAAATCCGCCGGAGGATGCGCTGGTGATGCGGGCCGAACTGTGACCCTGCCCGGCGCTTCGGCACTGCCCAACATTCAGAAGCCGGGGTTCTGCGCAGGCGAAGGCACCGTTTCGGTTCCGCCGCCCCGCAAGCCCGGCATTCAGGAAGGAAGTACAAGTATGCTCGTATTAGGCATTGAATCCAGCTGTGACGAGACCGCCGCCGCCATTGTGGAGGACGGCCGCACCATCGTGAGCAACGTCATCTCCACCAGCGTGGCCGAACAGGCCCTGTACGGCGGCGTGGTGCCCGAAATCGCCAGCCGCCGCCACGCCGAGTTCATCAGCGTCACGGTGCAGAAGGCCTTCTCAGACGCACAGCTCACCCCCGCCGATCTGGATGCGGTGGCTGTCACCTTTGCGCCGGGCCTCATCGGCGCGGTGCTGGTTGGGGTCAGCTTTGCCAAGGGGCTGGCCTATTCGGCTGGCAAGCCTCTGGTGGGGGTGCACCATCTGCGGGGCCACATTGCCGCCCTGTACCTGACCCACCCGGACCTGAAGCCGCCCTTTTTGTGCCTGGTGGCCAGCGGCGGCCACAGCCACATTGTGCAGGTGGAGGACTACACCCGGTTCCACGTTCTGGGCCGCACGGTGGACGATGCCGCCGGCGAGGCCTTTGACAAGGTGGCCCGCACGCTGGGCCTGCCCTACCCCGGCGGCCCCAGCGTGGCCAACGCCGCCAAAACCGGAAATCCCCACGCCTACCGCCTGCCCGTGCCCCATGTGGAGGGCAAGTACAACGTGAGCTTCTCCGGCCTGAAAACCGCCGTGCTGAACGCGGTGAATCAGGCCCAGATGAAGGGCGAGCCCATCTCGGTGCCGGACATGGCCGCCAGCTTTCAGGAACGGATCGACTCCATCCTGGCGGACAAGCTGCTGCTGGCCGCGCAGGACACCGGGGCCAAAACCATCTGCCTGGCGGGCGGCGTGGCCGCCAACGGCCGCCTGCGCGCCCTGCTGAACGAGGGCGCCCAGAAGCTGGGCGCGCGCTTGTGCCTGCCCCGCACCGCCCTCTGCGGCGACAATGGGGCCATGATCGCGGCCCAGGGGTATTACGAGTATCAGGCGGGCAACCGGGCCGGGCTGGACCTGAACGGCCTGCCCACCCTGCCCATCGACTACCAGTAACAACGCGGGCTTGTCCGCACCAAGCGGCCCGGCTTTCCCATTTTCGGGCAGACCGGGCCTTTGTTCTGCGGCCCGCCGAATGCGCACCGCACCCCTGTTCCCCCTGATTTTATCTCGCAGAAAGAAGGCGTATTTGTTCGTGAAGCCCGTTTCCCCTCACCATCCCGATCATTCCAGTTCCTCTTCCAACAACGACTTCTCCCAGGGTCCCATGTGGCGCAACATCCTCACCATGGCCGTTCCCCTGATTCTGGCCCAGGCCGTTCAGGTGCTTTATAATGTGGTGGACCGGGTGTACATCGGCCACCTGCCCGCCGACGCGGCGCTGGCCTTCACCGGCATCGGCCTGACCTTCCCCATCGTGAACATCATCTCGGCGTTCACCAACCTGTTCGGCTCCGGCGGCGCACCCCTGTGCAGCATCGCCCGCGGCAAGGGCGACATTCCCCGGGCGCGGCGCATCATGTGCAACTGCTTTGTGATGCTGCTGGCCACCGGCTTTGTGCTGATGGCGGTGTGCTATCTGGGCATGAAGCCCATTCTGTACCTGTTCGGCGCCAGCGACGCCACCTGGCCCTTCGCCCGGGATTACCTGTACATCTATCTGCTGGGCACCCCCTTTGTGATGGTGGGCCTGGGCATGAACAGCTTCGTCAACGCCCAGGGCTTCGGCCGCATGGGCATGATGACGGTGGCCCTGGGGGCCGTGGTCAACCTGATCCTGGACCCCATCTTCATCTTTGGCTTCAACATGGGCGTGCAGGGCGCCGCGCTGGCCACCATTCTCAGCCAGGCGGTCAGCGCCGTGTGGGTGGTGCGGTTTCTCACCGGGCCGAAGGCGCTGTTCACCCTGCGCCGGGCCGACATGACCCCGGATTGGCCCCTGCTGGGCCAGGTGACGGCGCTGGGCGTTTCCGGCTTTGTGATGGCCGTGACCAACAGCCTGACCCAGATCGCCTGCAACGCCACCCTGCAAACCTGGGGAGGCGACGTGTACGTAGGCATTATGACGGTGATCAACTCGGTGCGTGAGCTGTTCACCCTGCCGGTGCACGGCCTGACGCAGGGCGCCCAGCCGGTGCTGAGCTACAACTACGGTGCGGGCAAGTACCGCCGGGTGCGCAAGGGCATCGTGTTTATGACGGTGAGCTGCTTTGCCTTCACCAGCCTGGTGTGGCTGGTCACCATCACTAAGCCCGCGCTGTTCATCCACCTGTTCAACAGCGATGAGCAGCTGGTCACGCTGGGCGCGCCCGCCCTCACCCTGTTCTTCCAGGGCTTCTTTATGATGAGCTTCCAGTTCTCCGGTCAGGCCGTGTATGTGGCGCTGAACCGCCCCCGCAGTGCGGTGTTCTTCTCGCTGCTGCGCAAGGCGGTCATCGTGGTGCCCCTCACGCTGGCGCTGCCCCACTTCTTCGGGCTGGGCGTGAACGGCGTCTTTCTGGCCGAGCCCATTTCCAACTACATCGGCGGCGCGGCCTGCTACATCACCATGCTGCTGACCGTGTGGCGCGACCTGAAAAAGGCCGATGCTGTACCGGAAGCCGCCAAGTAAAGCCGACAGTTTTTGTATTATTTCGTCATTGTTATACAAATTGTATCGCAAATTGTAGAGATCGCCGGGCTGTTCCGGCACAGGAGGTCCCCTTATGATCCTTCGCAGCTACAAGGGCAAAACGCCCAGTCTGGGCAAGCCCCGCTTCATCGCCCCCAACGCCACCATCGTGGGGGACGTAACGCTGGGCGACGGCTCCAGCGTATGGTACGGTGCGGTCATCCGCTCTGACCTGAACCCCATCCGCATCGGGCGGGACTGCAACGTGCAGGACAACGCCACCATTCACAGCAACCGCAGCAGCGTGGCCACTCTGGGCAACGGGGTAACGGTGGGCCACAACGCCATTGTGCACGGCGCCACCATTGAGGACGACGTGCTGGTGGGTATGCACGCCACCGTGCTGGACGGCGCCCATATCGGCAAGGGCAGCATCATCGCCGCCGGGGCCGTGGTGCTCTCCGGCATGGAGGTGCCCCCCAACAGCCTGGTGGCCGGTGTGCCCGGCAAGATTCTGCGCCGGGATGACCCCCACTCGCTGGAGCGCACCCGGGACAATGCACAGGAATACATTCTGCTGGCCGAGGGCCACGCCGAAAGTGAGGATCTGACATGAACACTTCCATTTTCCGCCGTCTGGCGGCCCTTGCGCTGACGCTGGCCTTTGCGCTGAGCTTCTGCGCCTGCTCCGGCCTGGCGGACGCCGCCCTTTCCGAAGCCGCCGATGCGGTGCTCAGCCAGGCGCAGAGCGCACTGGACGAGGCCGCCCAGAGCAGCACCGCCGCAGATTCTGAAGCCATCTCCAGCGCCGACGAGCAGGACAATCAGGAAGAGGCCGGCCTGAAAGAGCAGGCCCTTGCGGAGGACGGCTGGTATTACAGCCGGGACGATGTGGCCCTCTACCTGCACACCTACAACCATCTGCCCACCAATTACCTGACCAAGAACGAGGCCGAGGCCCTTGGCTGGAACAACAAGGAGGGCAACCTGTGGGATGTGGCCGACGGTTGCTGCATCGGCGGCAACAGGTTCGGCAACTACGAGGGCAAGCTGCCCGAAAAGAGCGGCCGCACCTGGCACGAATGCGATGTGAACTATCAGGGCGGCTACCGGGGAAGTGACCGCCTGCTGTACTCCACCGACGGCCTGATCTATTACACCGAGGACCATTACAACACCTTTACCCAGCTGTATTGAGGCAGACTGCGCCAGACGAAAAATGCACCTGAAAAAGCCCGGATCCAGACGGATCCGGGCTTTTTCAGGTGTGTGTATGAGCTTTCAAGAAAAAGGTTAAGGAAGAAATTTGGGGCGTAGCATAGAAGTTTGCCGCCCCCGGCGTATAGACATCCGATGTCATCCGCGCCGTATGTTTAATATTTAACTACATTCGCCCCTCACTGTCAATGGAGCGGCCTTTGATTCTACCTTTTTACTGAATTCTCCGAGATTCGCGCCGATTTTTTGCACGTTAATTTGTCAATTTTACCGTATCGTGATACGCATTCCATATTGCAGAATGGTTTTGTTCATCCCATCACAGCACAAAGGCATACACGGCCGCAAAATGGAATGCGCTGCCCGCCAGGATGAACAGGTGGAACAGCTCATGAAAGCCCCAGCCCGCCCCCAGGTTGGGCCGCTTGATCAGGTAAATCACCGCACCGATCGAGTAGCACACCCCGCCGGCCGCCACCAGCGCCAGGCAGCCGCCCGGCATGGCGCCGAAGTCCTTCAAATCCGCCGCAATGGCCCAGCCCAGCGCCAGATACAGGCCCGTGCCCAGCCAGCGGGGGGCGTCCAGCCAGAGCACCTTCAGCAGAATGCCCGCCAGCGCCGCCCCCCAGATGGCCGCCAGGAACAGCGGCAGCATCTGCCGGTTCATATACCGCAGGCAGAACGGGGTGTAGCTGCCCGCAATCAGCACATAGATCATGGCGTGGTCCAGCTTGCGCAGGCGCAGAAGGGGTTTTGGGCCGCACAGGGCGTAGTGGTACAGGCTGCTGGCCGCATACAGCGACACCAGCGACACACCGAACACCAGCGCCCCGGCCAGCACCATGCCCCCGGCCCCCGCCTGATGGGCCCGAAGCAGCAGGGCCAGAATGCCCAGCACCCCCGCCGCGGCCCCCCAAAAGTGGGTGTAGCTGCTCAAGGGCTCCCGCCCCTGTTTGAAATATGCGTACATTGTATCCGCCTCCCTGCGGCCGCCTGAGAAGGGCCGCCCTGTTTAATCTAGTATTTAATACTATATGATACAGTATACAGTTCTTTGTGCGTTTGTCAAGCCCCGCCGGGTTCTTTGCATGGACAAGCCCGCCCCACCGGGGTATAATGGAGCGGATGTGTTTTTGCCTGCACCCCGCAGGCGGATTTCTGAACCCCAAAGGAGCCTGTATCATGGAACGTGTGGCCGCCGTGGTCGTAACCTACAACCGAAAAGAACTGCTTGCCCAATGCATCAAAGCTCTGCTGGGCCAGCAAAACGCTGTGTGCGACATTCTCATTGTGGACAATGCCAGCACCGACGGAACCGGCGCTTACCTGGCCGCCCTGAACGAGCCGCGGGTGCACAGCCGCAGCACCGGGGCCAACCTCGGCGGGGCCGGCGGTTTCAATTTCGGAATGCGCTGGGCCGTGGAGGCCGGGTACGATCTGGTGTGGATCATGGACGACGATACCCTGCCCCACCCGGACAGTCTGGCCCAGCTGCTGGCCGCCCATACCATTTTGGGCGGGAATTACGGGTTTCTCTCCAGCGCCGTGCTGTGGACGGACGGCACCGAGTGCAAGATGAACCGGCAGAAGATCAAGAAGAACTTCTACGAGCACGTGGAGTTGCTGCGCCACGGGCTGATTCTGGTGGAGCAGGCCACCTTTGTGTCGCTGCTGTTCCCCGCCGCCGCCATTGAAAAGGCCGGGCTGCCCATCCGGGATTTCTTCATTTGGGGCGACGACATTGAGTACACCCGCCGCATGACCGTGCGCCTGGGCCTGCCCTGCTATCTGGCCGGACAAAGCCAGGTGACCCACGCCATGAAGGAGAACAACGGCTCCTCCATCGCGCTGGACAGCCCCGAGCGCATCAGCCGCTACCGGTATGCTTTCCGGAACGAAAACTACACCTACCGCCACGAGGGCGTGCGCGGGGTGTGCTATTACATCGCCAAGTGCGGGCTGAACCTATGCCGCATCTGGGCCAAGGCCCCCGGCCAGCGCCTGCGCCGCAGCTGGATCATCCTCTCCCGCATGGTGAGCGGCCTGTGGTTCAACCCCAAGGTGGAGCAGGTGCACCGCCCGGAGGCCGCCGTGGATTCTGCGGAAGAAACCGGCAATTGACTGCATTGAAACGTTTGCCTGCATTGAAAGTAATAAGGCAGCCGCCCCGGCTGAAACGCAGATTCTTCTGGGTTTCAAGCCAAGGCGGCTGCCTTTTTTTCGGGGTTTGCGTTTCTGCTTTCATCCTTTATAAGGAATGAAAGCATTCGTTGGAATCGGGGTCATACGGCCCGCCGCTTCAGGCGTAGGCCTCCAGGCGGGAAACAAAGATTATGTGCCGGCCCTACAGCTTGCCGAACACAAACCCCACCACAAAGCTCAGCAGATAGGCCGGCACAAAGCGGCGGCGCAGCAGCATCAGGCTCAGCACCAGCCCGGCTGCCGCAAAAAAGCCGTTCGCCCGCCTTCGGCCCCGCTCGTGGGGCGCCAAAGGTCAGGTTCACGGCTTTCACCGGGGCCTGGGCGCCGAAACACGGCCCTGCCCCTGTTGTAATTCGTATGGGTTTACCGCCCGGCCCGCAGCCGGGTAACGGCCCAATAGGCCCCCATGCTCTGCCCGGGCTGGCCGGTCACCTCGTCGTTCAGGTACTCGGCCAGAGCACCCTCCGGCTTCCAGGCCTGGGCCTGGGCCTCCGTCTCAAATTCCACTTCCGCATACCAGAAGCAGCCGGGCTGGCCCTCGTCCACCAGATTCACCTCCAGCGTCAGCCCGCCGGGCAGGGCGTAGCGCCGCTGGGTCTTTTGAATCATGGGCTTGCCGATGAGGTGTTTCAGCTTCTCGTACAGCTCGGGGTCGATGTCGGTTTCGATCTCCTCCCGGCTGAGGGTGCCCTCGCCCTTGAAGCAGAGCACCAGATGGGTCTCGCCGCCCACCACGCTCTCCCGCCGGATGCGCACGGTGGGGCGCACCGCCACATAGCCCTGCTCCATCTCCAGCTGGGCCGTCATGGGCAGCCCCTCCGGCCAGCCCTTTACCATCCATTTGCGTTCAATTTCCATGGTCTGTCTCCCGCTCAGTCCTCCGGCTTTTCCCAGGTCCGCTCGCTGATGATGTACCGGGGCCGGGCCTTGGTCTCCAGATAGATCTTGCCGATGTACTCGCCGATCACGCCCAGGCACAGCAGCTGAATGCCGCCCATAAAGCAGACGATGCACATGGTGGAAGCCCAGCCCACCACCGTGCGGCCCAGAATGCTGGCGATGATCGCCCACAGCACCCCAATGAAGCTGAGCACCGAGAAAATCAGCCCCAGCCCGGTGATGAACCGGATGGGCTTCACGCTCAGGCTGGTGATGCCGTCAAAGGCCAGCGCCAGCATTTTCTTCAGGGGGTAGTGGCTTTCGCCCGCCAGACGCTCGTGCCGCTCGTAGTACACGCTGGTGCTCTTGAAGCCCACCAGCGGCACCATGCCCCGCAAAAAGATGTTCACCTCTTTGAAGTTGGCAAACTCCTGCAGCACCCGGCTGGAGATTAGCCGGTAATCCGCGTGGTTGAACACAATGTCCGCCCCCAGGAAGTTCATCAGGTGGTAGAACCCCTCGGCGGTAAAGCGCTTGAAGAAGGTGTCGGTGTCCCGCCGGGAGCGCACGCCGTACACCACCTCGCAGCCGTCCCGGTAGGCGTCCACCATCTCGTCCATGGCGTTGATGTCGTCCTGGCCGTCGCAGTCAATGCTGATGGTGATGTCACACTTGTCCTTGGCCTCCATCAGGCCGGCCAGCACCGCGTTCTGGTGGCCCCGGTTGCGGCTCTGGCTGATGCCGATGTAGTGCTCATCCTGGGCCGCCAGCTGGGTGATGATGTTCCAGGTGTTGTCCTTCGAGCCGTCGTTCACAAACAGTACCCGGCTTTCGGGGCTGATCTTGCCCGCCGCCGCCAGGGTGTTGATCTTCTCCAGGAACATACCGCTGGTGATGGGCAGCACCTTCTCCTCGTTGTAGCAGGGAATTACGATGTACAAAATCGGCTGTTTACGCATTGCGTTTTACCCTTCTTTCTCGTTTTTCCGGCTCTGCAGCCGCTGGTCCGCCCGCGGGCCGCTCTCTTCGGTCTCTTTCAAAATGCAGATGGGGCGGCGCTTGGTCTCCAGATAGGTCTTGGAAAGATACACGCCCACAATTCCGGTGCAGAACAGCTGCACGCCACTGCACAAAAGCAGGATGCATACCAGGCTGGGCCAGCCGTTGGTGGGGTCGCCGAACAGCAGCGCCCGCACCACCACGAACAGAATGCCCAGAAAGGCCGCCAGGCAAAAGAACACGCCGATAAAGGCCGCCAGCGCCAGCGGCGCCGTGGAAAAGCCCACAATGCCGTCAATGGAGTAGCGGAACAGCTTCCAGAAGTTCCACTTGGTGGTGCCGGCCACCCGCTCCACGTTGGTGTATTCCAGCCATTTGGTGCGGAAGCCCACCCAGCTGAAAATGCCCTTGGAGAAGCGATTGTACTCCCCCATGCTGAGAATGGCGTCCACCATCTGGCGGGTCATCAGGCGGAAATCCCGCGCGCCGTCCACAATTTCGGTGTCGCTCATCTTGTTGATGATCCGGTAGAACATCCGGGCAAAAAAGCTGCGCACCGGCGGCTCGCCCTTGCGGGTGGTGCGGCGGGTGGCGGCGCAGTCATACTCACCGCTGAGCAGCGCGTCCAGCATTTCCGGCAGCAGGCTGGGCGGGTCCTGCAGGTCGGCGTCCAGCATGGCCACGTAATCGCCCCGGGCCGCCTTTAACCCGGCCCAGATGCCCGCCTCCTTGCCGAAATTGCGGCTGAAGGACTGGTAGCGCACCCGGGCGTCCTGCCCGTGCAGTGCGCGCATGATCTTCAGGGTATCGTCTTTGGAGCCATCGTCAATGAACACGAACTCAAACTCGGCCCCATGGCTGCGGCCCATCTCTTCGGCCACCCGGCTGGCCTCCTGATAAAAAAGAGGAAGTGCCTCCTGCTCATTGTAGCAGGGCACGATCAAGCTGATCAGCATTTGCATTACTCCTGTTTCCATCGGGGGCCGCCTGCGGCAGCCCGGGCCCGCGCGAAGGCCCCGCTTGGGGCCTTCCGTGGCGATTTTTCGCAATTTGTTTCCTTTATATGGATTGTTTTATTATACCGCAAACCCATTTTTCACGCAACCGGTGCCCGTTTGGGCGCAGGCCGCCGCGAATTTTAAAAATCTGCAAAGTCAGGGCTTGCTTTTTTTCTCAATGCCTGTTATAATAAGCAAGTCGCGGAGGATTAGCTCAGCTGGTTAGAGCACCTGCATCACACGCAGGGGGTCTGGGGTTCGAGTCCCTAATTCTCCACCAGACGTAAGTCCCCGAACCGGAATGGTTCGGGGACTTTTTGTTTGCAGGATATTTCGCGAAGTCATCGCTCGGAACAGCAAGCCGAAGCGCGCAAAGGCAGGGTGTCACCGTGGCGGCGATACCCTGCCTTTTGCCTGCCCATACCACAACCGTTTGCTTGTAGCTCCTCACCATTTCCATGTATTAACCTATCTAAAAAGTTGGTATTTTCATTGACTTTCTTTTGAGCACTATATTATAATAATTGCAATAAAAAAACAGCGCTGGAGAACGAGGTTTTTGCCTTATCTCCCCCGGCGTTCTGCGTCTGCCCCTGTTGCGTTTACGGCGGGCGGGCGTTTTCTCTTGCCCCGATTCACCCAATATGTTAGGATTTAAGGAGAAGTGCTCATGTCCAACCACGTTGAAACTCAGTGTATCCACGGAAATTCCGATTTTTCCTTCCGGGAGGAGACCCATTCGGTGGCGTTCCCCCTGTACCAGACGGCGACCTTCGGTCACCTGGGGCTGGGCCATTCCACCGGGTTTGATTACACCCGCGAAAAGAACCCCACCCGTCAGCACCTGGAAGAAACCATCACCGCACTGGAGCACGGCGTGGACACCGTGGCCTTCTCCTCCGGCATGGCGGCCATCAGCGCCTGCTTTGAGCTGTTCCGCCCCGGCGACCAGATCATCTGCTCGGAGGATCTGTACGGCGGCACCACCCGCCTGCTGAACACCGTCAGCGCCAAAAACGGCCTGACCGTAAATTTCGTGGACAGCACCAATCTGGACAATGTGCGCGCCGTGCTGACGCCTGCCGCCAAGGCCCTGTACATTGAAACGCCCAGCAACCCCATGATGAACGTGACCGATCTGCGTGCCTGCGCCGCCCTGGCCAAGGAGCACGGCCTGCTGCTGATCGTGGACAACACCTTCCTTTCTCCCTATCTGCAGAACCCGCTGACGCTGGGTGCCGACATTGTTCTGCACAGCGGCAGCAAGTTCATCAGCGGCCACAACGATACCATTGCAGGCTTCCTCACCTGCGCCGACCAGGAGCTGGCCGACCGGGTGCGGCTCATCGCCAAAACCACCGGCGGTATGCTGGCCCCCTTTGACTGCTGGCTGACCATCCGCGGCCTGAAAACCCTCTCGGTGCGCATGGAGCGCCAGCAAGCGAACGCCCTGGCCGTGGCCCGCTGGCTGCAGGACCAGCCCGGCATTGAAAAGGTGTTCTACGTGGGCCTGCCGGAGCATCCCGGCTACGCGGTAAACGCCGCGCAGGCCAAGGGCAGCGGCAGCATGATCTCCTTCCGCACCGACACCGTGGAGACCGCCCACAAGATCCTGAACCAGGTAAAGCTCATCACCTTCGCCGAGAGCCTGGGCGGCACCGAAAGCCTCATCACCTACCCCCTCACCCAGACCCACCCGGACGTGCCCGAGGAAATGCGCCAGCGGCTGGGCATTACCGACACGCTGCTGCGCCTCTCCGTCGGCCTGGAGTATGTAGACGACATCATCTGTGATCTGAAACAGGCACTGGAGGCCTGAACCCATGAACTACGATTTTGATAAAGTGATCGACCGCACCAACACCAACAGCCTGAAATACGATTTTGCGGTGGAGCGCGGCCGCCCGGCCGACGTGCTGCCTCTGTGGGTCGCCGACATGGATTTTCCTGCCCCGCAGCCGGTGCTGGACGCCCTGCAGAAGGCCGTGGCTCACGGCATCTTTGGCTACAGCGATGTAAAAACGCCCTACTACCAGGCCGTGGCCGGCTGGTTTGAGCGGCACTTCGGCTGGCGGCCGGAGGAGAGCTGGCTCATCAAAACACCCGGCGTGGTGTGTGCCCTGGCCCTGGCTGTGCGCGCCTACACCAAGCCCGGCGATGCCGTGCTGATTCAAAGCCCGGTGTACTATCCGTTCTACAGCGTGGTGCAGAACAACGACCGCAAGCTGGTGGCCAGCGAGCTGCTGTACAAGGACGGCCGTTACTCCATCGACCTGGCAGACTTTGAGGCGAAGATCCGGGAAAATCAGGTCAAGATGGTCATCCTGTGCAGCCCCCACAACCCCATTGGCCGGGTGTGGACGCTGGAGGAGCTGCAGGCCATCGGCCGCATCTGCAAGCAGTACGGCGTGTTCGTGGCCTCGGATGAGATTCACTGTGATTTTGCCTTTGCGGAGCATCCCCACCACGTTTTCCTGGAGGCCTGCCCCGAGCTGGCCGACCAGGCGCTGGTGTGCACCGCCCCCAGCAAGACCTTCAACATCGCCGGTCTGCAGGTGTCCAACATCTGGATTCCCAACCAGGTCAACCGGAAAGCCTTCCTGAAAGAGATGGACCGGAGCGGCCTTTCCCAGCTGAACTCCCTCGGTCTGGTGGCCTGCCAGGCAGCCTATGAGGGCGGCGAAGAATGGCTGACCCAGTGCAAGGCCTATCTGCGGGCCAACCTGGACTTCACCCGCGCGTTCCTGGCCGAGCATCTGCCCCAGATCCGTCTGGTGGAGCCGGAAGGCACCTACTTCGCCTGGCTGGACTGCTCTGCCATCGGCTTGAGCTGCGAGGCCCTGAACGATCTGGTGGTCAACAAGGCCAAGCTCTGGCTGGACGGCGGCTACATCTTCGGCAAGAGCGGCGAGCAGTTCCAGCGCGTGGTGCTGGCCTGCCCCCGTCAGACGCTGGAGCAGGCGCTGCTTCGTCTGGAGCACGCTGTGAAGGAGCTGTAAGGACGGCCCACAGCGGCGGTGCGTTTTGTAGGCAGCTTTGGGCGTATCGATTCATATTGCATAGAAAAAGAGACGTACTGCGGAATGCAATTTTGCAATACGTCTCTTTTGGGTTTGATTTTGGGCAAATCCCACAGGCAAAGCTGCCTTTAGAATTTTCCACAGCTGTACAGGCACCGGTGCAATGCATTGCTATGCCGCATGGGAGGGATTCATTCGCCGCGTCGTCTCAGCGGCACGGCTGTACGGTCGGTCGCGCATCAATAGCATTTCTTGCAGGGCGTATATCCCCGTGCCTTGGCCTGCTCTTCGGTCACAGCCGTGGCTCCTTTCATTCCGCTGCAGCTGGGCGTGCGGTGATACTTCTTGCCCTTGCCGCTGCTTGCAATGTACACCGTACTCGACTGGTCATCCGCTGCACCCGCTGCCGGCGCAGGCGCAGGCGCTTCTGTGGGAACCGCGGTGGGGGCTTCCGTCGGCTCTGCGGTAGGAGCCGCGGTCGGTGCGGCGGTAGGGGTTGCTGTGGGCGTCGCGGTCGGTTCTGCCGTAGGAGAGACAGTCGGTGTTGCCGTGGGCGTAGGCAGCGGGGTTTCCGTCGGCACCGAAATTGCGGCGACCATTTGGGTTGACTGTGGAGTTTCTACCGCCGAATCTGCGGCGATCTGCGCCTGTGTGCCGCTTCCGCCCAGCGACCCCATCATGCCAAACATTCCAATCCAGAGCGCCGCAATAATGGCAGCACGCGTCTTTTTGCCTGCCTGCCATTTGTCCGTTTTCCATAGCCAATCGCTCAAAGCAAACGGCCAGAATATCAGCGCAAGTAAAAGCGTCAGGCAGCCGGGTTTTTTTCGTCCGCTCTCTTGCGAATAAGCCTGCGGCTCGGGCTCGGGCTGGGGCTCGGCAGCGGCACGTTTTTTGCGGCCCCCAAACCAATGCGTTTGCCGCTCAGGCTGTGGCAGCGGTTCGGCAGATGCGCGCTTCTTTTGGCCGTCCAACCAATGAGATTTTTCCTTGGGAGCCTTTGAGGGCTGTTTGCCTGAAGGCTTTGTCACCGAATACGAAAGGCCCGTACCCGGCAGCCCCACCGTTGCCGTTTTGCGCCCATTTGAACTCACCGTATAACGCGCTCCCTTACCGCCGATTGAAACGCTGGTGCTCTTTTTGTTGAGGTTCAGCCGAATGCCCGGTGCAATTTTAATGCTCTTGTGAAAACGGAATCCCATTCGAGAGTCCCTCCTTGCAATGTCCATTTCAGCGCAAAGTGCTTACAGTGTGCATCAAATTTTTATGGTATGCACTTACAGGATAAGGCACTGTGTGAATGCTTCGGTTTCGTAAATTTATAGTAGTACAAAAGCGCACTCGCGTCAACACAAAGCAGAACGGTTTACAGTATATTTTTTAGTTCTTGGATACTTTTATTGGTTCATATGCATGGCATCATGATACGTGTGAGGATGGAACTTGCCTGTAAACACAAGATGCCACCTCATCCATCGCCTGTGGTTCCCGACAGAAACAGAACCGCCGCAGAAAGGCAAAGCCTTCCCCGCGAGGGGAAGGTGCCGAACGCAGTGAGGCGGATGAGGTGGAACGCAAATCAACACCATAGCTCAACCGTAAAGGCCCAAAGCCCACCATCCCCAGGCAAACCCGGCAGCATCGTCACGCAAGCACAAAACAAAAAGAAAAGGCCGTGCAACGTTAGGTTGCACGACCTTTATTCTGGTGCACTCTCAGGGACTCGAACCCTGGGCCCGCTGATTAAGAGTCAGCTGCTCTACC